>JAPUFC010000077.1:0-71997 GCA_027492275.1 Mesorhizobium sp. | reverse complement strand
GAATAGCGAATAGCGAATAGCGAATAGCGAATAGCGAATAGCGAATAGCGAATAGCGAATAGAAAAAGAAACGCCTTCTATTCGCTATTCGCTACTCCCTATTCGCTTCTTCACTCACTTTCCCCGTCCAGCGCGGGCACGCGGACGCCGGCCAGTTCCGCCGCCAGCAGGCGCGCCGCGCCGGCGCGTGCTAGGCGCAGCATGACGGCCTTGCGCACATGCGGCGCCAGCCTGTGCTCGGGCGCATCGCGCATGATTTCCGCGCCGTAGCCGTCCGACAGGATGAAGCCGCATTCCGGCGGGAAGATCGCGGCCGGCACCTCGGGATGCGTGGCGAAGAAGAAGCGGTCGGAGTGCAGCCTGTATTCAGGCCATTTGCGGTCGACCCGGAAATCCTCCACCGAGGATTTGATCTCGATGATCCAGATGTCGCCCTTGCGGGTCAGGGCGACGAGATCGGCGCGCCGGCCGGTGGACAGGCACAGTTCCGGCAGCACATGCGCGCCCATCTCGGCCAGCAGGCGCTGCACGCCGCGCCGCACCACCATGGCCCGCTCGGACTGGCGGCCGTCGGCCAGGGGATGCTGAAGATTCGTCGACACGAGAGGCATGGGCGCATCATGCCAGTTTTTGTTCACGATTTGAACCTGTTTCTCCGCGCGGCGACCGACGCTGGGGAAGCCCGATGCACGTCAGGCGGGTTCAGCGGCCGATGATCTTCCAGACTCCCGACATGCTGGCGACGATGCGGCCGTTCGCCTCGATCGCGCCGGACAGGAAGGCGATGTGCCGCGTCTCCCGCAGCACGCGGCCGCTGGCGACGATGAAGTCGCCGATACGCCCCGTATCGATATACTGCACGTTGAGCTCGATCGTGGCCTGTCTTCGGCCGCGGTCGTGATCGCGGGCGGCGAGGCCCAGCGCCACGTCGGCAAGCGTGGCGATCATCCCGCCCTGGACGACTCCGGCGCGGTTGGCATGCCTGGGCTCCGCGACGAAGCCCAGATGAGGCACGCCGTCGACGCTCCGCTCCCACAGGGGACCGACCAGATCGATGAAGGGAGCGGATTTGAAGTCGACCCACCCTTCCCGGCGAAGTCGCTCGAAACGGCCAGCCGGATCAGCTTGCGCATGCGTCAACGGCAACGATCCCCTATCCGGTGTCGAAGGCGGCCCGCGCGAGCCGCCGTCACACCTTCATCGGGCTTTCCATGCCTGCGTCAAGCCCGCAAACGGCGGACGCCTCCGCTAGCGCGCCATGAACAGCGGGAGGGAGGGCTTCTCCAGCATGGAGCTGGTGACGCCGCCGAAGATCAGTTCGCGCATGCGCGAATGGCTGTAGGCGCCCATGACGAGGAAATCGGCCTGCGTGTCGACCGCGTGGCGGTTGAGCACCTCGGCGACCGAGCGCCCCTCGCTGGGCAGCCGGTCGACGGTGACCTTGATGCCGTGGCGGGCGAGATAGGTGGCCGCATCCGCGCCGGGCTCGGCGCCGTGCTTGTCGACATCGGGGTCGACCATGACCAGATGCACCTCGTCGGCGCGGATCAGCAGGCCGAGCGCCTCGCGCGCGGCGCGCGCGGCCTCCACCTTGGCGTCCCAGGCGACGAGGATGCGCTTCGGCGAGGAATTCACCTTCACGCCGGCCGGCACCAGCAGGATCGGGCGGCCGGAGGAGAAGAGCGTGCCGTCGATCACGCGCGACTTCAGCGTGTCGTTGGCC
Source organism: Mesorhizobium sp. (assembly GCA_027492275.1). Classification (GTDB taxonomy): domain Bacteria; phylum Pseudomonadota; class Alphaproteobacteria; order Rhizobiales; family Rhizobiaceae; genus JAPUFC01. The sequence goes on along the minus strand of JAPUFC010000077.1, from coordinate 70,274 downwards.
AGCATCTCCGGCCCGATGAGGATGAGGTCGGCATAGCGGGCACGGCGGCCGACCAGCTTGTCGATCAGCGCCGGCTCGCCGGAGCCGGATTCGACGTCGGCGGAAATGGCGAGCCGCGCCAGCTCGGCCTGCGTCCTCTCGACACTTGCCTGAAGACGCCTGGAGACTTCCTCGCGTTCCTGCAGCCACAGGTCCGAGGTCATGGTCGCGAACTCGCCGATCGGCGGCGAGGCCTCGATGCCGAGGACGAGAACCGACAGATGCGCGCCGAGGTCGCGGGCGAGGTCCGTGGCGATCCTGAGATCGTCCCCGTCGCCGTCGCCCATCACGCTAAGGATCGTCTTGAAAGCCATCGGATCGCTCCTTTTCAAAACGCCGGCGGCGCGAAGGCGCCCGCCCCGATCGTACCGGGGACGATGCTATACCAACAGCGTTCATTGCCAAGCCCCGCGCGACTGACTAGTTTGACGCAGCCTCCCCGCGCCACGGACGGGATGCGCGCCAACGGATTTCCGGCATGATCCACGACGTTCACATGGTGTTCGCGGCCGTCCTCGTGACGACCGCCCTCCTGTGGATGGCGGGTCGATAGAACGAACGAGATGGAAAAGCATTTCACCCGGATCGCGAATGTGGTCGCGGCGGCGAGCGGCAAGCCCGTCACCTTCATCCTGTGCTGCGCGGTCATCTTCGCCTGGGCCGTCAGCGGGCCGCTGTTCGGCTTCAGCGACACCTGGCAGCTCATCATCAACACGGGCACGACCATCGTCACCTTCCTGATGGTGTTCCTGATCCAGAACACGCAGAACCGCGACGGCGCGGCCATGCAGGCGAAGCTGGACGAGCTGATCCGCGTGTCGCGGGCGCACAACACCTTCATCGGCATCGAGCACCTGATGGAAAGCGAGGTGGAGGAATTCCGGCGCCGGTGCGAGGCCGCCGCGCGCGAGGCCGACGCCAACCGGTAGGCGCGGCGGCGAACAGGCCGGTCGACGCGGATCAGCCGCCCGTCTGCTCGACCGCGCGGATTAGCGCCTCCGGGTCGATTGGCTTGGCGATGAAGCCGCTGGCTCCATGCGCGAGCAGGGCGTGACGCGTCCTGTCCTGGCCGTCCGCGGACAGGACCATGATCGGCACCGGCGGCGCGCCCGCCTCCTCCTCGTAGCGGCGGATGGCGGCGATGGCGTCGGCGCCGTCCATCACCGGCATGTGGATGTCCATGAGCACGACGTCGTAGCGGACGCGGCGGCCGCCGCCGGTCAGCGCCTCGACCGCCGCCTTGCCGTTGCCGACGACCTCGACGCGGTGTCCGGCCTTCAGCAGGGCGGCGCGGGCGAGCATGGCGTTGACCTCGTTGTCCTCCGCGACCAGCACGGTCAGCGCCTGCGGTGCGTCGTCGGCCGGGGACTGACCGATCGTCTCGCCGGGCGGGGCGGCCGGTGTGACGCTCATGCCGGCCAGCAGGATGCGCAGCAGCGTCTCGCCGCGCACCGGACGGGCGAGGAAGGTGTCGTAGCCGCTCGCCTTGAACTCGGCGAGCCGGCCGCGATCGGTCGGCGCGATCAGGGTGACGGCCTGCGCGCCGTGGACGTGGCGCTTGAGCAAGGCCAGCATGTGGCCGCCCTTGCTCTCCATGGCGGCGTCGACCAGCAGCGCGGTGCAGCCGTCTGCGGCGGCGGACGCCTGCTGGACGGTGGTGACGATGTCGGCCTCGCCGCCCTCGGCGCGGATGGAAACGGCCAGCGCCTCGGCCTCGATGGCGTTGCGCGACAGGATGACGACCTTGTGCCCCGACAGGACGTCGCGCCGCAGCGCCGGGCCCCCGGCGTCGGCCAGCGGTAGGGCGAAGGTGAAGGTCGAGCCCCGGCCCGGCTCGCTGTCCACCGTCAGGCTTCCGCCCATCGACTCAGCCAGCCGCCGCGAGATGGCGAGGCCGAGTCCGGCGCCGCCATGCCGGCGCGTCGAGGTGCCGTCGGCCTGCTCGAACTCCTCGAATATCCGCTCCAGATCGGCCTTGGGCATGCCGGCGCCGGTATCGCGCACGGCGAAGACGAGCGTGTCCATACCGTCGCGATCCTCGCGCGCCACCGTGAGCAGGACGCCGCCTTCGTCGGTGAACTTGACGGCGTTGCCGACGAGGTTGAGCAGGATCTGGCGGATGCGGCCCGGATCGGCCGTCACGGTCTGGGGAACATCCGGCGCGACATGCGAGCCGAGGCCGATGGCCTTGCCGTAGGCGCGCGAGGCGAGAAGCTCGACCACATTGTTGGCGAGCTCGCGCGGCGACATGGGCTGCGGGTCGATGTCGAGACGGCCGGCTTCGATCTTGGAGAAGTCGAGCAGGTCCTCGATGAGGGCGAGCAGCGCGCTGGCCGAGGTCGAGACGGCGCCGACATAGGTGCGCTGCTCGGCCGACAGCGCGGTGTCGGCAAGCAGCTTGGTCATGCCCATAATGCCGTTCATGGGCGTGCGGATCTCGTGGCTGACGGTGGCCAGGAAGCGCGACTTCGCCTTGTTGGCCTGCTCGGCGCGCTCGCGGGCGCTGATCAGCGCGGCCTCGGCGCGCTTCCTGGCGGTGATGTCGCGCGCGATCGCCCTGTGCCAGACCTCGCCGGTCTGCTTGTCGCGGATCGACAGTTCGATCCACGAGAACCAGCGCGGCCCGTCGATGGTGCCGATGGCGACATCGGTGGAACTCAGGCATTCGCCGTCCGAGAAGGCGGCGTCCGGCACGATCCCGACCTCGATGCCCAGCTCGGCCAGCGTCCTGCCCAGCACCGCGCCGGCCGCCTCGCCGAGCAGGTCGGCGAAGACCTTGTTGACGTAGACGACGCGCCCCTCGCGGTCGCGATGCACGACGAGGTCGCCGAGCGCGTCGATCAGGCCGCGAAACCGTTCCTCGCTTTCCTGAAGCTCCCACACCCGGTCGGCCAGCCGCTCGATCTCGGCATGACCGGACTGGCCGAGCCGCGACAGCGCCGCCGCCCTCGACCGGCTGATCCGCCATCCGCCGGCCAGCATCAGCGAAGACGCCAGGGCGACCCCGGCGAAGGCCACGGCGACGGCGGGGGACGCGCCGCCGAGAACGGCGATCGCCCCCAGCGCCGCGATGGCGCAGGCGCAGGTGGCCGCCAGCAGGACGAGCGAGGCGACGCCGGGCGACGCCGGACGCGGACGCGCCGGGGCGGGCGCGCGAAACTCGCGCGCCGCGTCTTCGCTCGCCGGCAGGAGCGGCGCCGGTAGTGGATCAGCCTTCGCCATGGTGCGAAAGCTTTGCTGGACAGAGATTAGGGAAGCCTGCGGCGTTTGGACGGCATTTTAACGATCCGCCGGCATGCGACCGTTTTCGTTACATTTCCACGACGAAGCGCCCCCGGACGCGGCCCTCGATGATGTCCTCCGCGACCTTGACGATGCCGTCGAAGCCGACCGTCGTGGTGATCGCGGCGAGCTTGGCGTGATCGAGATCGGTGACGATCCTGTTCCAGGCCTCGATGCGGCGCTCGACCGGCATGTAGACGGAGTTGATGCCGAGCAGCGAGACGCCGCGCAGGATGAAGGGCGCCACGGAAGCCGGCAAGTCCATGCCCTGCGCCAGCCCGCAGGCGGCGACGGCGCCATCGCTCATGGTCATGGCGAGCACGTTGGCGAGCGTGGTGGAGCCGACGCTGTCGATGCCGGCCGCCCAGCGCTCCCGGGCCAGCGGCCGCACCGGGACGGTGAGCTCGTCGCGGGCGATGATCTCGGACGCGCCGAGGCTCTTCAGGTAGTCGCTCTCCTCGAGCCGTCCCGTCGAGGCGACGACGTGGTAGCCGAGCTTGGACAGGATGGCGATGGAGGTGGAGCCGACGCCGCCGGCCGCGCCCGTGACGACGACCGGGCCGCGCGCGGGCGTGATGCCGAAGCGCTCCAGCGCCATGACCGACAGCATCGCCGTGTAGCCCGCCGTGCCGACCGCCATCGCCTGCCTGGCGCTCAGCCCGGCGGGAAGCGGCACCAGCCAGTCGCCCTTGACCCGGGCGCGCTCGGCATAGGCGCCGTAGTGGCCCTCGCCCACGCCCCAGCCGTTGAGGATGACGCGATCGCCGGTCTTCCAGCGCGGATGCGAGGACGACAGCACCGTGCCGGCGAAATCGATGCCGGGGATCATGGGATAGCGCTTGAAGATCGGCGATTTGCCGGTGATTCCCAGCCCGTCCTTGTAGTTCACCGTGGTCGCCTCGACGGCGACCGTGACGTCACCCTCCATGAGCTGGTCCTCGCCGATCTGCGTGACCGACAGGTGCTGCTTCTTGTCCGCGTCGCGGTCGACCAGAATGGCCTTGAACGTATCCGTCATGACTTGACCTTTCTCTCGGCGTGCCAGTTCAGCAATTCCTGCAGGATGACCAGCCCCGCGCCGACCGTGATGAAGGCGTCCGCGAGGTTGAAGACGGCGAAGGACCAGACCGGCGTGTGGAACAGGACATAGTCCACGACATGGTCGAGCAAGGCGCGGTCGATGAGGTTTCCGGCCGCGCCGCCGACGATCAGCGCGAAGCCGGTGCGGGCGAAGACGTGCCCCGGCTCGGTGCGGACGGCGAGATAGAGAACGAAGACGATGATGACGGCCGAGATGGCCATCAGCCCCCAGCCGTCGACGAAGCTCAGCATCGAGAAGGCGACGCCGGTGTTGTAGGTGCGGAACAGCGCCAGGAAGGGCAGGATGTCGATCTTCTCGAACATCTCCATGCGCGTCTGCACCAGATGCTTGATCCACTGGTCGAGCGCGACGGCGGCCAGGACAAGGAGGAGATAGGGGCCGAGCTTCCTCACCTGGTCTCGCCTCCGAGCTTGAGCGCGCCGCGCCGGACCTCGAACAGCATCACCCCGGTGGCGACGGCGAGGTTGAGCGAATCCGCCCTGCCCGCCTGCGGAATGCGCGCCAGCCGGTCGCAGGCGGCGGCGAGCTCGTCGGTCAGCCCCTGCTGCTCGTTGCCCATGAGAAGAAGCACGGGTTTGCGGCCGTAGTCGATGGCGCGATAGTCGACCGCGCCCTTGAGATGCGTGCCGACGACGAGTCCGGCAAAGCCCTTGCGCCAGGACAGGAAGGCTTCGGCGGTGGCCCGGGCGACCGGCACGGTGAAGAGCGAGCCCATGGTGGCGCGCACCGTTTCCAGCGAGAACGGGTCGGTGGTGTCGCCGACCAGGATGACGCCTTTTGCGCCCACCGCGTCTGCCGTGCGGATCACGGTGCCGAGATTGCCGGGGTCGCGCACGCGGTCGAGCGCCACCCAGACGTCGCCCGGCGCGGGGCGGATGTCCCTCAGCGGCACGAGGCGCTGGGCGAAGACGCCGACGACCGCCTGCGGGTTGTCGCGCCGGGTGATGGCGGTGAGCACCTTTTCGGGCACTTCCAGCACGTCGCCGCCGGCCGCCACCGTGCGCGCCGCCACCTTCTCCACCGCGGCGTTGCCGCGCGCCGATCTGGCGAAAACGAGCGTCCTGATCGTCCAGCCGAGATCGAGCGCGTCGATGACCAGCTTCAGCCCCTCGGCCATGAAGGCGTTGTGCTGGTCGCGGAATTTCTTCAGCGCCAGCGCCTTGATGTCCTTGACGATGGGATTGGAGAGGCTGGTGACCTCCTTGACGCGGCCGGGGGCGGTTCGTTCGCTCATGTCGTGCCGCCTTCAAAGGGGACGCCCCCTCCACCATGCTTCGCATGGTCCCCCTCCCCCGCTTCGCAGGGGAGGATCGCGGTGGCGGCCGGCATTTTCTCCCCTGCGAAGCGGGGGAGGTGCCCCGAAGAGACGGAGGGGGCGCAGGCGGCCATCATGCCACCCAGCGCGAGAACAGCGAGGTGGAAAGCGCGCGGCCGGCGGTCTTCTCGCGGATGACGAGCTCGCCCGATTCCACCGTCCCGCCCATGCCGGCGAAGGCGTCGCGCATCAGCGCGTGGATGGCGAAGAAGGAGGCGCGGATGGAATAGGCGGTGAGCACCACGGCGATCGGCTTCGGCGTCAATATTTCGCGGCAGAGCGCGGTGAGCGCCGGCAGATCCTCGAAAAGCTGCCAGACCTCGCCCTTCGGACCGCGCCCATAGGCCGGCGGGTCGAACAGCACGATGTCGTATCTGGAGCCGCGCCGCGCCTCGCGCTCGGCGAACTTCATGGCGTCCTCGCAGATCCAGCGGATCGGCCTGGTCGTCAGGCGCGCGACCTCCTGGTTCTCGCGCGCCCAGCCGATCGCCTTCTTCGAAGCGTCGACATGGGTGACCTCGGCTCCCGCGCGGGCCGCGACCAGCGAGGCGAGGCCGGTGTAGCCGAAGAGGTTCAGGACCTTCACCGGGCGCTTCGCGGCGGCGATCAGCCCCGCCATGTGGTCCCAGTGGGTCGCCTGCTCGGGAAAGACGCCGACATGCCGGAAGGAGGTGAAGCGGCCGAGATAGTGGAGGCCGTCATGCGTCATCGGCCAGGTTTCGCCGAGCGGCGCTTGCGGGAAGCGCCAGCGGCCCATGCCTTCCTCGTCCGTGTCGCCGGTGAAGACGGCGTCGGCCTTGTGCCAGTCCTTTTCGGGCAGAGCCGGTCGCCAGATCGCCTGCCCCTCGGGGCGCACGATGCGGTAGGGACCGTACTGCTCCAGCTTGCGCCCGTCGCCGCTGTCGATCAGCGCGTAGTCCTCGTTCGGCAGCACCTCGAGGATCAGCGGCAGCCTTTCGGCCGGCAGCGCGCCCTCGCGGCGGGCAGGCCGGAGCGGCGCGGCGGCCACGGCGGGTTGGCGGTGCGCCGCCTCGGGTCGCTTGTCGCGATGTCGCTCGCGCGAAGGCTTCAACGGACATCTCCCGTCATTCGCCGCGCTTCTGCCATAGCGGGATGGAACGGACAAGCGAAGCTTGCCCGGCATGTCGCGCGAAGCGGGGTTCAGGCGCGGGGAAGCGCCGGCGCTCGGGGCGAGGCGGGATGCTGGCCCGGGTTCTGGCCCGGGTTCTGGGCGGCGGTCTGGCGCAGGCGCTCGGCCTCCAGCCCGCGCTGGTGGGCCATGCGGCGATAGCGGCCCTGCTTGGCCCAGGTGATGAGCGAGCCGAGGACGGCGCCGAGCGCCAGCGCCGCGAACAGCCAGACGAAGAGCGGAGCCTGCAGCGTGAGCGCGGGGTTGCCGGGATTGAACGGGTCGAAGGTGAAGGCGGTGGCCGCGCGGTTGGCGACCGCCAAGGCCACCAGCACGACGGCCAGCGGCACGAAGAAGACGACCAGAAGGACGCGGTTGACCATGATGCTTTTCCCGTCGCTGCGGCCGGCGCCGGCCGCTACTTGTCGTTCAGCCGCTCGCGCAGTTCCTTGCCGGTCTTGAAGAACGGCACCCACTTCTCCTCGACATCGACCGAATCGCCGGTGCGCGGGTTGCGTCCCGTCCGGGCCGGGCGGTTCTTCACGGAAAACGCGCCGAAACCCCTCAGCTCGACGCGGTTGCCCTCGGCCAGCGCCGTGGTGATCTCCTCGAAGATCGCGTTGACGATGTTCTCCACGTCGCGGAGGAAAAGGTGCGGATTTCGAGAGGCAATGATTTGCACCAGCTCGGATTTGATCATCAGCGCGTCCCCGCCAACATCATAGTGAACAAAATACTATCAGAATGATTTTATTGTTTTTTCAGTCCGGCCAAGCAGGCTTTTCAGGGTGCCAGACCGACAGCAGACCGTCAAGGAACAAGCGGTCGGCCCCGGTTGCGGGCAGCAGGCCCGCCGCGTCGCCGGGCAGGCCGAGCAGGTTCCACAGCGCGGCGGCGGCCCGCATGAAGAAGTAGCCGCTGCGGCGATCCGTGCGCTTCCACTCGCGTATCCTGAGGTCGTCCTTCAAGCCCTTGGACACCAGCCAGTCCTTCGCGGTCTCCTCGCCGCCGAGCTCGTCGACCAGCTTGCGCTGCAGCGCCTGGCGGCCGGTGAAGACCGAACCGTCGGCCAGCGCCAGCACCTCCTCGCGGGTGAGCGGGCGGCGGTCGTCGACCAGGCCGACGAACCAGTCGTAGCTGTCCATGATCATCGAGCGGATCATCGCCCGCTCCTCGTCCGTAGTCGGATTGAACGGCGAGGGCTCGGCCTTGAGCGGCGAGGACTTGACCTCGTCGAGCGTGATGCCGACGCGGTCCATGAGGCCGGAAAAGTTGGGGAACTGGACGAGCACGCCGATCGAGCCGACGATCGAGGATTGCCGGGCGACGATATGGTCGGCGGCGCTGGCGATCATGTAGCCGGCGGACGCCGCCAGCGTGCCGACCTGGGCGACGACGGGCTTCTCGGCGGCCAGGCGGCGCACGGCGTCGAAGATCGCCTCGCCGCCGGCGGTGGTGCCGCCGGGGGAATCGATGGCCAGGATGACGCCCTTGACCGTCCCGGCGCGGCGCACCGCGTCGATGCGATCGAGCAGGTCCTCGTCCTCGGTGATGGTGCCTTCGATCCTGAGCTTGGCGATGTGGTCGCCGCCCGCCGCTGCCAGATCCTCGCGGAACGCGGACCAGGCGACGCCCGCGATGCCGGCGGCGGCGACGACGAGAGCCAGGACGCGCCAGAAGCTCAGCTTGCGGCGCAGTCTGCGTCTGTCGATAAGCTCGTCGGCGCGCGTCGTCATGGCGCTCTACTCCATCGCGGAAGGACGTGCCGTTCTAGAGCAAGACGAACCCTGCCGCCACCCCGCATCGCCGGGCCCGCCGCGCGGCGCTATCATGGACTAGCGAAACTCCGCAAAATCACCATATTGGGGGCGCAGCGGTGTGCGTGGGTTCGATTCCGGGCGGAAAACCCGTCCGGTTCGTCGTTCGGATACGCAACACCCCGCGGCGGCGGAAGCAGGCAACATCCGCCGGAACCGGGGCGACGGCCAGACGGCCGATCCAATTCATTCCAGCGGAGCGTCCGTGCGCCGCCGGCATCGAAGGCGGTAGGGGAAGGCGGATTTTGGCGCGATCGTTCGATCCGGCGCAGGAGGTGACGAGTCAGGCGGCGAGCGCCTCGGCGGCGCGCGCGGTCGCGTTCGGCCGCGCCGAGCGCCATTCGCGCCGGGTCCGGCGGCTGAAGGTCATCCTGCCCTTCCTGGCGGTCGGCCTGGCCGCCCTGTTCGCGGGCATCTATCTGGTCAACCGTCCGGCGCCGGTCGAGGTCGCGTCGGTGGAGGACCAGGCCTTCTCGGAGGGCAAGCTGGTGATGTCCAATCCCAAGCTCGAAGGCTTCACCAGGGACGGACGGCCCTATACGATGACGGCTGTGCGCGCCGTGCAGGAGACGGGCATGCAGGGTCTCATCAGCCTGGAGCAGATCGACGCGCGGATGCCGGTGGACGTCGGGCAATGGGCGCAGGTGCGCGCCAAGCTCGGCGTCTATGACCGCGCCGCCAACACGCTGAAGCTCACGGACGACATCAAGGTCAACACCGAGGACGGCATGTCGGCGCAGCTCACATCCGCCTTCCTCGACATCACCTCCGGCCGGCTGACCAGCTCCGAGCCGGTCGACATCCGGCTGCGCGGGGCCGGCATCACGGCCGAGGCGATGGAAATGCTGGACAACGGCAAGCGTCTGGTGTTCGACCGGCGCGTCAGGATGAACATCGACCCGTCCACGGCCAGCCTGCCGCGGCAGACGAGCGGAGAACCCAATGCTTCGAACTAGCCTTTTCGCCCTTGTCGCCGCCGCGGCGGTCGCCGCCGCCTCGCCGGGCCTCGCTCAGACGCTGGAGCGAAACGGCAATGAAAGCCGCATCTCCGGCCTGAAACTGTCGGGCGACCAGCCGATCCAGATCGAGAGCGACAAGCTCGAGGTGCGCGAGACCGAGAACCTCGCCGAATTCACCGGCAACGTGACCGTGACGCAGGCCCAGACGGTGCTCAAGTCCGGCCGCATGGTCGTCTATTACGCCAAGGATGGCGGCTCGGCGACCACCGGCTCCTCGACCATCGACCGGCTGGAGGTTGACGGCAAGGTCTATGTGAAGTCCGACGACCAGGTCGCCACCGGCGACAAGGGCACGTTCGACATGAAGTCCGAGGTGCTGACGCTGACGGGCCGCGAGGTGGTGCTGTCGCAGAACAAGAACGTGCTGGTCGGCTGCAAGCTGGTGGTTCAGATGAAGACCGGCAAGGCGCAGGTCGAGGGCTGCGCCGGCGGACAGGGCGGCAGCGGCCGCGTGATGATGTCGATCACGCCCGGCTCCCGCAACTGACCGGCACGGCGATGGCTGAGGGCTCGGGGCTGACACGGCTGTTCAAGCGCGGCGCGCCGCCCGCCCCGGCGGTCGCGGGCACGAATGGCGGCGGCTTCAAGGGCACGCTGATCGCCAGGGGGCTGAGCAAAAGCTACAAGGGCCGGCAGGTGGTGGGCGGCGTGTCGCTCGGCGTGCGCGCCGGCGAGGCGGTCGGGCTGCTCGGCCCCAACGGCGCCGGCAAGACCACCTGCTTCTACATGGTGACGGGACTGATCCCGGTCGACCAGGGCACGATCGAGATCGACGGCTACGACGTGACGACCATGCCGATGTACCGCCGCGCGCGGCTGGGAATCGGCTATCTGCCGCAGGAGGCGTCGATCTTCCGCGGCCTGACGGTGGAGCAGAACATCCGCGCCGTGCTGGAGGTGGTCGAGAAGAGCCGCAGACAGCGCGAGAAGGATCTCGACGCGCTGCTCGACGAGTTCCACATCACGCATCTGCGCAAATCGCCCTCCGTGGCGCTGTCGGGCGGCGAGCGGCGGCGGCTGGAGATCGCCCGCGCCCTGGCGTCGAGGCCGGACTACATGCTGCTCGACGAGCCGTTCGCCGGCATCGACCCGATCGCGGTGGCCGACATCCAGCAACTGGTGCGGCATCTGACCGCGCGCGGCATCGGCGTGCTGATCACCGACCACAATGTGCGCGAGACGCTCGGCCTCATCGACCGTGCCTATATCATCCATGCCGGGCAGGTGCTGACGCACGGGCGGCCCGACGACATCGTCGCCAATGCCGACGTGCGCCGGCTCTATCTCGGCGAGAGCTTCACGCTGTAGCACGGGTTCGCCCGCATACCCGGCGGCGGAACTTCGACCGAACAGCTTGACAAGCAAAAGCCGGGCCAGTTTCATTGGATCGAGACATTCGCAGCGTCCGCCGGGCAGCCGGGGGCGGTTTTCGTGGACTTTTGTATGGCGTTGGCAGCGAAACTCCAGCTCAGGCAGTCGCAGTCGCTCGTGATGACGCCGCAGCTCATGCAGTCGATCCGGCTGCTGCAGCTCAGCCATGTCGAGCTCGAGCGCTTCATCGACGAGGAGATCGAGCGCAATCCGCTGCTGGAGCGCGCCGACGGCCGCGAGGAGGAGCGCGATGCCGCTTCCGAGGGCAGCGAGGGCGAGCCTGCCGCCTGGGAGGGCAGCGAGCCGGAATGGTCGGCGGAAGCGATCGCCGGCAAGCTCGATTCCTCGCTGGAAAACATGTTCCCCGACGATCCCGGCCGGTCCGACCGGATCGGACCCGATCTCGCGACGCAGTGGAAATCGGCGGCAGGCCTGTCCTCGGGGTCGTCGGAAGGCTTCGACTTCGACGCCATGGCCGCCAGCCCGGTGACGTTGCGCGATCACGTCCACGGGCAGATCGCGCTCGCCTTTCCGGACGCCAGGAACGGCGCGGCGCGCGGCATGGTGGCGCGCGAACTCGCCGAATGGCTGGACGAGGCAGGCTATCTGCGGGCCGACACCGCCGAGATCGCCGAGCGGCTGGGCGTCCCGGCGACGGAGGCGGAGGCCGTGCTCGCCACCTGCCAGACCTTTGACCCGCCCGGCCTGTTCAGCCGCGATCTGGCCGAGTGCCTGTCGCTGCAGCTCAGGCAGCGCGACAGGCTCGACCCGGCCATGCGCGCCCTGATCGGCAATCTCGACCTTCTGGCGCGGCGCGACTTCGCCGCGCTGAAACGGCTGTGCGGCGTGGACGAGGAGGATTTGATCGCCATGCTGGCCGAGATCAGGGCGCTCGATCCGCGCCCCGGCCTGGCCTTCTCGGGCGGCACGGCGCAGAGCATCGTGGCCGACGTGGAGGTTCGCCTCGCGCCGGGCGGCGGCTGGACGGTCGAGCTCAACGCCGACACGCTGCCGCGCGTGCTGGTCGACCAGACCTATTTCGCGCATGTCGCCGGGCGGGCGCGGGACGCGCGGGAGAAGGAATTCCTCGGCGAATGCCTGAACAGCGCCAACTGGCTCACCCGCAGCCTGGACCAGCGCGCCCGGACGATCCTGAAGGTGGCGACCGAGATCGTGCGCCAGCAGGATGGCTTTCTCGCGCACGGCGTGCAGCACCTCAAGCCGCTCAACCTGCGCATGGTGGCCGACGCCATCGGCATGCACGAATCGACTGTCAGCCGCGTCACCTCCGGCAAATACATGCTGACCCCGCGCGGCATCTTCGAGCTGCGCTATTTCTTCACCGCCTCCATCGCGGCGGCCGACGGCAGCGACGCGCATTCCTCCGAAGCGGTGCGCGACCGCATCCGCAGGATGATCGACGAGGAGAAGCCGGTCGACGTGCTGTCCGACGACGCCATCGTCGACATGCTGCGGGAAAACGGCATCGACATCGCCAGGCGCACGGTGGCCAAATACCGCGAAGGCATGAATATCCCCTCCTCCGTGCAGCGGCGGCGCGAAAAGCGCGCGCTGGCGATGGCCGGACGCTGAGCCCGCCGCCCGCTTCCCGGCGCCGGCTTCATTGACAACACACGGCGAAGTGACTAGAAGCCCGCCCGCATGAAGGCCGGGGTTGCCGCCGCGAACCGTCCGGAGACGGCTTGTGAACAATCGAAGGGTCTGGGCTGGAGATCGGCTTCACGGCCGAAGAAAACTTGTGCCTCCCGGCCAGCGGTATAAACTCACCGCAACCAGAATCTGAACAGGAAGGTCGGCCAAAGATGAGCCTGCGGATCTCGGGGAAACACATGGACATCGGAGACGCGTTTCGCGCGCGGATTTCCGAACGTGTGGGGGATGCCATCGAAAAATATTTCGACGGCGGCTTCAAGGGCCATGTGACGATGGAGAAGTCCGGCGCGCGCTTCACCGCCGATTGCGTGATCTTCCTCGATTCGGGCATGGATCTGCAGGCGACCGGCCAAGCCTATGAGCCGCAAGCGGCGTTCGAGGCGGCGGCCGATCGCATCGAGAAGCGGCTGCGGCGCTACAAGCGGCGGCTGAAATCGCACGACGCCGGCAACGGCGCCAGTTCCGCGCAGCGCTCCGACATCGCCTACACGATCATGGCGCCGGTGGCCGAAGAGGACGAGGAGGTGCCCGACGATTTCGCGCCCGCGGTGGTGGCCGAATCGACCGTGGCGCTGAAGACGATGTCGGTGGCCTCCGCGATCATCGAGCTGGACACCAAGGACAGCCCGGTCTTCGTGTTCCGCAACGCCGGCAACGACGAAGTGAACGTCGTCTACCGCCGCGCCGACGGCAATATCGGCTGGATCGACCCGTCAAACGCCCGAACGGCCTGAAAGCATCCCTTGTCTGCCAGCGCGGCGTCATGGCGCTGCGCTCCGCGAAGAGCAGAGGATTTTTCGATGGATCTCAGCGATCTGATTGAGGCTTCGGCGATCATGCCGGCGCTGAAGGCCAATTCCAAGAAGCAGCTCCTGCAGCTGCTGGCGGAGAAGGCTGCCACGCTGACCGGCCTGCCGGAGCGCGAGATCTTCGACACCATCCTGCAGCGCGAGCGCCTGGGCTCGACCGGCGTCGGCAACGGCATCGCCATTCCGCACGGCAAGCTGCCGGGCATCAAGCGGATCATGGGCGTGTTCGCGCGGCTGGAGACCCCGGTCGATTTCGAGGCGCTGGATGACCAGCCGGTCGACCTCGTCTTCCTTCTCCTGGCGCAGGACGGCGCGGGGGCGGACCATCTCAAGGCCCTGTCGCGGATCGCCCGGGTGCTGCGCGATCCCGCCACGGTGGCCAAGATCAGGGGGACCAGCGACCCAGTCGCGATCCACGCGCTTCTGTCCACCACGCAGGGCTCGCAGGCGGCCTGATCCGGCACCGTCCGGCCGAGCCTGCTTTTCCATACGAAAAGGGCGGCTCCGAGGCCGCCCTTGCGATGTCAGTGGATGCTGACGGGAACCAGGTCGTTCTCGAATGCGCCCGCGATCGCGCGGTCGCGCTCGTCGGACAAGAGAATCGGCTGGCCGTTGGCGGCGAACAGGGCCCACAGCTTGAGGCCGGGCGTCATCTCCGGCAGGCCGGGGAACTTGCCCTTCAGCTCATCGGTGCCGATCTGGCGCAGATACGCCACCGTTCCTTCGCCGAGATGGGCGAGATCGGCCTCTGTCAGGACGGGCTGCGTCAGGACGGTTTCGGTTTCGTTGTGAGCCATTTCAGCCTCCTTGCTGCGGGCGTCCCACGGACCAACCCGCGTAAGAGCATTTCGGTTCCCGCGAGGGGGTCCCGGACATACGTTCAGTCCTTCACGGAAATGTTGATCTTGCGGACCAGCCTTTCCGGCTCGGGCCTGTCGAGATCGATCGACAGAAGCCCGTTCTTCAGCTCCGCGCCGACCACGCGCATGCCGTCGGCCAGGACGAAGCAGCGCTGGAACTGGCGCGCGGCGATGCCGCGGTGCAGGAACTCGCGCTCGGTGTCGTCGTTCTGGCGGCCGCGCACGACGAGCTGGTTCTCCTCGGTCGTCACCTCCAGATCCGCCTCGGCGAATCCGGCGACGGCCAGCGTGATGCGCAGCCTCTGCGCGTTCTCGGCCGAGCGCAGCCGCTCGATGTTGTAGGGCGGATAGGAATCACCCGTCTTGGAGAGGCGCTCCAGCGTCTTCTCCATCGTGTCGAATCCGAGCAGAAGCGGACTCGAGAAGGGGGTCATGCGGGTCATGTTACGATGTCCTCTCAGAGCGACATAATCAGGAAAAACCCGGATGGCATTCTTCCCGATGCCGTTGATATGGTCGGTTCCGCCGGCAAGTTCAAGGTCGGCCGGAACAGCATGCGCAGCAGGACCCCGAAATGCCCGACAAGACCCGCATCATCATCGACGCCGATCCCGGTCAGGACGACGCCGTCGCCATCCTGCTGGCGCTGGCGAGCCCGGAGCTGGAAGTGCTCGGCATCACGGCCGTCGCCGGCAACGTGCCGCTGGCGCTTACCGAGACCAACGCGCGCAAAGTGTGCGAACTGGCCAAGCGCACCGACATCAGGGTCTTCGCCGGCGCGGACCGGCCGATGATGCGCCGCCTGGTGACGGCCGAGGAGGTGCACGGCAAGACCGGCCTCAACGGGCCGGCGCTGCCGGAGCCGGTGATGCCGCTGCAGGACCGGCACGCGGTCGATTTCATCGTCGACACGCTGATGCGCGAGCCGGCCGGCACGGTGACGCTGTGCACGCTGGGGCCGCTGACGAATATCGGGCTGGCGCTGGCGCGCGAGCCGCGGATCGCGTCGCGGATCCAGCAGATCGTGCTGATGGGCGGCGGCCTGTTCGAAGGCGGCAACGTGACGCCCGCGGCCGAGTTCAACATATATGTCGATCCGCATGCGGCAGACCTCGTGCTGCGATGCGGCGCGCCGATCGTCATGATGCCGCTCGACGTGACGCACAAGGCGCTGACCACGGCGAAGCGGACGAAGGCATTCCGCGCGCTGGGCACGAGGGTCGGCTCGGCGGTGGCCGAGATGCTGGAGTTCTTCGAGCGCTATGACGAGCAGAAATACGGCACTGACGGCGGGCCGCTCCACGACCCCTGCGTGATCGCCTGGCTCATCCAGCCGGACCTGTTTTCCGGCCGCTACTGCAACGTCACGGTGGA
The DNA here is from genome assembly GCA_027492275.1 of Mesorhizobium sp. Taxonomy (GTDB): domain Bacteria; phylum Pseudomonadota; class Alphaproteobacteria; order Rhizobiales; family Rhizobiaceae; genus JAPUFC01. Next base: position 54,483 of record JAPUFC010000077.1, on the reverse strand, counting down.
AACCTGCTCCGAGCTGACCATGGGCATGACGGTGGCCGACTGGTGGGGCGTGACCAAGCTGCCGAAGAACGTCACTTTCATGCGCGACATCGACGCCGACGGCTTCTTCGCCATGCTGACGGAGCGGGTTGGAAGGCTGGGTTAGGCCGGAGGCCGGGGGCGCCCCCTCCACCACTTCGTGGTCCAAGCGGCGCGGCCGGCTTCGACCCTGATCCTCCCCCGTCCACGGGGGAGGTGGCGCGAAGCGCCGGAGGGGGCGTCGGCGCTATTCCAGCGCCTCGTCCACCTCGGCCGCCAGCGGGATGGAGGGCTGCGCGCCGGGCCCGAGGCAGGCGAGCGAGCCGGCGGCGGCGGCGCGGCGCAGCGCCTCGCGCAGCGGCATGCCGGCGGCGAGGCCGGCGGCGAAATAGCCGCAGAACGTGTCGCCGGCGCCGACCGTGTCGACGGGCTCGACCGGCAGGGCGGCGATGTGCAGGATACCGTCCGGCGTGACCGCGACGACACCCTCGCCGCCCAGCGTGACGACGAGGGTTGCGCCCGTCGAGCCGGTAAAATCGCGCATCCGCGTTTCGCGATCGTCGCCGGACAGGCCGAGCGTCCCCGCATACAGGTCGAATTCCGTCTCGTTGGCGACGACATAGTCCGCCCTGGCGAGAAAAGCGGCTGCCTCCTCGCGGTAGGGGGCGGTGTTGAGAATGCTTTTCGCGCCTGCCGCTCGGGCGGCGTCCAAGGCCGCCTCGACCGTTTCCAGCGGGATTTCGTGCTGGAGCATGACGATTTCGCCCTCGCCGATCGCGACCTGCGCGAGTTGCGCCGGCAGGACGGTTGCATTGGCGCCCGGAACCACGGCGATGACGTTCTCGCCGGCCTTTTCGACCAGAATGAGCGCGACACCCGTCGCCGCCTCGACATGGCGGATGGCCGACAGGTCGACGCCGCCTTCCGCCAGCAGCGCCAGCGCTTCCGCGGCAAAGGCGTCGCGCCCCACCGCGCCGACCATGCGCACGGTGGCGCGGGCGCGGGCGGCGGCGAGCGCCTGATTGGCGCCCTTGCCGCCCGGCGCGGTGGAGAAGCCGTCGCCTGGCACGGTCTCGCCCGGCGACGGCAGGCGCGCCACGGTGGCTATCAGGTCGAGATTGATGGAGCCGATGACGATGACCATTTTGCGCGCCTCCCTGTCGCGGCGAGGCTAACCCGGCGCGGCGCGGCGAAAAAGCTCATTCGCAGCGGACGGTGACCTCGGCGCGGTACGGCCCGGCGGGAAAGATGCCGGCGGTGGAGGCGGCGGTCAGGTCGACCTGCATCTGATAGGTGCCGTTGGCGACGCGGAACGGCGTGTTGCCCGGCCTGTCCGGTCCCGAGCCGAGGCGGAAGACGGTGGAGAAGAGCGCGCTGGAATAATTGCCCGGCGCGGCGAGGAAGCCTGCCGGCGCGGGGGTCGAGACGGAATAGCAGTCGAGCAGGTTCAGGATGCTGCACAGGACCGAGCTGGCGGTGACCGTTGCGGTCGCGCTGGAGCCGCCCGGCTGCGTGGAGCCCAGCACCGTGATGGCGGGATTGTTGCGCAGCTTGCCGGTCGCGCCGATGACGACCGTGCAACTGCCGAGGATGGCGGCCGGCGCGGGCGACGCCGCCATCAGCATCGCGGAGGCCGCCAGGGCGAAAGCCCTCATCTGCCGCGTCCCTTGTCGCTCCAGCCTTCCTGCACCCAGGACGCCTCGGTCGCCCCGCCGGCCGGTCGCGCGCCGCCTTCGGCCAGGCCCATCTTGAGCAGCTTCAGCTCCATCTGGAGCCGCTCGACCTCGAGCTGGTAGAGTTTCGAGCAATCGATGCGCTTCGGATTGCGGCCGATGGGGATGACGACGCGGCCATAGGTGGCGAGGTCGTTGTCGGCGCTGTTGTTGCCGCGGATCACGCCGATGTCGAGATAGGCGCCGGTGCCGGAGACGGAGGAGCGGCAGGTGGTGCCGTCGGCGGCGCGCACCTCGTCTTGCCCCTGCGGCAGGGAGACGCCCGGAAGCGTGAAGCCGGTCTGGCTCTGGTTGAGGTTGTAGACGGGCTCTGCGGCGGCGGGCGAACAGGAAAGGCTCAGAAGCGCCGCTGCCCAAGGAATTTTCCGCATATCTGCGCCTTTATCTGCGTTTGCTCGCCGGGAAAGGGAACGCTTTCGGTACAGATACGCACTTTGCGCGTCGCCGCGCCGTCGAAGGGCACGACGACCAGCACCGGCCGGGAGGCATCGGCGCCGAGCATGAAATCGTTGGGCGCTATGCGGGCCGCGACCGGACGGAACTCCTGATCGTAGACGCGCACGGCGATGCGGATGCGGTGGCCATAGGGATTGGCCGGGAAGACGCGCACCGCGAAGGCGTCGTCGAAGGACGCGACCTGGCCGCGCATCGGCGACATGGACTGGCCGGCGGCCGGGACGCACAGCAGGGCGGCGAGCGCCGCCGCGGCTAGGCTCCTGCGCATGGCGCGCCTCACTCCTCGCAGAGCACGACGACGGTGGCGGAATAGTCGCCCGCCGCGAAGCGGTCGCTGCCCGCCTTCGTGCCGGCGAGGTGGACGGAGACCGTCGAGGTTCCCGGTGCCGACAGTGTGGTGGCGCTGCCGGTCTCGCTGATCGTGTGGGCGCCCGCCGCCGCATAGGTCGGCGTCCAGGTGGTGGCGCTGGTGTCGGCCGACGGCTTGAGGTCGGCGTCCGTGACGGGATCGACGCTGACCTGCACGCCGCCCGTCGTGGTGAGCTGGACGACGCCGGCCTGTCCGCCGGCATTGTGCGAACTCAGCGACTGGAGATTGGCGCTGACCTTCATGATGCCGTTGGAGTTTACCGTGAGCGTGCAGGTCGGCGTGACCGAGCCCTCGAAGGTGACGTTCGCCGCGCCGGCGGGCACGGCCAGACAGGAGGCCGCGAGGGCGGCGAGGACAGGCTTGCTTTCCATGGAAATCGCCTTATGCGTGCATTATTCACAATAATACAACCTAAGGGCGCATGGTTAACACGGGGTTAATCCGTCAGCAGGACAGCCGTCCGGCCTCCCAACCTAGGATGGCGCGCTTGCGGGTCAGGCCCCAGTGATAGCCGGTGAGCGCGCCGGACTTTCCCAGCGCGCGGTGGCAGGGGACGACGAAGGATATGGGATTCGCGCCGATCGCCGCGCCGACCGCGCGGCTGGCCGCCGGGGTGCCGATCTCGGCGGCGATCGAGGAATAGGTCCGCGCCCGGCCCATCGGGATATTCAGCAGCGCCTCCCAGACCCGCACTTGGAAATCCGTGCCGATCAGCACGACGCGCAGCGGCTGCTCGTCGCGCCAGCGGGCCGGATCGAAGATGCGCGCCGCATAGGGCGCCGTCGCCGCCGGGTCCTCGACATAAGAGGCGTTGGGCCAGCGGCCCGCCATGTCCGCGAACGCCGCCCGCTCCGCGCCGGCGTCGTTGAAGGACAGGCCGGCGAGGCCGCGGTCGGTGACCATGAGCAGCGCCACGCCGAACGGCGACAGGTGGAAGCCGTAGCGGATGGTGAGCCCGGCGCCGCGCGTCTTGTAGTCGCCCGGCGACATGGCCTCATGCGTCACGAACAGGTCGTGCAGGCGGCCGGGGCCGGACATGCCGACCTCCAGCGAGGCTTCGAGCAGCGGCAGGCCCTGGTCGAGCAGCCTGCGCGCGTGATCGAGCGTCACGGCCTGCAGGAAGGCCTTCGGGCTCAGGCCGGCCCAGCGGGTGAAGAGCTTTTGCAGCGCCGTCGGCGTCTCGCCGACCTCGGCCGCCAGCGCCTCCAGCGAGGGCTGGCCGCGATAGTCCAGCGTGATCTTCTCGATGACGCGGCGCACGGTCTCGTAATCATGCGCGTGGGCGTCGCCGGGAAGCGGGGTGATGTCCTTTGTCAGGATCGCGGTCTGGGCGTTCATGGCGTTTTCTCCTTGTACGCCAATATCGCGACGATGAGCCCGCTTCTCCACCCGTTTCCTGCTAGGCGCGTGCTTTCGCCAAAGCCTGCGCGAAGGCGGCGGCGAAGCTCTCCCGGTCGTCGGGATTGAGGAAGCCGCCGATGCCGACCGACCGCCCCTGCGCCTCGACAGTCATGGCGGTGACGCCGATCATCTCGTGGCGGGCGACGGAAAACCGCGCCCAGAACGGGTTGAAGCGATGCACCTCGGCGCGGCCGGACGGCGCGACCTTGCGGATGTCGAGCGCGGTGCGCGACACCGACACCTCCTCTCGCGCGCGGGCGGCGCGATAGTTCATGCGGAAGGCGGCGTACAGCAGCAGCACGTCGAGCCCGAAGAAGCCGAAGACGGGCCACGCGCCATGGGCAAGGAAGAACAGGCCGGTGATCAGCCATCCGGCCGTCAGCGTGGCCATGAGGACCAGGAAACCCTGCCGCCCGAGCGAGCGGTGGGGGGTCAGCAGCGCCTGGAAAAAAGGCGCGTCCGCTTCCGCCGGCGCATTTGTTTCGCTCATGGGCGTAGAATATAGAGGGGCGATGCAAAAGCCCAAGCGAAAAGATGCCGCGCCGTCGGCCGCCGTGAAGGTCCGCGACGGCGCGGCGGTCAGGCCGAGGCCGCGCCCGAGGCGGCCGCATGCGCTCTACACGCCGGCCGAGGTGGAGGAGATCTTTCGCCGCTTCGCCGTGCAGCGGCCGGAGCCGAAGGGCGAACTCGAGCATGTCAACGCCTTCACGCTCCTGGTCGCGGTGGTGCTGTCGGCGCAGGCGACGGATGCGGGCGTGAACAAGGCGACGCAGGCGCTGTTCAAGGCCGCCGACACGCCGCAGAAGATGGTGGCTCTCGGCGAGGAGGCGGTGGGCGAAATGATCCGCACCATCGGCCTGTGGCGCGCCAAGGCGAAGAACGTCATCGCCCTGTCGCAGGCGCTGCTGCGCGACCATGGCGGCGCGGTGCCGGACGACCGCGAGGCGCTGGTGAAGCTGCCCGGCGTCGGCCGCAAGACGGCCAACGTGGTGCTGAACATGGCCTTCGGCCAGCCGACCATGGCGGTGGACACGCATATCTTCCGCATCGGCAACAGGCTGGGGCTGGCGCCCGGCAAGACGCCCGAGCAGGTGGAAGCCGGGCTGGTGCGCATCATCCCGCAGAAATACATGCGCCACGCGCATCACTGGCTGATCCTGCACGGGCGCTATGTGTGCAAGGCGCGCAAGCCGGAATGCCCGCGCTGCGTGATCGCCGACATCTGCAAGGCGGCGGAGAAGACGACGGACATCCCGGCGCCGCTGGTGGAGATCGCGCCCGTGCCGGATGCCGTCGCCGAGGACGTCGGGTAGGGACAGCCCCCGCCGGGCACGGGGCGAAACGGCTTGACCGGATGCTTCACGCGCTCGACAATGGGTGGTCTCGACATGAAGACGAAACGGGCCGAAGGCGACAGGACATGACGCTGACGCTGCATTCCCACCCGCTGGCCTCGTTCTGCCAGAAGGTGCTGATTGCGCTCTATGAGAACGGCACGCCGTTCGACAAGGTCTTCGTCGATCTGGGCGATCCCGCGGAGCGCGACAGGTTCATGAAGCTGTCGCCGCTCGGCCTGATGCCGGTTCTGGTGGATTCGGCGCGGGGCGAGACGATCGCCGAGACCAGCATCGTCATCGACTATCTGGACCAGCATTTTCCCGGACCGGTCAAGCTGGTCCCCGACGACCGCGATCTGGCGCGGGCGGTGCGCGCCGCGGACCGCTTCTACGACCTGCACGTGCAGGATCCGATGCAGAAGATCGTCATCGACCGGCTGCGGCCGGAGGGCCAGGCCGATCCCTTCGGCGTCGAGCAGGCGCGGCAGAAGCTGGCGACCGTCTACGCCATGATCGACCGCGAAATGGCCGGCCGGACATGGGCGGCGGGCGACGCGTTCTCCATGGCCGACTGCGCGGCCGCCCCGGCGCTGTTCTATGCCGAGAAGGTGCAGCGCTTCGACCCCGGCCAGGAACACCTCGCCGCCTATCACGCGCGGCTGATGGCGCGTCCGTCCTTCGCGCGCGCACTGGAGGAGGCGCAGCCCTACTACCACCACTTCCCCTACGCGAAAGGCTGACAGCGGCGGTCCGGCATCGCCGCGCGGGAACCGGCGGCGACCGAGGGCGTTCCACCGTGAAGGAGCACTCCAATGTCCGGCACGATGACAGGATATCCGGGGGCAGGAAACCCGGGTCCAAAGCCCTCCCCCTATCCCGATCCGGCCCCCGACCCGGCGCCGCCCGAGCCGATGCCGCCTGCCCAGCCCATCCCCGTTCCGCCGGTTCGCTGAGGAGGTATTGATGGACAGCAAGGCCAGGAAGACATCGCCCACGCCGCCTGACGGTCAGCCGAGGCCGGAGCGCGACGACAAGGATTCCACGAGCCGCAGCCGCGTCTCGGAAGTTCAGGACCCCGGCATTTCGGGCGATGCCGGCACTTCGGGTCCGACCGGTCAACGCGGCCAGGCGGACGATCCGCAGGTGGACGAGGCGGGAAACGTCAGGAAGCCGCAGGAGCCGGTGGACTTGCTGCACTGAGGGCCGGGCAGCGCTTCCCTCAATCTTTTCCTGCGTTCAGCCCCTCGCCTGCGCTCAGCCCATGAGGGCGCGGGCGCGCTTTTCCGCCCCGGCCTTGCGCCAGGCGTTCAGCCGGTGCGTGGCGGCGGCGAAGGAAATCTTCATGGCGCGGGCGACGGAATAGCGCGACTGGCCTTCGTCGAACATCCGGTAGCAGCACTCCACCCCTTCCGGGCTCAGCTTGCCGTCCGCCGTCTTGTTGCGGGGGTCGGAGGGGTCGAATTCCACCTTCGGCGGCCCGACCATGCTCTTCAGCCGGTCCAGATCGGCCTGAAGCCTGTCGATGAGCTCCAGAATGAGCTTGGGGTCGGGCGGCGTCGCGGGCATGGCGGGATCCTATAGGCTTACATTCGCCTATATAGAGACGTTCGGCCGCGCCGCAATGCCGCGGCTCGCCCTTGATCGGGAGGTCTCCCCGATGTAGTTTAGAATAATTCTAAACTAGGCGACATCTCTCATGTTTTCGCGTATTCTCGGCTTCGGAAAGCGGCCGTTCGATTCCCTGTCGGAGCAGGAAATGCTGGCGCTGGCCATCTCCTCGGAGGAGGATGACGGCCGCATCTATCGCGCCTATGCGGACGGCCTGCGGGATCGTTACCCGCAGTCCGCGAAGGTCTTCGAGGAGATGGCGGCCGAGGAGGACAGGCATCGCGCCGCCCTGGTGGAGCGGTATCGCGCGCGTTTCGGCGATCGCATCCTGCTCATCCGCCGCGAGCATGTCAGCGGGTATTACCAGCGCAAGGCGGACTGGCTGGTGCGGCCGCTGGGTATCGAAAAGGTGCGCGCGCAGGCCGACCTCATGGAGGATCAGGCGCGGCGCTTCTACATCGAGGCCGCGAAAAGGACGGCGGACGCGCAGACGCGCAAGCTGCTCGGCGATCTCGCCGCGGCGGAACAGGCGCATCAGACCCTGGCGCACCGGCTCGGCCTCAAACACGTGCCGGAGGATGTGGCGAAGCAGGAGGTGGCCGACGAACGCTGGCAGTTCATCCTGACCTATGTCCAGCCGGGACTGGCAGGGTTGATGGACGGCTCGGTTTCGACGCTGGCGCCGATCTTCGCCGCCGCCTTCGCCACCGGCGACACGCGGCAGACGTTCCTCGTCGGCCTCTCGGCCTCGGTCGGCGCCGGCATCTCGATGGGCTTCACGGAGGCCGCGCATGATGACGGGCGGCTGTCGGGACGCGGCTCGCCGGTCAAGCGCGGGCTGGCGTCGGGCATCATGACGGCGCTGGGCGGACTGGGGCACGCCCTGCCCTATCTCATCCCGCATTTCGCCACGGCGACCGCGATCGCCGTGGGCGTGGTGTTCGTGGAGTTGTGGGCGATCGCCTTCATCCAAAACCGCTATATGGAGACGCCGTTCCTGCGTGCCGCTCTGCAGGTCGTTCTCGGCGGCAGCCTGGTGCTGGCGGCCGGCATCCTGATCGGCAACGGCTGAACGCAGAAGCCGGGCGCGAGGGTCGCGCCCGGCTTTCCTGCAAAGACTGTTTACTCGGCCGCCATCAGATTGACCTTGGATTCGGCCATCTGCGTCAGCTTCTTGTCGGTGGCCTCTTCCTCCTTGAGGTTCTTGGCCAGAACCGAGGCGCAGTCGCTGCGGCCGAGCTGCTTGGCCCAGGCCACCAGCGTGCCGTAGCGCGTCATCTCATAGTGCTCCACCGCCTGCGCCGAGGCGATCAGGGCGGCGTCCAGCACGTTCTTGTCCTCGACGTCGCCCGCCACCTCGTCGGCTTCCTTGAGGATGCCGTCGATGGCCGGGCAGTTCACGGCCTTGGCCTTGACGCCGTGCATCTCGAAAACCTGCTCGAGGCGTTCGATATGGCCCTTGGTCTCTTGCAGATGCTTCTCGAAACCGGCCTTCAGACCGCCGTCGGTCGCCTTGTCCACCATCTTCGGCAAAGCCTTCTCGATCTGTTTCTCGGCATAATAGATGTCGCGCAGCGTGTGCACAAAGAGATCGTCCAGCGTCTTGATGTCTTTCGAAAAGAAACCCATGATTCTTTCCTTCCTCGTTATTCGGTGAGTTGGAGGGCTGTCGAGCCGCGAGCGGCCTGTCGCGGCCGCCGATGGGATCAGAACTCCGCGCGCAGGCGAATGTTCCCAGGAGAGGCGGAAGGCACATGTTTTCCGGCCAGCGATACCGGGACGAAACGCAATGACCCTCGGCCGGCATCGCGATGAAACACCGTGCCCGGATAGTCACACCCACGGAAAAGAATCGGAATCCGGAAAATCAACGCGAATCAGCCCTTTTGCGGCCATGCGCGAACCCCATTCGGGCCGAAGCTTAACATCGCGTTCACGGAGTATTCAGACCCATGGTCCATACTTCGCGGCGATCGGAAGGGACATCCGAGGACAGGGATTTTTTGAAATGCGTATCCTTGATCAACTGGCGACCTATGCCGCCGCGCTCCGCGAGTTCGTCGCGCCGAGCTACCGGCCCGAGCGCCATTACATGCGCGGCCCCGGCCCGGCCTGCGCGCGCGTCTCGACGCGCGGCATCCGCGTCGTTCACTGAGGCGGGTCGCCGCCGCAGCGATAGAGCGTGACTGGATCGCCCTCGGCGGCTCCCAGAACGAGGCAGCGCCCCTCCCCGCAGAGCGACCAGCCGGAAACGGTGGCGCCAGACGCGCCGAGCACGATCCTGCGCTGGACGGGCAGCTTTGGCGCATAGGCCCACCATCCATCCCGCAGCACCGCGCCTTCGGGCGGGTCCATGCCCGCCCCTGACCCTTTCACGCGCGCCGCGATGATCTCCAGCCCGGCGGGCTGGAGGCGCCAGTCCTCCTCCCAGCGGGTCTTTTCGACGGAGTGTGTCCAGGCAAGCGTAAAGGTCGCGGCGGCAAGGGTCAGGGTCTTGCCGGCGGCGAGGATGCAGAGCGCGGTCATCGCCCGCGAGACGGCCTACGACGCCATGGCGCGCGCAGGCCGACGCCGCCACCAGTGCCATCCGACGACGGCCGCGCCGAGCGCGAAGCCGGCCTCGTCGGTCAGCGGCAGGGCCAGCACCAGCAGGATGCCGGCGGCGAAGGCGGCGATGCGCTCCCACCAGGCGGCGCGGCCGACCAGGAAGCCGACCACCGCCACGCCCCACAGGCCGATGGCGGCGCAGGCCTTGAAGACGATGTAGGCGACCTCGACGGGATAGCCGAGCGCGGCGGCGATGCCGCCGCCGTCCTGCAGCATCAGCGAGGGCGTGTAGACGGCCATGAACGGCACCAGGAAGCCGGCTGTGGCGAGCTTGGTGGCCTGGATGGAGATCTTCAGCCCGCTCTCCTTGGCCATCGGCGCGGCGGCGAAGCAGGCCAGCGCCACCGGCGGCGTCAGGTCGGCCATGATGCCGAAATAGAAGACGAACATGTGGCTGACAAGCAGCGGCACGTCGAGCGCCAGCAGCGCCGGGCCGGCGAGCGAGGAGGTGATGATGTAGTTCGGGATGGTCGGGATGCCCATGCCGAGCACCAGGCAGGTGACCATGGTGAGCACCAGCGACAGGAAGAGATTGTCCTGACCGATCGAGATGATCCAGCCGATGAAGGTGGAGGCGATGCCCGTCAGCGTCAGCGTGCCGATGACGATGCCGACGATGGCGCAGGCGATGCCGACCGGCAGCGCGTTCTTCGCCCCTTCGGCCAGCGATTCGACACAGAGGACCAGCGTCTCGCGCCCGCCCCTGAACACGGCGCAGGCCAGCACGAGCGCGCCGATGACCAGCGCCAGCAGGTTGACGCCGTAGCGCAGAAAGGACGCCGCCGCGATGCCCAGCGCCACCCAGAACACGACGCGGAAGGCGAACGGCCCGATGCGCGCGGCGAGCGGCATGCCGAGGATGAGCACCACCACCAGCGCCAGCCCCATCGTGCCGGCGAAGATCGGCGTGTAGCCGGCGAACAGCAGGTAGACGAGCACGGCGAGCGGCAGCACCAGCGGCCAGTGCTGGCGCACCGCCGCCCACGCGTCGGGCAGGGTCGCCTTGTCCATGCCGCTGAGCCCCGCCTTGCCGGCCTCCAGATGCACCATCCAGAAGCAGGTGCCGAAATAGAGCATCGCCGGGATCAGCGCCGCCTTGACGATGTCGGCATAGGGCACGTTCAGGGTTTCCGACATGATGAAGGCGACCGCACCCATGACGGGCGGCATGATCTGCCCGCCCATGGAGGAGGTGGCCTCGACGCCGCCGGCGAAGGCGGCGCGGAAGCCGAAGCGCTTCATCAGCGGGATGGTGAACTGGCCGCTGGCGACCACATTGGCGACGCCGGAGCCGGAGATCGTGCCCATCAGCGCCGAGGACATGACGCAGACCTGCGCCGGGCCGCCGCGCCACGCGCCGACGAGGCCGAGCGCCACGTCGTTGAACAGCGCGATCATTCCGGCGCGTTCCAGGAACGCGGCGAAGACGACGAAGATGAAGATATAGGCGGCCGAAACGTAGATCGGCGTGCCGTAGATGCCTTCCGTGCCGAAGGCGAAATTGTCGACGATCTGCTCGAAGGCGTAGCCGCGATGGATGAAGGGCGGCGGCAGGAGATGGCCGACGAAGCAATAGAGCAGGAAGAGCGCCGAGATGATGGCGAGCGGAATGCCCATCAGCCGCCGCGTCGCCTCGAACACCAGCACGACGAGCAGCGTGCCGACCGCCATGTCCATCGGGTTGAGGAAGCCCGAGCGCATGATCAGCGGCGCGTATTCCACCCACTGGTAGACGCCGGTGAGGAAGCCCAGCACGCCGAGCGACCAGTAGAAGGTCTTGCCCGCCGCCGTGCGCATGACCAGATTGGCGATCAGGCCGAAGCCGAGCAGCAGCAGGAAGCCGACATGCATGGCCCGCACCACCTGGCTGGGCAGCGCGCCATAGGCCGCCGCCCAGAGCTGGAACAGCGAGAAGGCGACGGCGATGAGGAAGGCGACACGACCCGCGAGGCCGAGGCCGAAGCCGGGCGGCAGGCCATCTACGATGTCCTCCGACGGTGGCAGCGCGTCCTGCGTCTTCGCGGCTTCGACGGTCATCGCGATCTCGCTCGCCTGGCGTGTGGGCGGCGGCGGGAGGCCCCCTCCGTCCCTTCGGTCCACCTCCCCCGCTGCGCAGGGGAGGAGATGCCGGCCGCAACGTTTGATCCTCCCCCGTTCACGGGGGAGATGGCCCGAAGGGACGGAGGAGACGTCAGGCGCACCAACGTCCGCCTACTTCAGCACGCCCTTTTCCTTGTAATAGCGCTCGGCGCCGGGATGCAGCGGGATGGGCATGCCTTCGACGGCCGTCTCCAGCTTGATCGCCTTGGCCGCGGCGTGGGCGGCGGAGAGCTGGTCGAGATGCTCGAACATCAGCTTGGTCATCTGGTAGACCGTTTCCTCCGGCACCCCGTCATGCGTGACGAGGAAATTACCGACGGCCGCCGTCTCCACGTCCGCGGACTGGCCGGTATAGGTGCCGGTCGGGATGACGGCCGTCACATAGGGCGCGCCGATCTTGCCGACCGTGTCGGTCGGCACGGCGACGACATTGATGGACAGCGAGGTGGCGAGGTCTTTGATCGACGCGACGCCCAGGCCCGCCGATTGCAGCGTGGCGTCGAGCTGGCGGTTCTTGATGAGCTCGACCGATTCGGCGAAGGGCAGGTATTCCACCTTGCCGAGATCGGCGTATTTCATGCCGGCGGCGGCGAGGATGGCACGCGCGTTGAGCTCCGTACCGGAGGCCGGCGCGCCGACCGACAGGCTCTTGCCCTTCAAATCGGCCAGCGTCTTGATGCCGGATTCGGCGCTGGCGACGATCTGGATGTAGTTCGGGTAGATGGCGGCGACGCCGCGCAGCTTGTCCAGCTTGCCGCGGAAACCGGCCTCGGCGTTGCCTTCCCAGCCCATCTGCACAGAATCGCCGAGCGAGAAGGCGATCTCGCCCCTGCCCTGCTGCAACAGGTTCAAATTGTCGACGGAGGCCTTGGTCGCCTGCACCTGCGTGCGCGCGCCGGAAATGCCCTTGGCGTAAATCTCCGACAGCGCCACGCCGAGCGGATAGTAAACGCCGGACGTGCCGCCGGTCAGGACGTTGATGAACTGCTGCGCCTGCGCCGGCACCGCCGACACGACGCCGAGTGACACCGCCACGAGGACGGCGCGAAATCCATTCGCCAGAACCGGCATCCGAAATCCTCCCTGATCACGCTCGCCGCGAGGCCTTCAGCCCGCGATCCATCGGGAGTTTAGAAAACGAGGCGAAAATGCCAACCGTTAATTGCGCCGCCTCATACCAATGGCGGAGACCCCCCGGCGGAGGGGCCCGGGGCGCGGCCAGCCGATCAGGCGATGCCGTCGAACAGGACGGTCGACAGGTAGCGCTCGGCGAAGGACGGGATGATGACGACGATGAGCTTGCCGGCGTTTTCCGGCCGCGACCCGACCACCACCGCAGCCTGCAGCGCCGCGCCGGACGAGATGCCGACCGGCACGCCCTCCAGGCGGGCGACGAGACGGGCGTTGGCGATGGCGTCGTCGTTGGAGACGGTGACGATCTCGTCATAGACCGAGGTGTCGAGGACCTTCGGCGCGAAGCCGGCGCCGATGCCCTGGATCTTGTGCGGGCCGGGCTGGCCGCCCGACAGCACCGGCGAGGCCTCGGGCTCGACGGCCACGACGCGGAAGGAGGGCTTGCGCGCCTTGATCACCTGGCCGACGCCGGTGATGGTGCCGCCGGTGCCGATGCCGGAAATCAGGATGTCGGCCTCTCCAGCCGTGTCGTTCCAGATTTCTTCCGCCGTCGTCGTGCGGTGGATCTCGGGGTTGGCCGGGTTCTCGAACTGCTGCGGGATGACGGCGTCGGGCAGCGTCGCGGCCAGCTCGTCGGCCTTGGCGATGGCGCCCTTCATGCCCTTGGCGCCCTCGGTCAGCACCAGCTCCGCGCCGAGCAACGCCAGCATCTTGCGGCGCTCCAGCGACATGGTCTCGGGCATGGTCAGGATCAGCTTGTAGCCCTTGGCGGCGGCGGCGAAGGCCAGCGCGATGCCGGTGTTGCCGGAGGTCGGCTCGACCAGCGTCGTGCGGCCGGGCGTGATGCGGCCCTCGGCCTCCAACGTCTCGATCATGGCGACGCCGATGCGGTCCTTGACCGAGGCGATGGGATTGAAGAACTCGAGCTTGGCAACGAGCCTGGCGACGATGCCCTTCTCCTTGGCGAACTTGTCGAGGCGCACCAGCGGCGTGTCGCCGATCGTCTCGGTGATGGAATCGTAGATGCGGCCGCGACCGGGCGTCTTGCTGACGGGCTGGTTCATCGAAATTCCCTTCATCCTTCGATGTCTGGAATAGCACATAGGCCCGATGGCCGCAAAATCCCAGTCGCATTCGTGCCGAAAATGGGCGCTTCGCGCAAAATTATTCTAACGCAACAGGCGCGAAACGATCTGCGCCGTGTAGTCGACCATCGGCACGATGCGGGCGTAGTTGAGCCGCGTCGGGCCGATGACGCCGAGCGCGCCGACGACGCGCGAATCCTTGTCGCGATACGGCGCCACCACCAGCGAAGAGCCGGACAGCGAGAACAGCTTGTTCTCCGAGCCGATGAAGATGCGCACGCCGGAGCCGGCCTCGGCGAGGTCGAGAAGCTGGAGCAGGCCCTCCTGCGTCTCCAGATCCTCGAACAGATGGCGGATGAGCTCCAGATCGGTCTGCGCCGTCACGTTCTCGAGCAGGTTGGCGCGGCCGCGCACGATGAGGCGGGCCGGCAGGCCGCTTTCGGCCCCGGCCCACACGGCGAGGCCCTTTTCCACCAGCGACTGCGACAGGCCGTCGAGCGCGGCCTTGGTCTCGTCCTTGCGCCGCGCGATCTCGATCTTGGCTTCCGCCAGCGTGCGGCCGCGGATGTGGGCGTTGAGGAAGTTGGACGCCTCCTGAAGCTGCGACACGGTGGTGCCGGCGGGTATGTCGATCAGCCGGTTCTCGACGTCGCCGCTCTGGGAGACGAGCACGGCCAGCGCGCGCGTCGGCTCGAGCTGGATGAACTCGATGTGCTTCAGCGCCGCCTCGTTCTTGGCCGCCAGCACCAGCCCGGCGCCGCGCGACAGGCCGGACAGCATCTGGCTGGCCTCCGTCAGCATGTGCTCCAGCGTGGCGCCGCTGCCCGACGCCTTCACCTGCGCCTCGATGATGCGGCGCTCCTCTTCCGAGAGATCGCCCAGCTCCATGAAGGCGTCGACGAAGAAGCGCAGGCCCGCCTGGGTGGGAAGCCGCCCGGCGGAGACGTGCGGCGCGTAGACGAGGCCGAGATGCTCGAGGTCGCTCATGACGTTGCGGATGGTGGCCGGCGACAGCGAGGACGGCAGCAGGCGCGACAGGCTGCGCGAACCGACCGGCTCGCCGTCCTTCAGATAAGTCTCCACGATGCGCCGGAATATCTCGCGCGAGCGCGCGTCCAGCACCTGAAGGTTGGATTCGGCGACAGGCTTGTTCATTGCTCGACGCACCTCCTGGGCCGAATGATATAGTTCCCAATCAGCGGGGCACAACATCCCGGTGCGCGGTGTTTTCCTTTGCGCCGGCAAGGCAGCGGGGCTAAAAGCCGCCAACGACAGCCATAACCCCTTTCCGACGAGGCCAGATTGCGTCCTTCCAAGCGCCAACCCGACGAAATGCGCGCCGTCTCCTTCGAGCGGAACGTCTCCAAGCACGCGGAGGGCTCCTGCCTGGTCAGGTTCGGCGACACGCATGTGCTGTGCACCGCGAGCCTGGAGGAGAAGGTGCCGGGCTGGCTGCGCAATTCCGGCAAGGGCTGGGTGACGGCCGAATACGGCATGCTGCCGCGCGCCACGGGCGACCGCATGCGCCGCGAGGCGTCCAGCGGCAGGCAGGGCGGGCGCACGCTGGAGATCCAGCGCCTGATCGGACGCTCGCTGCGCGCCGTGGTGGATTTACAGGCGCTGGGCGAGCAGCAGATCACCGTGGATTGCGACGTGATCCAGGCCGACGGCGGCACGCGCACAGCGGCCATCACCGGCGGCTGGGTGGCGCTGCACGACTGCCTGCGCTGGATGGAGGCGCGGCAGATGGTGTCGGTACCGCGCGTGCTGAAGGATCATGTCGCGGCGATCTCCTGCGGCCTGCATGGCGGGCAGGCGGTGCTGGACCTCGACTATCTGGAGGATTCGTCCGCCGGCACGGACGCCAATTTCGTCATGACCGGCAAGGGCGGCATCGTCGAGATCCAGGGCACGGCCGAGGGCGAGCCGTTCTCCGAGGAGCAGTTCGGCGCGCTGATGGGCCTGGCCCGCAAGGGCATCACGCGGCTGGTCAGCCTGCAGCAGATGGCGGTGGCGTGAGGGCCGCGCCGATGACGCCCCCTCCACCGCCTTCAGCGGTCCCCCTCCCCCGTGAACGGGGGAGGATCGAGGTCGCGGCCGGCATCTCCTCCCCTGCGAAGCGGGGGAGGTGGCGCGAAGCGTCGGAGGGGGCTCCGTCGTGAAATCATCCGCCATCCTCGAATCGGCGCTCTACGTGACCGATCTGGATGCCGCGGAGCGATTCTACGGCACGGTGATCGGGCTGGAGCGGATCGGGGCGGTGGAAGGCCGGCACGTCTTCTTCCGGTGCGGGACGGGAATCCTGCTCCTCTTCGACGCCGAGGCGACGCGGCAGAAGCCGCAGCCGGGCGCGAAGCTGCCGGTGCCGCCGCATGGCGCGGTCGGCGAAGGGCATCTCTGCTTTTCGGCCAGCGCCGGGGAGATCGACGGCTGGAAAGCCCGCTTCGAAAGCCACGGCATCGCCATCGAGGCCGATTTCGAATGGCCGAAGGGCGGCCGCTCGATCTATGTCCGCGATCCGTCCGGCAACTCGATCGAGTTCGCCGAACCGCGCATATGGGGTTTCTAGATGCGATCGCTGCACGGACAGACCATCGTCGTCGCCACCCACAATGAGGGCAAGCTGCGCGAATTCGCCGGGCTGATGGCGCCGTTCGGGATCGCGGCGAAGTCCGCCAGGGAATTCGGCCTGCCCGAGCCGGAGGAGACCGGCACGACCTTCGAGGAGAACGCGCTGATCAAGGCGCTGGCCGCCGCCACGGCGACCGGACTGCCGGCGATGTCGGACGATTCGGGCCTGTGCGTCGATGCGCTGGACGGCGCGCCCGGCGTCTATACCGCCGACTGGGCGCAGTTGCCGGAAGGCGGGCGCGACTTCGCCATGGCCATGCAGCGCGCCGAAGTCGCGTTGCAGGAGCGCGGCGCGACGGAAGCCGCGCAGCGCACCGGGCGCTTCGTCGCCGTGATCTGCCTGGCCTGGCCTGACGGCGAGGCGGAGTTCTTCCGCGGCGAGGTCGAGGGCACGCTGGTATGGCCGCCGCGCGGCGAGAAGGGTTTTGGGTACGACCCGGTGTTCCTGCCGCGCGGGCACGATCTCACCTTCGGCGAGATGAGCGCGGAGGAGAAGCACGGCTGGAAGCCCGGCATGGACGAAGCGCTGTCGCACCGGGCGCGCGCCTTCCAGAAATTCGCGCGGGCCAGGCTGGGGTCGGCGTGATCCCCGACCGTTCGCCCGGCTTCGGGGTCTATATCCACTGGCCGTTCTGCGCGGCGAAGTGCCCCTATTGCGATTTCAACAGCCATGTCCGCCACCAGCCGGTGGACCAGAAGCGCTTTTCGGAAGCCTTCGCCGCGGAGCTGGCGACCATGCGGCGGCGCACCGGCCCGCGCACCGTCACCTCCATCTTTCTCGGCGGCGGCACGCCGTCGCTGATGGAGCCGGCGACGGTCGGGGCCGTGCTCGACGCCGTGGCGCGGAACTGGACCGTGCCGGACGGGATCGAGGTGACGCTGGAGGCGAACCCGTCCTCGGTGGAGGCGGAGCGCTTTCGCGGCTACCGCGCGGCCGGGGTCAACCGCGTCTCGCTCGGCGTGCAGGCCCTGAACGACCGGGACCTCAAATTCCTCGGCCGGCTGCACAATGTCGAAGAGGCGCTGAAGGCCATCGAACTGGCGCGAAAGACGTTTCCGCGCCTGTCCTTCGACCTGATCTACGCCCGGCCGGGCCAGACGCTCGAAGGCTGGCGCGCGGAACTGGAGGAGGCGATCTGGCACGCCGCCGACCATCTGTCGCTCTACCAGCTCACGCTCGAGGAGGGCACGCCCTTCCATGCGCTCGCCGCGCGCGGCAAGCTGACCATTCCCGACGACGACCACGCCGCCGACCTCTACGCGCTGACGCAGGCGGTGACGGCCAGCCGGGGCCTGCCGGCCTACGAGATATCGAACCACGCGCGGCCCGGCGCGGAGAGCCGCCACAACCTGACCTACTGGCGCTACGGGGAATATGTCGGCGTCGGGCCGGGCGCGCATGGGCGCTTCGTGGAGGATGACCGGCGCATCGTGACCATCGCGGAGAAGGCGCCCGAGCGCTGGCTGGACCTTGTGGAGGCGCGCGGCCAGGGCACGGTCGACGGCGAGACGCTGACCCGCACCGAAGAGGCGGACGAATTCCTGCTGATGGGGCTCAGGCTGGTCGAGGGGATAGACCTCGCCCGCTACGAGGCCCTGTCCGGGCGTTCGCTGCCTTCGGAAAGGGTGTCGGACCTCCAGCGCGAAAGGCTCATCGAGCCGGTGGGCAATTCGCGGCTGCGGGTCACGCCGGCCGGCATGATCGTGCTGGACGCGGTCGTCGCCGACCTCGCCCGCTGACGGCGTTTCGGGCCGTCGGCGGGCAGACCGTCGCCGAGCGCATGGATGTCGAGGCCCAGCCGCGCCGCTGCGGCGTCGAACCTGTCAGGCACCGGTCCGGCTGTCCGTGGAACGGTCCTTTTCGATGCGGCTTTCCTTGCCGCGCAACGCCAGCCAGCGCTTGCCCGGCTTCGGCGCCGCCCGGTCGGACTCCTCGTCCTTGCCGGCACAGTAAGGCTCGAACGTGTCCTGAATGATCAGAGTGTCCATCGACTCCTCCCTTGGATGGCCACGTAACCCGCCGGGAAGGGATTTGTTCCGGCGAAGATGGCGGCTTCATGACGCGGCTTTGCAAGGCAGGCCGGCGCGTGGCAGGAAGGCGGGGACAGGAGCTTTGAGCGCGTGACAAGAACCTTCCTCGTCGCCCAGACGGAAATCACCGCGCGGCCGCTGGAGCCGGCGCTCTATCTGGTGGCGACGCCGATCGGCAACCTCGGCGACATCACGCTGCGCGCGCTGGAGACGCTGGCCGCCTGCGACATCCTGGCCTGCGAGGACACCCGTGTGACGCGCGTGCTGCTCGCCCGCTACGGCATCCGCCAGAAGCCCCTCGCCTATCACGAGCACAACGCGGAGGAGGCGGGGCCAAAACTGATCGCGGCGCTGGAGGCGAGAAAGAGCGTCGCGCTGGTGTCGGACGCCGGCACGCCGCTGGTCTCCGATCCCGGTTTCCGGCTCGTGGACAAAGCGCTGGAGGCGGGCATCCGTGTCGTGCCGATTCCCGGGGCGAGCGCGGTTCTGGCGGCGCTGACGGCATCGGGCCTGCCGACCGACGCCTTCTTCTTCGCCGGTTTCCTGCCGGTGAAGAGCGGCCAGCGCAAAAGCCGGCTGGAAGCGCTGAAGGGCGTGCCGGGAACGCTCGTCTTCTTCGAATCGCCGCGCCGGCTGGACGGCGCGCTGGCCGACATGGAGGCGGTTCTGGGCGAACGCGCCGCGGCGGTGGGGCGCGAGCTGACCAAGACCTTCGAGGAGATGCGGCGCGGCACGCTGGCCGAGCTGGCGAGCCACTACGCGCAGGCCGATACGCCCAAGGGCGAGATCGTCATCTGCGTCGCGCCGCCTTCTCAGCAGGCCGGCGAGCCGCTCGACCTCGACCGCATGCTGCTGTCGCTGGCGGAAGAGATGGGCGCCTCGCAGGCGGCCGCGCAGGCGGCGAAGATGACGGGACAGCCCAAGCAGGCGCTGTACCGCCGGCTGCTTGAACTCCGCCAGGACAAGCATGGCTGACGCCCCGGCCCGGCTGAAGGCCTACCGACGCGGCCATCGCGGCGAATGGCTGGCGGCGGCGGCGTTGATGCTGAAGGGTTTTCGGATCGTCGAGCGGCGCTATCGCACGCGGCTCGGCGAGATCGACCTGATCGCCCGGCGCGGCGATCTCGTGCTGATCGTGGAGGTGAAGGTTCGCGCGACGCTCCGCGAGGCCATGGAGGCCATCGGCCGCCAGTCCGAGACGCGCATCGAGGCGGCGGCGGATGTGTGGCTGGCGCGGCAGCCGGATTTTTCGCGGCTCTCGGTGCGCTTCGACATGGTCGCCGTGCTGCCGAGGCGGTGGCCGGTGCATGTGCCGAACGTGTTCCAGGGCCGCAATTGAGCCGCCTTCGGGCTTGAATCCCGCCGCGCGGGCGGCTATCGGCAGCGCGCCGCCGGCATATGCCGCAAGGAGACAAGAATGCTTCCAGACCGCCTGAGCATCGACCCGCGCAGCCCGTTCTTCGACGGCGAGTTGCTGGAGCGTGGCGTTCGCATCCAGTTCAACGGCAAGGAGCGCACGGACGTGAGCGAATATTGCGTCAGCGAGGGCTGGATCCGCGTGCAGGCGGGCGCTTCCAAGGACCGCTTCGGGCAGCCGATGACGATCAAGCTGAAAGGCAAGGTCGAGCCTTTTTTGCCCGAATAAGGCGGCGACCGGCGTCATTCCGGGGCCGCGCAGCGGAACCCGGAATGACGGACCGCTACTGCCGACGCATCACCTTCATCGGCAGGCCGCCTTGCGGCTGGGTGGTGAGTTTCTGGACGGGCCATGGCTTCGTCTCAGCCGTCGTCTCGAAGCGCCAGTGCGACATCAGCACGGCGAGCGCGATGATCGCCTCCTGCATAGCGAAGCTGGCGCCGATGCACACGCGCGGCCCCGCGCCGAAGGGCAGGTACTGGAAGCGGTCGATCCTGCTCCGGTTCCCGGGATGGAAGCGCGACGGCATGAAGGCGTCTGGCCGGTCCCAGAGCTTGCGGTGACGATGCACCGTCCATGGCATGACCAGCACGGCGGCTTTCGGCGGGATGTACAGGCCGTTGAAGGTTTCGGGCTCGATCGGCTCGCGGTTGATCGACGGCGCGGGCGGGTAGAGGCGCAGCGCCTCCTCGAAGGCCGCGCGGGTCAGCGGCATCGCGTCGAGCCATTTCGTCGGATCGGCCTCGCGCGCCAGCACCGCGTCGATTTCCTTCTCGACCGGTTCGCGCTCCCACGGCGCTTCGGCGAGGCAATAAAGCGTCCAGCCGAGCGCGCGGGCGGTCGTCTCGTGGCCGGCGCCGATGAAGGTGATGATGTTGTCGGCGATCTCCTCGCGCCTGAGCCCGTCCGGCCCTTCGGCGCGCAAAAGCAGGGTGAGAAAATCCTCGGGCGCCGCGTCGGGGTCTTTCGCCATGCGGGCGCGGCGCATCTCCATCGTGTCGGACACGATCTTGCGGAAATAGGCCATGGCCTTGCGGCCGCGGATGCGGGTCAGGCGCGGCAGCCATTCCGGCGCGCGCAGGAGGTCGAGCGGGTCGACGCGGCCCATGGTCTCGAACAGACGGTCGATCTGGTGGGCGAAGCTGCCCGGCTCGCCGGCGATCTCGCCCGAGAACAGGGTTTCGGCGAGGATGTCGTAGGTGAGCAGGGTCATGTCCTGCGCGACGTCGGTGATCTGTCCGTCCTGGTAGCGCTCGGCGAACGCCCGGGTCCGCGACAGCATGGGATCCGCGAAGCCGAAGATGTGGCGCGGCGTGAAGACCGGGGCCATGGCCCTGCGCGAGCGCTTCCAGACCGCGCCCTCGGCGGTGAGCAGGCCGTCGCGCAGGATGGGGCGCAGGATCATCTGCCGCACGGTCGCCATGCGGTAGTTCTTCGCGTTGTCGACCAGAACGTGGCGGATCAGCGCGGGATCGTTGGCGATCACCAGCGGGCCGCCGATGCCGTTCACCGAAATCCACGGCTCGTTGTAGGAGGGCTCGCCCCACAGTTCGAGCGGGTTGCGGTAGACGATGCGCATCATCTCGATCGCCGAGGGCGGCGTCGTGCGCGGCCTCGGCGCGGGCGGGACGAAGGGGGCAGGCCCCGCTGAAACGGAAACGGTGTCCATGGGCATCGGCTCTCAATGTAGGGATGGCTTCGGCGCGCGTCCATGCGCCGGCCGTTCGCGCACCGTCATCCGGCCGGGCTTGCAGGCGGGCGCGGCTTGCAATAGGTGATGGTCACCAATGGATACCAAAAGGATTTCCACCGTGAAGCATCGCCTGAGCATCGTCATCGGCAGCACCCGTCCGGGCCGCAAGGGCCCGGTCTTCGCGAACTGGCTCCTGGACATGGCGCGCGACCATGGCAAGTTCGAGCCGGTTCTGGCAGACCTTGCCGAATTCGACCTGCCGCTGCTGGACGAGCCGCATCACCCCCGGCTCGGCAAATACGAGAAGGCGCACACCAAGGCGTGGGCGAAGGCCGTGGACGAGGCGGACGCCTTCGTCTTCGTCACACCGGAATACAACTACTTCGCCGCGCCGGCCCTGGTGAACGCCGTCGACTATCTGGCGCGCGAATGGCAGTACAAGCCGGCCTCCTTCCTCAGCTATGGCGGCCAGTCGGGGGGCCTGCGCGCCGTGCAGGCGACCAAGCCGCTGCTGACCACCGTCAAGGTGATGCCCATTCCCGAAGCGGTCGCGGTGCCGTTCTTCCCCAACACGATCGGCGAGGACGGAGGCTTCAAGGCGGACGAGCCGGTGCGCGCCGCCGCCAAGCTGATGCTGGACGAGCTGCACCGCTGGAGCAGCGCGCTGAAGCCCATGCGCGGCGCTGCCGCCTGAGGGCGCGGCAAGACCCGCAAAACAGTGGTCAAAGGCCTGCAAAACTTGGAAAATCAGGCTCCAGGGCCTATATTCGGCTGATCGAAACGCGGCGATTCGGACATCCGCCCGCCGCGCTTTCGCAGAGCTGTCGAACGCACGGATTTTCATGACCGACCAGACCGAGAACGCCAGCGGCGCGAACGCCGAGTACGGGGCCGAATCCATCAAGGTTCTCAAGGGCCTGGATGCTGTGCGCAAGCGCCCCGGCATGTATATCGGCGACACGGACGACGGCTCGGGCCTGCACCACATGGTCTACGAGGTGGTGGACAACGCCATCGACGAGGCGCTGGCAGGCCATGCCGACCTCGTCTCGGTGGTCCTCAACCCGGACGGTTCCTGCACGGTGATCGACAACGGGCGCGGCATCCCGACCGCCCTGCACCCGTCGGAGGGCGTGTCGGCCGCCGAGGTCATCATGACGCAGCTTCACGCCGGCGGAAAGTTCGACCAGAACTCTTACAAGGTCTCGGGCGGGCTGCACGGCGTGGGCGTGTCGGTGGTCAACGCGCTGTCGGTGTTCCTGCGGCTGAAGATCCGCCGCGACGGCAGGATCCACGAGATGAGCTTCACCCACGGCGACGCGGACGCGCCGCTGGCCGTGACCGGGACCTACGAACAGGTGAAGGCGCCCGGCACCTATGAGGGGCGCTCCGGCACCGAAGTCACCTTCATGCCGTCGTCGCAGACCTTCACCATGACGCAGTTCGACTACGGCACGCTGGAACACAGGCTGCGCGAGCTCGCCTTCCTGAACTCCGGCGTGCGGATCGTGCTGACCGACCGGCGGCACGCCGATCTGAAGACGCAGGAGTTGCATTACGAGGGCGGGCTGGAGGAGTTCGTCAAATATCTCGACCGCGCCAAGAAGCCGCTGATTTCCGCGCCGATCTCGATCTCGGCGGAGCGCGACGGCATCACGGTCGAGGTGGCGATGTGGTGGAACGATTCCTACCACGAGAACGTGCTGGCCTTCACCAACAACATCCCGCAGCGCGACGGCGGCACGCATCTGGCCGGCTTTCGCGGCGCGCTGACCCGGCAGGTGACGGGCTATGCCGAGACGTCCGGCATCACCAAGAAGGAGAAGGTGTCGCTGACCGGCGACGACTGCCGCGAGGGGCTGACGGCCGTGCTCTCGGTCAAGGTGCCGGACCCGAAATTCTCGTCCCAGACCAAGGACAAGCTGGTGTCGTCCGAGGTGCGGCCGGTGGTGGAAAGCCTCGTCAACGAGGCGCTGGGCACCTGGCTGGAGGAGCATCCCGGCGAGGCAAAGATCCTGGTGGGCAAGGTCGTCGAGGCGGCGGCGGCGCGCGAGGCGGCGCGCAAAGCCCGCGAGCTGACGCGACGCAAGGGCGTGCTGGACATCACCTCGCTGCCCGGCAAGCTGGCCGACTGCCAGGAGCGCGACCCGGCGAAATCCGAAATCTTCATCGTCGAGGGCGATTCGGCGGGCGGCTCGGCCAAGGGCGGGCGCTCACGCCAGAACCAGGCCATCCTGCCGCTGCGCGGCAAGATCCTCAACGTCGAGCGGGCGCGTTTCGACCGCATGCTGGGCTCGGAGATGATCGGCACGCTGATCACGGCGCTCGGCACCTCGATCGGCAAGGACGAGTTCAACGCCGACAAGCTGCGCTACCACAAGATCATCATCATGACGGACGCCGACGTGGACGGCGCGCATATCCGCACGCTGCTGCTCACCTTCTTCTTCCGGCAGATGCCGGAGCTGATCGAGCGCGGCCACCTCTATATCGCGCAGCCGCCGCTCTACAAGGTGACGCGCGGCAAGAGCTCGCAATACATCAAGGACGAATCCGCCTTCGAGGACTTTTTGATCGATTCCGGGCTGGACGACGCCTCGCTGGCGCTGTCCACGGGCGAGGTGCGGACCGGCCGCGACCTGCGCGGCGTGGTGGAGGACGCGCTGGCGGTGCGCTCGCTGATCAACGGGCTGCACACGCGCTACAATCGGGGCGTGGTGGAACAGGCGACGATCGCCGGCGCGCTGAACGCGGAGGCGGCCGCCGACATCGGCCGGGCGAACGCCCTGGCGGAGGCGGTGGCGCGGCGGCTCGACGCCATCGCCGAGGAGACGGAGCGCGGCTGGAGCGGGCGCACCGCGACCTCCAACGAGGGACCCGGCGGCTATGTGTTCGAGCGCACGGTGCGCGGCGTCAGGGAAGTGGCGATGCTCGACCTCGGGCTGGTCAATTCCGCCGATGCGCGCGCGCTGGACCGCTACAGCGCGCGGCTCAGCGAGATTTACGCCGAGCCGCCGGTTCTGAAGCGCAAGGAGGTGTCGGAGACGCTGTCCGGGCCGCTGGCGCTGCTGAACGCCGTGTTCGCCGCCGGCCGCAAGGGGCTGACCATGCAGCGCTACAAGGGCCTCGGCGAGATGAACGCGGAGCAACTCTGGGAGACGACGCTGGATCCGAACGTGCGCTCGCTGCTCAAGGTGCAGGTGAACGACGCCACCGACGCGGACTCGCTGTTCTCGCGCCTGATGGGCGACGAGGTGGAGCCGCGCCGCGAGTTCATCCAGGACAATGCGCTGTCGGTGGCGAACCTGGACGTCTAGGCGGATTTCGATTCTCGGCGGGCTGGAGACGGTTCCGTTTCCAGCTTCCTTCCGGGCTATCCGACCTTCGGGATTTTAACGCGCCTGCGCGACGGCGACGTTGTCGATCAGGCGAACATCGCCCATCCAGGCCGCGACGAGCAGGCGCGCCGGCCGCGAGGCGCGGTCCAGCGCGGCGAGGTCGTCGGCGGCGCGCAGCTCGAGATATTCGACGTCGCGGAAACCGGCCGCCAAAATCCTGTCGCGCGCTTCGGCCAGCACCGGCGCGGCCGACGCTCCGCCGGCCAGCCTGCCGGCGGCGGCGAACAGCGCTTCCGCCAGTGCCGGGGCCTTGCCGCGCTGCTCCGGCGTCAGGCGCACGTTGCGCGAGGAGAGGGCAAGACCATCGGCTTCGCGCACCGTGGCGCAGGGCACGATCTCGACCGGTATGTCGAGGTCCTTGGCCATGCGGGTGACGACATGAAGCTGCTGGAAATCCTTTTCGCCGAAAAAGGCGAAGTCGGCTCCGGTCTGCAGGAAGAGCTTCGCGACCACGGTGGCCACGCCGTCGAAATGGCCGGGCCGGAAGGGGCCTTCGAGGACGCCGGTGATGCCCTCGACGCTGACGGTGGTGCAAAAACCTTCGGGATAGATCTCTCCCGGATCGGGCACGTAGAGGATCTGCGCGCCGAGCGGATCGAGCTTCGCCGCATCCGCCGTCTCGGTGCGGGGATAGGCGGCGAGATCGGCCGGGTTGTTGAACTGCTTCGGGTTGACGAACAGGGTGACGATGACCTTCGGCGCGCGGGCGAGTGCTGCGCGCACCAGGCTCAGATGGCCCTCATGCAGCGCGCCCATGGTCGGCACGACGCCGACCGCATGGCCCTCGGCGCGCCAGCCGGCGACGACGGCGCGCAGCGCGTCGCGCTTGCGGACGATCCGTATGCTCATGTGTTCTTTCCGGCGGGCGCGGCGACCGTCTCGGGGAAGGTGTGCTCCATGGAGGGGAAGCTGCGGGCGCGCACCTCCTCGGCATAGGCCGCGATGGCGCGGTCGGCCGCCTCGCCCAATTCGGCGTAGCGCTTGACGAATTTCGGCCGGAAATCGGTGAAGATGCCCAGAACGTCGTCGATGACCAGCACCTGGCCGTCGCAGGCCGGCGACGCGCCGATGCCGATGGTCGGGATATCGATCCTGTCCGTGATGGCGCGGGCGAGCGGCTCGGAAACCTTCTCGATCACCACGGAAAAGGCGCCTGCGCCGGTCACCGCCTGGGCGTCGCGCATGATACGGGCGGCATCCGCCCCCCTGCCCTGCACCTGATAGCCGCCGAAGACGTTCACCGATTGCGGCGTCAGCCCGATATGCGCCATGACCGGAATGCCCCGCGCCACCAGGAAGGCGATCGTCTCGGCCATATGCTCGCCGCCCTCCAGCTTGACGGCGCCGGCGCCGGTCTCGGCCATGATGCGGGCGGCGTTGCGGAACGCCTGGGCCGGGCTTTCCTCGTAGGAGCCGAAGGGCATGTCGACCACCAGAAGCGCCTTTTGCGTGCCGAGGCGGACCGCCTTGGCGTGCATGACCATCATGTCCATCGTCACGCCGAGCGTCGAGGGAAGTCCGTGCAGCGCCATGCCGACGCTGTCGCCGACCAGGACGAGATCGCAATGGGCATCGACCAGGCGCGCCATGGGCGTGGTGTAGGCGGTGAGGCAAACGATCGGCGTGCCGCCCTTCCTCGCCTTGATCGCGCTGGGGGTGACCGCCTTGACGGGTCTGGAAACGCTCATCGTTTCTCTCCCTTTCTGCCTGCTGCCGCGCCGCGCGCGCCCTGCGCGTCGTTTGACACAATTTTGTGCATCTGCGAAGGGATTTTCGCAACGCGCTGGCAGGGCCCTGCCGTCGCGTCAGGCCGGGCCAGCCGCCATCACCCGGCGAGGCGTTTCGCGATCAGCGCGGCGAGACGCGCGGCGACCTCGTCCTTGGTCATGTCGGGCCAGGATTCGACGCCGCCCCTCGACACGATGTGGACCCGGTTGCGGTCGCCGCCCATCGCGCCGCCTGCCGCCGACACGTCGTTGGCGACGATCATGTCGGCGCCTTTTCTATCCAGCTTGGCCTGCGCGTTGGCAAGGACATCGTTGGTTTCGGCGGCGAAACCGACGACGAGGCGCGGGCGCCCTGCATGATGCCCGACCGTTGCGAGGATATCGGGGTTCTCGGCCATCAGAAGCGTCGGGGGCTGGCCGCCCGGCGATTTCTTGATCTTCTGGCCGGCGCTGGCGGCCACGCGCCAGTCGGCCACGGCGGCGACGAACACGGCGGCGTCGGCGGGCAAGAGCGCGAGCACGGCGTCGCGCATCTCCTCGGCGCGCTCGACGGGGATGACGGCAACGCCGGCCGGGTCCGGAATGGTGACCGGGCCGGACACAAGCCGCACGTCCGCGCCGAGCTTCGCCAGCGCGGCGGCGATGGCGTGGCCCTGCTTGCCGGAGGAGCGGTTGGCGATGTAGCGCACCGGGTCGATGGGCTCATGCGTCGGGCCTGACGTCACGATGATCCTTTTCCCGGCCAGCGGCTTTTCGGCCGGCTGGAGGAGCGTCTCGACCGCCGCCACGATCTCCAGCGGCTCGGCCATGCGGCCCTCGCCCGCCTCGCCGCTCTCGGCCATCTCGCCCCGCGCGGGGCCGACGAATTTCACCCCGTCCTTCTCCAGCGCCGAGCGGTTGCGGCGCGTTGCCGGATGCGCCCACATGCGGGGATTCATGGCCGGGGCCATCAGCACCGGCTTGTCCGAGGCCAGCAGCACCGTGGTGGCGAGGTCGCCGGCCAGCCCGTTGGCGGCCTTGCCCATCAGGTCGGCGGTGGCCGGCGCGACGACGATCAGGTCGGCCTCGCGCGACAGGCGGATATGGCCGACATCGTGCTCGTCCTGCCGGTCGAACAGGTCGGTGAAGACATGGTCGGCCGACAACGCACCGACCGACAGCGGCGTGACGAAGTGCTGCGCCGCCTTCGTCATCACGCAGCGCACGGACGCGCCGCGCTCGCGCAGGCGGCGGATCAGGTCGAGCGCCTTGTAGGCCGCGATGCCGCCGGAGATGACGAGCAGGATGCGTTTGCCGGACAGTGTCATGGAAAGGGTCACGCCACCTTCAATGCGGGTACGACATCGGTATGGATGAAATCGTCGCCCTTGAACAGGAGCGGGAGGTGGCGGGTCCTGGCGAGGGCGTAGGAAAAGCAGTCGCCGAAGTTCAGGTTCGCAGGATGCCCGGAACCGCGTCCATAGCGTCGGAAAGCTTCATATCCGGTACGAGCCTGATCGGCATCGACAGGAATGACGTCGAGCGACAGGCTCGCACAAAGCTGCCGCATCGCCTCAAGGCCAGCATCACCGTAGTTGGCGCCGACGACGATGCCGCATTCGACGATCGATCCGGCGCTCATGTGCCGCACCGAAGCTGCAGCCATGCGCCGGATGAGCGTGGCAGCATCGGGCTCGTTCTTAAGCACCGCGATAACGACCGAAGTATCGATGACGATCATTTCTGGTCGTCGAGATAGTCATACAGCCTGTCGGATTCTTCCTTCTGGTCGAATTCGACATCAGGCAACTTTCGGCCAATCGCCAACAACTCCTCAAGCGACGCTTCAAGGTGCCATTTCGGGCCACCTAAATTTGTGGACCCAACAGGATTTTCCGGAAACAGCGGCTGGCGCAGGCGGTCGCGTGCTTCCTGCTCCATGGATACGCCGCGACGCGCCGCGCTGATGCGAAGATCGCGCACCACATCGTCGTCGATTTTTCTAACGGTTAGAGTGCCCATCTCGAAGTCCTCAGACTTCCGCAGAGATAGGTCATCGCCCCGAGGACTGCAATGCCTTCATTGCTAGCATTGCAGTCAAGTCATCCGCAGCGCGATCCAGACCAGCATCGCCGCGATCACCCACAGCGCGATGCGGCCGGAGCGGGTGTAGCGCGCCTCCGCCCTGCCGATGGCGCGGGCGGTCTCGGCGTCGAAGCGCAGGCCGTGCTCGGCCATCAGGTCGATCTCGCGCGTCAGACGTTCGGTGCGCGCGGCGAGGTCCGGCGCCTGGCGGGCAAGCGAGACGAAGGCGGCGATGCCGTCGCGCGCGTCGTCCAGCATGCCGCGCGGGCCGAGATTGTCGCGTATCCAGGCGCCCACCACCGGCTCGGAGGTCTTCCACATGTTGAAGGCGGGGTCGAGCGTGCGGGCGACGCCCTCGACCACCACCATCGTCTTCTGGAGCAGCACAAGCTCGGTGCGGGTCTGCATGTCGAACAGGTCGGTGACCCCGAACAGCAAGGTCAGCAGGCGCGCCATGGAGATGGTCTCGGCCGGCTGGCCGTGGATCGGCTCGCCGATGGCGCGGATGGCCTGCGCGAAGGCGGCGACGTCGTGCGTGCGCGGCACGTAGCCGGCCTCGAAATGCACTTCCGCCACGCGACGGTAGTCGCGGGTGATGAAGCCGTAGAGAATCTCGGCGAGGAAACGGCGCTCCTTCTTGCCGAGCCGGCCGGCGATGCCGAGATCGACGGCGACGATGGTGCCGTCCGCCTCGACGAACAGGTTGCCGGGATGCATGTCGCCGTGGAAGAAGCCGTCGCGCAGCGTGTGACGCAGGAAGGACTGTACGAGGTTGGCGGCGATGGCCTTGAGATCGTGGCCGGCGGCGCGCAGGCCCTCGATATCGCTCATCTTGACGCCGTCGATCCATTCGATCGTCAGCACGTCGCGCCCGGTGCGCTCCCAGTCGACGGAAGGCACGCGGAAGCCCGGATCGGCGGCGGTGTTCTCGCCGATCTCGGACAGCGCCGCGGCCTCGAGCCGCAGGTCCATCTCGATCTTGGTGGTCTGGGCCAGCGTTTTCGTCACTTCGACCGGCCGCAGGCGGCGGGCCGAGGCCACATAGCGCTCCTGCAGGCGGGCGGCGAGGAAATAGCTTTCCAGATCGCGCAGGAAAGCCTTGCGCACGCCGGGACGGATGACCTTGACCGCGACCTTGCGGACGGAGCCGTCGGCCTGCTCGACCTCCGCCGGGTGCACCTGCGCGATGGAGGCGGCGGCGACCGGCTCGCCGAAGGATCGGTAGAGCGCCGAGACGGGGCGGCCGAGCGATTCCTCGATCTCGGCGGCGGAAACGGCCGTCGGGAAGGTGCGCATGCGGTCCTGCAGCAGCGCCAGGTCGAGCGCCACGTCGTTGCCGACGACGTCGGGCCGCGTGGCGAGGAACTGGCCGAGCTTCACATAGGACGGGCCAAGCCGCGCCACGGCGGCGGCAAGGCGGTCGCTGCGGCCGCGCCGGACCGCGCTGCGGCGCGTCAGCAGGCGCGCCATGCGCCAGCCGAGCGCCGGCAGCCCGGTGAGCTGCTCGCCCGGCATGGCCGCGACCACACCCTCGCGAATCATGATCCAGCCTGCCCGCACCAGGCGGAAGGCGGCGGCGATGTCCGTCATGCGTGGCGGCCTATCAAAGCTTCCAGCCGGAGTGAAGGGCCGCGATGCCGCCGGAATAGTTGCGGAAGGCGACGCGCTCGAAGCCGGCGGCCTCGATCATCGCCTCGAAGGCCTTCTGGTTGGGGAACTTGCGGATCGATTCCACCAGGTAGGAATAGGGCTCGCCGTCGCCGGTGACCGCCTTGCCGATGCGCGGGATCGCCTTGAAGGACCACTCGTCATACACGCGGTCGAGCAACGGCATCTCGACCTCGGAGAATTCGAGGCAGAGCAGCCGTCCGCCGGGCTTCAGCACGCGAAACGCCTCTGACAGCGCCACGTCGATGCGCGGCACGTTGCGGATGCCGAAGGCGATGGTGTAGGCGTCGAACGTCTCGTCGGCGAAGGGCAGGCTTTCGGCGTTCGCCTCGATGAAATCCACGTTGCCGGCAAGGCCGCGCTTCTCGGCACGTTCGCGACCGACGCCGAGCATCGAGCCGTTGATGTCCAGCACGGTGGCATGGGCATGGCGGTGGCTGGCCTCGACGATGCGGAAGGCAACGTCGCCGGTGCCGCCCGCCACGTCCAGCACGCGCCAGCCGTCGCGCCGGGGCGGATTGAGCCAGGCGACCATGCCGTCCTTCCACAGCCGGTGCAGGCCGGCCGACATCAGGTCGTTCATGACGTCGTAGCGGCGCGCGACCTTGTGGAAGACCTCGTTGACGAGACCCTGCTTCTCGCCCTGGCCGACATCGCGGAAGCCGTAGGCGGTTTCCATCTCGCCGGCGGCTGCGGTGCGCTGTTCTGACATATTTTTGTCCGTTGGTCGGGCTCTAAATTTGGCGCGACCATAGCCGATCATCCGGGCCGGCGCTATGTTCCATGGCGGGGGACGACAGGAAGACCGCATGCCTCTGAAAGCCGAACTGCATTGCCATATCGAAGGTGCAGCGGACCCCAGCCTCGTCACCTTGCAAGCCCGCAAATACGGCGCCGACGCCTCGCCCTTCATCCGCGACGGCGTCTTCGTGTGGCACGACTTCACGAGCTTCCTGGCGGCCTACGATTTCTCCGCCGCGCTGTTTCGCAGCGACGACGATTTCGCGCGGCTTGCCGAACACTATCTGACCAGCCTGGCGCGCGAGGGGGCGATCTATTCGGAAATCTTCGTGTCGCCGGACCATGCGCAGAAATCCGGGCTTTCGCCCAAGGCCTATGTGTCGGCGCTTGGAGAAGGCATGATGCGCGCCAACGCCAAGACGGGCATCGAGGGGCGCATGATCGTCATCGGGGTGCGGCATTTCGGCGTCGAGG
The DNA here is from genome assembly GCA_027492275.1 of Mesorhizobium sp. Taxonomy (GTDB): domain Bacteria; phylum Pseudomonadota; class Alphaproteobacteria; order Rhizobiales; family Rhizobiaceae; genus JAPUFC01. The sequence continues at coordinate 22,790 of JAPUFC010000077.1, read as the reverse complement.
CGGTAGAAGCCGCCGCGCGGTTCGCGGCGCGCTGCGGCCATCCGCTGGTCGCCGGCTTCGGCATGGCGGGCGATGAACGCTTCGGCGAGATGGAAGACTATGTCCGCGCCTTCGAGATCGCGCGCGAGGCGGGGCTGGGCATCACCGTGCATGCCGGCGAGCTGTCCGGCTGGGAGACGGTGCGCGACGCGCTCGACCACATTCGGCCGGCGCGGATCGGGCATGGCGTGCGCGCGATCGAGAACGCGGAGCTGGTGCGGCACATCGCCGAGGCTGGCGTGGTGCTGGAATGCTGCCCGGGCTCGAACGTCGCGCTCGGCGTCTTCTCCGGCTTCGAGACCCACCCGTTCCCGGCTTTGGCCGCCGCCGGCTGCAAGGTGACGCTGAATTCCGACGACCCGCCCTATTTCAATACCTCGCTGGCGCGGGAATACGAGATGGCGGGGCGGCATTTCGGCCTCGACGCGACGGCGCTGGCGGGGGTGACGCGCACGGCGATCGAGGCCGCCTTCTGCGACCGCAAGACCAAGGCGGCGCTGCTGGCCAGGCTGGGGCCGGCGCGAACTGCTTCGACAAGCTCTGGATTGTCGCGCACGCGCCGTTGAGGTCTCGCGGCAAGACGCTACACTTCGCCGACCAGACAAGAGAGGGACCATGAAGGGCGTCACCGTCGTCAACCATCCGCTCGTGCAGCACAAGCTGACGATCATGCGCGACCGGGAAACCTCGACAGCCGGCTTCCGGCGGCTGCTGCGCGAGATATCGCTGCTGCTCGGCTACGAGGTGACGCGCGACCTCGACCTGACCACCAAGACCATCGAGACGCCGATGGAGACGATGGAGGCGCCGACGCTGGAGGGCAAGAAGCTGGTGTTCGCCTCCGTGCTGCGCGCCGGCAACGGGCTGCTGGAGGGCCTGCTCGACCTGGTGCCCGCCGCGCGCGTCGCCCATGTCGGGCTCTATCGCGACCACGACACGCTGCAGGCGGTGGAGTATTTCTTCAAGGCCCCCGGCGATCTCGGCGACCGGCTGGTGATCGTGGTCGACCCGATGCTGGCGACCGCCAATTCGGCGATCGCGGCGGTCGACAAGCTGAAGCAGCGCGGCGCGACCAACCTGCGCTACCTCTGCCTTCTGGCGGCACCCGAGGGCATCGCGAAGTTCACGGCCGCGCATCCGGACGTGCCGGTGTTCACTGCCGCGATCGACCGCCAGCTCAACGAGAAGGGCTACATCGTTCCCGGCCTCGGCGACGCCGGCGACCGCATGTACGGGACCAAATAGGCTTAACCCGGCGTTCACCTTTTGCGGCAGCGGCGGCCTGCGGTTAACCTTTGCCGAACGGGATTTGTGCAGGGTGGGGCGTTCGAGGTCCCTTCCATGCTGCGCAACGTCATCCTGCTGGGCATCTGCATCGGCTCCGCCACCTCGGTGCCGATCCTGTACCAGGCCAATCCGGAGAGCTTCCACCGCCTCTACGGGACGGTGACCGGGTCGGCGCCGCCCGCGGACGGCCGGATCGAGACCGTCCAGCGGATCGGACGGGGCGGCGGTCCGGCCTCCAACCCTTCGGCGCGCAAGGTCAGCCTGGAGGCCGACGGGCGCGGGCATTTCCTGGGCGAGTTCAGGATCAACGGCCGGGCGGTCACGGCGATGGTCGACACGGGGGCCACCGTGGTGGCGATGAACCTGTCGACGGCCCGCAGGGCGGGAATCAGCGTCGGACCGAAGGATTTCCGCCACAAGGTGACGACGGCGAACGGCGAGGTGCGGGCGGCGGCGGCCACGATCGCCACCATGCAGATCGGCCGCATCGCCATCGACAATGTCGAGGCGCTGGTGCTGGAGGACAAGGCGCTGAGCGGCACGCTGGTCGGCGTCAGCTTCCTCAACAGGCTGTCGCGCTACCAGGTCGAGAACGGGACGCTGATGCTGGCGCAGTAGGGGTTTCGAAAGCGTTCGGTCTGGACGCCCCCTCCACCACTTCGTGGTCCCCCTCCCCCGTAAACGGGGAAGGATCGAGGTCGAGGTCGGCCGCAACCTCTATCCTCCCCTGCGAAGCGGGGGAGGGGGACCACGAAGTGGTGGAGGGGGCGCATCACACCGCCGCGATCCGGCGCAGCACGGTCTTCTGTTTCGCCGGACGCGACGGGCCGATGCGATAGGCGGCGGCGACGGCGGCGGCGGCTTTTCGCGCATCGAAATCGGTGCGCGCATGGACAACAGCCAGCGGATCGCCCTTCGAGACCTCGAAACCGACCGGCGCAAGGCGCGTGAGGCCGACCGCGTGATCGACGGGGTCGCCCGGCCGCGTGCGGCCGCCGCCCAGCGCCACCACCGCCAGCCCAATGTCGCGCGTCTCCACGCCGGTCACGAAACCGTCTTCCGGCGCGGGCACGGCGAGATCGACCGGGGCGTGCGGAAGATAGGAGACGGCCTTTTCCACGAAATCGGCCGGGCCGCCGAGCGCGGCTACCATGCGGCCGAAGATTTCCGCCGCGCGGCCTGACCGGAGGGCCTGCCCCGCCCGGTCGAGGCCTTCGCGGTTGGAACCGGCGATGCCGGCCATGACCAGCATTTCGGCGGCAAGCGCCAGCGTGACCTCGCCGAGGCGCGGATCGGCCGCCTTGCCGGTCAGGAAATCGACGGCGTTCAGAACCTCGACGGCGTTGCCCGCAGCGCTCGCCAGCGGCTCGCCCATGCCGGTGATCAGCGCCGTGGTGCGAAGGCCGGCACCGTTCGCCACCTCCACCAGGCTGGTCGCCAGCTCGGTCGCGGCGCGGCTCTTCGCCATGAACGCGCCGTTGCCGACCTTGACGTCCAGAACCAGCGAGTGGAGGCCGGCGGCGAGCTTCTTCGACAGGATGGACGCGGTGATGAGCGGCACGGATTCGACCGTCGCGGTGACGTCGCGGATGGCGTAGAGCTTTCCGTCCGCCGGCGCCAGAGAGGCGGTCTGGCCGATGATGGCGCAACCGACCTCGCGCACCACCGCGCGGAACAGGGCGGCGTCGGGCTGCGAGCGGTAGCCAGGGATGGAGTCCATCTTGTCCAGCGTGCCGCCGGTATGGCCGAGCCCGCGTCCCGAAATCATCGGCACATAAGCGCCGCAGGCGGCGACGATGGGCGCCAGCATCAGCGAGACATTGTCGCCGACACCGCCGGTGGAATGCTTGTCGGTGACGGGGCCCGGCAGGTCCGACCAGTCCAGCACCTCGCCGGAATCGCGCATGGCCAGCGTCAGCGCCACCGCCTCCTCGCGCGGCATTCCGTTGAAGAACACGGCCATGGCGAAGGCGGCGGCCTGCCCTTCGCCGACCGCGCCGGATGTCAGGCCGGCGATGAAGGAGGCGATGTCGTGAGGCGACAGCGGCTGGCCGTCGCGTTTTTTGCGGATGATTTCCTGCGGCAGCATCCGTCATCCATCCAGCAGGCCAGCGGCGAAAGCATGGCGCAGCATGGCCGACAGCCGCGCGCCGCCCACGGGCGCCATATCCTTGGTCTCCTCATGCGACAGTTCCCCGCCAGTCATGCCGGCGGCGAAATTGGTGACGACGGAGCAGGCGGCAACGCGTAGGCCGCAGAAGCGGGCAAGGATCACCTCGGGTACGGTGGACATGCCGACCGCGTCCGCGCCGAACAGCCGCGCCATGCGAATCTCGGCCGGCGTCTCGAAGGAGGGGCCGGAAAACCACATGTAGACGCCGCGATGGAGGGGCGTGCCGGTTTCGAGCGCGGCGGTGCCCAGCGCGCGGCGCAGATCCTTGTCGTAGGCCTCGGTGAGGCCGACGAAGCGGCGGTCGTCGTGCTCGCCGATCAGCGGGTTGGCACCCGAGAAATTGATGTGGTCCTCGACCAGCATGACGGAGCCCGGCGGCATCTTGCGGTGCAGCGAGCCGGCGGCGTTGGTGAGGATGAGTTTTTCGATGCCGATCCCGGCCAGCGTCTCGATGACGGGGCGCATGGCGGCGGCGTCGCCCCGCTCGTAGTAGTGCGCGCGGCCGGCGAGCATCAGCACCGGACGACCGCCGAAGGAGCCGGCGACGATCTCCCCGGCATGGCCGCTGACGCCGCTGACGGGGAAGCCGGGCAGTTCGGCATAGGGGATGCGGACGGCGTGCTCGACCTCTCCGGCAAGGCTGCCCAGGCCCGAGCCGAGCACCAGCGCTACTTCCGGCGCGAGCCCGTCCAGCCGTTCCACCAGCCGGTCGATGGTGGTCATCATTTCAGGATGTCTCCGGCAAAGCCGTAGGGCAGCATATCGCCCATCGTCACCGTCTCGACGACGCCGGTCATGTCGCACAGATGCAGCTTCGTGTCGGGCCTCGTGAACTCGGCGAGGCGCTGGCGGCAGCCGCCGCAGGGCGTGACGCGCGGCATGCGCTCGGCGATGACGGCGATCTCCGTGATCCTGCCGCCGCCGCCCATGCGCCAGTGGCCGAGCGCGGTCGTCTCGGCGCACCAGCCTTCGGGGTAGGAGGCGACCTCGATGTTCGCGCCGGTGAAGATTTTTCCGTCATCGGTGCGGAGCGCGGCTCCGACGGGGAATTTGGAATAGGGGGCGTAGGCCTTTTGCATGGCGGCCTTGGCGGCGAGGAAGAGGTCGTGGGGGGTGGTCATGGGTGCGCCCCCTCCACCATGCTTCGCATGGTGCCCCTCCCCCGTAAACGGGGGAGGATCGGCGTCGCGGCCGGCATCTCCTCCCCTGCGAAGCGTGGGAGGTGGCCCGAAGGAACGGAGCGGGCGCCGGGACGCAGAACCATTACCGCTCCTTCACATAGGGCACGCCGCCGGCGCGGGGCGGGATGGCCTTGCCGATGAAGCCGGCGAGCAGGATAACGGTCAGCACATAGGGCAGCGCCTGCATGAACTGCACCGGCACGCGGCCGACCAGCGGCAGCGGCGTGCCCTGCAGCCGGATGGACAGCGCGTCGAGGAAGCCGAACAGCAGGCAGGCGAACATGGCCGGCACCGGCTTCCACTTGGCGAAGATCAGCGCCGCCAGCGCGATGTAGCCCCTGCCCGCCGTCATGTCCTTCACGAAGCCGGCGTTCTGCGACAGCGCCATGTAGCAGCCGGCCATGCCCGTGAGGATGCCGGTGCAAACGACGGCGCGGTAGCGCAGGAAGGTGACCGAAATGCCCGCCGTGTCGACCGCCGCCGGGTTCTCGCCGACGGCGCGCAGCCTGAGGCCGAAGCGGGTGCGGTAGAGCACCCACCAGGTGAAGGGGACGGCGAGGAAGGCCAGGTAAGCGAGCAGCGAATGGCCGGACAGGATGCCGGAATAGATCGGGCCGAGGACGGGCACGTCGCGAACCGCCTCCGCGCCCGGCAGGGTGATCGCGCCGAAGCGGGCCGTGCCCGGAAGCGAAGGCGTGCGCCCACCCTGATGGAACCACGCCTGGCCGAGGATGATCGTGGCGCCGGCGGCGACGAAGTTGATGGCGACGCCGGACACGATCTGGTTGCCGCGATGGGTGATGGAGGCGAAGCCGTGCACCAGCGCCAGCGCCACGGCGACGAGGATGGCGGCGCTTAAGCCCAGCCACGCCGAACCGGTGACGGCGGCGGCGGCCGCGCCGGCGAAGGCGCCGGCCAGCATCTTGCCTTCCAGCCCGATGTCGAAGACGCCTGAACGCTCCGAATAGAGGCCGGCGAGGCAGGCGAGCAGCAGTGGCACCGACAGGCGGATGGTGGAGGACAGGACGTTGGCGGCGATGTCGAGCGCTTCCATGTCAGGCACGCTCCTGACCGGCCGCCAGGCCGACCGATTTCGGCGCCACCGTCGCGAAGAGCGTCTGCACCGGGTGACGGAAGAGATGCTCCAGCGCCCCGGCGAAGAGGATGACGAGGCCCTGGATGATGACGATCATGTCGCGCGAGATGGCCGGCATCTCGAAGGCGAGCTCCGCGCCGCCCTGGTAGAGCATGCCGAACAGGATGGCGGCCGGCACGATGCCTGCGGGGTGCGAGCGGCCCATCAGCGCCACCGCGATGCCGACGAAGCCGGCGCCGGCGACGAAATCCAGCGACACCTTGTGCTGGTCGCCCATGATCGGGTTCAGCGCCATCATGCCGGCCAGCGCGCCGGAGATCAGCATGGTGACCATGATGATGCGGCTTTCCGAGATGCCGGCATAGCGCGCCGCCTTCGGCGAGAAGCCATAGGTGCGGATCTCGTAGCCGAGCTTCGTGCGCCAGATCAGCGCCCAGACGAGGAAGGCCATGACCAGCGCCAGCAGGAAGGACACGTTCAGCGGCGCGGAGGGCCGCACGCGCAGACCGAATTCGGCGAGGATCCAGCCGAGCTTCGGCAACTGCGCGCCCTCCAGGAAGACGCGGGTTTCCGGGGCCTGCGAACCGAGCGGCTTCAAGACGTCGACCAGCAGGTAGACCATGGCCGAGGCGGCGATGAAGTTGAACATGATGGTGGTGATGACGATGTGCGAGCCGCGCTTCGCCTGGAGCCAGGCCGGGATGAGCGCCCACAGCGCGCCGGCGGCCGACGCGCCGAGGATCGCCAGCGGAAAGGTCAGCCACCATGGCAGCACCTGATCGAAGGCGAGGCAGACCAGCGCGATGCCCAGCCCGGCGATATAGGCCTGCCCCTCGCCGCCGATGTTGAACAGGCCGCAGTGGAAGGCCACGGCCACCGCCAGCCCGGTGAAGATGAAATTGGTGGCGTAGTAGAGCGTGTAGGCGATCCCCTGCCCAGAGCCGAACGCGCCCTTGACCAGGATGATTGCGGCGCGGAACGGGTTCTCGCCGACCAGCAGCACGACCAGCCCGGCGACGGCGAAAGCGACAGCCAAGTTGATCAGCGGGATCAGGCCGTAGTCGGCCCAGGCCGGGAGACGTGCATAGGGCGTGCTCATTCCGCGGCCTCCTGCTCGACGCCGGCCATCAGCAGGCCAAGCTCGCCCTCCGACGTTTCGGGGCTGCGCTCGCCCGCGATGCGGCCGCCGCACATGACGAGGACGCGGTCGGACAGCGAGCGGATCTCGTCCAGCTCGACCGAGACCACCAGCACGGCCTTGCCGGCGTCGCGCATGGCGATCAGACGGCGATGGATGAATTCGATGGCGCCGACATCGACGCCGCGCGTCGGCTGGCCGACGATGAGGACGGCCGGGTCCTGCTCGATCTCGCGCGCGAGCACGATCTTCTGCTGGTTGCCGCCGGAAAAATTCGCCGTTCTAAGGCGCGGGTTTGGCGGCCGGATGTCGTATTTTTTTATCTTGTCCTCGGCGTCGGCGAGGATGGCGCCGGTGTCGAGCAGCGGGCCTTTCAGATAGGCGGGCTTGTCGTGGTAGCCGAGGATGGAGTTCTCGTTCTCCTCGAAGGGCAGCACGAGGCCGACATGGTGGCGGTCCTCCGGCACATGCGCCAGGCCGCGGTCGCGCAGCTCGCCCGGATCGGCATGGCCGGTCACCGCGATCGCGCCGCCGTCCAGCGTGACGGAGCCGGACACGGCGCGGCGCGTGCCCGCGATGGCCTCCAGGAGCTCGGACTGGCCGTTGCCCGCCACGCCGGCGATGCCGACGATCTCGCCGGCGCGGACATCGAACGACACGTCGTCGACCATGGTGACGCCGCGCGAATCCTCCACGGTGAGGCCCCTCACCGAGAGCTTGACCGCGCCGGGATTCGCCTCGCCCTTCTCCACGCGCAGGAGCACGCGGCGACCGACCATCAGCTCGGCCAGCTCCTCCATGGTCGTCTCCGCCGTGCGGCGCGTGGCGACGATGGTGCCCTGGCGCATGACGGCGACATTGTCGGTGATGGCCATGATCTCGCGCAGCTTGTGCGTGATCAGCACGATCGTCTTTCCCTGCTGCTTGAGCTGGGCGAGGATGCGGAACAGATGATCTGCCTCGGCCGGGGTCAGCACGCCGGTCGGCTCGTCGAGGATCAGGATTTCGGCGCCGCGATAGAGCGCCTTGAGGATTTCCACCCGCTGCTGGAGCCCCACGGGGAGTTCCTCGACAAGCGCGTCCGGGTCGACCTCCAGCCCGTATTCGCGCTCCAGCCGGGCAAGCTCGGCGCGCGCCCTGGCGATGCTGCCCTTGAGCAGGCCGCCGGCCTCGGCGCCCAGAATGATGTTCTCCAGCACGGAAAAGTTCTCGACCAGCATGAAATGCTGGTGGACCATGCCGATGCCGAGCGCGATGGCGTCATTGGGCGTGCGGATCGCGACCGGCTTGCCGGCGACTCGGATCTCGCCCGCATCGGCCTGATAGAAGCCGTAGAGGATCGACATCAGCGTCGACTTGCCGGCGCCGTTCTCGCCGACGATGCCGAGGATGGTGCCGCGCTCGACGGCGAGGTTGATGTCCCGATTGGCGCGGACCGGGCCGAAATTCTTGTCGATGCCGATCAGCTCGATTGCCGCTTCCGCCATCAGACGGCCCGCTCCCTTGTCCGCGCCGCTCTCTGCCGGGATCGGCGGCGCGACGAAGCCCACTCTCGACAAATCCATTCCCGCTTGTCAATTTCGGATAGGATGCGCCGTGCGTCATCCCGCCCGAAAGACAGAAGCGCCGGATGGCGGATCGCGGCTTTCGCGGTGCGCAGGCGGAGGAGTTTTTTGCCATGGTCATGCAGGCCGATCGCCTGACGACGGTCGAAATGCGCCTTGCAGAACAGGAGCGCACCATCGAGGAACTGTCCGCGCAACTGGCGGAGCAGTGGAAGGTTGTCGCGCGGATGCAGAAGAAGCTCGACACGCTGACGGAGCGCTTCCTGGCGGTGGAGGAACAGGTCGCGCCCGACATTCCCGTCACGAAGCCGCCGCACTGGTGAGGCAGGCAGGCGACATGGGCGCGGATGGCGACAGAGCCGAGCGGGCCGGGAATTTCGTGCGCGGGCTGATGGACGAGGCCGAGCGCGAGAGGGCGCAGCGCGACCTGGAGATCGACCCGCAGTTCCGCGACGCGGTGCTGGACGCGGTCGGGCGGATGCGCGCCGAAGGCCCGTCGACGCAGGAAAAGGCCTCGCCGGCCGATTCCTGGGGCGACATCGCCGCGCGGCTGGCGGCGCTGCCGCAGATGCAGGCCAAGGCCGCGACCGCGCCGCGGCCGCAACCCGGCGAGCCCAGGGTGACGTTCGGCCGCCGCAAGACCGATTTCATGCCCATGCCGCAGCTAACGCGCAGGCCGGTCACGGCCGCGGCGATGCCGGGCTCGCTCTGGCGCGCCGCCGTGCTGGCGCTGGCCATCACATGCGCCTTCCTGTTCGGGTACATCGCCGGCGTGCATTCGGCGGGCGGGCCGGCGGCGGTCTCAGTGACGACGGAGCGCTGAGCGCCCCCTCCGGCCCTTCGGGCCACCTCCCCCGTAAACGGGGGAGGATCGAGGCCGAGGCCGGCATATCCTCCCCTGCGAAGCGGGGGAGGTGGCCCGAAGGGCCGGAGGGGGCGCTCGACAAATCCAACCCGCGTCAAAGAAAAAGGCGCGGCCGAAACCGCGCCTTTTCCGTTCAACGCGCGCCGCTCAGTACGGGCATTTGTCGTCAGACATGTAGTTGTGGACCATCACCGTACCGGCGACGATGTCGGCCTTGGCTTTCTCGGCCGCCGCTTTGATCTCGGGCGTGACGAGGTCCTTGTTGTTGTCGTCCATGGCGTAGTCGACGCCGCCTTCCTTGAGTCCGAGATCGTTGACGCCGGCGGTGAACTTGCCATCCTGGGCGTCCTTGAAGGCTTGGTAGACGGCCGTGTCGACGCGCTTCAGCATGGAGGTCAGCACCTTGCCGGGTTGAAGCCCGTTCTGGTTGGAATCGACGCCGATGCCGAGCTTGCCCGCGTCCGCCGCCGCCTGAAGCACGCCGACGCCGGTGCCGCCCGCCGCCGCGTAGACGACATCCGCGCCCTGCGCGATCTGGGTGCGCGTGATCTCGGCGCCCTTGGTCGGATCGTTCCAGGCGGCGGGCGTGTCGCCGGTCATGTTCTGGATGACGTCGGTGGCCCCGGCGGCCTTCGCGCCGCCGACATAGCCGCAGCCGAACTTGCGGATCAGCGGGATGTCCATGCCGCCGACGAAGCCGACCTTCTTGCTTTTGGAAGCCAGCGCGGCCATGACGCCGACGAGATAGGACCCTTCATGCTCCTTGAAGGTGACCGAGCGGACATTGGGCAGCTCGACCTTGTCGTCGATGATGACGAATTTCTGGTCGGGGAAATCGGCGGCCACCTTCTTCAGCGAATCCACCCAGGAGAAGCCCGCCATGACGATCGGCGAGCGGCCGTCCTCGGCGAAGCGCAGCAGGGCCTGCTCGCGCTGCGAGGCGTTGGACACCTCGAACTCGACATAGGCGACGCCGGTTTCGGCCTTGAACTTTTCCGCGCCGTTGTAGGCCGCCTCGTTGAAGGATTTGTCGAACTTGCCGCCGAGATCGTAGAGCAGCGCCGGCTTGTCGTCGGCCGCGAAGGCAGGAAGGCTGAGCGCCGTGGCGGCGAGGAGGCCGAGAACGATTTTCTTCATGTGATCCACACCCTGTCGGTTGTTCCCATCCCTCCGGGCCGCTACCAGCGGCGCGCCGGAAGGCCGGCGGCGGCGGCTTCGTCACCGCCGCTTCTGGGCGCAGTCTTGCATGGCGTTTTGCAAAATTCACGCGGAATCTTGCGTACTTGGCCGTGATGCCTGGCCGCGCGGCGGCGCGCCGCCCTCAGGCCGCGCCGGCCGGAACGGCGCAGGAGACTCCCGTACCCTGCAGGCCGCAATATCCGTACGGGTTCTTGGCCAGATACTGCTGATGGTCGGCCTCGGCGAAATAAAATTCACCGGCCGGCGCGATCTCGGTGGTGATCGCGCCGGGGCGGCCGGCGGCGCGCAGGGCGGCCTGGTAGGCGTCCCGCGAGGCGGCGGCCGCGCGGGCCTGATCCTCCCCGAAGGTATAGATCGCCGACCGGTAGGTGGTGCCGACGTCGTTGCCCTGGCGCATGCCCTGGGTCGGGTCGTGGCTCTCCCAGAAGATCCTCAGCAATTCCTCATACGACACGATCTTCGGGTCGAACACAACCAGCACCATCTCCGCGTGGCCGGTCATGCCCGTGCATGTCTCCTGATAGGTCGGGTTGGGCGTGATACCGCCCGAATAGCCGACCGCCGTGACCCACACGCCCTCGGTCTGCCAGAACAGCCGCTCCGCGCCCCAGAAGCAGCCCAGCCCGAACATGGCCGTCTCCAGCCCTTCCGGATACGGACCCTTCAACGGCCGTTTCGAGATGAAGTGGCTGGCCGCTGTCGGGATCGGCCGGTCGCGCCCCGGCAGCGCCTCGCCGGCCTTCGGCATCTGCAGCTTCTTGTTCAGCATGTCGCTCAGAAAGAACATTTTCGCGTCCCTTGTTTGGGTCAGATTTCCACCGCGAAGTCGCCGACCCGCCGCTGCCGCCTGCGGCCGACGGCATAGAGCAGGAACGCCAGCACGCCGAAAACGGCGAAGCCGGGCTGCGCGATGACGAAGGTTGCCACGGGGTTCCAGGCCAGCGCATGCACATGTCCCGTCAGAAAGGCCCGCAGCGCCTCCGACGTTCCCGGCCACGCGCCTTCAAGGCTGGCCGACAGCGGCGTCTTGACCAGCCGGCCCGCCGCCACGGTGCGCGTCGTGTCGATCACCGCCATGATGACGGCGACCGCCAGCGCCACGCTTGCCGCCAGGCGGAACAGAAAGCGGATCATGGTTTCCCCTTCACGGCAGTTTCCTGCAAAGATAGGGCCGGGGCCACGCCGAAGCAACGAAGACACGGGAAGTTGAGTCCCGCTGCCTGTCTCGCGATCCCGCGACCAAGGCGGCAATGCGTCATGCGGCCGGCGCGGCGCGGCTTCCCCGGCGGACGAGCCAGACCCCGAGCATGAGGCCGGCGAGCGCGCCGACGGCAAGGCCGGCCAAGCCGGTGAAAAAGGCGAAGAAACCGCAGGCGCCCTCGAAGCAGCTCATGTCCGTGGCCTCCGCGACCAGGGCGCCGCCGAGCAGCCCGGCGCCGAAGCCCAGCACCGCGCCGGCCACCAGCCCCGAGGAGTCCGGCGAGCACGGTGGCCAGTGTCGAGGCCGGGGCGGCGACCGTGAGAGGCACCGGCGGCTGGACCGATGGCTGTCCGTCGGCACGCGAAGCGACGAGGATGCAGAAGATGCCGACAGCGACCTCGATCGCCGCGGTTGCCAGGGAGGATGGGCTGAAGGAAAATTCCGGCGTCAGCAGCACAAAGGCCTGGACGGCCGCGATCCACACGAGCAGCGCGGATTGCCAGACGATGAAGGCCTTCGGAAAACGCGGCGAACGCGTCCACGCCAGGCGCAGGACGAGCAGCCCCCACAGCAGCGTGACGAGCGCCGCGACCGCGCCGCCATAGACGATGACGGCGACGGCGCGCGGCAGCCCTGTCGCGCCGACCAGCCACCACGAGGCAACCAACTGCCGGGTGGCCAGAAGCACATTGGCCGCCAGCCACAGCGCCGGCATGTGCACCCACCAGCCGCGCACGCCCGAGGCCCGGCCGCCGCCCTCAACCATGCGAAGCTCCTCCCGCCAGGTCCGCGCGACGAAATCGCCGACGCGCGCGGCTGTCAAGGCGCGCCGCGCCGTTTCCCGCGCCGGCCTCGCACGGAATGCGCCCGACGGGACAACTGGCCGCTTGGCATTCGCCGCCGGATCGACTAGATGAGCCGCGCGAGCGCTATTCCCGGCGCCTGCGGTGAGGTGGCCGAGTGGTTGAAGGCGCACGCCTGGAACGCGTGTATAGGGGAAACTCTATCGAGGGTTCGAATCCCTCTCTCACCGCCAACCAGTCCCCGCACCCTGTCTCCAAACTGGCTGCCTCCGGCTAACCCGCGGACTTTCCGCGTCTTTTCCGGCTCGTTTCCCACGTGATGCCGCCGGTTGCCCGCGGCTTTCGCTGTCGTGTGCGCCTTTCCCGGCTCCGAGTCTCCGCAGGTGTGATGGTCGGTTGGGTTTGACCCGGAATCGGCCATTTTGCATTTCGCGTCCAACAACTGGTGTTTTTGGCGCGTTTTGGCACGTTCTTGCGTGAATTTGGCGATTTCCTCATTCATATCAATTGGTTAGACGACGATCCATGTATGTGTATCACATGGGTGCCGGAATGTGTTCGACATGGCTGGAATATGCATCCGACATGGATGTCAAATGTGCCGCACATGGTGCCCGAATGAGCACGTTTTTGCCTTGCGGCGGGGCGCCTTTGTTTTCGACGGGTGCGTAAGCCGTCATCGGTCGCCGGCCTGCTTCGATGCAGCTGACCGGGATTGTGTCGGCGAGGTGTCAGGGCATCCTTCGTGAACCAGGGCAGCGCCAGTCAACGCACCGGGCTGAGCGCGATCATCGGCCTAGCATGAGATGTTCGAGCCGCAGCGCACGAGGCTGATGACCATCGAGCATGGCGCGCTGCAGGTCGGGAGCAAGAAAGGCCAGCCGCACCAGCTTGCGCAGACAGGGAGAGTCGGGCGCGGTGGTAAGCACGGGCAGACCATCGGCACCGGGTTGCGCCATCATATGCGCGGTCCGCAGCGCCTCGATCAGGGGTGCGTCCCGCCGCTGCCCGCGCCGATCGCCGAGCTGGAGCTCTATACCGGCACCGCTCTTCAGAAGCGATATCCCCACGATCAATCGCAGAGAAGCAGGGTCAGCAGAGTCGGTAGCGACATGCTCGCACTCGGCAAGCCGCCCGGCCATGCCGCCGATGTGGCGTTGCGGCATGACGAGGTGGATGGCGTCGGCATGGATCTCGACGCGGGTCAGCAGCGACAGTGGGTTTGCTGTGGGCTTGGCCAGCACACGGGCCAGAATGCCGCTGATATGTTCCTCCAGGTCTGCAGCTGCAGGGCGGCGCGGCGAGGTGCGCTCCATGGTCGAGCCCCGCTGCAGCGGTGAGGAGACGTAGTAGCGGTAGAGCTTGCCGGATCGCCCGCGGGCCGAGGTCGGGCACATGAAATGACCGTCGGCATCGAAGATGCGGCCGGTCAGTCGCGCCGGTGCGATTTGGCCGTCCTTCCCGCGCGGGCGAGACGCCTGCTGGTCGAGGCTTTGCTGAACTGCCTCGAACAGCTCTTCATCGACGATCGCCTCGTGCATGCCGGGATGCACCTTGCCCTTTTGCACGATCATGCCGCGATAGATGCGATTGCGCAGGCAATGGAACAGCGCGCCGCGGCCGAAGACGCTGCCGCCAAACACTTTGCCCCTGGTCGTGATCCGCCGCTTGGAACGGATGCCTTCGTTCGCCAGATGCCGCTGTAGGGCATGAACCGAGCCCAGGCGCAGATAGTCTGCAAAGATGCGCCTGACGAGCTCGGCCTCGTCCTCATTGACCTTCAGCGTGCGCGAGCCATTGCCCGGCGCTGCGAGGCCTGCGGATGGCTCATCGTCATTGGTGAACGTGAGCCTCGGCGCCGCCTCGGCTACCCGGTCCGCTTCGCGCTCACCGCCGGCCACAAGGGCGACGCGCCGCAGGCCGACGCCCTCATCGAGGGCCTGCCGGCCCAGATCTTGCTGGCCGATACAGCCTACGACAGCGATCGCCTGCGAAAGGCTACGCTGACAAAGCCCCATCGCAGTCATTCCAAACAATCCCTCCCGAGCCCGCAAATACAGGATCGACAAGCATCTCTACGCCCAGCGACACCTCATCGAATGCTGCTTCTCAAAGCTCAGGCAGTTCAGACGTGTCGCCACCCGCTACGAGAAAGCCGCCAAGCACTACCTCGCAGTCATCCATCGCCGCGACAATCCGGTGCTAAGGTAACTGTCCACACAACCTAGGGATTCGGAATCTTTCTTTCTGCCAAAACTCCCTCACTGATCCTGATCCCAAGCACACCGGCGTGCACGCCGCTATAAACGGCTGCCATCTTGAACACCTCTTGCAGCTCTTCAACTGTACAGCCATTGTTGATGGCGCCGTTGACGTGAGCCTTGAGTTCATCCGCGCGGCCTAGCGCTGAGAGCAGAGCGAGCACGAGCATGCTGCGCGTCTTGAGCGGCAGTGCATCTCCGGACCAAGCCTCGCCGAATGCATACTCTTCGATGAACGTTCTCATTGGCGTATTGAAGCTGCTGGTGGTCTCATCGCGGCCGGCAAGATACTTCTCGCCCAGAACTTGGCCCATGATCTTCCGACCGATTTCCGATCTGCTTGTCATGCCGTGTCCCTCTCCTTGCTAAGAAACAGATACGAGTGCGGTCAAGGCGTTTCTCAAGCTCCGAGGTATGCGCGGAGGACGGCCGGATCGGACCGCAGATCGGACGAGTCACCTGTCGCGAGTATCTCTCCCAAGCGCAGGACATAAGCCCGCGAGGCGATCTCAAGTGCGGCGCTGGCGTTTTGCTCGACCAGAAGGATGGCGATCCCGCGCTTCTTCAGGAGGAGCAGAGTATCAAGGATGCGATCGACGATCTTTGGAGCGATCCCCAAAGACGGTTCGTCGACGAGAAGCATCCGGGGGCGCGAGACCAGCGCTCGCGCCATCGCCAGCATGCTCTGTTCGCCGCCGCTCAGGGTACCTGCCTTTTGCTTGAGGCGATCGCGCAGCACGGGAAACAAGGTCAGAACCTCTTCCTCGTCCATGTCACGCGCCCGACGCTGCGTACCGCTGACAATACGCAGATACGCCCCCAGTTTCACGTTCTGCGCGACCGTCAAGTCACGAAATAGTTGTTTTCCTTGGGGTATGTGAGCGAGGCCGTGAGCCACGATTGCTTCGGGCGGGGCGTTGGTGATTTGAACCCCACTGAAGAATATTTCGCCCTGGTCGACGGGATTGAGGCCGCTGATGGCGCGCAGGAGCGTGGTCTTGCCGGCTCCATTGGCGCCAATCAAGGCGACAAGCTCGCCCGGTGACACGCTCAGGTCGACGCCGCGCAGGACACGAACGGCTCCATAACCCGAACGAACGCCTTCGAGCTTGAGCAAGGCGGCCCCATCATCATCGCTCGGACGCTCGCTCATGCTGCTCTCCCGCGTCCGCGCCCGAGATAGGCGTCTATGACTTTGGGATCGTGTTGAACATGCGCTGGAGTCCCGGTGCTGATGCAAAGACCATCATGGATGACAGCAATCCGGTCGCTGATGTCCATCACTATACCCATGTGATGCTCGATCAGGAGGATGGTGCAACCTTCCGCACGCATCCGGCGGATCAAACTCTTCAACCCTTCGATCTCCACATCGTTCAGGCCGGCAGCGGGCTCGTCCAGCATCAGCAGGTTAGGCTTGCCCGCCCAAGCGCGCCCGACCTCGAGCAGACGCTGACGCCCAAACGGCAAAGCGCCAGCAAGCATCGATGCCTGATTTTTCAACCCGACATAGTCGAGAATCTGCATGGCCTCGCTGCGCGCCCAGTCTTCCTCGCGACGCAGAGCCCGACCACGGAAGCCGGACGCCAGGAACCCGGACTTGAGCCTTCCGTGCAGACCGATCATCACATTTTGCAAGCATGTCAAATCGGCAAACAGCTGTGGTGTCTGGAAAGTCCGCCCGATACCTGCCAGCGCGATGCTGTGCGGCTCCAATCCGGCTAAACTGCTGCCGCGATACCGGATGTCACCCTTGTCAGGCGGCAGAAGTCCGGAGATCATCTGGAACAGCGTGGTCTTGCCGGCACCGTTGGGCCCGATGACGGCGAAGATCACGCCTGCCTCGACGCCGATTTCCAAACCGCGATGCACCTTGAGTCCACCAAAGGACCGATGGACGTCCTTGATCTCAAGCAACATCTCCGAGTGGTGACCTGCACTTCGGGCGAGCCGGGCGGAAAGGTGTCCTGACATGTCTTAACCTGGTCGAGGAAATAGATCGTGGCGCCCGGGTCGGATCGCCGGCGAGGCCTAATGTCGGTCTGCCACTTGCGCGTGGGTTTTGCGGGCCGTTGGAGCCATCTTTTGATACAATTCCGCAAATAGGCCTGTAAGGCCTTGCGGGGCCAAGATCAGCACCATCGTTAGCAGAACGCCGTACGCCAAGATGTCGTACCGGCCATAGGCCGACACTCCTTCCACGATGAGAATAAGACTTGCGACACCGATCGGGGCGCCCCAGATCGAATCGCGACCGCCTACCACGACTGCCACCAGCAGGAAGATCGAGAGTTGCAGAGAGGCGGAGTCGGCACCGATGAAGCCATTGTAGTGGGCCGAAAGAGCACCTGCCAGGCCTGACAAGGACGCCCCCAATGCGAAGATGATCATCTTGTACCGAACGACGGGAATGCCGGTGACCATAGCGGCCACCTCGCTTTCCCGGATGGCCCGCAACGCTCTGCCGACCTTGGAATTGAGAAGATTGTCGCTGAAGGCCAGGGCTGCGAGCGCAACCAGCCAAATGAACGTCGCGCTGGCGTTAGCCGTATAAAAGCCGATGGGACCGAGCGAAATCGGCGGAATGCCCGGAATACCGGTAACGCCCGGGGGGCCACCCTCATATTGGCTGAACAGGGTGAACATGATGGAGTTCAACGCCAGCGTCGCCATGGCTAGGTAGAATCCCGACAACCGCAGGACTGCCCAGCCGATTGGCAGCGCGATGAGGGCCGGGACGGCTGTGGCCGCCGCCAACCCGGCCAGTGGCGGGAGATTCGCTTTCACGGCCAGAAAGCCGGCGGCGTACCCGCCCAAGCCAAAGAATGCCGCCTGGCCGAGATTGAGCTGACGCGTTTGTCCGAAGATCAGACTCATTCCGATAGCTGCGATCGTGTTGATTCCGATCGTGGTGAGGAGGGAAAGCGCGTAAGCCGACGACAGAGTCGAGAGGATGAGGACGACCACTGGCACGCCCGTGAACCACCCGGCCAGACGGAGGTTGACGGGCATCAGAAGCGACCTCCGAACAGTCCGCGAGGCCAAACCAGAAGGACGAGGATGACCATCAGCATCGGTGTGATTTCCTTGTAGAAGGAAGACAGCAGGCCAGCGCTGAAGGCTTCGAGCAGACCGATGAGCAGCCCACCGGCGATGGCGCCAGTCACGCTCCCCAGCCCGCCGATCACCAAAGCGGCGAAGCCTTTGAGGCTCATGATCAGCCCGACGCTGAAATTCATCGGTACAAGCGGGATGATCAACGCACCACCGAGAACGCCAAGCCCGCCGCCTAGCGCGAAGGCGATCGTCGACACTCTCGCGGGACGGATGCCGACTAGCGATGCCGCTTCCCGGTTCATCGAACAGGCCAGCATGGCGATGCCATAGATTGTATGCCGATAAAACAAGATCAGCAGCGTCATGGCGGCGACGGAAACGCCGATGATCCAGATGGCCTGGCTCGGCATCGTCGCGCCCCACAGACGAAACGGCACGACGCTTGAGAAATACGGCATGCTGAGATCGTCCGCGCCGAGAAAAAGAAGGACGAGGGACTCCAGGACAATGCCAATGCCCAAAGTAATCAATTCCTTCGACACACGGTCCGCGCGTTTGGCGTTGCGCAGGACGACGCGCTCAACAAAACCATTGAGGACGACGCCGACGACGATCGCGACCGAGATTGCCGCGATGATCGGCCACCCAGAACTAACGACGAACACGGCCGAGAGCACGCCGCCCAGCATCACGAACTGGCCCTGGGCGAAATTCAGCATCCCGGTCGCATTCAACATCACCGCGAACCCGAGAGCGATGAGGGCATAAATGCTGCCGAGCGTAATGCCTGATAGCGTGAACTGAATGATTTCAGTCGATCCCATGCCGACGCTTCCTTGCCTTCAAGGCCGGATGTCGTAGGGGACGAACTTGCCGTCCTTGACCGTCACCCAGCGTATGGACTTCGCGCTGAGACCTTCGCGATTTTCTGGCGAGTAGCGGAAGCGGCCCGTCAGCCCCTCCACGTCCTGGAGTTTCTCCGCATTCTGCTTCACGATCTCGCTCTTGCCGCCGCTGTCTTTCAAGGCGGCGGCGACCACTTGGATTGCGTCCCACGCATAGACCGAGTAGGGCGTCGACGGGTAAGCGCCGTACCGCTCTTTGTACTTTTCCAAGAAGGCAGCGAGCGCTGGCGAAGGATTTTGTCGGTCGAGAACATCTGGGACGACGACGCCATCGGCAGCCGAGCCTGCCCCTGTCACCACGTTTTGCGATGCGATCGCGACGCTTCCGAAGATCGGCGTGTTTATCTCGAGTTGCTGGGCGTTCTTGAGAGCTGTAATGGCCTGTGACGGTGCACACCAGAGGATGATGGCGTCTGGACTTTTGCTCCGGATACGGGTCAGCTGCGGTGTCAGGTCAAGACTTGCTTGAACGGGGAATGATTCGGCCGCAACCAGATCAAGCCCGGTCAGATCTCCCTTGATGAGGGAGAACGCGCCGCCCCCATAGGCATCACCCTGGTAAAGCACCGCGATCTTGGTCTTGCCCGAATTCCGCAGCAGCTGAAGCATCTCCTTGAGGACGATCGGATCGCCGATACTGGCGCGGAAGATGTAGTCGTTGCCGGTTTGCGTCAGGCCAGCGGAATTGCTAATCGCGAAAACCGGCACCTTCGCCTTCTCCGCGATCTTCGCAAAAGCCAGAATGGAATTGATATAGGCGCTGACCAGCGCCGAGACTTTGTCCTGGTTGATGAGCTTGGTCGCCCTCGGTACGCCGATATCAGGCTTGCTCTGATCATCTTCAAGAAGCAGCTCCAACTGACGACCATCGACGCCACCGACCCTGTTAATTTCCGCAACGGCCATCTCTGCGCCGCGCGATTGCTCTGTCCCAAGAGCGGCGAACGGGCCCGATATGTTAAAGACCGCGCCAATCTTGAACGGCTCCTGCGCCGCCGCCTGGAAGGAGGCGGCCAAAATCATGGCGCCGGCTGCCGGCATCAACCATCGCCTCGACACCGTCAAAGCCTGGCCGAGCGCCCCCGTCTTCCACACCATTTTCGTCCTCCGCTTGCAGGCTGAGCCTATCCCCTCACCGATCAACCCTAGTCGATCGAAAAGCGAGCCGTCAAGTATTCTAACTAGTGCTTGATTTATAAAATTCATCTTGTAGATAGGCGGCGGAGTGAAAACGCGGAAACGACAAGGGACATTCGATCATGGCCATCATCCCGGTTTACGAAGCTCTAGCCCATGACCTCAAATCGCTCGGCATAGATACGATCTTCGGTCTAGTGGCGGACGACATCTGTCACCTCGTATCCGCGCTCGATGCCATCGGAGTTCGCTTCATCGGAGCTCGCCAGGAAACCCAGGCAATGATGATGGCCGCGGGCTATGCCGCAGCTTCCGGAAGGATGGGTGTCGCCTTGGTTGGACGTGGCCCTGCCTCGGCCAACGCGGTGCATGGCGCGACGTCAGCCAGCCGCACCGGCTTCCCGATCCTCGTCATTGCGGGCGAGAACCCCATCGGCCGAGGCCTCACGAATGCCCACGGACCGGACCAGAAGGCCTTCCCGGCGGCCGCGGTGTTCAATGCGCTTGGCATGCCGACATTCATACCCACCAGCGCGAACAACGCTCGAACGATGCTCGCGGACGCGGTTGCGGAGGCATCGTCCGGAAAGGCCGCGGCATTGTTGCTGCCGACCGACGTTCAGACCGCGAAGATCCAGATCCGCGATGAGGATCAGGGCCCGAGCATTCCACCGTCGCGACCGGCGGAGAAGGCCAGCCAGTCATCCATCGATGCGGCGATCGAACTCCTGAAGAACAGCAAGCGGCCTTTGATTATCGGTGGCGTCGGCGTTCATCGCGCTGGCGCGCGGGGGGCCGTGGAAGCGCTGGGCGAAAAGCTTTCGGCGGTGATGGCGACCACCTTGAAGGGGAAGGACCTTTTCCGGGGCAACCCATTCGACATCGGGATTGTCGGGTCGTCCTCCACCTCTGTAGGACGCCAGCTGATGGAACAGGCCGATTGTGTACTGGCGTTCGGTGCCGGATTGAATTTCCTCACCACCAATTCAGGTACAGCTCTTCCGCCGGTGCCGCTCATTCAGGTCGACCATGTGCGGACAAACATCGGACGCTATAGCCGTGCGGACGTCGGATTGGTGGGCGACGCGCGTCTTGTTGCCGAGCAATTGGCTGCGGCCCTACCCCAGCGGCCAGCCAATGACATGCCTTTCCGATCGGTCGAAGTCCGCACCAAAATCGCGAATTTCGAGCACACGCAGGATTTCCAGCTCGAGCACACGGCTCGCACCGTGGATCCGCGCAAGCTGACGCTCGACCTCATGAAGGTGCTGCCGGAAGACCGCCACATCGTCTTCGATGGCGGGAATTTCATGGCCAACTGGGCCTATGTGACGGTTCCCGACCCCAGCCATTTCACGCACACGGTCGACTTCGCCTCTGTTGGCCTGGGGATCGGCACCGCCATCGGCGTCGCGCGGGGGCGCCCCAACAGCACAACGGTGTTGTTCATTGGCGACGGCGGGTTGCTGATGACCATGGGTGAAATCGAAACCGTGATCCGCGAAGACCTCCCGATCGTTATCTTCGTCATGAACGACGCCGCGTATGGCGCAGAGGTTCACATCATGAAGGCCCTTGGGCTGCCGCCGGCGAAGGCGATTTTCGCCGATGTGGACTTCGCCCCCATGGCCGAGGTTCTCGGCTTCACCACGGCGACGATCCGCAAGATGGACGATTTGGTGGCGTTGGAGCCGCTGCTGTCGCGGCCTGATGGACCGATCCTGGTGGACTGCAAGATCAACATGAACGTCATCGCGCCTTGCATCGCGGAAGTGGTGCCGAAGGATATGATCGACTAGCAGCCCGGCGGCGCTCTCGCGATACAGTGGCTCTCTTCGCAAAGAAAAGGATTCCCTGTGGACTATAAATACACGGATACCGGGCAGCGCATGCCACGCCCGGTCCATCCCACCGAAGTGCCGGCAGCTGACGTAGACGCTTATGCCTATACTGCCGAGCACGCCCGCAACTGGGTGATCAACAATCGCGGACCCCAGGTTGACGGTAAGGTCTATCACGAAGACTACTATAAGGCCTGGACGAATGCGCCTCAGCTGTTCCAAGGCCTTTGGTCACTCGCCATTTCGGTGCAGCAGGAAAAGGCAGAAGCTGGTCAATACACGCTCGCCGATCACGAGATGATCGACCTGGTACTCACCCTGGACGAGCCGCGCTATTACATCTTTTTGGCCGGACATACCGCAACCGCGATCTGCGCAGGTATCCGGATCGAAGCAATCGAGGCCCTCAGCAATGGGCAGGAAAATCTTCTGACGGAAGACGAGCGTCTTCAGGTCGATTTTATCCGTGCCGTCAGGGATATGAAGATGACCGACGCGCTTTGGCATCGGATGGTGCACCGGCTGGGATCGGTCCGTGGCGCCATCTATTTCGCCTTCTTTGTCGGATACCTCAGGCTCCATCAAATGATGATGCAGTCTTTTGGGGCACCGGCCATGAAGAAGGACGAGTGGGATGCTTATCTGGCGGGTATGAAAGATGGCAGCATCGATCCAGCTCTCCGCGCTCACGACTATCTTTGGAACTATCTGCCTCGTCCCGCCTCGGTACGTGCACGAGATGGGCAAGATGTGTGATCCGATCTTCAGAACCCCCGCCAGCATTTCGAGTGAGCTGGTCGGGCGACCAATGCCGGGCCCATTTCAAGGCCTGTGCGGCTGCTGAAACCTTGTTATTGCGCCGACCCAACGGTCGACAGCGCCGCAGCGGCACAGCCTACCGGCACTGACAAGACCGGCAATTGCGGGCTGTGTTGGCGCTTTTGCAGCCAACACCCGGTGGCGGATCACAGTGCCTTCTGGAGTTGGGGCAGCAGGGTGAAGAGGTCGCCGACGAGGCCGTAGTCGGCGACCTGGAAGATC
>JAPUFC010000076.1 GCA_027492275.1 Mesorhizobium sp. | reverse complement strand
GGCCGATGCCGCGCGTCAGGATGAAGGTCAGCGCGCCGCGCGACACCTTCTTGTCCTGCGCGATGTAGGCGAGAAGCGCCTCCGCGTCGGGCAGGCCGCCCGGAACGTCGGCCAGCCGCCACGGCAGGCCGACCGCCCTGAGATGCGCCTCCACCTGCATTGCATCGTCGGGACTGGCGAGGTTCAGCCGCGCCGAAAAACGGTGCGCCAGCGCCATGCCGATGGCCACACCCTCGCCATGCACCAGGCGCTCGCTGTCGTAGTTCGTCGCCGCTTCCAGCGCATGGCCGAAGGTGTGGCCGAGATTGAGCAGCGCCCGGTCGCCGGTCTCGAACTCGTCGCGCGCCACCACGTCCGCCTTGGCCTGGCAGGATCGCCGGATCGCCTCGGCGCGCGCCGGCCCGCCGGAGAATATCTCGCGCCAGTTCCTTTCCAGCCAGGCGAAGAAATCGGGCTGGTCGATCAGCCCGTATTTGGCCACCTCGGCATAGCCGGCGCGGAATTCGCGTGGCGGCAGCGTGTCCAGCACGCCCATGTCCGCCAGCACCAGCCTCGGCTGGTTGAAGACGCCGACGAGATTCTTGCCGCGCCCCGTGTTGATGCCGGTCTTGCCGCCGACGGAGGAATCGACCTGCGCCAGCAGCGAGGTCGGCATCTGCACCATGCGCATGCCGCGCCGCACGATGCCGGCCGCGAAGCCGGCGAGGTCGCCGATCACGCCGCCGCCCAGCGCCACGATCACGTCGCCGCGCTCCAGACGGGCTGCCAGCACCTCGTCCACGACGCGTTCGAGATGGGCGAAGCTTTTTGTCTTCTCGCCGGCGGGGAGCACGACGGGCGTCGACGCAATGCCGGCGTCCAAAAGACTTGCCTGGAGCGGCGCCAGATGCGCGGCCGCGACGTTCTCGTCGGTCACGATCGCCGCGCGCACGCCCGGCAGACGCGCGGAAATCTCCGCTCCCGCCCGTTCGACCAGCCCCGGCCCGATCAGGATGCCGTAGCTGCGCTCGCCCAGCCCGACCTCGACCTTCGACACCGGGCTCATGCCTGCGCCCCTTCCGTTGCGGCCCCGAGATGCGCGGCAAGCGCCTCGATGACCTCGGCGGCGATGATTTCCTTGCGCTCGTCGCGCGTGACGACCGTGATGTCGGCCAGCGCGTAGACGGGGTGGCGTACGCCGGCCAGCCGCTCCAGCACCTCGCGCGGGTTGCCCTGCTTCAGCAGCGGCCGGTTCTGCTTCTTGGAGACGCGCTCCAGAAGCGTGTCGATATCGGCCTTCAGCCACACCGACACGCCGTGCTGCGCGATGGCCTCGCGCGATTGCTCGTTCATGTAGGCGCCGCCGCCGGTGGACAGGATCTTCGGCCCGGTCTCCAGCACCCGCTGGATGACCCGCTGCTCCAGCGCCCGGAACTCCGGCTCTCCGTAGCGTTCGAACAGCTCGGGGATGGTCATGCGCGAGGCCGTCTCGATCTCCTGGTCGCTGTCCGTGAAGGGGATGCCGAGCTCGGTCGCCACCTTGCGCCCGATGGCGGTCTTGCCCGCGCCCATCAGCCCGACGAAGACGATGGACCGCGAGCCGAGGCGGTCGAGAAGGTCGGCATGCGGACTGGCCGGCTGCTTGCGCTTGGGCGTCATCGGCGCTCCGGAAAGGCGGGACAGGGACGTGTGCGTCCCCTATCGGCACAAAGCCGGGCGAGGTCAAGCGCCGGCGGCCCGTGCCAGGACTTGCCCCGCGTTGGCCGCCCTTGTCTTGCCATCGTCGGCGTTCCATAAGGCCAGACGGTGAACAGGAGGGCGGTTGGAGACCCATGCCGACGCTCGTTCGGTTTCTCGCGACGCTGGCTGTGCTGGCAGGGCTGGGCTACGGCGCCATGTTCGCCCTGGCGAACTTCGTCGAGCCCAGGCAGGGCGAACTCACCGTGCGCATCCCGGCCGACCGCATCGACCTGAACCGGCCGGCCGCGCCGTGAACAGCGCCGCCCGGATCGAGGCGTTCCTGGAGATGATGAGCGCCGAGCGGGGCGCGGCCGGCAACACGCTGGCCTCCTATCGCCGCGACCTCAACGACGCGGCCGAATCCGTCGGCGACCTTGCCCGCGCCGACGGCGGCGAGATCCGCGCCTATCTCGAATCGCTGGCCGCGCGCGGCTTCGCCCGCTCCTCGCAGGCGCGAAAGCTCTCCGCGCTGCGGCAGTTCTTCAAGTTCCTGTACGCGGAAGGCATACGCGCCGACGACCCGACCAGCCAGCTCGACAGCCCGCGCAAGGAGCGCGCCCTGCCGAAGATCATGAGCGAGGCGCAAGCCGGACGTCTGATCGACCGCGCGGCGGCGGAAGCGGGCGACGAAAACCTGCCGGCGGGCGAGCGGCTGGCCGCGCTGCGGCTGCATGCGCTGGTGGAGGTGCTCTACGCCACCGGCCTGCGCGTCTCCGAGCTGGTCTCGCTGCCGGTGACAGTGGCGCAGCGCGACGAGCGCTTCTTCGTCGTGCGCGGCAAGGGCGACAAGGAGCGCATGGTGCCGCTCTCGGCCAAGGCGCGCGCCGCCATGCGCGCCTGGATGGCGGCGCGCGATGCCGTTCCCGCCCATGCCGGCAGCCGCTATCTGTTTCCATCGACCGCCGACGCCGGCTACCTGCCGCGCCAGGTGTTCGCGCGCGACCTCAAGGGGCTGGCCGCGCGCGCCGGCATCCCGGTCGCGAAGGTGTCGCCCCACGTGCTGCGCCATGCCTTCGCCAGCCACCTTCTGCAGCATGGCGCGGACCTGCGCGCCGTGCAGCAGCTTCTCGGCCATTCCGACATTTCGACCACGCAGATTTACACCCATGTGCTGGAGGAAAGGCTGACGCGTCTGGTCAACGAGCATCATCCGCTTGCCGACTAGCCGTCACGCCGCTATGTGAAGTCCACGTTTCACGGCCGGAAGGCGTCTCGGATGGCGGCCCGGCGTTTTTTCACGGCTGTCGATCGTCAGGGCATGTACAACTATCTCGATTTCGAAAAGCCCATCGCCGACCTCGAAGGCAAGATCCTCGAACTGAAGACGCTCTCCGAGGGCGGCGAAGCGGTGGACGTCGCCGAGGAGATCGCGCGGCTGGAAAGACGCGTGAAGGACGCGCTGCGCGACATCTACGGCAAGCTGACGCCCTGGCAGAAGGTGCAGGTGGCGCGCCATGTCGACCGCCCGCACTGCGTCGATTACGTGAAGAGCCTTTTCACCGACTTCACGCCGCTGGCCGGCGACCGCGCCTTCGGCGAGGACGAGGCGATCCTCGGCGGCTTCGCCCGCTTTCGCGGCCAGTCCGTCGCCGTCATCGGCCAGGAGAAGGGGTCCGACACCAAGACGCGGCTCAGGCATAATTTCGGCTCGGCTCGGCCCGAGGGCTACCGCAAGGCGGTGCGCATCATGGACCTCGCCGACCGCTACGGCATCCCGCTGATCGCGCTGGTCGACACGGCCGGCGCCTATCCCGGCGTCGGCGCGGAGGAACGCGGGCAGGCGCAGGCGATCGCCGTCTCCACCGCCAAATGCCTGTCCCTCAAGGTGCCGTCGCTGTCCATCATCATCGGCGAGGGCGGCTCGGGCGGCGCCATCGCCATCGCCGCCACCAACCGCGTCTACATGCTGGAGCACGCCGTCTATTCGGTGATCTCGCCGGAGGGCGCGGCCTCGATCCTGTGGCGCGATACCACGCGCTCGAAGGACGCCGCGACCTCGATGCGGATCACCGCGCAGGATCTGCTCGACCTGAAGATCATCGACGGCATTGTCCCGGAGCCGGTCGGCGGCGCGCAGCGCTCGCCGGACACGGTGGTCACGGCCACCGGCGAGCTCATCGCCCGCACTTTGGCCGAGTTCGCGCAGTCGAACGCCGATTTCCGCGAGCAGCGCCGCGAGAAGTTCCTCGCAATCGGCCGCAGCCTGTAGCGCCGGGCAATCCTTTTTTCGCCACAAATTCGCCGCCTCGCGCGCCGAAAAAGCCCGTCGCGACCAGCAAGCCGCAGCCTGCGGAAGGCGGGGCTTGCGATAAGGAATTATCAAGGTTAACCGGGCTAGGGTCGTGCTTCTCAAGCACGACGATTGCCGGAAGGGGACGATGCGGAAGGCCGATCTGGCTCATCTGATCAAGGCGGGAATGGTGGCCGGAGCGCTGGCTCTCGGCGGCTGCTCGGCCGATTCCACCTTCAGGGACATCAATCCGAAAGCCGAGAAGCAGTTGTCGCCGGAAATGGTGAAGACGATGCAGGCGAAGGGCATGGAGCGCTCCTCGCCGATCATGGCCCGCATCTTCAAGGAAGAGGGCAAGGTCGAGATCTGGAAGCAGAAGAAGAACGGCCGCTACGACGTCATCGCCAGCTACGACATCTGCAAATGGTCAGGCAAGCTGGGGCCGAAATACATCGAGGGCGACCGCCAGGCGCCCGAGGGCTTCTACACCGTGCGCCCGGCGCAGATGAATCCGCGCTCCAGCTACCATCTCGCCTTCAACATCGGCTATCCCAACGCCTTCGACCGCGCCAACGGCCGCACCGGCTCGAACCTGATGGTGCACGGCTCGTGCTCGTCCTCGGGCTGCTATTCGATGACGGACGAGCAGATCGAGCAGATCTACGCTTTCGGCCGCGACGCTTTCCGCGGCGGGCAGACCGAGTTCCAGATCCAGGCCTTCCCCTTCCGCATGACCGCGCAGAACATGGCGCGCTACAAGGACGATCCGAACTACAGGTTCTGGACGATGCTCAAGGAAGGCTACGACCACTTCGAGATCACCAAGGTGCCGCCGAAGGTCGATGTCTGCGAGAAGCGCTACGTCTTCAACCGCATGGCGCCCGAGGGCACGTCGTTCAATGCCACGGGAGCCTGCCCGGCGACCACGCAGCCCGACACGCTGGCCTCCGCCTACTCCTCCTACCAGTCCAGCTATCAGGCCGCCTTCACCACCGCCGCCGGCGGCGCTCTGCCCGCGGCCAAGCCCTCCATCGCCGGCCTGAAGGAAGCGAACATCGTCTCCGACTGGACCAAGCGGCGCGCCCGCGGCGAACGCATCTCCATCGAGCCGCCGTCGCTGAACCAAGACGGCTCGGTCACCGTGCCGTCACAGATGGGCCGCATCGATTCGCCGGAAGGCCGCCGGCAGGCGGCGCTGGATGCCGCCGCCGCCGAGAAGGCGAAGGCCGAGGCCGAGAAGAAGCGCGCCGCCGCCGAACTCGCCGCCGCCAGGGAGGCCGAGAAGATCGCCAGGGCGCAGGCGGCGGCAGCCGCCGCCAATCCGCCGCCGCCCGAGGCGGTCGCGGCTGCGCCGGCCGAGCCCGAGAAGCCCGGGGTGATCGGCAGCGTGCGAAAGCGCTTTGCGGGCCTGTTCGGCGGGGGCTGAGCGGGTCGCTTGGCGAAAACTCCCGCCGTCTACGATCTGCGCGGCCTGAATTGTCCGCTGCCGGTGCTCAAGGCACGAAAACGCCTGTCGCTGATGCCGCCCGGCAGCCGCCTGCTCGTCGAGACCACCGATCCGCTGGCCGTCATCGACATTCCCGCCTTCTGCGCCGAAGCCGGACACCGTCTGGTCGAATCCGTCCCGGCCGGCGCCGGCCACCGCTTCCTGATAGAGCGCGGACCGGCGGTCTGAATCGGGCGACAAAAAATTTTCGAATTTTTTTTTGGAACGGCGGAACCGAACCTCCGCATCGTCGTTGTAGGAGCAGACGGGCTGTCCCCGACCCCCCCCCCTTCGCCCGTCTATCACTCCAGCCGGCCCTTCGGGGCCGGCTTTTCTTTTACTGACGGGCCCGGCCCCTCGAGGCTGGCTTTTCTTTTCCCAATCCTATCGGAAGCCGGCGATCGCCAGCGGGTTGTTTTCGAGCGCGGCGCGGTCCGGCTGGTCGATGGCCGGCTGGCCGGTGAAGGCGGCGAACAGCCGGCGCACATAATCCTCCGGCAAATCCATGGTGATCAGCACGATCCGCGTTCCGCGGGTCCCCTCCGGCCACGCCGGCAGGCGCGCTGGCGGATGCAGGAGCGTCTGCACGCCATGGATGACCAGCGGCCGCGCGGGGTCCTCCCTGAGCTCTATCACGCCCTTCATGCGCAGCAGTTTTTCCCCGTGCGTGGAACGCAGGAGGTCGAGGAACATCTCGACGGTCGAATAGGGCAGGGGACCGTCATGCACGAGGCTGTAGGTCCTCACCCGCTCGTCGTGCCGGTGGGCATGATGATGCCCATGGTCGTGATGCCCATGGTCGTGATGCCCGTGGTCATGATGATCGTGGCCGTCATGCCCGTGATGGTCGTGCGCGGCCTCCTCGCCCAGCCAGCGGCGAACGTCGGCCGTCTTGGTCGCGGGATCGTACAGCCCGCAGTCGAGCAGGGCCGCGGCCGGCGCGTCGGCATGAAGCATCGGCGCGGACGGGTTGAGCGCCCGCAGCCGGTCGCAGAGCGCCTCGACGGCATCCGCCTTCGCCAGATCGGTCTTGGTCAGGACCAACCGGTCGGCCACCGCGACCTGCTTGACCGCCTCGACATGGTTTTCCAGCGTGGCCTGGCCGTTGACCGCGTCGACCAGCGTGACGACGCCGTCTAGCCGGTAGGCGAAGGCCAGCGCCGGATGCGCCATCAGCGATTGCAGCACCGGCGCGGGATCGGCCAGTCCCGTGGTTTCGACCACGACGCGCCGCAGCGCCTTGATGCGGCCGGTCTGCAGCCGGTCGACGAGGTCGGCCAGCGTGTCGACCAGCTCGCCGCGCACCGTGCAGCACAGGCACCCGTCCGACAGCTCGATGATGCCGTCGCCCGACCGCTCGACCAGCAGATGGTCGATCGCCACGTCGCCGAACTCGTTGATGACCACGGCCGTGTCGGCCAGCGCCGGGTCCTTCAGCAGCCGGTTCAGCAGCGTCGTCTTGCCGGCGCCGAGAAAGCCGGTCAGCACGGTGACGGGAATGGGGTTCATCGTCAGGGCCGGTCGCCCTGCACGATGGGCGTGTAGCCGGCCGGCGGCGGCAGGTCCGGGCGCCAGGTCGGCAGCGGCACGTCGGCATAGTCCACCATGCCCGCCTCGCCCAGCGCGGCGGGAACGGGTCCGTCCGCGCCGCCCAGCCCCACCGCCACGAGCCTGGGATTGGGCAGCTTCTCCTGCCACGGCGATTTGGCCGCCGACTGCGGATCGCCGGCCTCGGACTGCGCGGCGGCCGGCTTCTTCTCGCAGATCTCCTGACGCATGTTGGTCGGGATGGAATCGGCCGGGTCGCCGGAGGACAGCGCGGCCAGCGGCGGCCGCCCGGCCGCCGGAATGGAAAAGCCCTGGTCGAGAAGCTGCGCGGCGGCCACCGTGCGCGCCACCGCCGACTGTTCGCCCAGCACCACCGCCATGACGGTGCGGCCGTTGCGGGTGGCGGAGCCGACGAGGTTGAAGCCGGAGGCGCAGACGAACCCGGTCTTCATGCCGTCCGCGCCGGCGAAGCGGCCGATGAGCTGGTTGTAGTTGGGCAGCTTCTGCTTGCCCACGGCCAGCCCCTCGATGGTGAAGTAATGCGCGTATTGCGGGAATTCCTTGCGGATCGCGGTGGCCAGCAGCGCCAGGTCGCGCGCCGTCGTGTACTGCCGCTCGTCATGCAGCCCGTTGGGGTTGACGAAGTGCGAGCCGGTCATGCCGAGCCTGTGCGCCTCCGCGTTCATGCGCTCGGCGAAGGCCTTCTGCGAGCCCGCCACGTTCTCGCCCACCGCCATGGCGATGTCGTTGGCCGACTTGACCAGCATCATCTTCAGCGCATTGTCGAGCGTCATCACCGAGCCGGCCTTGTAGCCCATCTTGCTCGGCGGCTCGGCGGCGGAATGTCTCGTCACCTTGATCGGCGAGTTGAGCGCCAGTTCGCCGGCCTTGACCGCGCGGAACGTCACATAGGCGGTCATCAGCTTGCTGAGCGATGCCGGATACCAGCGCTTGAAGACGTCGCGCTGCTCCAGCACCTGGCCGGTGTTGAGGTCGAACACCAGCACCGGGTTGGCGGCCGCCGGAGCGGCCATGGCGATCAGGCCGGCCAGCGCCAGCCCCGCGGCCCGTTTATATCGAATGCTTCGCATCATCGGATCCGAAATAGTCCTTGCGGTTGCCGCGCCAGGCTCCGTAACATCGGGCCGGCAGTGTAGCGCCGGGAGTCGAGCGCCGCATTATCGGAAGCTATTTATTTATGTGACGTGAAAAAGGCAAAGCCGGCGGGGAGGGCCGGCCGAGCGGCGAAAGGGGCGGAAAGCGGGAAAATGCCGATCTTGAACAGGGCCGCCGAGATGCAGGCGGAAGTGGCCGGCTGGCGGCAGGCGATCCACAGCACGCCGGAACTCGGATTCGACGTGTTCCGGACGGCGGACTTCGTCGCCGCCAAGCTCGAGGCCTTCGGCTGCGACGAGGTGGTGCGCGGCCTGGGCCGCACCGGCGTCGTCGGGGTCATAAAGGGCCGGCTCGGCGCGGGCGGCACCATCGGGCTGCGCGCTGACATGGACGCCCTGCCGCTCGTGGAGGTCACCGGCAAGCCCTACGCCTCGACGGTGCCCGGCAAGATGCACGCCTGCGGCCATGACGGCCACACCGCCATGCTGCTCGGTGCGGCGAAATACCTCGCCGAGACGCGCAATTTCGCCGGCACGGTCGTCGTCATCTTCCAGCCGGCGGAGGAAGGCGGCGGCGGCGGCAACGAGATGGTCAAGGACGGCATGATGGAGCGCTTCGGCATCCAGCGCGTCTTTGGCATGCACAACATGCCCGGCCTGCCCGTCGGCCAGTTCGCCATCAAGCCGGGCCCGATCCTCGCCTCGACGGCCGAGTTCGACATCACGATCAGGGGCAAGGGCGGCCACGCGGCCATGCCGCACACCGGCATCGATCCGGTCGTGGTCGGAGTGCAACTCGTCAACGCCTTCCAGACCATCGCCTCGCGCACGGTCGACCCGATCGAGTCGGTCGTCGTCTCGGTCACCAAGTTCCATGCCGGCGAGGCGCACAACGTCATCGCCGACGAGGCGCGGCTCGGCGGCACGGTCCGCACGCTGCGAAAGGAGGTCGCGGCGACGGCCGAGCGCCGCATGCGCGAGATCTGCGGCGGCATCGCCGCCGCGCACGGCGCGGCCATCGATTTCCGCTTCCAGGCCAACTACCCCGTCACGGTGAACCACCCGGCAGAGACGGTCTTCGCCGGCGATGTCGCCTCGACGGTCGCCGGCGACGCGCAGGTGCAGCGCGCCATGCCGCCGATCATGGGCGGCGAGGACTTTTCCTACATGTTGGAGGCGCGGCCCGGCGCCTTCATCTTCATCGGCAACGGCGACAGCGCCGGCCTGCACAACCCGGCCTATGACTTCAACGACGAGGCGATCCCCTACGGCGTCAGCTACTGGGTGCGGCTGGCGGAGACGGCCGGACAACCGGGCTGAACGGCCGCCTTTTTGTGTCAGGAGCGGTTGGCGAAACCCGGCGAAGCCGCTATGTGTCGAACCGCAGCGCACGTCCCGGTAGCTCAGTAGGATAGAGCACAGGATTCCTAATCCTGGGGTCAGGGGTTCGAATCCCTTCCGGGACGCCATTGCCTCAAAATCATCCGCCGGGCGTCAGCGCGTCCATGACACCGGCGTCCGGCATGCCGGTGCGGGGGTCCATCAGGCCGAAGCCGTCCTGGAAATCCCAATGGGTCCAGCCGATGCAGCGCGCCTCGGCTTGGCTTCGCACCATGGCCAGCCAGGCGAGGCGGCCGGCGCGCGGCGCAAAATGATTCAGCACGCCGAATTCGTTGACGATGACCGGCCGTCCGGTCCGCGCGCTCCATGCGGCCATCATGTCGAAGGCGGCGGCGATGCCGCTTTCGTCCCACGGATCCTCCAGCGAGAGCCGCAGCACCTCGGCCGCCCGCTTATGGCCCTCGCGCTCCAGCGCCGCGATGCGACCCGTCATCTCCGGGTCCGTGGCTGTGGCGGGGAAAGGCAGGTCCTTGAGATAGCCCAGCGGATCGTCCGCGCCGCCCCAGTCCGCGCCCTGATGGGTGAAGGCGAACGGGTCGTAGTAATGCACCGCGTAGACCACGTTCGGATCGTCGAAAGGCTGCATCGCGGCCAGCGCCTCGTGGCGCTGCGGCCCGGCCGGCCCGACCACGATCGTGTTCTGCGGCAGGATGCGGCGGATCGCCGGGATCAGCTTCGCCGCCGCCTCCCGCCACGCCTCGTCTCCAGCCTGCGGCTCGTTGAGCAGCTCGACCGCGATCTTGTCGGGGTCGAAGAAGCGAACCTTCTTCGCGATCCGCTCCCAGAGATCGAGCAGATATCGTTCCGCTTCTGCCTGATCGTGCGAGAACAGCGCGCCAACGGCGCCGTCCGGGTGCAGGTCGAGCGACACGGAAAAATCCTGCGCCAGCAGGCCGATCACCCGGTCGACCATCGCGTCGAGGTAGGCGGCCGCCCGCTCGTCGGCGAGCGGGCGGTTGTCCAGCGGCAGGCGGATATGGGTGAAGCCGCGCGCGCGAAGCGCCTGCAACTGCGCCAGCGTCGGGCGTCGGGCGGCGTCCTCGGCGTCCCAGCCGGTGAGGTTCACGCCGCGCTTCATGGCGGCAAGCATGGCGGGGTTCGGAAAGGAGCCCGCCGCCCCGCAGGCGTGCGATGCCGGCTGCGTCTTGGCTGGACCGGCGAAGCCGGTCATGGCCGTCGCCAGCAGCCCGAGCGTCACCGTTCGACGGCCTACGATCGGTCCGCCCCCGCTCAATTCGCCGGTCAATTCGCCAGTCAATTCGAATGCCGGATCAGCGCGCCGATCGCCAGCGGATTGGTGGTGAGGTAGCGCATCGCGAGCCGCCTCGGCTCCAGCCAGGCGCGATAGGCCCATTCCAGCCCGGCCGCCTGCATCCATCCCGGCGCGCGCGAATTCTTGCCGGACAGGAAGTCGAACAGGCCGCCTGAGGTCTTGATGATCCCGACGTCCAGCCGGTCCCGGTTGCGGCTGACGAAGCGCTGCTCCAGCGGCACGCCGAGGCCGATCCACAGGATGTCCGGCTTGGCGGCGTTGACCTGTGCGATCACCGCATCCTCCTCGTCCGGCTTGAAATAGCCGTTGCGGCGTCCGGCGAAGACCAGCCTGGGAAATTTGCGCTGCATCGCCTCCACGGCGCGCAGGTTCACCTCCTCGCTGGCGCCGAGGAAATAGAAGGTCACGCCGGCCGCTTCCGCGCGCTCGGCCACGGCATGGACGAGATCGGTGGTGGCCACGCGCTCCGGCAGCGGCACCTTGGCGAACCAGCGCGAATAGGTGACCATCGGCATGCCGTCGGCATGGATCTGGTCGGCTTCCAGCATCAGCGACAGGAAGGCGGGATCCTGACCGCACAGCGCCAGCACCTGCCCATTGGCGGAGGTCGAGTAGAACGGCCGGCCGTCACGGACCCGCCGCGCCAGCGCCGTGGCGACGAAACCCTCGGCGCTACGCGCGATGCCGGCCTGCACGATGGGCAGCCTGCCCAACCGGCTGGTCGCCCAGTTCTTCATGTCGTCGGGCTGCGCCATCGGATCGAACCTGCCTGTCCCCATGTTGAGGCGCGACCATAGCCGGAGGCGATAAACGGAGTTCAAACCGGTATGGACAACGGCGAGACAAGGAAATCCGCCGGATTTTACGAAAATCCGAAACGTGGCATCCTTCGTTGACAAACCGACCCGGCCCGCCTCTATCTGCCGGCCCGGAAACCAGCGATGACAGCCATGACCAACGTAGCCCTGACCGGATTGGCGCGCGACCTCGCCCGTCGCGCCGACGAAGGCCGTCCTGTTCGAATCGGCGTCATCGGCTCCGGCGAGATGGGCACCGACCTCGTCACGCAGGGCATGCTGATGAAGGGCATCCATGTCTGCGCCGTTTCGACGCGGCGTCCGCATACGGCGCGCGAGGCGATCCGCATCGCCTATGGCGACGAGGCGATGGCGGTCGAGGCGGACACGGCCTCCAGGGTCACCGCCGCCATCGAATCCGGCAGGATCGCCATCACCTCCAATGCGCTGCTCGTCACGAACCCGCTGGTCGAGGTCGTCATCGACGCCACCGGCAAGCCGGGCGTCGCGGCCGACTTCGACCTGATGGCGATGGAGCACGGCAAGCATCTGGTGATGATGAACGTCGAGGCCGACGTGACCATCGGTCCCTGGCTGAAGCGGCAGGCCGACCGCCTGGGCGTGGTCTATTCGGTCGGCGCGGGCGACGAGCCGTCGAGCTGCATGGAGCTGATCGAGTTCGCCGCGGCGCTGGGCTACACCATCGTCTCGGCCGGCAAGGGCAAGAACAACCCGTTCAATCCCGACGCGGTGCCCGACGACTACCGGGAGGAGGCCGTCCGCCGCAACATGAACCCGCGCATGCTGGTCGAGTTCGTGGACGGCTCGAAGACCATGGTCGAGATGGCGGCGATCGCCAACGCCACCGGGCTGGTGCCGGACAGGCCGGGCATGCACGGGCCGAATGCCGGCCGCGACCAGCTCGCGAGCGTGCTGATCCCGAAGGAGCATGGCGGCGTCCTGTCGCGAAGGGGCGTGGTGGACTACACGGTCGGCAAGGGTGTGGCGCCCGGCGTCTTCGTCGTCGTCGAGGCCACCCATCCGCGCATCGTCGAGCGCATGGACGACCTGCATATCGGCCATGGCCCGTTCTATGCCTTCCACCGCCCCTACCACCTGACCTCGCTGGAGGTGCCCCTGACGGCGGCGCGCATCGCGCTGCACGGCAAGCCGGACATGGTGCCGCTGCCCCGGCCGGTGGCCGAGGTCTGCGCGCTGGCCAAGCGCGACCTTGCACCCGGCGATACCTTCGACGCCATCGGCGAGACCTGTTACCGCTCCTGGACGATGACGGCGGACGATGCCCGCGCCGCCGAGGCCGTCCCGGTCGGGCTGCTGGAAGGCGGCAAGGTCGTGGCTCCGGTCCGCAAGGGCGAGCTGCTGACGCTGGCCAATGCCGCGCCCGATACCGGCACCAATCTCTTCCGGCTGCGCAGCCTTCAGGACGAGATGCTGCGCGGCGCCGGTTGAGTGTCTTCGGTTTAACCTTAACGAAGGGTTGACGTTGCGGTCGCGGGTTGAACGGCTATCTCTCCGCTGAGCGGATGGACCGGGGGGTCGGACATGCAGGCATTGGACGGACGGCGGAACGGGACGGCGCTGGCGCTGGAGCCCGGCTTCGACTTCATGTCCGAGGAGTATGCGGAGCTGTTCGCGTCCTCCGAGGCGACCGCCTTCCAGCATCCGATCTGGCTCGACTGCTTCTATCGCCACATGCTCGCGCCCAGCGCGGCCGAGAAGGTCGTGCTCGTCGGGCGCGCGGCGCGCGGCGGACGGCTGCAATTCGTCCTGCCGCTGGTGCGCCGCAGCCAGTCCGGCGTGGTGCTGGTCGAGGCGGCCAATCTCGGCGTCGGCGACTACGCGCATCCGGTCATGCGGCGTGGCTGGCAGCCGGAACACTCCCTCGTTGCCGCCGTCAGGGCGGCGCTGCCGTCCCACGACCTCCTCAACATCCGGCCGATGCGAGACGAAGCGGTCGCCTCATGGCGGCTGTTCTGTGGAATGGAGGACGCGCCGCTGAGCTATTCGGCCCATGCGGTCGCGCTGTCCGGCACCTTCCGGCAATGGCGCGCTGCCGCCTACGCCCCGAGCTTCGCCCGCAATGTCGACCGCAAGAAGAAGCGCTTCTTCAAGTCCGGCGTGGTGGATTTTGTCCGGCTGAGCGCGCCGGACGATCTCAGGCAGGCGATCGACTCCATCGCCCGCTTTCGGGCAGGCCGCTTCGAGGGCGATCTGCTGCAGCAGGAATTCGCGCGCTGCTTCTACGCGGAGGTCGCGGCCAGGGGCGCGCAAACCGGTCTTGCCCGCACCTACCGCCTGACCCTTGACGGCGAAATGGTCGCCGCGACCTTCGGGCTCACCCATCGCGGCCGCTTCTGCTCGATCCTCGTCAGCGGCGACTATGCGCGCTTCGGCAGGCATTCGCCGGGATTCCTCCTGGACGATCTCGTGCTGGAAGACTGGATCGGCGACGGCGGCGAGGTCTTCGACTTCACCATCGGCGACGAGAGCTACAAGCACGGTTTCGGCACGTCGCCCACGACCATGCACGCCATCGTCGCCCCGGCCAATCTGAAGGGGCGCGCCGCCGCCACGGCCTTCACCACCTGGCGCACGCTCAGGCAGTTGAACCGGACGGTGAAGCCCGTGGAGGCGCTGGCCTCGACCTTCCGCTCGGCCCGGCAGGCGACCAGCCGCTGGCTGTTCAAGGCCGGCCTGGTTCCGTTCCTGATCGAGCGGCAGATTCTTGTGGAATGCTGCGCGGTGCTCTGAACCGCGTCGCGGCTATCGTCCCAGCTCGATCGCGCGTTTGCGGGCCGCTTCGACCGCCTCGGCCAGCAGCGTCTTCAGCCGGTCCTTCCCCATCAGCACATCCAGCGCGGCGGCTGTGGTGCCGTTGGGGCTGGTGACCTGCCGGCGCAGCTCGGACGGCTCGACATTGCCCTCCGCCGCCAGCACGCCCGCGCCCATCACCGTCTGGGATGCCAGCAGCGCGGCCGTCTCCGGCGGCAGGCCGGCCTTGACGCCGGCATCCGTCAGACATTCGATGAAGTGGAACACATAGGCGGGCCCGGAGCCCGAAACCGCCGTGACGGCGTCCATCAGGCTTTCCTCCGAGATCGCCGCGACCCGTCCGCTCGCGGAAAGCAGGTCCGCGACGAAGGTGGAGACGGCCGACGACACATGCGTGTTGTCGAAAGTGACCATCATGCCCTTGCCGATCGCGGCCGGCGTGTTGGGCATGCAGCGGACGACCGAGGCGCCGTCGCCCAGAATGCGCTCGAACGTGGCGATCGGCACGCCCGCGACGATGCTGAGGAAGGTGGTCTTGCCGCCGGCGAAGCGCTTGTAGCCCTCCAGAACCTGCGCCAGCACCTGCGGCTTGACCGCCACGACGATGAGGTCGGGCGAAAGATCCGCATCCAGCCCCTCGACCGATTCCGTCACGCTGCAGCCCACCGCCGCCGCGCGGGCGCGCAACTCCGCGTTCGGCTCGACCACGAAGGCCTGATCCGCTTTCAACTTGCCGGAGGCGAGCCAGCCCGAAAGCATGGCGTAGCCCATGTTGCCGCACCCGACCAGGATCACCTGAGGCGCTTCCATCGTCATCGTCCATCGTCCTTTGTGGATCGGCGAAACCTTTAGCACTCCTGCGGGGCGCGTCCAGCGTTTGCGGCGGGCACCCGGCCCAAAATCGCGGTGCGGCACATGGCTCGGTTGCACCGGGCCGGAATCGGCATTAAGGCCGGCTCTTTCTCGGGAGCCGCCCATGGCCGAACTCATCGACGGCAGGACCATCGCCGACACCGTGATCGCGTCCGTCCGGGGTCACGCCGCGCAGCTCGCGCATGGCGGCGGCCACGTGCCCGGACTGGCCGTGGTGATCGTCGGCGAGGACCCCGCCAGCCAGGTCTATGTCGCCGCCAAGGGCCGCAAGGCCAAGGAATGCGGCTTCCATTCGGTCCAGCATACGCTGCCGGCCGAGACGGCCGAGGCCGAATTGCTGGCGCTGGTGGCCGAGCTGAACGCCGATCCCCGCATCGACGGCATTTTGGTGCAACTGCCGCTGCCGGCCCATATCGACGCCGGCAACGTGATCCAGGCCATCGCGCCGGAGAAGGACGTCGACGGTTTCTCCTTCGTCAATGTCGGCAAGCTCGGCACCGGCGAGCTCGAGAGCGGCTTCGTCCCCTGCACCCCCGCCGGCGCGATGATCATGATCGAGCGCGCGCTGGGCAAGGATCTGTCGGGCCTGAATGCCGTCGTCGTCGGTCGCTCCAACATCGTCGGCAAGCCGATGGCGAATCTTCTTCTGGCCGCGAATTGTACGGTGACGGTGGCGCATAGCCGCACGAAGGATCTTCCCGCGCTGTGCCGCACCGCCGATATCCTGGTTGCCGCGGTCGGCCGGCCGGAAATGATCCGCGGCGACTGGGTCAAAGAGGGCGCCACGGTCATCGACGTCGGCATCAACCGCATCCCCGCTCCGGAGCGCGGCGCGGGCAAGACGCGCCTCGTCGGCGACGTGGCCTTCGCGGAGGCGCGCGAGCGCGCTGGCTTCGTCACGCCGGTGCCGGGCGGGGTGGGCCCGATGACCATCGCCATGCTGATGGCCAACACCGTGGCTTCCGCCTGCCTGCGGCGCGGCATGCCGCGCCCGCTCTTCTGATCGGCCGGCGCCCGGGCCGGCACCTTGTCAGGGCCGCGCCCCTCCAATAGCGTGCCGGCGGCGGACGATTCAACGGAGCGAGCATGAAGGCGATCCTGCGCGGCCTGGCGGCTATCGGTATTCTGGTCGCGGGCGCGGCTTCCGCGCTGTCGGCCGAACGCACCATTATCGTGCTGGACGCCTCCGGCTCCATGTGGGGCCAGATCGACGGAAAGCCGAAGCTGGAGATCGCCCGCCAGACGCTGCGCGGCGTACTGCGCACGCTGCCGTCCGACATGGAGCTCGGCCTCATGGCCTATGGCCATCGCGACAAGGGAAGCTGCGAGGATATCCAGCTCGTCGTGCCGCCGGCCGCCGGCACCGCCGACGCTATCACCGCCGCCGTGGGCAGCATGAAGTTCCTCGGCAAGACGCCGCTGTCGGAAGCGGTGCGCCGCGCCGCGCAGTCGCTGCGCTACACCGAGGACAAGGCGACCGTCGTGCTCATCACCGACGGCATCGAGACCTGCAACGCCGATCCCTGCGCGCTGGCCTCCGAGCTCGAGAGCGCGGGCGTCGACTTCACCGCCCACGTCGTCGGCTTCGGCCTGTCGGAGGAGGAGGGGCGGCAGGTCGCCTGCCTGGCCGAGAACACCGGCGGCAAATACATCCAGGCCTCCGACGAGGCGGCGCTGAAGGACGCGCTGACCGCCGTCGTGGTCGAGACGCCGGCACCGCCTGCTCCCGCGCCGGCACCCGAGCCCGCGCCTGTCCCCGCCCCGGCGGAAACCTTCAACTTCATGCCCAAGGCGGTTCTGGCCGCCGGCGGCGAGCCGCTCAAGGATGCCGGGCAGACGTTCGAGGTCTACCGCGCCAACGCGGACGGCTCGAAGGGCGAATGGCTGCGCACCGAATACAACGCGGCACGCTTCGACCTCGAGCCGGGGAACTATGTCGTCCGAGCCTCCCTCGACCAGGCGGCCGTGGAACTGCCGGTCGGCATCGAGGCGGGCAAGAAGGCCGAGCCCATCTTCGACCTGAATGCCGGGACGCTGATCGTGCGGCCGCTGTCGAGCGAGGGCGGCGAGGTGAACGACAACGCGGCGGTGTTCATCAAGCATGCGCTCGGCCAGACGACCTATTACGGGCAGACGAAGGTCGTGGTCCCGGCCGGATCGCTGGACCTGACGGTGACCATCGGCGCCGGCCAGGTGGCGCAGACGCTGCCGATGACGGCGGGCGAAACGGTCGACAAGACCATCGTCGTCGGCGTCGGCCGCGTTCTGGTCAACGCCGTCTACGCCGCCGGCGGCGACAGGGTCGATTCGTCCAATCTGGACATCAAGATCCTGAAGGCCGCGAAGAAGATCGACGGCTCGCGCGAGCAGGTCTCGTTCGGCTACGGCCCCGACAGCAAGTTCGACGTGCCGGCGGGCGACTACGTGGCTCTGGTGCGGATGGACCAGGCCGAGGTCGAGCATCCCTTCACCGTCAGGGTGGGCGAGGCGGTCGACGTGCAGGCGGTGCTGAACGCCGGCGTGCTGGCCATCACCGCGCCGGGCGCGCGCGACATCAGGGTCTTCGCGGCCAAGAAAGACATCCAGGGCAACCGCAAGCCCTTCGGCTACGGCTTCGACGGGGCGCACCAGACGACCCTGCCGGCGGGCGACTATGCGGTCGTCGCCGACGGCGCCAGGGAGGCCGCCGCCGCCGTCAAGGCCGGCGAGCGGACGGAGATCACGGTGCCCTGAACGGCGCTACGGGCCGAGAAGTCTTGAAGATATGCCGCTGTCGCCCAGCAATCGATGGGCCTTCTTGTCGAAGGTGACGAAAAGGTCGGCTCCCATTTCGCGACCTTGATAGGCGATGGCGCCGTCGGCGAAATCGCCGCCCGATTCCAGCACTCGCAGGCCGGCCTCGACCGCCAGCCTGTCGGTCTCGACCCGTGCCGAGGCGATGAGATCGCGTATGGCACCGGCGACCATCATGCGCGAGAACTTGCGGTTGCGTGTCAACACCCAGGCGACTTCGCACAGGATCGGAAGCGGCAAGGCGATGAGCGTGGCGTCCTGGATCGTCGTCACCGCAATCCTCTTCTGCACGGGATCGTCTCCCATGAAGGCGCGCAGAAGGACGTTGGTGTCCGGCGTTATCTTCACCGCTTGCCTGCCCAGCCATCGGCGATGATCTCATTCATCTCCTCGATGGACATGGGCGGCTGATCGGGATCGTGAAACATTCCGAAGAGATGATCGAGGTCGTTTCTCGATTTGAGGGGGCTGAGAACGGCCTTGCCGTCCTCGGTGACCTCGACCGACACCTTGTCACCCGACTTCAACCCCAGCTTGCGCAGCACATCCCGCTTCAGGGTGATCTGGTTTTTCGATGTTATCTGCAAGACGGACATGTCTGTTCTCCTGCCCGAAAGGTAAGGCAACACTGCCTTACCTTCAAGCCGTGCCGAAGGCGCTGGCCCCCATGTCGGCTCGTCCCGCCAGTTGCCGGAAGCCGGCGAACAGCTCGCGCCCGAAGCCGGTTTCGTTCGCCGACAGATCGGGCTGGTCCGCCTCGCGCGCCGCCAGCTCGGCCGCCGGCACCAGCACCTCCAGCGTCCCGGCGTCGGCGTCCAGCCGCACGACGTCGCCGTCGCGGATGCGGCCGATCGGACCGCCCTCCAGCGCCTCCGGCGTCACGTGGATCGCCGCCGGCACCTTTCCCGACGCGCCCGACATGCGCCCGTCGGTGACCAGCGCCACCCGGTAGCCGCGATCCTGGAGAACGCCGAGCGCCGGGGTCAAATTGTGCAGCTCCGGCATGCCGTTCGCCTTCGGCCCCTGGAAGCGGATCACGGCGACGAAGTCGCGGTCGAGCGCGCCCGCCTTGAAAGCGGCCTGCAGCGCCTGCTGGCTGTCGAAGACGATCGCCGGCGCCACGATCACGCGCCGCTCCGGCTTCACCGCCGAGGTCTTGATCACCGCATGGCCGATATTGCCCGCAAGCACCTTCAGCCCGCCATTCGGCTGGAACGCCCTGGCGAACGGCGCCAGCACCTTCTCGTCTCCGCTTTTCGCCGGGGCGGGACGGCGCAGCACGCCGCCATCCTCGCCCAGCACCGCCTCGACCGTGTAGGGCCGCAGCCCCTCGCCGAAAATGGTCTGCGCGTCCTCGTGCAGCAGGCCGGCGTCCAGCAGTTCGCGGATCAGGAAGCCGAGCCCGCCGGCGGCATGGAAATGGTTCACGTCCGACAGGCCGTTCGGGTAGACCCGCGCCAAGAGCGGCACGGCTTCCGACAGGTCGGAGATGTCCTGCCAGGTGATCGAGATGCCGGCGGCAGCGGCCATGGCGATCAGGTGGATCGTGTGGTTGGTCGAGCCGCCGGTGGCGTGCAGGCCGACGATGCCGTTCACCACCGAGCGCTCGTCGATCATCTTGCCGACCGGCGTGTAGGCGTTGCCGAGGCAGGTGATGGCCAGCGCCCGCTTCGCCGCTTCGCGGGTCAGCGCGTCGCGCAGCTTCGTGCCGGGATTGACGAAGGAGGCGCCCGGCATGTGCAGGCCCATGATCTCCATCAGCATCTGATTGGAATTGGCTGTGCCGTAGAAGGTGCAGGTGCCGGGGCCGTGATAGGACTTCGCCTCCGATTCCAGCAGCTCGGCCCGCCCCACCTTGCCCTCCGCGTAGAGCTGGCGCACCCGCGCCTTCTCGTCGTTTGGCAGGCCGGACGTCATCGGCCCGGCC
The DNA here is from genome assembly GCA_027492275.1 of Mesorhizobium sp. Classification (GTDB taxonomy): domain Bacteria; phylum Pseudomonadota; class Alphaproteobacteria; order Rhizobiales; family Rhizobiaceae; genus JAPUFC01. The sequence goes on along the minus strand of JAPUFC010000076.1, from coordinate 26,133 downwards.
GGAATGAAGACGGCGGGAAGATGGCCGAAGGTCAGCGCCGCGATGACCAGCCCCGGCACGATCTTGTCGCACACGCCGAGGAAGACGGCCGCGTCGAACATGTTGTGCGACAGGCCGACCGCCGCCGCCATGGCGATCACGTCGCGCGAGAACAGCGACAGCTCCATGCCCGGCTGCCCTTGCGTGACGCCGTCGCACATGGCCGGCACGCCGCCGGCCACCTGCGCCACGCCGCCGGCCTCGCGCGCGGCTTGCCTGATGAGGGCGGGATAGGTTTCGAACGGCTGATGCGCCGACAGCATGTCGTTATAGGCGGTGATGATGCCGAGATTGGGAACCTGATGGCCGCCGAGCGCGGCCTTCTCGCCGGGGCTGCACACGGCGAAACCGTGCGCGAGGTTGCCGCAGGACAGGACCTTGCGGTTGGCTGTCTGCGTGGCCGCCGCGGCGATGCGGTCGAGATAGGCTTCCCGCGCGGGCCGCGACCGCTCGCGGATGCGGTCGGTGATGGCCTCGATGTCCTTTCGTGCGCTCACGTCGCGTCTCCTCTGGCTTGGCCGGCCGCGCGGGCCGGCGGGCTTCAGGTCAGGGCGCCCAGTAGATGTCGACCGGCCGCCGCGCGGCCTCGATCACGGCGGCTATGGGCAGCGCCGCGCCGCCCAGCGCCCGCGCCAGCGTCGCCTGCTTGTCGGCGCCTTCGATGTGCAGGGCCAGGAACCGGGCCTCGACGATGCGCGCCAGCGTCAGCGTCAGGCGCGGCTCGCCCGCGCCCGGCGCGTGCACCGGCAGCAGGTCGCGCGGCGAGGCCGGGTCGAGCAGCGCGGCGAGGTTCAGCGCGTCGGGGAAGAACGAGGCCGTGTGGCCGTCCGCGCCCATGCCGAGCACCGCGACGTCCAGCGGCCAGGGCAGGGGCCGCAGCGCGTCGCCGGCCAGCGCCGCCGCCTCCTCGACGCTGCCGGCCTCCTGGTAGAGCGGCAGGAAGCGCGCCGCCGCCGCCTTGCCGGTCATCAGGTTCGTCGCCACCAGCGCCGCGTTGGAGCGCGGCGAGCTCGGCGGCACGAAGCGCTCGTCCACCAGCGTGACGGTCACCTTGCCCCAGTCGAGATCGCGCCGCGCCAGCGCCGCGAGGAAGCGCGCCGGCGTGGTGCCGCCCGACAGGGCGATGAAGGCCGCGCCGCGCGCTTCGACCGCCGCCGCCAGCCTCGCCGCCACGGCGTCGGCCAGCGCCTGCGCCAGCGCGTCGCGTGAGGGGAAATCGTGGCGGCGCGGTTCCATGCTTCAGCCGCTCTCGTGCCAGGTGCGGCCGTCGCGCTCGATCAGCGCGATCGAGGCCGAAGGCCCCCAGGTGCCGGCCGTGTATCCCTGCGCCTCCATCCGCGTGTCGGCCCAGGCGTTGAGGATCGGATCGATCCAGGACCACGCGGCCTCCACCTCGTCGCGGCGCATGAACAGCGTCTGGTTGCCGCGGATCACGTCCATGATCAGCCGCTCATAGGCATCCGGCGCGCGTCCCTGGAAACTGTCGGCGAAGCTCATGTCGAGCGGGATCTGGCGCAGCCGCATGCCGCCCGGTCCGGGATCCTTGATCATGATGAACTGCTTGACGCCCTCGTCGGGCTGCAGCCGGATGACGAGCTGGTTGGGCGACATGTTGCCGGCCGCTTCGCCGAAGATGTTGTGCGGCACCGGCTTGAACTCGATCACGATCTCGGAGACGCGCGCGGCCAGCCGCTTGCCCGTGCGCAGGTAGAAGGGCACGCCGGCCCAGCGCCAGTTGGCGATCTCGGCCTTGATGGCGACGAAGGTCTCGGTGGTGGAATCGGGCTTGCCGAGCTCCTCCAGATAGCCCTTCACCGGCCCGCCGGCCGACGCGCCGGCCCTGTACTGCCCGCGAACCGTCGATTTCGGCGCTTCCTGCCCGTTGATGCGCTTCAAGGAGCGCAGAACCTTCAGCTTCTCGTCGCGCACCGCGTTGGCCTCGATGGAGGAGGGGGCCTCCATGGCCACGAGGCACAGGAGCTGGAGCATGTGGTTCTGCACCATGTCGCGCAGCGCGCCCGCCTTGTCGTAATAGGTGACGCGGTCCTCCAGCCCCACGGTCTCGGCCACCGTGATCTGCACATGGTCGATATGGGCGGAGTTCCACAGCGGCTCGTAGAGCGCGTTGCCGAAGCGCAGCGCCATCAGGTTCTGCACCGTCTCCTTGCCGAGATAATGGTCGATGCGGAAGATCTGGTGCTCGCCGAACACCTCGCCGACCGCGTCGTTGAGCGCGCGCGCCGAGGCGAGGTCGCGGCCGATCGGTTTCTCCACCACGATGCGGGAGTCCGGCGTGATGAGATCGCTGCGCTTCAGATGCCCGGAAATGTCGCCGAACAGCTCCGGCCCCACGGCGAGGTAGAAAGCGCGGATCGCCTTGCTGGCGCCGATCGCCTTCTTGAGCTTGGAAAACCCGTCGCCGCTCCTCGCATCGATGGGGATGTAGCTCAGCCGCGCGACGAACTTGTCCAGCTCCGCCTTGTCGATGTCGGAGGGGGAGACATGCTCGGCGATCGCCTTGCGGGCGAACTCGCGGTACTCGTCGTCCTCCATCTTGCTGCGCGAAGCGCCGATGATGCGGGTCGGCTCGGAAAACTGCTGGTCGCGCTGGCGATGGTAGAGCGCCGGCAGGAGCTTGCGCTCGGCAAGGTCGCCTGTGCCTCCGAAGATGATGAAATCGAAGGGATCCACGGGAATGATCTGGCTGGTCATCGCAAACCTTCAGTCTCGATTGTCTAGCATAATCTAATCGATTTAATAATGCCACTGCCAAAGCGTCGCAGCATGGCTCAGATCCGGTCCCGGAGCGCATACCAGTTGAGCGCCAGGAACAGCAGCGGCGCGCGGAACCGCCGCCCGCCGGGAAAGGGCGGAACTCTGAGGTCCTCGAACAGCCTGAGCCGCTCGCGGTTGCCCGTCACCGTCTCGGCATAGAGCCTGCCGACGAAGTTCGCCAGCATCACGCCGTGCCCCGAATAGCCGCCGGCCGAGATGACGTTCGGCATCACCTCGCGCACGAACGGCTTCCTGGGCAGCGTGATGCCGACATAGCCGCCCCAGCCATGCGTGATCTCGACGTCCTTCAGCGCGGGATAGATTTCGGCGATCTGCTTCCTGATCTGCCCGGCGATGTCCTTCGGGTCGCTGACCGCATAGATCTCGCGCCCCCCGAACAGCAGCCGCCCGTCCGTCGATTTGCGGAAATAGCGGACGACGAAGCGCGAATCGTCCACCGATTCGCCGCCGGGCAGGACCGGGCTGTCCGCTCCCAAGGGCACGGTGGCGCCGATGAACGAGCCGATCGGCATGATGTGCGCCGCGCCGACGGGCTCCAGCGCGCCGCCATGCGCGTTGGTGGCGATCAGCGCCTTTTGCGCCGTGATCGTACCTTGCGGCGTCGCGATTCGCACCTTGCCGCCGGCGGCGCGGATGGCGGTCGCGGGCGTGGTCTCGAACAGCCGCGCGCCCGACGCCGCCGCCACGCGCCCGAGCCCGACCAGAAGCTTCATGGGATGGATATGGCCGGTGCCCGCGTCGCGCGTGCCGCCGAAATAGCGGTCGGAACCCAGGCGTTGCGCCGTTTCGGCCCGGTCCATGAAGGTCAGATGCGGGTAGCCGAAGCGCTCCGCCATGATCGCGGCGTGCCTGCGGTAGTCGTCGACATAGCGTGGCTTGTGCGCCACCGAGAGCTGGCCGGGCCGGAAATCCATGTCGATGCCGTTTTCGGCGGCGAAGCCGATCAGATGCGCCTTCGCGTCCTCGGCCAGCTCGAACAGCGCTTTCGCGCGCTCGAGGCCGAGTCCCACCTCCATCTCCTCCGCCCAGGCCCGCTGGCCGGTGCCGAGCTGCCCGCCATTGCGCCCGGACGCGCCGTCGCCCAGCCGATGCGCCTCGACCAGCGCCACCGAAACGCCGGCCCGCGCCAGATGCGCCGCCGCCGACAGGCCGGTGTAGCCGCCGCCGACGACGGCCACATCCGCCGTCAGGTCGCCGTCGAGCGCCGGATAGGCAGGGCGCTCGCCCACCGTATCCTCATACCAGGAGCGGCCGGGGGAGATGGGGGACTGGTAGGGCACGGCGTGTCACACGTTGAGCAGAAGATACTCCCGCTCCCACGGACTGATCACTTCCATGAACGTCTCGAACTCGGCCTTCTTGATCGCCGCATAGGTGGAGACGAAGGCGTCGCCCAGCATGTCGCGAAGAGCAGCGTCGTTCTCGAACAGATCGACCGCCTCCAGCAGGCCGCGCGGCAGGTCGATCTCGTCCTCGTTGGCCGTGGTCAGCACCGGCGCCTCCGGCTCGATCCTGCGCTCGATGCCGATCAGCCCGCAGGCGAGCGACGCGGCCAGCGCCAGGTAGGGGTTGGCGTCGGAGGACGGGATGCGGTTCTCCACCCGCCGCGCCGAGGGGTCGGAGCGCGGCACGCGGAAGGCCGTGGTGCGGTTGTCGTAGCCCCATTTGTTGTTGACGGGTGCGGAGGCCGCCTGCGTCAGCCGCCGGTAGGAATTGACATAGGGCGCCAGCATGACCAGCGCGTTCGGCACATGCGTCTGCATGCCGCCGACGAAGTGCCGGAACAGGTCGGTCTCCTTGCCGTCCTCGCCGGCGAAGATGTTCCTTCCCGTCTTCCTGTCCACGATCGACTGGTGGATGTGCATGGCCGAGCCGGGCTGGCCCTGGATCGGCTTGGCCATGAAGGTGGCGTAGGTGTCGTGCTTCAGCGCCGCCTCGCGGATCGTGCGCTTGAACAGAAACACCTGGTCGGCCAGCTCGATCGGGTCGCCATGGCGCAGGTTGATCTCGAGCTGACCCGCGCCCTCCTCGTGGATCAGCGTGTCGATCTCCAGCCCCTGGCTCTCGGAGAAATGGTAGATGTCGTCGATCAACTCGTCGAACTCGTTGACGCCTGCGATCGAATAGCCCGCGCCGCCGCCGATCGGCCGGCCGGAGCGCCCGACCGGCGGCACCAGCGGATAGTCGGGATCGGGGTTCTTGCGGACCAGGTAGAACTCGATCTCGGGCGCGACCACCGGCCGGAGGCCGCGCTTCGAATAGGCCGCCAGAACGCGCTTGAGCACGTTGCGCGGCGTGAAGTCCACGGGCCGCCCGTCCTGGTAGACGAGGTCGCAGATCACCTGCGCGGTCGGGTCCGTCTCCCACGGAACGACGGACAGCGTGCCCAGATCCGGCATCAGCTTGAGATCGCCGTCATCCTCGGGAAAGCGGAAGCCGTTGCCGTTTTCGGGATAGCCTCCCGAGATCGTCGTCATGAACACGGCCGAGGGCAGCGCCAGCGAAGTATTCGAGGTGAACTTCTTCGACGGCATCATCTTGCCGCGCGCGACGCCCGCCTGGTCGGGGGTGATGCACTCGATGTCCTCGATGCCGCGCCACTCCAGCCAGTGGGCGGCTTCCTTCCAGTTCCGCACGCCCCTGTGGCTCTTCACATAGGCCGGCGTGCGTCTCGATGCGCCGCGCGCGGCGGGGCGGGCTTCCTTCTTGGCGGGACTCATGAACTTCCGTGTGGAATGGCCGTATGCCTGATCGCGGCACTATAGCCGCGCGGCGCTCGGGAAGGAAAGGGCGCAGCGCTACCGGTGGTGGTCGAGAAGCCGCTCGATGACCGGCTGCAACTGATCGGTGGTGAACGGTTTTGCGACCACCGCGTCGAACAGGCCGGTGGCGGATACGGTTTCGGGGGTGTTGTTGCGGTTGGACAGCAGGATCGTGGCCGGAAGTCCCCGCCCGGCCAGGCGGCGCAGCGCGGCGATGCCCGACAGCACGGAATCGCAATCGTGGTTGTCGGCGCCGCCGTCCAGCACGACGAGACCGGGAAACAGGACCGGCAGCACGCGCACGGCGGCCCCCGGCGTTTCCGAGACGGGCCGCAGGCCGCATCGCTCCACGATCCGGCTGACGACGATGCGATTGATCTGCGACAGGCCCGCGACCAGGACACGGGAAAGGTCCGGCGTCAGCGACGGGTCGCGGGGAAATCGGAAACGATCCTGCTCGAACCCGATTTCTACCCGTGGAGTCACCATGTACGGAGCGCCATATGCCTTGGTGCGGAGCATTTCGAAATGCCACGCCAGCATAATGTTTTCGCGGGCAAAGGGCAAAGGCCTGCGAAAGGATTCTTCGGACCGGCGGCCCGTTTGGTTCGCCGCTCCGTCGTTGCCCGCCCTGTCCCTAGGTCCGCGTCACGATGACGGGCGTCAAAAGGTCCCCCCAGTTGCCGTCGCCGCCATGGTGACGCGCCGACCGCACCAGCTCGACAGAGATGCCGGCCTCCACCGCCTTGGTGACGGCGAAGTTCAGCCGGTGCAGATCGTTGGCCAGCACGCGGATCGCGGTCTGCTGCTCCGGGGTCATCGCGGAAGCCTGTTCCTCGACGCGTTCCTTAACCTGCGGCTTGACGTTCATGGCAGCCTCCTGCTCGGTCGCGGCCGCCTTTCGGCGGCGGGTTGTTCGGTCTGTTTCGTCGCACCGCCTGTAAAAATTCGTCACAGTGACGGCGCATGGGTCCGGCTGGATTTCGATTTCGGCTCGAAAGAGGCCTGAACCCATGTGCTGAATTTACAAATCTCCGGCCCGGAAGCGAGAGAAAGCGGGAGGCGCACGATAAAAACAGGGAAAATCGGTTTTGACTTTGACTGATGGGGACGGTAAATCTGTCAAGATTGTAAAAGACAAAACGCTGTAAATCCATGTAAAGAGCGGCGGTCGTGGCCGAGCAGAAGATTTTCGCGGGGCCGCGCGTTCGGCGCATCCGCAAGGGGCTGGGGTTGACCCAGACCGCCATGGCGGAGGGGCTGGCGATCTCGCCCTCCTACCTGAACCTGATCGAGCGCAACCAGCGCCCGCTCACCGTGCAGCTCCTGCTCAAGATGGCCTCGGTCTACAAGGTCGGGGCGGAGGAGCTCCAGGGCGAGGCGGCGGGCGGCCTGCCGGCGCTGCGCGAGGTGTTCGCCGACCCGCTGCTTTCTGGCGAGCTGCCCGGCGACCAGGAGCTGGTCGAGCTGGCCGACAGCGCGCCGAACGTCGCCGCCGGACTGGTGAAGCTTTTCCGCGCCTACAAGGAGCAGGCGGCGCGGCTGTCGGACCTGTCGGAATTCGCCGTGCAGGAGGGCAGGGCCCCGGCATTGCTCGGCGCCAGGCTGCCGCTGGACGAGGTCAACGAGGTGCTGGAGCGGAGGCCCGCCTGGCACCCCGAGATCGAGGACGAGGCCGACGCCTTCGCCGCGGCTCTCGGCGGACCCGGCGCGGACCTGTCGGCGGCGTTGAAGGAGTGGCTGAAGCGGGAAGCCGGCATCGTGGTCCGCACCCTGCCGGCCGCCACCATGCCGAACTGGCGCCGGCGCTATGACCGCCACTCGCAGCGTCTGTTCGTCTCGGAACGCCTGTCGCCCTACGACCAGTTGCGCGAGATCGCCATGGAGGCGGCGCTGATGCGCATGTCGGTGGCCATCGCGCGGGGCGTCGAGGCGCTGAAACTGTCCGGGGACGAGGCGCGGCGGATCGCCCGCTTCCACCTCGCCCGCTACGCCGCGCACGCGCTGATGATGCCCTACCAGCCGTTCCGCGACGCCGCGATCCGCTGCCGCTACGACATCGACGTGCTGCGCTCGCGCTTCGGCGTGTCGTTCGAGCAGGCCGCGACCCGGCTGGTCGGCCTGCAACGGACTGGCGCGCCGGGCGTGCCCTTTTTCCTGCTGGAGGTCGACAATGCCGGCAACGTGCTGCGCCGCGCCGGCGCGCAGGGCTATCCGCATGCGGCCTTCGGCGGCGGCTGCCCGAAGCTGGCGGTCTACACCGCCTTCGCCCAGCCCGGCCAGATCTTCGTGGAGGCGGTCGCCATGCCGGACGGCGGCCGCTTCCTGACCATGGCGCGCACGCTGGAAGGCCCGCAGGCCGCCTTCGCCGAGCGACCGCGGCGCACGGCGCTGCTGCTCGGCTGCGATCTCGCGCACCGCGGCGAGGTTGCCTATGGCGATGCGCTGCCGTGTCGTGGCGGTCCGGCGTCCGGTCCGGAGGAGCGCCTGCTGCCCGTCGGCCGCGCCTGCCGCCTGTGCGAGCGCGCCGGATGCCTGTCGCGGGCCGAGCCGCCGGTCACGCGGCCGCTCGGGCTGGACGATATGGCCACCGGCCTCAGCGCCCTCGACTTCCAGTAGGCGCGCCGCGGCGGAGCGTCGCAAAACTGAACTTGTCGCCTTGCTCAAACGACAATAGGTTCGATGCTTCGGGCCGGCGCCGCGCCGCCGGAAACCGGAAAGGCATTTCAGGGGAAGGCTCATGATGGGACGGAAATTCCTGCTCTCGGCAGTCGCGGTCGCGGCGTTCGCGACCGTGGCCCAGGCTCAGGAACGTGTGGTCAACGTGTTCAACTGGTCCGACTACATCGACGACACGATCATCGAGGACTTCACCAGGGAAACGGGCATCAAGGTCGTCTACGACGTTTTCGATTCCAACGAGATCGTCGAGACCAAGCTTTTGGCCGGCGGCAGCGGCTACGACGTCGTGGTGCCCACCGCGAACTTCCTCGCCCGCCAGATCGAGGCGGGCGTGTTCCAGAAGCTGGACAAGGCCAAGCTCACCAATCTCGGCAACGAATGGGACGTCATCGCCAAGCGCGTCACCGTCTACGATCCCGACAACGCCTATTCGGTCAACTACATGTGGGGACCACAGGCATCGGCTACAACGAGAAGAAGGTGAAGGACGCGCTTGGGCTCGACACGATCGATTCCTGGGACGTCTTCTTCAAGCCGGAAAACCTCGCCAAGCTGGCGGATTGCGGCGTCTACGTGCTCGACTCCCCGACCGACATCATCCCCACCGCGCTCGCCTATCTGGGCCTCGACCCGAACAGCAAGTCGGCGGACGACTTCGCCAAGGCCGAGGCGCTGCTGATGTCGATCCGGCCGTCGATCCGCAAGTTCCACTCCTCCGAATACATCAACGCCCTGGCGAACGGCGACATCTGCCTGGCGGTCGGCTATTCGGGCGACATCTTCCAGGCGCGCGACCGCGCCGCGCAGGCCGACCAGGGCGTGGTCGTCGGCTATGCGGTGCCGAAGGAGGGCGCGCAGATGTGGTTCGACCAGATGGCGATCCCCGCCGACGCGCCGCACGTCGCCGAGGCGCACGAGTTCATCAACTTCATGCTGCGCCCGGAGATCGCCGCCAAGGCCTCGAACTTCGTCTTCTACGCCAACGGCAACAAGGCCTCGCAGGAATTCATCGACAAGGAGATCCTTGACGATCCGGCGATCTACCCGAACGAGGCGACGCTGGCCAAGCTCTTCACCGTCGTGCCCTACGACCCGCGCACGCAGCGCACGGTGACGCGCATCTGGACGAAGATCGTCACCGGCCAGTGACGGGGCCGTGCCGGCCGCCGGGGGGCGGGCTCTGTTGAGGCGAGGGGTTGACGTGACGACATGAAGTCGCTGGGCAGCATCAGGCGATCCTTCGCGCCCTGGAACGATCCGACCGCGAAGCCCTACATCCTCTTCGACGGTGTGACAAAACGCTTCGGCGACTTCACCGCCGTCGACGACCTGTCGCTCGCCATCCACGAGCGCGAGTTCTTCGCGCTGCTCGGCGCGTCGGGCTGCGGCAAGTCCACGCTGCTGCGCATGCTGGCCGGCTTCGAGGAGCCGACCGCCGGCCGCATCCTGCTCGACGGGCAGGATTTGCGGGGCATCCCGCCCTACCGCCGGCCGGTCAACATGATGTTCCAGTCCTACGCGCTGTTCCCGCACATGACGGTCGAGAAGAACATCGCCTTCGGCCTGAAGCAGGAGGGCATGCCGGCCGCCGATATCGCGAAGCGCGTCGCGGAGATGCTGGCACTGACCAAGCTGGAGCCCTTCGCGCGGCGCAAGCCGCACCAGCTCTCGGGCGGCCAGCGCCAGCGCGTGGCGCTGGCCCGCTCGCTCGCCAAGCGGCCGAAGGTGCTGCTGCTCGACGAGCCGCTCGGCGCGCTGGACAAGAAGCTGCGCGAGGAAACCCAGTTCGAGCTGGTCGACCTGCAATACGAGCTCGGCCTCACCTTCGTCGTCGTCACCCACGACCAGGAGGAGGCGATGACGATGGCCGACCGCATCGCTATCATGGACAAGGGCCACATCTGCCAAGTGGCGACGCCGGCGGAAATCTACGAGGCGCCGTCGTCTCGCTTCGTCGCCTCCTTCGTCGGCAATGTGAACATGTTCGAGGGGCGAATCGTGTCGCGCCGGGGCGGCACGGCCGAGATCGCCGGCCCGGACGGCCTGTCGATCCGCACCGACAATGCGGGCGAGGCGGCCGAGGGCGCCGACGTGGCCTTCGCCATCCGTCCCGAGAAGATCAGGGTGTCGTCGCAACGCCCCGCCGAGACGGGTTTCAACGCCATAGAAGGCGAGATTTTCGACCTCGGCTATCTGGGCGACATGACCGTCTATCACGTCAGGCTGGCGGACGGCCGGATCGTCAAGGCGAGCGCGCTGAACGCCGCGCGCACCTCGACCGATCCGCTGACCTGGCACGACAGGGCCTGGATCAGCTTCGCCCCGGATGCGGGCGTGGTTCTGACGCGGTAGACGGCGATGAACCGCGCGCTCTCCGCCGTCTTAGGCCGCCTCGTCATCATCGTTCCCTATCTCTGGCTGCTCGTCTTCTTCCTCGTTCCCTTCGTCATCGTCTTCAAGATCTCGCTGTCGCAGACGGCGATCGCCATGCCGCCCTACACGCCCGTCCTGGGCTTCGGCGACGGGCTGCCGGCTTTCTGGGAGAGGCTGTGGGAGCTCAGCTTCGAGAACTATGTCTGGCTGACCCAGGACGCGCTCTACTTCAACGCTTATGTCTCCAGCGTCGTCATCGCGGCGGTCTCCACCGTCCTGTCGCTGCTGGTCGCCTATCCCATCGCCTACGGCATGGCGCGCGCGCCGGCTTCCATGCGGCCGACGCTGCTGATGCTGGTCATCCTGCCGTTCTGGACGTCATTCCTGATCCGCGTCTACGCCTGGATCGGCATCCTGAAGCCGGAGGGGCTGCTCAACCAGTTCCTGCTGTGGCTGGGAGTCATCGACCAGCCGCTGCTGATCCTCAACACGCACACCGCGATCTTCATCGGCATCGTCTATTCCTACCTGCCCTTCATGGTCCTGCCGCTCTATGCGACGCTGGAAAAGATGGACAATTCGCTGATCGAGGCCGCGCAGGACCTCGGCTGCACGCCGCTCGGCGCGTTCTGGAAGGTGACCTTTCCCCTGTCGCTGCCGGGTGTGGTCGCCGGCTGCATGCTGGTGTTCATCCCCGCCGTGGGCGAGTTCGTCATCCCGGACCTGCTGGGCGGCTCGCAGACGCTGATGATCGGCCGCACGCTGTGGAACGAGTTCTTCTCCAACCGCGACTGGCCGGTGTCGTCGGCGGTCGCCGTCATCCTGCTCCTGCTGCTGATCGTGCCGATCATGATCTTCCAGTTCGCGCAGGCGCGTGCGCAGGAGCAGGGCCGATGACGGGTCCCGGCGGCTGGTCGCGCTTCAACATCGTCTCGATCGTGCTGGGCTTCGCCTTCCTGTACCTGCCGATCGTCCTGCTGATCATCTACTCCTTCAACGAATCGCGGCTGGTCACGGTGTGGGGCGGCTTCTCGACCAAATGGTACGGCGAGCTGTTCCGCAATCGCGGCCTGATGGACGCCGCCTGGGTGACGCTGCGCGTCGCCTTCCTGTCGGCCACCGCGGCCACGGTGCTCGGCACGCTGGCGGCGATCGCGCTGACCCGCTACACGCGCTTCCGCGGCCGCATCCTGTTTTCCGGCATGGTGTTCGCGCCGCTGGTCATGCCGGAGGTCATCACCGGCCTGTCGCTGCTGCTGCTGTTCGTCGCCATCGGCCTGGACCGGGGCTTTTTGACCGTCACGCTGGCGCACATCACCTTCACCATGTGCTTCGTGGCCGTCGTCGTGCAATCGCGCCTGTTGAGCTTCGACCGCAGCCTGGAGGAGGCCGCGATGGACCTCGGCGCGACGCCGGCGGGGACCTTCTTCCAGGTGACGCTGCCGGTCATCGCGCCGGCCGTCGTTTCCGGCTGGATGCTGGCCTTCACCCTGTCGCTGGACGACCTGGTCATCGCCAGCTTCACCTCAGGGCCGGGCGCCACCACGCTGCCGATGAAGATCTACAGCCAGGTGCGCCTGGGCGTGACGCCGGAGATCAACGCCGCCTGCACACTGATGATCGCGGTGGTGGCGACGGTCGTGCTGATCGCCTCGGTGCTGAACAAGCGCCGCGAGGTGCAGCGCCAGCGCGACGAGCAGGCCGCGCGCCGGGGCTGAGCGAGTCTTGCTATTCCCCGGAAGGGATCAGCGAGATGAAGGGCGCGCCCCACGATCCGCCGACGAAGAAGGCAGTGACCGCCGGCGGCGTGCTGCCGGTCGTCTCCGGCGAGGGCGTGGCGGGCGCGGGCGGCGGTACGGGCTCGACCCGGCCGGTCAGCGCCAGGCCGCGGCTGGCATAGGGCGTCAGCCCGGCCAGCTCGATGCGGTAGCTGGTCGAGCGCGCTTCCGCCTTCTCGATGTTGATGACGCCGTTCGAGATGGTCGCGCCGACATCCACGGCGACGGTGCGCATGGTGCCGTCGGCCACCTCGTCGAGCGGGAAGAAGCCGCCCTGCCGGGAGCGCTCGAGAAAGCGGGTCAGGTTGAAGCCCGACAGCGCGCCTTCGCCGAAGGCGGCCGAGAAGGAGCCGGCCCCCCGCGCCATGATCGCGTTCCAGTCGCCGCCCGGTCCCTTGAGCGACAGCGAGATCCTGCCCCGCCCCACGGGCACGAGCCTGTTCAGCCCGGCGGCCGAGGCGAAGGCGCCGCCGTCGACATCCGTGGCCAGCATGCTGAGCTCCCCCCACGGCCCCTCGGGCTTGCGGTCGAAGCGCAGCGAGCCCTGCACGGTTCCGCCGAAGGCGTCGGCATCCGACATGTCGAGGGCGGTCATGCCGTCGGTGATCCGCGCCGTCGCCGCGACGCCGGTCAGCGCGATGGCGCCCACCTTGGCCTGCTGGGCAGACAGCCGCAGATCGACATTGGCGACGTCCATGATCTCGGTCGTGCCTTGCGGGGCGGGCCTGCCGGTCGGGCTGAAGGCGGTGAGCAGCGTGCCCATGTCGAGCGCCTCGAAGGCGAGCGTGCCCGTCAGCGTCGGCAGCTTGCCGGGGGCGAGCAGCATTTCGAGGCCGCCGCTGGCCGTGTTGCCGTCGACCGTCACGGCGGCGTTCTCCAGCCGGAAGCGGTCGCCGCCGCCGTTGACGCGTCCCGTCAGGCTCACCGCGCCGAAGGCCGACACCGGCAGGCTGCGGCCCCACAGCGTCGCCAGCCGCCGCAGCGAGGAGGTCGAGACCGCCGCGTCGCCCTCGAAATAGCCTTGCGGCGCGAATTTCGCGCCGCCCTGGAAATGACCCTTGATCGAAGGTCCGTCGAGATCGGCGGTGAGCTGGCCGGCGCCCCCTGCGAACAGCAGCAGCGGGTTGGCGGACGACGCGGAGAAGGCCATCTTCTCCTCGCGCCAGACACCTTTTGCCGAAATCGACCCGGCCCGCTCCAGCGTCGGGAGCTCGAGCTCGGCGTCAAGATCCTTGATCAGCGTCGCGTCGCTCGCCGCGCCGCGCTCGACGATGCTGCCGTCACGCAGGACGATCCTGCCGAGCTCCACGCCGGTCGAGCGGGAGAGGTCGGGCGCGGCGGGATTGGCCGCGACCGCCGCGCGCGCGGCGGAGACGGCGCGCGAGATACGTCCGCCGCCCGGCAGGACGGGGGCGTAGAGGCCGTTGGCCGTCCTGTCGACGGTGATGACCGGACTCCGAAGCTCGGCCGAGGAGATGGCGACGTTGCCGCTGAGCGCTGACCAGGCGGAAAGGCCGAGCTCCATGCGCTCCGTCGCCAGCACGGTCTTGTCGGGATCGGTCCACGGCACCAGGGTGACGTCCCGGATGACCGCGCGCAGATTGGGCCAGAACTTGATGTCCGGCGCGCTGCCGATGGTGACGCGATAGCCAGTCAGCGCCCCGAGCTCGAAGGCGATCCGGTCGCGAACGATGCGGCTGGAAGCGACGACCGGCAGCGCGGCGAACAGCACGGCGAGCAGAAGCATCGCCGTCACCAGCGTCCACAAGGCTCGCTTTACGGGCACAACGGCCATATTGCTCCGTCAGACGCCATGGCAGGGGCGGGCGGATGCCCGCGCCTTCCTGTTTATTGCATGGCCCTGGCATTTCAAGCCATTGTGGCCACCACATGGCATCGACGGTGGATCGGGACGCGCCTTTGCGCGCCCTGCAATGGCGGAATCAGCGCAGGGCGACCTCGAACCGCGCCTCCGTCTTGGCCTTGATCTCGTCCAGCGTGACGCCGTGCGCCAGCTCGACCAGCTCCATGCGGGGCTCGCCGCGGCGTGCCAGGGTGAAGACGCCGAGGTCGGTGACGACCATGTCGGCGACCCGCTGGCCGGTCAGCGGCAGGGTGCAGGCCTTGAGCAGCTTGGACTCGCCCTTGGCCTCGTGCTCCATGACCACCACGACCTTCTTGACGCCGGCGACCAGGTCCATCGCCCCGCCCATGCCCTTGACCATCTTGCCGGGGATCATCCAGTTGGCGAGATCGCCGTTCTCGGCCACCTGCATGGCGCCGAGGATCGACAGGTCGATATGCCCGCCGCGGATCATGGCGAAGCTGTCGGCACTGGAGAAGTAGCTGGTCAGCGGCAATTCGGTGATCGTCTGCTTGCCGGCATTGATGAGGTCCGGGTCCTCATCGCCCTCGTAGGGAAAGGGGCCCATGCCGAGCATGCCGTTCTCGCTCTGCAGCCGCACCGTCATGCCGGCCGGGATGTAGTTCGCCACCAGCGTCGGGATGCCGATGCCGAGATTGACGTAGAAGCCGTCCTGCAGCTCCCTGGCCGCGCGCGCGGCCATTTCCTCGCGTGTCCAGGCCATCAGACAGCCTCCGCCGTTGCGCGCTTGCGCGTTGTCCGTTGCTCGATGTGCTTGACCGCGTCGGGCGCGTGCACGATGCGCGACACGAAGATGCCGGGCGTGTGGATATGGTCCGGATCGATGTCGCCGGTGGGAACGAGATGCTCGACCTCCGCGATCGTCACCCTGCCGGCGGTCGCGATCATCGGATTGAAGTTGCGCGCCGTCTTGCGATAGACGAGGTTGCCTTCGTGGTCGCCCTTCCAGGCGTGCACCAGCGACACGTCCGCCACCAGACCGCGCTCCATCACGTAGAGCTCGCCGTCGAACTCCTGCACGGGCTTGCCCTCGGCGATGATCGTGCCGACCCCCGTCTTGGTGAAGAACGCCGGGATGCCCGCCCCGCCGGCGCGGATGCGCTCGGCCAGCGTGCCCTGCGGATTGAACTCCAGCTCCAGCTCGCCGGACAGATACTGCTGGGCGAACAGCTTGTTCTCGCCCACATAGGACGAGATCATCTTGGCGATCTGCCGCGTCTCCAGAAGCTTGCCGAGGCCGATCCCGTCGACGCCCGCATTGTTGGAGATCACGGTCAGGTTCCTGGCTCCCGAAAGCCTGACCGCCTCGATCAGCGTCTCCGGGATGCCGCAGAGGCCGAAGCCCCCGGACATGATCGTCATGCCGTCGGCCAGTTGGCCCGCCAGGGCCTCGGCCGCGCTCGAAAATACCTTTTGCAAGTGTCTCCTCCGTCGATGGCGCTGGCTGTCCCTCGCATCCCCGACCGCCCGGAAGCGCCAGCCTGCACCGAAGCTACGTCTTGCCTGTCGCCGCTCGTTAGTCGTATTTATACGGCATGCGCTCACGAGCCGCGACAGAGACAGCGCTGCCGCCGTCGGGTTTCACGCTCGCCGAAATCCCGGTCCCCATGGTCTACGCGACCTATCGCATCATCCGCGACTGCAACGAGGAGTTCGCCGCCCTGTTCGGCTTCGAGCGGCGCGATCTCGTCGACCGCAGCTTCTCCCGGCTCTATCCGAAGCTCGCCGACTTCATCCGCACCGGCGAGATGTGGGGCAGCAACCTGTCGGGCGGCCGGGTCTATTACGACGAGCGCATCATGGTGGGGGCCGGCGGACAGCGCTTCTGGTGCCGGGTCAACGGCCGGTCGCGTTTCGAGGCGGACCCGTTCGCCGGCGCCCTCTATTGCTTCGAGCCTATGGCGAGGCCCGTGACCGATGCGCTGATGGCGCTGACCGATCGCCAGCGGCAGGTCCTTGCGCTGGTCGCGCAGGGCAAGACCAATGCGGCCATCGCCGCCGAGATCGGCCTGTCGCGCCGCACGGTCGAGGCGCATCGCCTGCGCCTGGCAAGGCTTCTGGGTGTGCGCAACGCCGCCGAGATGGTCGCCTGGTTTTCGACCGCCTCCGCGTCTTCCGCATGAGCGGCGGTGAAAGACGAAGGGCCCGCCGCGCGCGGCAGGGTTAACGAAATGTGACCGTCAAATTTACCTAGATTTTAGACATGCGCCGCTTTGGTAAATTTTTCGCCGATCCGGTAAGGAGTTGTTAAGATACAGCGTCGATAGTCGGTCTCAACTTGAAGGGGCAACTTCTGTTGCTGCCTCGGCTCAAGTCCCCGTCGTCACAGCAATTTCCTTTCAGGCGTCCTCTCGGACGCCTTTTTTCTTTCGCCCGTGGGTTGTGCGGCGACTGCTACAGCCGCGCGTCACGATCGCGCGCCAACGCGCGCGACAACAGCACGACCGGCACCAGCGCCGTCGCGATGATGACCACGGCTCCGGCCGCGCCCTCTTCCGGCACGCCGCGCGAGGCGTTCTCGTAGACCTGCGTGGCGAGCGTCGAAAAGCCGAACGGGCGCAGCAGGATCGTCGCGGACAGCTCCTTCACCGTGTCGACGAAGACCAGCACCAGCGCCGTCAGGATGGCCGGCTTGAGCAGCGGCAGCAGCACGCCGGCCGTGGCGCGCAGCGGCGTGCGGCCCAGGCAGCGCGCCGCCTCGTCGAGATTCGGCGGCAGCTTGTGCAGCCCGGCGCTCATCGTGCTTTCCGCCAGCGCCATGAAGCGGATGACGCAGGCGATCACCACCGCTCCCGCCGAACCGGTGAGCAGCAGGCCGGTCGACAGGCCGAGATGCGCGCGCAGGAAGGCGTCCAGCGTGTTGTCGAAGCGCGCCAGCGCGAAGAGCAGCCCGAGCCCCAGTATCCCGCCCGGCATGGCATAGCCGATGGAGGCCAGCCGGACCGCCGCGCCGATGCCGCGCGAGCGCGTCGAGCGCAGGGCGTCGAGCAGGAACAGCGCGATCGCGACCGTCAGCAGCGCCGTCGCCGTGGCCGTCACCACGCTGTTCACGAAGGCTGCGGCCAGTTCCGGCGACGCGAACTGCTCCAGCCGGCGCCAGGCATAGGTGCCGAACACCGCGGCCGGAATCCCGAAGCCGACGAGCACCGGCAGGCCGACCAGCGATGCGGCGATCCACCCCCTGCCGCCCGAAAGGCGGACGCGGATGGGCTGAGACTTCATCTGCGTGGCGCGCGCGCCGTGGAAGCGCTGGCGCCGCCGTGCCGCCTGCTCGGCCGCCAGCAGCGCGACCACCATGGCCAACATGACCAGCGCCACCTGCGCCCCGCCCTCCAGGCTGCCGCGCGCCAGCCAGGTCTGGTAGACGGCGAAAGTCAGGGTCCGCACGCCGAGATATTCGGCCGCGCCGATGTCGTTGATGGTCTCCATCATGACCAGCGCCACGCCCGCCACGATGGCCGGCCGCGCCACCGGAAGCAGGATGCGCCAGAACACCCGCGCCGGCCGCGCGCCGAGCGTGCGCGCCACGTCGGCCATGGCGCGTCCCTGCATCAGGAACACCACCCGCGTCGTCATGTAGACGTAAGGGTAGAGCACGGCCGACAGCACGACGGCGCAGCCGGTGGTGGTGCGGATGTCGGGAAACCAGTAGTCGCGGATCGAGGTGAAGCCGAACAGTGCGCGCACCAGCGACTGCGCCGGCCCGGAATAATGGAAGAACTCGCCGAAGGCGTAGGCCGCCAGGTAGGACGGCACGGCGAGCGGCAGCACGAGCGCCCAGCTCAGCGTGCGGCGCAGCGGGAAATCGTAGGAGACGACCATCCACGCCGTGGCCACGCCGACGGCCGAGGTTGCGACCGCTACCATGGCGAGAAGCTGCAGCGTCGTGACGCTGGCGCGCGGCAGCACGTTGGCCGCCAGATGCGGCCAGTCCTCTCCGCTGCCCGACAGCGCGACATAGGCGATCGACAGGATCGGCAGAAGCACCAGGCCCGACACCAGCAGCGCCAGCGCGGCCAGCAGCGGCCGTCCCGTGCGCTTCACGGCGGGCGCCGGATGGTCGCCGATTGCCGCGATCGGTACCTGAAAGTTCATGCCGGGCATTCCGAACGTAGCCTCAGGTCTGGTGCGTCCTTCGAGGCTCGCTCCGCTCGCGCCTCAGGATGAGGACCCGTTGTGGGCCACTGTCTGAATTGCCCCTGTCGGAACCGAGGATGACAGTATCCGGCGTCCCTCATCCTGAGGTGCGAGCGGAGCGAGCCTCGAAGGACGCACCAAAACGGGCAACGCGAGAACAATTCGCGCTGCCCGTTCGACTGGCTTAGCTGCTCGGGCCGTCGTCCAGGCCGACGCGGTCGACCATCTCGGACGCCGCCTTGCGGTTGGCGCCGATCTCGGCCAGCGGCAGCGTGTCGGCCTTCAGCTCGCCGAAGGCGGTGACCATCTCCGAAGCCGCGAGGCCCGGCTCGACCGGGTATTCGAAGTTCTTCTCGGCGTAGATCTGCTGTGCCTCGTCGCTGGACAGGAATTGCAGCAGTTTCACCGCATTGTCCTTGTTGGGCGCGTTCTTGGCGAGCGCCGCGCCCGAGATGTTGACGTGCGTGCCGCCGTTCTCGAAGGTCGGGAAGAGCACGTTGATGGCGTTGCCCCACTCCTTCTCCTTCGGGTCCTTCTCGTTGGTGCGCATCAGCCCGACATAGTAGGTGTTGCCGATGGCGATGTCGCATTCGCCCGCCGCGATGGCCCCTGCCTGCGGCCGGTCGCCACCGTCCGGCTTCTTGGCCAGGTTGGCCTTGAGGCCCTTGAGCCAAGTCTCCGTCTTCTCCGGACCCCAATGCGCGATGGCCGCCGAGATCAGCGCCAGATTGTAGTCGTGCTGGCCGGAGCGCATGCAGATCTTGCCCTTCCACTTCGGGTCGGCGAGGTCGGCATAGGTGATCGCGGTGTCCTTGACGCGGTCCTTGGACGCGTAGACCACGCGGGCGCGCTTGGTGAGGCCGAACCAGTGGCCTTCCGGATCGCGGTATTCGGCCGGCAGGTTGGCGTTCAGCGTGGCGTCGTCCAGCGCCTGCGTGATGCCGGCCTCCTTGGCCTTGGTCAGCCGCGCGATGTCCACGGTCATGATCACGTCGACGGGCGAGTTCGCGCCCTCGGCCTGCACGCGTTCCTCGAGCCCCTTGTCGAGGAACAGGACCTCGGTCTTGACGCCGGTCTCGGCCGTGAAGGCGTCGAGCACCGGTTTGATGAGTTCGGGCTGGCGATAGGTGTAGATATTGACCACGCCGTCCGCGAATGCGGTCCCGGCGCAAAGCGTCATGGCCAATGCGATAACGGTCGAGCGATACGGTCGAAGGTTCATCAGGGTCTCCTGCCCATCGGGCCCGGCGGGCCGCCAGTGTCACGCCCGGAAACGGGGCCTGATGTCCTTGGGAAAACTGACAATCCGAGTCAAGGATACGGCCGTGCGATATCAATCGTTTAGACAAATTCTAAACTGGAGTAAACGCCACAGCTTTCAGCGGGTTAGGGTCCTTTCACGGGCCGTTCCTCGGCGCAACGACGTACTTATCACGCAAATGTGTTCGTCGTTCATCCGGCGAGCACGCGGGTGGCCGGGAAGACGATCTCGACCAGCGTGCCCTTGCCGGGCGTCGAGGAGATCTCGAACCTCGCCCGGTTGGCCTCCACCAGCGCCTTGGTCAGAGGCAGGCCGAGGCCGGTCCCGTCGCCGCGCGGACGCTTCAGCGCGTTGATCTGCTTGAACGGCTTCAGCGCCTGCTCGATCTCGGCCGGCGTCATGCCGATGCCGGTGTCGCGCACGCGCACGGCGATGTCGCCGGACGTTTCGTAGGCGGTCGAGACGATCACCTGGCCGCCGGCCTGCGTGTAGCGGATGGCGTTGGACAGGATGTTGAGCGCGATCTGCCGGATCGAGCGCAGGTCGGCCACCACGTCCGGCAGGTTCGAGGCGAAGCTGGAGCGGATGATGACCCGCTCGCGGTTCGCCTGCGGCTGCATGATCGCGACCGCCTCGGCCAGCGCCTCGTTCAGCGCCACCGCCTCGTGCGACATGTCCTGCTGCCCCGCCTCGATCTTGGAGATGTCGAGCAGGTCGTTGACGAGATCGAGCACATGGTTGCCCGACCGGTTGATGTCGCGCAGATAGTCGCGGTAGCGGTCGTTGGCGACCGGGCCGAACTTCTCGTCGATCATCAGTTCCGAGAAACCGATGATGGCGTTGAGCGGCGTGCGGATCTCGTGGCTGACGCGCGCCAGGAACTCGGTCTTGTGCGAGGAGGCGCGCTCGGCCACGGCGCGCGCCTGGGTCAGTTCCTCCTCGGCGCGCTTCCACTGGGTGATGTCGCGCACCACCGCGCAGTAGCCGCTGTCGCCGGGCAGCCTGCCGATCGTCATGAACAGCGGGATGAAGCGGCCCTCCGCCTCGCGCCCGATCACCTCGCGTCCGTCGTTGAGCACGCTGGCGACGCCGTGGTCGGACAGCCCGGACAGATAGTCGCGCGCCGATTTCTGGCTCTCCATGGCGAACAGCGTCTCGAACGGCTTGCCGGCGATGTCGTCGCTCTCGAAGCCGAACAGCGCCTCCGCCGGCCGGCTGATGGAACGGATGACGCCGTCCGGCGCGATCAGCACCACGCCGTCGGTCGCCGTGTCGATGATGGTGCGCATTTCCGCCACGCGCGCCTCCAGCTCGGCGACCGAGGGGCTTTTCAGCGGCGCGGCCTCCGGCTCGCGGGTCTCCTTCGACCGTTCCAGCACGAGCAGGAGCGCCTTGCCCCCGTGCCAGGGAGCCGAGCGCAGGAAAGCGGTGACCGGAAACGTTTCGCCGTCCGGCCGGCGCAGCCGCAACTGGCGGTCGGGCGTCTCCTCCGTTTCCGCGTAGTCGTCCGCGAACAGCGCGCCGATGCCGCCGGCCGCCGCCAGCGCTTCGAGCGAGGAATAGCCGGTCAGCGCCAGAAACTCGCCATTGGCGTAGTGCAGGTCGTCGCCGGAGTGGATCAGCACCGGCACCGGCAGTTTTTCCAGGATCGAGACATCGCTGCGCGCCGGCTCCGCGCAAGGCGTGTCCGCTTCCGATGCGGCGTCATCCGGGCCGGCGGCCTCAGCGTCCCGCCCGTCGATATCGTCGGCCGGCGTTTCCGCCTCCGTCGCGCCGATGTCGGAGAAGTCGAACAGCGATCGCGCGCGTCGCGTCGCCTCGGCTTCTCCCGAGGACGGGGCAGGGGATTGCACTTTCGGTTCTGGCGCGTCCGGCTCTTCTTCGACGGTCGGTGTGGGGCTTTCCGCATCCTCCGCCAGCCGGTCGTCGTCGCGATCCTTCCGCAGCCTGTCGCCGATTTCCCGGAAGGCGGTGCGCTCGCCGCTGGACAGTGTCTTTTCGGCGGCGGGCGGACGATGCTCGGCCAGCCGGATGACCTTGTCGGAATAGCGGCGGTCCCGGTCGGGCGTCACGGCGATCGCCGGAACCTCGCCGCGGAACGGATCTTCGTCCACGCCGTCGGACGGCGTAGCGTCGATCGGCGCCGGTCGCTCGTGAGCCCCCGGCGTCCGCGCCAGCCGCTCGTCCAGGTGCAGGCCGCGCGCCTCCGGGTCGCGCGAGGCGTCGCCGCCGCGCGCCACGCCGAAGCCGCGAAACCCCTCGAAGTCGCGCGCCCGGCTGTAGACGGGAAGGGCCGCGAGATCGACGGGGATCTGCCGGTCGCTCCCAGCCACCGGCCAGGAGACCGTCCGGCCCGACCATGTGTCGCGCCGTTGCAGCAGGCCGGCGATCTCGCCGGACGGGTCGATGCCGAACGCGGCCGCGATCTCGGCGAAGGAGCGGCCCAGAATGTCGGCGGAGCGGTCGCCGACCGCCTTGCCGAATTCGGGAGAGATCTGGCTGAAGCGTCCCGCCGCGTCCGTGCGCCAGATGAACCGCACCGAAGAGGCCGCCGCTGTGCTTTGAGGCCGGTGGGCTTCCGGCGCGGCCGGCTCTTCGATTCGCGTTTCCGACGTGTCGGACGGGGCGGATTGCACGGTCTCCGGGGGCAAGGCGTCGCCGGGGCTCGTCGCGTCCGCGAGCGAGGCCGTGTCGACGGTCTCGTCGGCCCGCTCGGCGTCCGGTTGCGGGGAGGGTGCTGCGACCGGCCCGGCCTCGCCGCCGGCGGGTCGTTCGACCTCTGTATGAGCGTCCGGCGCCGATGCCGCGTCTTCCGAGGCATCCGCGTCTCCGGGCTGGAAATACCAGCCGTCCGCGTCGTCGTCGAAAGCCTCTTCGGCCGCGGCCTCGATCGTGTCGGGCGCGGCAGCCGCATCCTGCTCCGTTCCGGCGTCGGCGAGGCTCGCGGCGTCGTGTCCCGCGCGCTCCTGCGAGATGATCGTTTTGTCCGCCGGCATAGCCTCGGCCGGTATCGCCCCACCCGGTATCGCCTCACCCGGTATCGCCTCCGGGGGCGTCTCGTCGATCACCACCAGAAGCAGCCGCGCCGGATCGTCGGCCAGCCGCGCGATGCCGGCCGGCATCTCGCCGGAGCGGCCCGGCAGCATGCGCTTGACGATGCGCGCCTCGGCAGCGCCGGCATCCGCCGCCATCCGCGACAGCGCGGCGGGCGTCAGCCCGAGGGCGGCCACCCCGGCGGAAGCCGTCAGGATGCGCCCCGCGCCGTCGAGCAGCGCCACGTGGTGGCCGCGCTGGTTGAAGCCGCTGATCGCGCGGGCGGCGGTTTCGGGCAGGTTCTTCGCCTCGTCGGAGACGGGCGCGGCGAGCAGGATCGCGGCCTCGCCGTTCGGGAGCCTCAGGCTGCTGGCGAGGAACGCCATGGCCGGCGCGCCGATCGCCAGCCGCACCAGCAGCGCCCGGTCGCGGCCGATCGCGGGAAACCCGCTGGTGGCGGCGATCTGCCGGCGCGCGGTCGGGCTGAGGTCGAGCCCCGCGCCGATCGCGCTTTCGATGTCCCCATGGCCGAATAGCGCCGCGCCGGGTCCGTTGGCCCAGATGATCTCATCCAGCGCGGCCGGCAGCACGACCAGCGCGTCGCCGGCCGCGAAGCGCTCGCGCACGCCGTCGAGCACTGCGACGTCCAGGAACGAATAGGACTCTGCCGGCATGGCGAACTCGAAACCTTCGTCGGGAGCGAGCGCTCCGATTAACCGTTTGTTAATAAAGGCCTGAGGGCCCGGCGTCCAGAAATCGCGCCGTTTTGCGCCCGCGCTTCTGCCGGTTTGGTTAACCCGGTTCTTCCTTGTGATGGTGCATCGCAACAAAAATGTTGCATTGCACAAAATCCTGCTCTATATGAAGCCCATCAATCAATGACAGGGAGCCGCGAGCTCCCGGAGCAAAGGACAGGACAATGCCCAAGCTTTCCGACAAAACGTTCATCGAGAATGTCGAGTTCCCCAGCTTCGACGCTTCCAAGGCGACCGACCAGTTCCGTGCCTTCGCCGAGAAGGGCGTCGAGCAGTCGAAGGAAGCCTATGCGCGCATGAAGACCGGCGCCGAGGAGGCTCAGAAGGTCATCGAGAGCACCATGGAGACCGCCAAGACGGTTTCGAACGACCTCTCGCTCAAGACGATTTCGGCGCTGCGCGCCAATGCCGAGCTCGGCTTCGCGCATTTCGAGCAGCTTGTCGCGGCCAAGTCCCTGTCGGACGTGATCGAGCTTCAGACCGCCTTCCTGCGCAAGCGCGTCGAGCTGTCGCTGGAGCAGGCCAAGGATTTCCAGGCGGCCACGACCAAGGCCGTCGAGGACGTCGCCAAGCCGATGAAGGCGGTGTTCGAGAAGTCGCTGGGCGAGCTCAAGGCCGCCTGATCGCCCGCCGGCGACCCCGGCAGGCCACGGAATACCGGACGGCGAATCCTCCTCCCATCGCCGTCCGGGCGTACAGCCGGCTCCTCCTCCCGCCGGCTGCAGACCAGGAAAAAGGCCGGACCTCCTCCCCCGGCCTTTTTCTTTGCCCGCTTCGCCCTTTTCGCGGCCGGCAGGGCGGGCGGCCAGGCGCTTTGCCGTCTCGCCGCACTTGAATTACGATCCGAATGTCCGTATGGACCCCTTCGCCGAAGGCAAGTGTCCCGAAAGGGCGCGCGCGTGCCGTTGTAGCTCAGTTGGTTAGAGCACCGGATTGTGGATCCGGGGGTCGCTGGTTCGAGCCCAGCCAACGGTACCACCCCCTCGAAACTGACCGAAAATGTGCCGCGGTTAAGGGTCCGTCAATCTTTAGTCGGCACCTCCTAGAGCTGCTGGTTTCGTGGCGGAACGGTCACGCGGCGGACGTGCAAGTGCGCATATCCCCGGTTCGAGTCCGGGGCGAAACCTCCATCCATCCTTCTTCCGCCACCGCTCTTGCCTTTGAGGCCCGTGCCGTGCATTCCAGCGCGCGGACAACATCGGAGCGTCGCGCCATGGAAGAAATTCGCGTCACCCGCATCCACGGCGGCGGAGCGTCGTCGGACGGGCAGCAGATCTGGATCAACATCGAGACGGAGAACGGCCCGGCCCGCATCGCCGTCCCCACGGAAGAAGCGGGCAAGCTGCCGGTCGCCGCGTTGCAGGCCGTTGCCGCCGCGGAGCAGAGCAAGGCCGCCAAAGGCACCTTCGTCGTCCAGGCCGACGGCGCGCGCATGCGTGCCGACCACCTGTCGGCTGGCCTGCTTCTGGTCAAGCTGATGGGCGTCGCCCGCCCCATCGTCTTCCAACTGGCCAGGAAGGGCGCGGATCAGCTCTATGACGACCTGCGCGCCATTCGCAAGGGCGGCAGGGCCACGACGCCGCC
Source organism: Mesorhizobium sp. (assembly GCA_027492275.1). GTDB lineage: Bacteria > Pseudomonadota > Alphaproteobacteria > Rhizobiales > Rhizobiaceae > JAPUFC01. The sequence goes on along the minus strand of JAPUFC010000076.1, from coordinate 1,048 downwards.
GCGCGACCAATAGGCGTTTCCGGCTGGAAGGAAGCGGCCCCGTCCGTCGTTGATGCCTGTGCGGGCCGTTGCGGCTCGCGTCAAAAGGGAGACATCGACATGTCACGGATTGCTTTGGCCGCCGCGCTGCTCGCGGCGACGACGGCGCTCGGCTTCGCGGCCGAACCCGCCATGACCGCGGATACCGCCAAAGGTAAGGTCTACACCGACGCCAAGGGCATGACACTCTATACGTTCGACAAGGACGACGCCGGCAAGTCGAACTGCTACGACAACTGCGCCAAGAATTGGCCGCCCTTCATGGCAGCGCCCGACGCCAAGGCCGAGGGCAAGTGGACGGTCGTCACGCGCACCGACGGCTCGAAGATGTGGGCGCTGGACGGCAAGCCGCTCTACACCTTCGTCAAGGACGCCAAGGCCGGCGACGTCACCGGCGACGGCGTCAACAGCGTCTGGCACCTCGCCAAAGCGAACTGAACAAGCGCGGACTGAGCGCCGCGATCAGAACAGGGAGCCCTGTCCGCCCGGCTCGCCGCGCGGCGGGCGGGCAGGCTTCTGCGCCGGCTTCGGCCTCGGCGGCTCGCCCGCCGGCGCCTCCGCCTGTCCGTTGGCGGTCGCGCCGACGCGCCCGTCGGCGAATTGCAGGGTCAGCGCCGCGCCCTCGGCGATCTCCGCCGCGCGCTTGAGCAGCCGCCCCTCCGCGTCGCTCACCAGCACGAAGCCGCGCTCGAGGATCGAGCGGTGCGACAGCGTCGACAGCAGCCGGTCGGCCTGCGTCAGCCGGCGCCTGAGCCGGTCGAGCCGCACCGAGGCGGCGTGGTCGAAGCGCTTGCCGAGAAGTCCGAGCCGTTCGCCGCCCGCGCGTCCGCGCCGGGCGACGGGCTCCAGCGACAGGCGCGCCGCCGACGCCGCCAGATCCTGCCGCCGGTGGCGCAGGACGGCGCGGGCGCAGCGCGGCAACTGCCCGCCCTGGCGTTCCAGTTCGGCGCGGCGCGTCCTGATCAGCGCGCGCAGCGCCGCGGCGGCGCGGCCGAGGTCGCGCTCGACC
>JAPUFC010000075.1 GCA_027492275.1 Mesorhizobium sp. | reverse complement strand
CCCCTGCGAAGCGGGGGAGGGGGACCATGCGAAGCATGGTGGAGGGGGCGCTCCATCCTTCTGGTGGAAGCGCGCGCCCCGCTCAAATCCCTTCCGGCTTCTCCCCGCCATAGGCCCAGTCGAGCAGCGCGACCGTGTGCACCACCGGCATGCTCGCGGCCGAGGCGATCTGCGTGATGCAGCCGATATTGCCGGTGGCGACCAGCGCCGCGCCCGTGGCGGTGAGGTTCTTCACCTTGCGGTCGCGCAGCCTGGCGGAAATCTCCGGCTGGAGGATGTTGTAGGTGCCGGCCGAGCCGCAGCACAGATGCCCCTCGCGCGGTTCCTTCACCACGAACCCGGCCGCTTGCAGCAATTCCTTCGGCTGGCGGGTGATCTTCTGCCCGTGCTGCATGGAGCACGCCGAATGATAGGCCACAGCCAGGCCGGGCCTTTGCTTCGGCTCGGGCAAGGTGAGCGTGGCCAGATACTCCGTCACGTCCTTCGCCAGCGCGGAAACCCGTTTTGCCTTCTCCGCATAGGCGGGGTCGAGGCGCAGCATGAAGCCGTAATCCTTGATCGTCGTGCCGCAGCCGGACGCGGTGATGACGATCGCATCCAGCCCGCCGCCCTCGATCTGCCGCGCCCAGGCGTCGACGTTTTTCCGCGCGGCGGCGAGCGCTGCCTCTTCCTTGCCCATATGGTGCACCAGCGCGCCGCAGCAGCCTTCGCCCGGCGGCACCACCACCTCGACGCCCACCCGGTTGAGCAGCGCGATGGTCCGCTCGTTGATGCCGGGATCGAGCACGGCCTGCGCGCAGCCGGTCAGCAACGCCACGCGGCCGCGTTTTTGGCCCGACGCGGCATGGGCCGAGGATTTCGAGGCCGGCGAGGCGGCGGGCACGACGGCGGGCGCGAGCCTCAGCATGGCCGCGAGCGGCTGAAGACCGGGCAGCCTGTCGAACAGGCCGGCAAACGGCTTGCCGAGCCGCGCCAGCTTCAGCGCAGCGCGAAACCGTGCCGGACGGGGCAGCACGAAGGCGAGCAGCGCGCGCACCAGCCGGTCGGGCAGGGGCCGGCGATAGGTCTTCTCGATATGCGTCCGCGCGTGGTCGACCAGATGCATGTAGTTCACGCCCGACGGGCAGGTGGTCATGCATGACAGGCACGAGAGGCAGCGATCGATGTGCTTGACCGTCTCGCGGTCGGCGGGCCGTCCGGCCTCCAGCATGTCCTTGATCAGGTAGATGCGCCCGCGCGGCGAATCGAGCTCGTTGCCGAGCGTCACATAGGTCGGGCAGGTGGCCGTGCAGAACCCGCAATGCACGCAGGCGCGCAGGATCTTTTCGGATTCCGCCACATGCGGGTCGGCGAGCTGCTCGGGAGAGAAGGTCGTTTGCATCAGCCCATCCTTCCGGGGTTGAGGATGCCCTTTGGATCGAACTGCTCCTTCACCCGCGCCGCCAGCGCCGCCAGCGCCGGGGGCTGCGGCTCGAACACCGGCAGGCGGGCGCGAATGTCCGCGCTGGCCCGCACCAGCGTCGCATGGCCGCCGCCGAACTGCCGGACCAGTCCGCGGACGATGTCGGCCTCGGCGTCGCCGGCTTCCATGCGCAGCCACACCAGCCCGCCCTGCCAGTCGTAGAAGGCGTCGACGGCCGCCTGCATGCGTAGCGCCATGACCATCCGGTGCGCCTGCGACGGAGCCATGGAGATGCGCCACACCGGCTTTTCGCCGCCGTCGGCGAAGGGCTTGCAGTCGCGTACGTCGCGCCACAGCGCGCGGGAGCGGCCGGCCGGCAGTTCCTCCAGCGGCCCGGCCGCGCCGAGCAGGGTTTTCAGCGTCTCGATGCGATAGGCGACGGACGGCCCGAACCCTTCGACGCGCAGGATGGTGGCCGGATCGCCGCCGAGATCGCCGGCCAGGCGTCTGCCGATTCCCTCCGGCAGATGCGCGGCCGCCGACACCTCGGCGCTGGAGCCCATGGCGAGCGCCATGGCGGCCGCCGCGTCCTCGTCGAGCTGGCCGCGCAGCGCCAGCGTCGTCTCCGTCTCGGCGGCCGGAAGAACCTTGAAGGTCACGTCGGTCGCCACCGCCAGCGTGCCCCACGAGCCGGCCATCAGCTTGGAAAGGTCGTAGCCCGTGACGTTCTTCACCACGCGCCCGCCAGCCTTGAAGGCCTCGCCGCGCCCGGAAACGGCCTGCACGCCGAGAATGTGGTCGCGCGCCGCGCCCGCCGTCAGCCGCCGGGGGCCGGAAAGGTTCGCGGCCAGCGCGCCGCCGATCGTGCCGCGCCCCTCGCTTCCGCCGAGCAGCGGGCCGTGATCCATGGGCTCGAACGCGAATTGCTGACGGTTCTGCGCCAGCAGCGCCTCGATATCGGCCAGCGGCGTGCCGGCGCGGGCCGACAGCACCAGCTCGGCCGGCTCGTAGAGCGTGATGCCGGTCAGACCGGACAGGTCGAGCGCGTGCTGCGCCTGCACGGGCCAGCCGATGCCGCGCTTCGAGCCGTGGCCGAGGATTTCGACGGGCGTGCCTTCGCCTGCCGCCCATTGAAGCGCCGCGAGAACGTCGTCCGGCGAAGATGGAGAAAGAACGGCCAAGCGATTCAAAACCTTGGAATATCGGGGAACGCCATCTGCCCGCCATGCACATGCATGCGCCCGAGCTCGGCGCAGCGGCGCAACTGCGGGAACACCTTGCCGGGATTGAGCAGGTGATGTGGGTCGAAGGCGCATTTGACGCGCATCTGCTGATCGAGATCGGCCTGGCTGAACATCTCCGGCATCAGGTCGCGCTTCTCGACGCCGACGCCGTGCTCGCCGGTCAGCACCCCGCCGACCTGCACGCACAGCCGCAGGATGTCGGCCCCGAACCGTTCGGCCCGGTCCAGTTCGCCCGGCTTGTTGGCGTCGTAGAGGATCAGCGGGTGGAGATTGCCGTCGCCGGCATGGAAGACGTTGGCGACGCGCAGGCCGTACCGGTCCGACAGGTCGCGCATGCCGGCCAGCACGCGCGGCAGCTCCTTGCGCGGAATGGTGCCGTCCATGCAGTAATAGTCCGGCGAGATGCGGCCGACGGCGGGGAAGGCGGCCTTGCGCCCCGCCCAGAAGGCCAGCCGCTCCTGCTCGCTGGCGGAGATGCGGCAGGTCGTCGAGCCGTTCCTCAGCGCGATGGCCTCGACGGCGGCGATGAGATGATCGACCTCGACGCCCGGCCCGTCCAACTCGACGATCAGCAGCGCCTCGCAGTCCAGCGGATAGCCGGCATGGACGAACGCCTCGGCGGCGTGGATGGCGGGCCGGTCCATCATCTCCATGCCACCGGGGATGATGCCGGCGCCGATGATGTCGGCCACGCATTGCCCGCCCTGCTCGCTGGTGGGGAAGCCGATCAGCAGCGCGCGCGCCGTCTCCGGCTTCTTCAGGATGCGCACTGTGACCTCGGTGACGACGCCGAGCAGGCCCTCCGAGCCGGTCATGACGCCGAGCAGGTCGTAGCCGTCCGCGTCGAGATGCCGGCCGCCCAGGCGGACCACGTCGCCGTTCATCAGCACCATCTCGATGCCCAGCACGTTGTTGGCGGTTAGCCCGTATTTCAGGCAGTGCACGCCGCCGGAATTCTCCGCCACGTTGCCGCCGATGGAGCAGGCGATCTGCGAGGAGGGGTCGGGGGCGTAGTAGAAGCCGTCTTCCTGCACGGCGACGGTGATGCCCAGATTGGTGACGCCCGGCTGCGCCACCACGCAGCGGTTGGGGAAGTCGATCTCCAGGATGCGGTTGAAGCGGCTCATGACCAGCAGCACCGCGTCCTGCAAGGGCAGCGCGCCGCCCGACAGCGAGGTGCCCGAGCCGCGCGGCACGACGCGGATGTTGCGCTCCGAGCAGTATTTCAGGATGCGCGACACCTGGCGCACGGTCTCGGGCAGGACCACGACCAAAGGTAGCTGCCGGTAGGCCGTCAGCCCGTCGCTCTCGAAGGCGCGCATCTCGTTGACGGTGTCGACGACGCCCTCGCCGGGTACGATGACGCGCATGTCGGCCACGATCTCGCCGCGCCGCGAAAGCGTCGCGCCGTCTGGCTGCGGCATGGCGAGGCTGGACATGAATAGGCTCCCAACAGGTAAATTATGTTTACCAATTGGCGCAAGCAGGCGCAATACCCCTCGGCTCGTTTGGCAAGAACCCAACCGTCACCATGTCGGTCTCGAGCGAAGTGGATAAGAAAGTTGACCGAACGGCGATCTTGTCTGTATGGTCGTGACAGAAGCGGCATCCGGCCATGAGCGAGATCTTTTCCCCGATAGAGCATTGGCGCACGGCCGACGAGGTGATCCAGCAGATGGAGACGCTCGTGCTCGAAGGCGTGCTGCGGCCGGGCGACAGGCTGCCCGGCGAGCGCGATCTCGCGCGGCAGTTCGAGGTGTCGCGGCCGATCCTGCGCGCTGCGCTGAAGGCGCTGGAGGCGGCGGGCCTGCTGGCGACCCGGCCGGGCGGCGGCACCTATGTGGCCGACGTGATCGGCCAGGTGTTCAGCCCGCCGGTGGCCGAGATCATCATCACCAACCGCAAGGCCGTGACCGACTATCTCGAATACCGGCGCGAGGTGGAGGCGATCGCCGCCGATCTCGCCGCGCGCCGCGCCACGGCCGAGGACCGCGCGCTGCTCGACCGCATCGTCGAGCGCATGAAGCTGGCGCACGAGGAGAAGGACCTGCGCCGCGAGGCCGAGATCGACCTGGAGTTCCACAACACGATCGTGGAATGCGCGCACAACATCGTCCTGCTGCACACGCTGCGCGCCTGCTACAGGCTCTTGTCCGACGGCGTCTTCCAGCACAGGCAGCGCGCCTTCGAGCTGCCCGGCGCGCGCGAGACGCTGCTGGAGCAGCATCTGGCCATCCACGCCGCGGTCGCGGCCGGCGACCCGGAGGCCGCGCGCCGCGCCGCGACCGACCATATCGCCTATGTCGAAAGGGCCATGGTGGACGTGGAGCGCACCGGCGACTGGCAGCGCGTGTCGCGCATGAGGCTGAAGCAGAGGATGGCCGCCGATGCACGTTGAGCACGCGACCCCGCGGCCGCGCGTCGGCCTGTTCGTCACCTGCCTGGTGGACCTTTTCCGGCCGGGCGTTGGCTTCGCCTCCGTCAAGCTGCTGGAGGATGCCGGCTGCGCGGTCGAGGTGCCGATGACGCAGACCTGCTGCGGCCAGCCCGCCTACAATTCCGGCGACCGTGCCGACGCCCGCGTGCTGGCCGAGCAGGTGATCGCCGCCTTCGAGGGTTTCGACCACGTCGTGGCTCCGTCCGGCTCCTGCGCCGGCATGCTGAAGAAGCACTATCCCGGCCTGTTCCGGGGCGATCCGGAGTGGGAGGGACGGGCAGAGAGATTCGCCGCCAAGGTTCACGAGCTGGTCAGCTTCCTGGCCGACATACGCGGCATGGATGCCGTCGCGGCGCGGCAGGCGGCGACGGTCACCTATCACGATTCCTGCTCGGGCCTGCGCGAGCTCGGCATCCGCGACCAGCCGCGCCGCCTGCTGCGAAGCGTGGAGGGGCTTGAACTGGTCGAGCTCGCCGACGCCGATGTCTGCTGCGGCTTCGGCGGCACCTTCTGCGCCAAATATCCCGACATCTCCAACGCCATCGTCGAGAAGAAGACCGCGCGGATCGAGGAGAGCGGGGCGGGGACGCTCCTGGCGGGCGATCTCGGCTGCCTGATGAACATCGCCGGCAAGCTGCGACGCCAGGGCTCGGCGGTCGAGGTGCGGCACGTGGCCGAGGTGCTGGCCGGCATGACCGATACGCCGCCGATCGGGGGACGGTAGCATGGCAAGCGCAGGGACGCCCCCTCCGGCCCTTCGGGCCACCCCCCTCGCTTCGCAGGGGAGGAGATGCCGGCCGCACCGCCGATCCTCCCTCGCCCTGCGGGGGAGGGGGACCGCCGAAGGCGGTGGAGGGGGCGCGGACCGCCTGCACTACGGCGGGTTTTGCCCATGCTGATCACCTCGCCCTCCTTCAAGGACAACGCCCGGCGCGCCTTGGGCGACGACAAGCTCCAGCAGGCGCTGGGCAATGTGCAGACGGGCTTCATCGAGAAGCGCCGCAAGGCCGTCGACGGCCTGCCGGAGTTCGAGGCCCTGCGCGACAGCGCGCGCGACATCAAGAACCACACGCTGGCGCATCTCGACCTCTATCTGGAGGCCTACGAGGCGAAGGTGAAGGCTGCCGGCGGCCATGTGCACTGGGCCGCGACCGCGGAGGATGCCAGGAAGATCGTGCTCGACATCTGCCGCGCCGCCGGCGCGCGCACCGTCACCAAGGGCAAGTCGATGGTGTCGGAGGAGATCGGCCTCAACGAGCATCTGGAGGCGAACGGCATCCGGCCGGTCGAGACCGATCTCGGCGAATACATCATCCAGCTTCGCGGCGAGCATCCCAGCCACATCATCGCGCCCGCCGTGCACCTGACCCGCGATCAGGTGGAGGCCGATTTCCGCCGCGTGCACGATCATCTCGCGCCGGGCCGCGAGCTGTCGGAGCCGCAATCGATCCTCGGCGAGGCGCGCCGTGTTCTCAGGCCCGCCTATTTCGAGGCCGACGTCGGCATCACCGGCGCGAATTTCCTGATCGCCGAGACGGGCACCTCGGTCATCGTCACCAACGAGGGCAACGGCGACCTGACGCAGACGCTGGGCAAGGTGCACGTCGTGGTCGCCTCCATCGAGAAGGTCGTGCCGACGCTCGAGGACCTGTCGCAGATCCTGCGCCTGCTGGCGCGCTCGGCCACCGGGCAGGAGATGAGCGTCTACACCACCTTGTCCACCGGCCCGCGCCGTCCCGGCGATCCGGACGGGCCGGGCGAATACCATGTCGTGCTTCTCGACAACGGCCGCTCGGCCATGCTGGGCACCGAGTATCAGGACATGCTGCGCTGCATACGCTGCGCCGCCTGCATGAACCACTGCCCGGTCTACCAGGCGATCGGCGGCCACGCCTATGGCTGGGTCTATCCGGGGCCGATGGGCGCGGTGCTGACGCCGTCGCTGATCGGCGTCGACAAGGCCGGGCACCTGCCCAACGCCTCCACCTTCTGCGGCCGCTGCGAGGCGGTGTGTCCGGTGAGGATCCCGCTGCCGAAGATGATGCGGCATTGGCGCGAGCGCGAGTTCGAGCGCGGCCTGAACCCGCCCGTCCAGCGCTATGGGCTGAAGGCCTGGGCCTTTGTCGCGCGCCGGCCGAGGCTGTATCGCCGCGCGGCGGCGATCGCCGCCTGGGGTCTCGCGACGCTGGGCGGAACGAAGCGGCGGCTGGCCTCGCTGCCGCTGGCTGGCGGCTGGACGCGCCATCGCGACCTGCCCGCGCCCGAGAAAAGCACCTTCCTGCAGCAATGGCAGGCGAGGACGCGGCCATGAGAGGGCGCGACGAGGTGCTGAACCGCGTCCGCGCCGCGCTCCAGGCCG
>JAPUFC010000074.1 GCA_027492275.1 Mesorhizobium sp. | reverse complement strand
CGCGCGGGTGGGGGGGGGGGGGGGCGGGCGCCCCCCCCCCCGCCCCCCGCGGGGGGGGGGGGGGGGGGGGGGGGGGGGGGGGGGGGCCCCCCCGCGCCCGCGCGCGCTACTCGGCCGCCAGCGTCTCGCCGCCCTCGGTGAAGACCACCCAGCGTCCCTCGCGCAGCTCGATCGACGCCACCTTGCTCAGGTCGGGCAGCACCGAGCCGCGCTGGACGAGGAAGATCCCGCTATCGTCCTGGATCATGGCGCGGCCGTTGGCGACGTGGAGGATCTGGAACGGCGTGGGCGAAGGCGGGAAGGGCTGCTCGCGCCGTGCGGCCGTCTCCTCGTCGGGCCGGCCCGTGGTTCCGGTCGCCAGAAGGTCCAGCGCGATGGAGGGCGGTTCCGCCAGCGAGGGCGCGCCGACGCGCTCGGCCTGCGGCGCGAGGCCCAGCGCGCCCGGCGTGCCCTGGACGTTGCCGCCGAGGCGGATGGCGGGCGGGCCGAACTTGTCCGGGTTGAGGAAGATGTACCAGGGAAACAGCGCGCAGATGAGGCCGAGCGTGATGCCGAGAAGGGTGATGGTCACGTCGCTGCGGCGGCCGCTGCGACTCTGCGGCGGCTGCGCGGTGAAGGCCACCGCCGGCCTGTCGCGCCGCAGCCAGGCGGGCAGGCGCGCGCGCCGCCGGGCGCGCGCTTCCTCCAGCGCGGCGCTGCGCTGCATGCGGATGATCGCCTCGATGAGCTGGTCAGCCGGCGCGGGCTGCATGGGGCATCTCCCTCGACTTGAGGTGGCGGGCGAGGTCGGCGAAGGGGTCGGCGGAGGCAGGCGTGCCGGGCGACTGGCACAGCGCCTCGTAGATGGCCGGCACCTGCCTGACGGCCTGGTCGAGCTCCGGGTCGGCGCCGGGCTGGTAGGCGCCGAGCAGGCGGATGTCGCGCGTGTCCTCGAAGCGCGCCACCATCGCCTTCAGCCGGTTGACCAGAGCGCGCTCGTCCTCGCTCCAGACGCGCGGGGCAAGGCGCGAGATCGAGGCGAGCGGATTGACGGCGGGGTAGCGGCCCTGCTCGGCGATGGCGCGGTCGAGAACCACATGGCCGTCGAGGATGCCGCGCACCGAATCGGCGATGGGGTCGTTGTGGTCGTCGCCGTCCACCAGCACGGAGATGACGGCGGTGATGGAGCCTGCGCCGGCGCCCGGCCCGGCGCGCTCCAGCAGTCTCGGCAGCTCGGTGAAGACGGACGCCGGATAGCCGCGCGCGACCGGCGGCTCGCCGGTGCCGGCGGCCACCTCGCGCAGCGCATGCGCGTAGCGGGTGACGGAATCGACCACCAGAAGCACGCGGTGCGAGCGGTCGCGGAAATATTCCGCGACGCGCATGGCCGTATCCGGCGCGCGCTTGCGCATCATCGGGCTCTCGTCGCTGGTGGAGACCACCGCGACCGTCTTCCTCATGCCCGCCTCGCCCAGCGTGTCTTCCAGGAATTCGCGCACCTCGCGGCCGCGCTCGCCGACCAGCGCCACCACCACCGTGTCGAAGGCGGGGGCCGTCGCCAGCATGGCGAGCAAGGTCGACTTGCCGACGCCCGAGCCGGCGAAGATGCCGATGCGCTGGCCGAAGCAGAGCGGCGTGAAGATGTCAATGACGCGCACGCCCGTCCTGAAACCGCCATCGACGCGCTGGCGCGACAGGGCCGGCAGCGCGGCCGTGGCGGCCGCCTCGCCGGACGCGGCGAGCGGCCTGCCGTCGATGGCGCGGCCGAGCGCATCGACGACGCGGCCGCGCCAGGCCTCGTGCGGGCTGACGCGGAACGGTCCGCGATTGAAGACGGCGTCGCCAAGGCCGGCATCCGTCGCGCCGTCATAGGGAGAGACCACCGCCTTCTGCGGCAGGATCTGGACGATCTCGCCCAGCCTCGTTCCAGCCCGCCCGCGATGCTCGACGATATCGCCGAGACGCGCGCTGTCGGGCAGGCCGCGCACCGCGTAGTGCGTGGGCGACACCTCCACGATGCGGCCGCCGCGGCGCACCAGCGCCTCGGGCGCGGACTGCGCCGTCCACGCCCTTTCCAGCAGGTCGAGCATTCCGGGGCCGGTTGCGGCGGCTTCCATCCCGCGTCCCTACTTGGAGCCGAGCGCGGAGATGGCGTCGCGCTGCGAGGACTCCGCCTGGCGGATCAGCGCCGCCGTGTTCTCGAAGGCGCGCTGCATCATGATCAGCCGCGTCATCTCCAGCACGGGGTTGACGTTGGAATCCTCCACGAAGCCCTGCGCCACGCCGATGTCGACGCGGTCGACCAGCGGCTCGGGGGCGACCTTGGGCACGATGCCGGAATTGCCGAAGCGCACGAAATCCGCGCCAGGCTCGAAATCGAACAGGCCGATCACGCCCATCAGATTGCCGTCCTGCCTGAGCTGGCCGTCCGCGCCGGCCTCGGGCGGGCCGCCGCGCGGGTCGAGCTGGATCGGCGCGCCGCCCGCGTCGAGCACCGGATAGCCTTCGAGCGTCACCAGCTCGCCCGTCTGGGTCATGGTGAAGCGGCCGTCGCGCGTCATCACCGTGCCGGCCGGCGTCTCGATGCCGAACCATGCGTTACCCTGTATGGCGAAGTCGAACGGGTTGGCGGTCTCGCGCAGCGGACCGGCCTTGGTGGTCATGAAGGTCTGGCCGGAGGAGGCGAAGGACACGGCGTTCTCGCCGGTGCCGGCCACGACGTCCTGGAAGCGTACGCCGCTGGCGCGGAAGCCGACGGTGGACGCGTTGGCGACGTTGTCGGCCAGCGTGTCGAGGCGCTTCTCCAGCGCGACCTGGGCGGAAAGGGCGACGTAGAGGCTGTCCTGCATCGTGTCAGCGCTTCAGGGTCTGGAGGGCCATCAGCGTCGAGGCCGAGATGCCGAATTCGGCCGGCTGGCTGAACAGGACGCTGAGCGAGATCGTGGGCGTCGCGGTGGGGTTGTTCAGCTCCCACAGGCTGGTGAAGCGGGTGAGGAACTTGCCCAGCCGCTCCGGATCGGTGAAATCGGCGATGTCCAGCTTCTCCTCGAAGAACTTGACCTGCCGGTCGATGTCGGCGGAGGCGAAGGAGTCCGGCAGGCTGAGCGCGGTGCGCACCACCTTGGCCAGCGCCGGATCGGCGAGGATCTCGTAGAAATTGGTGAGGCCGCCGGCCTTGCGCTCGAAGTAGAGCGCGAGACGCACGCCCTCGTTTTCCCTGCCCGCGTTCTCCTCCAGCGTCTGGCGCAGATATTTGTCGATCGACGGCTGCTGGGCGCGGTTGAAGGTGGTGGCGCTCTCGCCATATTCCATGAAGTTGAACGCGGTGACGAAGCCGGCGTAACGCTTGTCGGTGAGCTTGTTGGCGGGGCTCTGCGGGTCGCCGACGCCGCCCTCGAGCATGGCGCGGATGGTCGCCGGCTTCTCCTGCGCCGGGTCGAGACCGTAGGCGGCGAGGGCGAAATTCAGCAGCCGCTTGTCGGCCATCAGATCGTCGATGGAATGGATGCCGGCGACCTTGGAGAGATAATAGTCGGTCTCCGCCCCGGCGAAGTATTTGGTCGAGGCGACGAGGCCGCTTTCGGTCTTGACGGTGTAGAGCTTCAGCGCGTCCTTCTGCACGGCGTCGCGGCCGGTGGTGGCCGCGCCGTGCTCGACGAAGTTGAAGGCGCTGACGAAAGCGGCGTATTTCCTGTCGGCGAGCTGGTTGGCCGGGCTGTCGGGGTTGCTGACGCCGCCGGCCAGCATGGCGCGGATCTGCTTCGGCGTCTCCACGTCGGCGTCGAGGCCGAAGGCGCTCATCGCCACGCGCAGCAGCCGCTGGTCGCGCATCAGGTCGTCGATCGATTTCACCTTGCCGATATTGGCCTTATAATAGTCCGTCTCGGCCTTGACGAATTCCGCGCTCGGCCTGACCAGCGGCATGCCGGTGTTCAGGACGAACTGTTTCGGCGCCGCCTGGACGGCGTCGCGGCCGGTCGTCGCCGCGCCGTACCGCGCGAAATCGAAGGCGGCGACGAAGGCCGCGTAGCGCTTGTCGGCGAGGCTGTTGGCGGGGCTGGCGGGATCGGACACGCCGCCTTCCAGCATCTCGCGCACGCGCGCCGGCGCCTCCTTGGTCGAATCGAGGCCGAAGGCGCCCATCGCGACGCGCAGCAGGCGGCTGTCGGCCATCAGATCGTCGATCGACTGCACGTTCGATATGGTCGACACGTAGTAGCCGACCTCGCCCTCGACGAACTTGAAGCCTGAATCCAGCGTGCCGATGGCGACGTTGGAGGCGAAGTTCTGCGGCGTGTCGTTGACCGCCCGGCTGTAGGTCGTGGCGCGCTCGCCGTACTTTTCGAAATTGTAGGTGGTGACGAATTCGGCGTATCGCTTGTCCTGCAGCTTGTTGGCGAAGCTGTCGGGATCGGCGACGCCCTCCTTCATCGCCTTGACCATGAAGGCCTTGGCGTAGGCCATGTCGCCCAGCCCGTGCGCCTTCATGGCGTAGCGGAAGAGGCGGTCGTCCTTGACGAAGTCCTCGATGGTCCTGACCTTCGAGATGTTGTCCAGGTAGTATTTGGTCTCGCGGTCGACCATAGGCTCGCGCTCGACGCGCTCCAGCGAGCGGCCGATGTCGCGCGTGATGAGCCGGTAGCTGGTATAGGTGTCGACCACGGGCAAGCCTCCTGCCAGTCCGACCGCACGCTAGACGCGCACGCTTGCGCGAGGCTGAAGGACAGGATTCAAGCCCCGCGCAAGTTACGCGCCCTAGCCTGCCTGAATCGGGTCGATGATCGATCCTCAGGAAAGGCGCGTCGTGGGCATTCTGATCGGTCTGGTGGTGACGCTCGGCTGCGTTCTCGGCGGCTTCATGGCCATGGGCGGCCATATCGAGGTGCTCATCCAGCCGTGGGAGGTGGTCATCATCTGCGGCGCGGCGCTGGGCACGTTCCTGGTCGCCAACCCGATGAAGGTGGTCAAGGACACCGGCAAGGCCTGCCTGGAAGCCTTTAAGCACGCCGTGCCGAAGGAGCAGAGCTATCTCGAGACGCTCGGCGTGCTGCATTCGCTGATGCGCGAGCTGCGCACCAAGTCTCGCTCCGAGGTCGAGGCGCATATCGACAATCCCGAAGCGTCGTCGATCTTCCAGGCCTATCCAACGGTGCTCAAGAACCACGCGCTGACGCATTTCATCTGCGACTACTGCCGCATCATCATCATCGGCAATGCGCGGAGCCACGAGATCGAGGCGCTGATGGACGAGGAGATCCAGACCATCAAGGCGGACAGCCTCAAGCCCTACCAGGCGATGACGGCGATGGGCGACGGCTTCCCCGCCATCGGCATCGTCGCCGCCGTGCTCGGCGTGGTGAAGGCGATGGGCGCGCTCGACCAGTCGCCGGAGATCCTGGGCGGGCTGATCGGCGCGGCGCTCGTCGGCACCTTCCTCGGCATCTTCATGTCCTATTGCGTGGTCGGCCCCATCGCCACCAAGATCAAGGTGGTGCGCGAGAAGCAGAACCGGCTCTACATCATCGTCAAGCAGACGCTGCTGGCCTACATGAACGGCTCGCTGCCGCAGGTCGCCATCGAATTCGGACGCAAGACCATCTCCGCCTACGACCGGCCGTCCATCGACGCGGTCGAGCAGAGCACGCTCGGCGGCGGCGCGGTCGAGAAGAAGGCGGCCTGAGCATGACCGCGTCGGCTGCGACCACCGGATCGATCGTCGAGCGCATCGTCGGGGAGACGGGTGAGCCGGGCGAGATCGTCGAGGCCGCGCGCGCTCTGTCGGCCCGCGTGCTGCCGGCGCTGGCCGAGGCGCTGGCGCAGGCGATCGCGCCGCAGCTCGGCCTGGAGCTGGAGGCGGTCGCCGTGGCGCGCATCGCCGAGGCGCGGCCCGACGGCGAGGGCTTCGCGCTGGCCATCGCCGCCAGCGAGGCCTCGCCGGACGCGCTGATCCTGACGCTCGACCCGGCGGCCTGCGGCCTGCTGGTGGCGCTGCTGTTCGGCAGCGATGCGGACGCGCCGGCGGCGGCCATGGAGCGCGACCTGTCGCCGACGGAAACCGACATCTGCTCGCTGGCCTTCGAGGCGATCGCCGCGGCGCTGAACGGCAGCGGCGAACGGGCCCTGGCGCTGCAGCTTCCCGTCCCGCCCGCGATCGCGGGGCAGGAGCTGCGCAAGCTGGCGCTGCGCGACGGGCCGGGCGTGCGGATCACCTTCTCGCTCGGCACGCAGGCGAGCAGGGGGCGGCTGGCGCTGACCATGCCGCAGCGGCTGCTGGTCAAGTACCGCACGGCCGGCGCCGAACACCTGCCGCCCGCGACGTGGACGGAGCGCATCGGCGCTGAGGTGCGGCGCACCGACGTGACCGTGCGCGCCACCATGCCGCTGGCGCGCATGACGCTCAGCCAGCTCGCGGCGCTGGAGCCCGGCCAGCTCATCGCCTTCCAGGACGACGCCTCCTCGCAGGTGCGGCTGTCGGCGCGCCAGAAGACGCTGTTCGTGTGCGATTTCGGCAAGTTGGGCTCGAACTACACGGTGCGGGTGCGCCATCCCTTCGAGAACGGAAGCGCCCTGTTGCAGGCCCTGCCCCATGGCTGAGCGGCGGACGATTGGAGACGAACGATGAGCCAGGCGACCATGGCGGAAACGGGCGAGTCCGAGGAACAGCTCAACCGGGCGATCGAGGAGCTGCGCGGCGTCCTGCACGAGGACAAGCGGCCGCATGCCAGGCCGGCGGAGGCTCAGGCCGCGATGCCGGCCGACGGACAGCCGTCCGCGCATTCGGTCATCATGGACATCCCGGTGGAGGTGCAGATCGTGCTCGGCAGCTCGCAGATGTCGGTCTCCGACCTGATGGCGCTGCAGCGCGGATCGACCGTGGCGCTCGACAGGCGCATCGGCGAGCCCGTGGAGGTCACGGTCAACGGGCGCATGATCGCGCGCGGCGAGATCACCGTGCTGGAATCCGACCCGTCGCGGTTCGGCATCCGGCTGACCGAGATCGTCGCCTCGCGCCCCGCCTGAGGCCGAAGGGGAGGTAGGCATGAGCGTGTCAGCCACGATGACCAGGACGCAGAAGGCGGCGGCCATCCTGGTGGCGATGGGCAAGCCGGCGGCCAGCCGCATGCTGAAATTCTTCAAGCAGGACGAGCTCAAGGCGCTGATCGAGGGCGCGCGGCTGCTGCGCACCATTCCCCAGAACGAGCTGGAGAAGATCGTCGCCGAGTTCGAGGCGGAGTTCGCCGAGGGCGCGGGCCTGATGGATTCGGCGGAATCCATGGACATGCTGCTCAGCGAGAGCCTGTCGCCCGAGGAGGTCAACGCGATCATGCGCCCGGACGACGGCGCGGCCGAAGCCGCGGCGCCGATGCCGGTGTGGCCGCAGGTCGAGGCCGTCGAGCCGGCGCGGATCGGCGCCTTCCTGTCGGCCGAGCACGCGCAGACCGGGGCCTACGTGCTGTCGAAGCTCGCGCCGGCGACCGCCGCCGCCACGCTGCTGACGCTGGACAAGAAGCTGCGCGGCGAGCTGGTCAAGCGCATGGTTTCGCTGGCCGGCGTGCCCGAGGCGGCCGAGCGCATCATCGAGCGGCAGCTTCGCGAGCGCCTGCTGTCGGAAAGCGCCTCGCGCGACACCTCCGCCGGCCAGCTGCGGGTGGCCGGGCTGCTCAACGAGATGGACAAGGACGCGCTGGAGGAGGTCATGCGCGACCTCGAGGAGGCGGGCGCGCCCGATATCGAGGCGATCCGGGCGCGGCTGTTCTCGTTCGAGGACATTCCGCTGCTGACGCAGAAGGCGCGCGTGATCCTGTTCGACGGGCTATCGACCGAGCTTGTCACGCTGGCGCTGCGAAACTGTCCCGGCGCGCTCGGCGAGGCGGTGCTGTCGGCGATCGGCGCGCGCTCGCGGCGCATGATCGAATCGGAGCTGGCGCAGGGCGTCGACGTGCCGGCGGTGGACATCGCCAGGGCGCGCAAGACCATCGCCTCGGCCGCCATCCGCATGGCGGGCGAGGGGGCGTTCGAGCTGCCTTCGGCGCAGCAGGCAGCGGCGGCCTAGCCGGGTCGCAGGCAAAGGAATAGGCGCGCATGTCGGAGTCCGCCGACAAGGACAGCAAGACAGAAGAACCGACCGAGAAGAAGATCCGCGACACGGTCGAGAAGGGCCAGTTGCCGCATTCGCGCGAGACCGCGATCCTGACCTCCTTCGTCGCGATCCTCGTCTTCACCGTCTTCTTCGCCGCCGGCTCGATCGGCGAGCTCGGCTCGTTCCTGTCGATCTTCCTGGAGAAGCCGGACGCCTGGCCGCTGGAGACGGCGCGGGACGCGGCCCTGCTCTATCAGATCGTGTTCACCGAGATCGGCAAGGCGGTCGGCGCGCTGGCGATCCTGCTGGCGGTCGCCGGCATCGGGGCTTCCGCCTTCCAGAACCTGCCGCAGTTCGTGGCCGAGCGGGTGCGGCCGCAGGCCTCGCGCATCTCGCTGGCCAAGGGCTGGAAGCGCCTGTTCGGCGTGCAGGGCTTCGTCGAGTTCCTGAAGTCGCTGGGCAAGCTCGCCTTCGTGCTGGCGGCGCTGGTCTTCCTGCTGTCGGAGGCGCACCGGCGGCTCCTGGCCGGCATGATCACGCAGACCGCCGGCTTCCTGCCGGTGATCCGGGGCATGGCGATCGACATCCTCACCGCCGTCGTCGTGGTGATGCTGGTGATCGCGGCGGTCGACATCATCTGGTCGCGCTTCCACTGGCGGCAGGATTTGCGCATGACCAAGCAGGAGGTCAAGGACGAGATGAAGCAGTCGGAGGGCGACCCGATCGTCAAGTCGCGGCTGCGCTCGCTCGCCCGCGACAGGGCGCGGCGGCGCATGATGACGGCGGTGCCGCGCGCCACGCTGGTGATCGCCAATCCGACCCACTACGCCATCGCGCTGCGCTACGTGCGGGACGAGAACGCCGCGCCCGTGGTGCTCGCCAAGGGCCAGGACCTCGTCGCGCTGAAGATCCGCGAGATCGCCGAGGCCAACGGCATTCCCGTGTTCGAGGACGTCGCGCTGGCGCGCTCCATGTACAAGCAAGTTTCGGTCGATAACGTCATCCCGTCGCAGTTCTACCAGGCCGTCGCCGAGCTGGTGCGGGTGGTCTACGCGAAGCAGTCCAAGCGTCAGGGCCGTTGATGAACAGACAACCGCATTCCGCCGCCCGCGAGATCATCGTGGCGGAATCCATCCGCGAACTGGTCAGCGAACTGCGGCTGGTCGATCTCGTCGACTATGTGGCGTTCATCCGCATGGAGCATTTCTCCACGCTGGCGGACATCGTGGATTCGGCGGCCGAGCTCTATTTCCTGCCGGGAACGATCAGGCTCGGCCATGGCGGCGAGGCGCATGTGTCGTGGGAGGAGAGCCCGCGCATCGTGCTCGACATGGAGATGCGGCCGAGCGGAGCGACCGTCTATTTCTCGCTGACGCTGGAGGCGCAGACGGCGTCGGTGGAGGTGAACTACGTCGCCTTCGACAGGGCGGAGGGCGATCCCGAGGCGAACACCGCCCATCTCAGGGCCATGCTGCGGCAGTCGCGGCTGACGCGCGAGCCCGCCGCGCTGCCCTGAGCGCTTCCTTCAGTCGATGAGTTCGAGCCGCAGCGCCTTGGCCACGGCATGCGACCTGTTCACCGCGTCGAGCTTCAGCGTCGCGCTGGCGAGGTACTGGTTGGTGGTGTGCACCGAAAGGTTGAGCATGCGCGCGATTTCGGCGCTGGTGTAGCCGTTGGCGGTCAGCCGCAGGCATTCCAGTTCGCGCTTGGAGATGGCGGCCAGCTTGCGGCCCGCCTCGGGGCGCGCCTTCACCAGCAGGTCGAAGGTGGCGAAGCAGCGGACGTGGATGTCCAGGAACATGTCCCGCGTCAGCTCGATCGAAGGGCCGAAGAAGACGACCAGGCCGACCCGGTGGGAGGCGCCGTGCACCGGCACGGCGATGCCGCAGGTGCCGGGCAAAGGCGGCTGGATGTCCTGGCACCAGTCGAGCGCGGCGAAGCCGGGCGCCGGCTCGCGCACGTCGCTCCAGCGCAATGGCATGGTGGACTGGCGCGCGTGCTCGACGAAGCCGTTCCTGTCGTCGCCGGTGAGCGCCCTGGTCTGCGGCGACACCCCCGGATAGGCATGGTCGAAGCAGGGCGTCAGGAACGGCCGGTCGGGCGAGGGGCCCGCCATGAACACGGCGAAGCCGGTCGCGTTCAGGTCGAGCGCGATCCACCGGCAGCGGCGCACCGCGTCGGGCAGGGCCGAGCCGTGGGGCGGCTCCGTCCTGTGGGGGGCGACCGCCGCGCCGCCCTGGGCGCCGGCTGCGGGACCGTTGGCCGCCTCGGCGTCCTGATTGCCCGGCGGCATCTTGGTGGCGGCGGCGCGCTTCATATGATCCCGCTCCTGATCGCGGTCGCGATGGCCATGGGCCGGTTGGAGGCCGACAGCTTCTGCATGGCGCTGGCCACGTAGGCGTTGATGGTGTTGGCGGAGACGCCGAGGATCAGCGCCACCTCCTCGGTCGTCTTGCCCTCGGATACCCAGGACAGGCATTCGCGCTCGCGATCCGACAGCGGGTCGCGCACCGTCGCCGCCGCCAGCATCGCATGCATGGTCGACAGCACGTAGCAGCAGTTGAGCTGCGCGCGGCCGAGCTGCTCGGCCCTGATGGACGCGGGTTCGCCGCAGGACAGCACCAGAAAGTAACGCCTGCGACCGACGGCGAGTTTCAGCACGTAGAGCTCGTTGTGGCCAAGCACGCACAGGATGCGCGCCGTCTCGCCGTCGATGATGCCGGGCAGCTCGGGCGCCTCGTCGGGGCGGATCGAGCGGGGAGCCTGGCCGATGTCGGTTGCCAGCCCCGCCAGCCGCGTGATGAAGTCGAGGCCGCAAAGCTCGATTGCGTCGTAGATCCAGTTGGACGAGATGATCTGGCCGGTGTGCCGCTCGCGCTCGTGCAGGACGGCGAACAGCAGATAGGACTGCGCGCCGATGTCGGCGGCGAGCTGCATCAGAAAGGCGCTCAGGTCGGCACGGGAGCGCACGCCGGCGCCCCCACCTTCCCTCGGCTGACCAAGACTCTCCTGCATCCGTTGCTTTACATGCTCCCGATCGCGTCCTCGCGATTCGTTTCCGGAACGGTACAGGCGCGTGATGGACGCTTCAACGGAATTTGGCCCGCACGGGACGCCATGCGGGCCTTATCCCTTGGTCCTGTTGTCAGCGCCGGCGCGCCGGCGTAACCAGACCGGGCCAGGGAGGAGGACGGTCATGAAGCGATCGCGCGTCAACGAGATCCTGCGGGAGGGCGAGGCCTTCATCCGCTCCTTCGGCTATGTCATGCCGCCCTTCGCGTCGTGGACGCCGGAGGAGCTGGCGCGGCGCCGCCCTCCGGGCATCGTCGAGGCGCGGCTCGGCTGGGACATCACCGACTACGGGCAGGGCCGGTTCGACGAGCTCGGCCTGTTCCTGTTCACCGTGCGCAACGGACGCGCGCAAGACCTGACGCGCGGACGCGGCATGCTCTACGCCGAGAAGATCATGATCTCGCGCCGCGACCAGCTTTCGCCCATGCACCGCCACGTCATCAAGGCGGAGGACATCATCAATCGCGGCGGCGGCAAGCTGGTGCTGGAGCTGTTCATGTCGGCGCCGGACGGCGGTATCGACCGCGACGCCCCCGTCGAGGTTCCGACCGACGGCATCGTGCGCACGCTGCCGGCCGGCGGGCTGCTCAAGCTCGATCCGGGCGAGAGCGTGACGCTGCTGCCCGGCGTCTGGCACGCCTTCTGGGGCGAGGGCGCGGACGTGCTGATCGGCGAGGTGTCGACGGTCAACGACGACCTGACCGACAACGTCTTCGCCGATCCGATCGGACGCTTCTCCGACATCGAGGAGGATGAGCCGCCGGCAAGGCTTCTGGTGTCGGACTACGACCGCCTGATCGGCTGACACGCCTGTTTTCGGTGCATTGCACAATCGCAAGGCAGCTATGCGAAAACGGCGATTGCGGCCGGGGTCGGGCAAATCTATCTAGGTCGTGTCAGCCATCTTCTCCTCCCAGATGGGTCGCTGACAGCGCAGGCGATGCACCTCCTCCCGCTTCGCCTGCCAAGTTGAAGCCCGCCGCTCCTCCAGCAGCGGGCTTTTTTTTGCCTGCCGTTTCCTTGGCGAGGCAGCCGGTGCGGCGCGTTTCCAAGTCATGCGGCACGGCGGGAAAACATTTGTTTCGTTCATCAAATGTTGGTGCATCGGCGTTACAGTCGCTCCACCATGCGACACATGAGGAAGAAGCGCTTCAACAAGCCCGTCGTCGTGCAACTCGGCCGCGTCGACCGGGATCGCGTCGTCGGAACGCCCGCGGAGGCGGCGGAACTTCTGCTGCACCAGTGGCGTCTGCTTGAAAGCCCCGAACGGCTGAAGGCGATGGAGGCCTGCCTGCAGGTGATCAAGGGCGAGAAGCCGCCGCGCGTGGCGCGCGAGGCCTTCGTCAAGGCCGCGGTCGCCGCCCGGGTGTTCGTCGACGAGAAGCGCCTGTAGCCGGCCGCACGACAATCAATACCGCAGTCGCACGTCCCAGGCGATGACCCCCTCCGCCTCCGTGGCATGGTGCACGCCGAAGCGTCCGGCGATGTCCTCGAGCGGAAAAGGCGGCCGCGCCGGTTCCTCGCGGTAGGCCGTCGGCGACAGGTCCACGATCTCCATCATCGCCATGCCCTCGCCGTAGAAGGCGCTGCTTTTCTGCATGGGCCGGAAGATGCGCCCGTCCCGCGCGACGATCGCGCCGGCGTTGCGGCCGGTGCCCTTGGCCGCTTCGATGTAGAGTGCGGCCTCGTTGACCGGATGCGGCCGCCATTCGCCCGCCACGGGGTCGTCGGTGTGGAAGATGGCGAGGTAGCGGTTGGAGCCGCCGGGGCGGGGCGAGGCGAGCGAGGTCGCCAGCCACCAGCGGCCGCCATGGCTGAAGACGGCGCTGTCGACCGCGTCGACGCCGTCGACCAGCCGCCTCGCGCGCCGCCATCGATGCGGGAATTCCTCGCAGGCGTAGAGGTCGATGCCGCCGGCCCGGCCGGTCTCGGGCACCATCCACGTCGTGCCGGCGTGGCGGAAGACGAAGGGAAACGACGCATGCACGCCGGGGTCCAGGACGGGCACGGCGCGGCCGGCGCTGAGCGCGCCGTCCAGCGGGATGGCGGCGAGCGTGGCGCGATGGCGGCGATAGGAGAAATCCTCGACCAGCAGCCACGTCCTGCCGTCCTGCCGCCAGACGAACGGGTCGGCGTAGTAGTGGCCCGCCGGCGTCGGGACGACGCGCTCGACGCCGTCCGCTCCGCGATAGCGCACCTCGAGGAACTCGCCGCGCCATTTGTAGAGCGCGTGCACCGGGGTATTGCTGCGATCGAGGCGCAGCCAGAACTGGTCAAGGCTCTTCTCCAGCGCGAACCGGGCGCGGACGAACGGATCGCCCCACAAGGGGACGCCGCTGCCCACCTTGTTTCGCGTCGAGACGAAGCGCACGGGCCGCGCCGAGCTTATATCGGCCTCGTCCCCGGTCAGGCGGATCAGCCCGTCATCCTCCGCCTTCAGGAGCAGGCAGGACAGCACGGCCTGGTCGTTCATGTGGCGGGCGATGGTGCGGACCGGCGGCAGCAGCAGGTCCTTCTCCAGCGCAAGGTCACGCCATGCCTTGGCCAATCCGCGCGCCGCGGGATTGCCGGCATCCACGCAGAGGAAGCCGCCGATGCGCTCGCGCGTGTCCCACAGGCGGCGCGGCAGCGCCAGCCGCCGCATTACGGCCGGCTCGCAGCGCTCCTGCATCGGCGCCTGGCCGCCCAGCGAATAGACGCCGTTGGCGCGCGCGGTCTCGAACACCATGTCGAGCGGGCCCTTGAAGATCGTGGCGCTGTCGCACCAGAGGACCGGCCCTTTCGCCTGCTCCACGACCTGCCACAGGACGAGCGGTTTCCAGGCGAAGCTGCCGGTCTCGACGCGGACATGCGCCGGCCATGCCGCGAAGTCGAAAGAGAGGAACGCGCACCATGGGAAAGCGCGCTCCAGCCTTTGTCGCGTCGCCGCGTCGATCCCCAGATCATAGGCGACGAAGCGGCAGGCGCGGTCGAGCCCGTGACGCCGCGCCGACAGGAGCAACTGGTGGAGGCAGCGGGCGAAACGCCGGTCGGCGGCGGTGACGATGACCGGGCGCTCGCCGTCCGGCGTCGTCCCGGGCTCAGACACGCCAGACGACGCTCGTCGTCAGGTCCAGTTCCTTGGCCACCTTCCAGATGAAGCTGTTCTCCTCGAACAGGAGCACGCGCTTCTGGAAGCCGTTCCTGCCGTCCATGCCGCCCTTGAGGCCCTGGTGCCACAGATGGACGGCTTCCGTGTCCGGCGTGATGAAGCGTTCGGCATTTCCGTCGGCCAGGAAGGGCAGGGCCTTTTCCTTGTGCGGCACCGGGTTGAACCGCTGCCAGGGGCTGGAGTGCCGGATCAGGCCGTGCTTGCGGGCCAGGTAGGTGAACAGGAACGGGCCGATGCTGCCCCAGGGCAGGTCCGCCACCCTCGGGCGCAGACCCACCAGCTTGCGGGCATGGAACCACGCCTTCTCGCCCGGCTTCAGCCAGGGCGGGATCATCTCGTCGCGAAAAGCCCAGTCGCAGACCTCCCGCGCGAAGGCGCTGTCGGGGTCGTAGGCGAGGAAGCCGGTGGCGATTTCGTCCGTGCCCTCCTCCAGCGCGGCGAAGACGGTGCCGTTGCCCGTCCGCACGGGTTTGAGGAAGAGCATGTCCGCGTCCGTCCACGCGCCGAAGCCGCGCCGGATGAGCTCGTAGCGGAAGCGGTTGGAGAACAGCGACGGGCTGCCGGTCCTGCCGTGCCGGATGATGCCGGCCTCGGGCAGGATCTCGCGCGCATCGACCTGCTCGATCGCCTCGGGCACCTCGTCGTAGCGCCTGTAGCCGAACAGGCGAACCTTGTGTCCGCGCGCCGCGCCGGAGAGCAGGCACAGGATCTCCAGCGCGCCGATGCGCTCGCCGATCCACAGCGCGTTCAGGTCGAGGAGCTTGTGCTGTGCGTGCAAGGACGGTTCCACTGGAGCGGGCCGGATTTCGCTTGATCGCCGGCGGCGGACCAAGGCATAGAACCCTGCCGACCGGACTTATCGCAACGGCCAATGCGGGGCAAGACATGCTCGAAATCCTGCCCTCGGCGATCCTTTGCGCGATGGCCGTCCTGGCAGCCGGCCTCTACGCGCACCGGCTGTTCGAGGGGGAGTGCCTGCCGCTCGACCTGTGGCAGGAGTGGCGGCTGTCGCGCATCAGCCTGGAGGCGATGGACCGGCGCTGGCAGGCGCGCGAGGGCGACCGCGCCGACATCGTCGTGTCGCTGACGACGATCCCCAGCCGCATCGAGGGCATAGACGACACGCTGAAGAGCCTGATGGCACAGTCGCGGCCGCCGCGGCGCATCGTCCTGAACCTGCCGGCTTTCAGCCGGCGCGAGCAGGTCGCCTATGTGGTGCCGGAGCGGCTGCGCCGGCTGAAATCGCTGGACATCCGCGCCTGCGACGACTGGGGGCCGGCGACCAAGCTGATCCCGACGCTGATGGCCGAGGCGCCCGGCCAGGCCATCGTCGTGGTCGACGACGACCGCATCTACCCGCCGTCGACCATCGCCACGCTGGAGCGGCAGGCGCGGGCGATGCCGGAGGCCGCGCTGGCGCTCGCCGGGTGGGTGGTGCCGCCGGACCACATCGACCGGCCGACGACGGTGCTGGGCAATCTCCTGATGCGCGCGCCCGCGCCCGTGCGCGGCACGCGGCTTCGCCGCCCCCGGCGCATCGACGTCGTTCTCGGCTTCATGTCCTATCTGGTCAGGCCGCGCTTCTTCGACCTCGGCGCGATGACCGATTTCTCGGCAGGGCCGGAGGCGCTGTTCTTCGTCGACGACGTGCGCACCAGCGCGCTCTGCGCCGCGCCGAAATACGCGGTGCCGGCCCGCAGGCTCAGCTTCATCCCGAAGCGCCGGCTGGAGCTCTACGCGCGCACCGCGCTCGGGCGCATCAACCGGGGCCGGGGCGGCGACGAGCTGCGCCACAACACGATCGCGGTGCGCCATTTCGCCGGGCGATGGCTTGTGGACAGGAACGGCGCCGCTTCCTAGATAGACGCGCCGGCGGCGTCCGGCAAAACAACGAGACACGACCGCCCATGGTCCCGACCGCGCAATCGCCCAAGCCGGCAAAGGCGAGCAACGCCCTGCAGATCTGGGAGCTCGTCCGCTATCTGTTCCGCTACGGCCGCGTCATGCACGGTCCGGTGCTGCCGCTGGCCATCGCCGCCAGCATCAGCCGCGCCGGGCTTATCTTCTCCATCAACGAGGTGGCGACGCGGCAGCAGCAGGGCTGGCAGCCCTTCGCGCTTCTGGCGCTCAGCGTCGTGTCGACGCTCGGCTTCTCGCATTTCGGCCGCATCTACAAGCGGCGGCTGACGGAGACGATCCAGCGCGACCTGCGCGTCAACCTGACCCGCCTGCTGCTCGAGGCGGACGTGGATTTCCTCCAGCAGCGGGACCACGGGCAGGTCTATTCCGTCGTGGTGCGCGAGACGGGCACGGTGGCGGAATCGGCGGTGCGCGTCATCGGCACGCTGGAATCGCTGCTGCTGCTGGCGGTCTGCGCGCCCTATCTGTTCTGGCTGTCCTGGGTCACGGGCCTCGCCACGGTGGTCGCCGTCAGCATCGGCGCGGTCGGCTTCTTCCTCACCGACAAGCCGGCGCGCTTCTACGTGCGGCGCGCCGTCAAGGCGACAGGCGATTTCTGCGACCGGGTGAACGACGTGCTCGGCGGCTGGATGGAGCTGCGGCTCAATCGCCGACGCCGCGACGACCTGGAGGAGGACGCCAGGCGCCTCGCCGACGGCGCGCTGCGGAATTCGGTGGCGGCGGAGCGGCTGTTCAGCCTCGGCGAGACGTTGACGCAGACGTCGATGATCGGCCTTCTGTGCGCCGTCGTCGTGGTGCTGCCGCTGATCCATGGCGGCGGGACGGCGACCATGTTCCAGGTGCTGACGCTGGTGCTGTTCACCAGCGGTCCGATCGAGACGGTGTTCGGCGACCTGCCCCGGCTGTCGCGCGCCGCCGCCTCGAAGAGGGTCATCGACGAATTGGAACAGGCGCTTGTTGCCGGCCGCTCGCCGGCGGGGGCCGCGCATGCACCGAACCCTGGCTTCCGCTCGATCGAGTTGCGCGGCGTGACGGCGGTGCTGGGCGAGGAGAACGCGGCGCAGAGCGACGACAGCTTCCACCTGGGGCCCATCGACCTCACCTTCCGGCCCGGCGAGACCGTGTTCATCTGCGGCGGCAACGGGTCCGGCAAGACGACGCTGCTCAGCCTCATCACCGGCTTGCGCGCGCCCGACAGCGGCGAGATTCTGCTCGACGGCGAGCCGCTGCGCGCCGAGGACAGGTCCCGGTTCCGGTCGCTGTTCAGCGCCGTGTTCGCCCAGTTCCATCTGTTCCGCAAATATTACGGCCTGACACCGGAGGAGAAGCGGGCGCTGGACGGCCACATCGGCGAGTTCGCGCTGGCCGGGCGCGTGCGCATGCTGGAGGAGGAGTTCTCCACCCTGTCGCTGTCGACCGGGCAGAAGCGGCGTCTGGCGCTCGCCGTGGCGCTGGCGGAGTCGCGGCCGATCATCGTGCTGGACGAGTTCGCCGCCGACCAGGACCCGGCGCGCCGCGCCTGGTTCTACGACGTTTTGGTGCCGCGCATGGCGGCGGCCGGGCATCTGGTGCTGGTGGTGACGCATGACGAGCACCGCTTCCACCAGTGCGACAGGCTCATCCGCATGGAGACGGGCCGGGTCGTCTCGGACACGCGCGTCGACCCGGGCCGACTGCGCCTGGCCGAATAGGCGGCTGCGGCGCTCAGACCTCGCCCACGGGCGCCGCGGCGACGACGGGGGGCTGCGGTCCGTAGACGTTGGTGGTCAGCGTGCTCTCGGTGCGGATGACGAAGCCGCCGTCCTGAAGCCGCTGGAACGTCGCCTTGGAGAGGCGCATGGCCTTGCCCGCCTTGTCCACGGCCACGAGCTTTCCCGACCAGGGGGTCAGCGTGATCTTCGCCACCCGGTCCAGAAAGCGGCGTTCGGCCGGCGTCAGCGCGTCCATGACGATTTTCTCCTGCAACCGGACAGACATAGCCCGGCCGGAGAAACTTGTCAGCAGGGTCGAAGACTGGCGCTCCGCCTGTGCCCCGCTTCGACGCCATCGGCCCGCGACGCCCGGCGAAACGCAGGCGGGACGCCGCCACGCCGCCCGGCATGCGGCACGGCGGCGGTGCCGCGTCAGCCGCGCCGGAAGGCGCCGTTCTCCCAGCCCTCGAACTTGCCGGTGAAGAAGTCGACCTTCCTGAAACCGAGGATGTTCAGCACCGTGTAGCTGTGGGAGAGCTGGAGCCCGCCGCGCGTGAACAGCACGACGCGCTTGTCCGGGGTCACGCCGGCCTCGGTGTAGATCTTGCGCAGTTGATCGGCCGGCAGCAGCACGCGGTCCTTGTCGAGCGTGGCGTCCCAGTAGACGTTGACGGCGCCGGGAATGTGGCCCGCCGCGTAGTCGGACGGCGAGCGCACGTCGACGATCACCACGTCGGAGTGGCCGGCCAGCGCCTTGACGGCGGCCGCGTCGAGGAATTCCGGCGCCCCGTCCGAGGATCGTCCGGCCGCGTCGAATGTGTAGTTCGGCAGCGACACCTGCTGACCCGCGCGGGGATCACGGCTCCATTCGTCCCAGCTCGCATCGTAGAGCACGACGTTCCTGTAGCCGAGGTTGCGCAGCGCGAGATAATTGTTGGCGGCGGCGACGCCGCTGCCGCAGTAGGAGACCACCTCCCGGTCGGGGGAGACGCCCTTCGACTGGAGCAGCGCCGTCAGCACGGGCTCGGACTGGAGGGTCGCGTCCTTCTTCAGCAGGCTCGCCGCCGGAAGCGCCTGCGCGCCCGGGATGTGGCCGTCCGCAAAGGCCTCCTCGTTGCGGCCGTCGATGATGACGGCGTCGCTGGAGCCGACCTTGCCGGCGACATAGGCCTTGTCGACGCGGATGTCGTTCTTGCGCTCCAGCTTGAAGCCGCTCGCCTCGGCCGTCACGGCCTCGGTGGAGAGCTCGCCCTTCCAGGCGGCGATGCCGCCGTCCAGCACGTGCACGGCATCGCCGAAGCCGGCATATTCGAACGCCACGTAGGCGCGGCCGGGCAGGGCGGTGGTGTCGTAGATGAGAATGCGGTCGCCGTAGCGCAGCCCGGCCGCACTCAGCTCCTTCTCGAAGGTCGCGTCGCCGGCGAACTCGTTGCGGATGCCGTCTTCCTCGGAGACGTTCAGGCGCTGCCACGGCAGGTTGACGGCGCCGCGCACATGGCCCTTGGCGTAGGCGGCCTCGCCGCGCACGTCGACCACCTTGGCGCCGTCGGCGATCAGTTTCTCTGCCTGGGCGGCCGACACGATGATGGGGAAGGCCGCCTGCTGCTGCTCGGCTGCCATCGCGGCTGCTACGAATGTGGTCGGCGTGAGTATAGTCGCCGAAACGGCAAGGAATACGCTCGCGAGAAGTTTGGAATGGATTGTGGAGGTCGTCATGGTTCGGATCCTCAATTCAGGAGAGACCCGGAGATTAGCCCACAATATTTGCAGATGTTGAAGCTGCTGGATTTCTTCTTTCAACGGGATGGGAGCAATCCATTCCGGCGTTCAGGGCGCCGGGTGCGGCTCCCAGCCGGTCAGGGCCGCGTCCCAGCCCGGAAACCAGGTCAGGAGCAGGATCTGGATCTGCCGGTCCCATCCCAGCAGGATCGCCAGCCCGGTGAGGACGAGCAGGGCGCCCATCGCCCGCTGGATCGCCACGGCGTTGGCCTGGAACCAGGCAAGCCGCGAGACGAGCCGGCGTCCGCCCAGGATCGCGGCGCCCATCGGAATGGCGGTGCCGAGCGCGAAGGCGAGCGCGACCGCCACCGCTCCCGCATCCACCTGCTGGTTGAGCGCCAGCGTGATCACCGAGGCCATGATCGGCCCGACGCAGGGGCTCCAGGCGAAGCCCAGCCCGACGCCGACGGCGATGCCGCCGAGCAAACCGTTCGCGTGCCGCCTGCGCGCAGGCAGGCGGCTGACCAGCCGGCTGGCCGCCGCCTCGAAGGCGGAATGAAAGGCGGGAACGGCGAGCACCAGCCCGAGCACGATGAGGATCGTCGCGGCGATCAGGCGGTTGAGATCTGGCGAAACGCCGAGGGAGCGCACCAGGAAGCTCAGCGCCAGCGTGGCGAGCGTGAAGCTGCCGACGAAGCCGATGACGACGCCGAGAGGCCGGGCCCTGCCCTCCTGCGCGGCGGTGGCGAAGATCACCGGCAGCAGCGGCAGCACGCAGGGCGACAGCACGGTGACGACGCCCGCGATGAAGGCGAAACCGGTGGTGATCAGCATCGGGGCGGTCGGTCAGAGCGCCGTGTTGCGGTTCAGCCCGTCGACGCCGCCGCTGTTCCAGGATTTGACCGCGCCGCCCTTCTCGTCGAGCAGCACGAAGGTGTCCTGATAGGTGACGCCGTATTTCGCCTTCAGCGCCTTTTCCTTGTCGTAGTCGGCGATGACCAGCGTGATGTCCGGGTTCACGGCGTCCCAGCGCGCATTGAGCTCGGTCACGGTCGCGCGGCAATTCGGGCACCAGCTCGCATAGAAGAAGACGACGGTCGTGCCCTTGGCGGCGAACTGGCCGAGCTGCGCCTCGCTTTCGAAGTTGGCCACCACGGCCCGCCTGGCCTCCGTGCCCGAAGCGGGGTTCGCGGCGGGCGGCGCGCCGGCGGTCTGCGCCTGAAGCGGCAGCGGCGCGCACAGGGCAGCGATCAACGCGAGCGTCGGGGTGAGGCGGAAGGGCTTCATGCGGCACGTCCTGATGGAAACACCGCCATGGTAGGGGCCGGATCGGGGCGGGAAAAGGAATGAGATTTCCGGAAGGACTTGTTTCGCGGAGAAATATTGCGCGCAACGGCTTTGACAAAGGCCTTGGGCGGCCTGTTGAACTGGCGCAGGCGCGGTGCCAAGATCGCTCCCGCGCCGGCGGAGAAGAGGCAGGGCATGGATTTCAACCTGAGCGAGGAACAGGCCGCGATCGCGGAGATGGCGCTCAGCTTCGCCGCCGAGGAGCTGGCGCCCTTCGCCCTGGCGTGGGACCGCGACAAGCATTTTCCCGTCGAGACGCTGCGCCGGGCGGGCGGGCTCGGCATGGGCGGCCTCTATGTCCGCGAGGAGAGCGGCGGCGCGGGGCTGGGGCGGCTGGAATCGGTGCTCGCCATCGAGGCGCTGGCCACCGGCTGTCCGTCGATCGCGGCCTATGTGTCGATCCACAACATGTGCGCCTGGATGGTGGACCGCTTCGGCAACGACGAGCAGCGCGGCCGCTGGCTGCCCGGCATGGTCGCCATGGAGAGGCTCGGCAGCTATTGCCTGACCGAGGCGGGCTCGGGCTCCGACGCGGCCGCGCTGCGCACGCGCGCGGTACGCGACGGCGATCACTACGTGGTGACCGGCCAGAAGCAGTTCATCTCCGGCGCGGGCGCGGCCGGTGTCTACGTCGTCATGGCGCGCACCGGCGGGGAGGGCCCGAAGGGCATCTCGGCGCTGCTGGTCGATGCGGACACGCCCGGCCTGTCCTTCGGTGCCAACGAGCACAAGATGGGCTGGAACGCGCAGCCGACGCGGGCCGTCATGCTCGACGGCGCGCGCATCCCGGCCGCCAACCGGCTGGGACTGGAGGGCGACGGCTTCCGCATCGCCATGGCGGGGCTCGATGGCGGTCGCCTGAACATCGCCGCCGCCTCGCTCGGCGGCGCGCAGGCTGCCTTCGACAAGGCCGTGTCCTATATGGGTGAGCGCCGCGCCTTCGGGCACGCGCTCCTCGATTTCCAGGCGCTGCAGTTCCGGCTGGCCGACATGGCGGCCGCGCTGGAGGTGGCGCGCACCTTCCTGTGGCGGGCCGCCGCGGCCTTGCAGGCGGGGTCGCCGGACGCCACGCGGCTGTGCGCGATGGCGAAGCTGACGATCACCGACCGGTGCTTCGACGTCGCCAACCAGGCGCTGCAACTGCACGGCGGCTACGGCTATCTGACGGAATACGGGGTCGAGAAGATCGTGCGCGATCTGCGCGTGCACCAGATCCTCGAAGGCACCAACGAGATCATGCGCATGATCGTCGCGCGCCCGCTCGTGTCCGGCGCGGCGTAGCGGTTTTTCACCATCTGGTCGCAAAGGAGGACAGGATGATCGGAACCATCGGTTTCATCGGTCTCGGCAATATGGGCGGGCCGATGGCCGCCAATCTGGTGAAGGCCGGCTTCACGGTGCGCGGCTTCGACCTTGCCGACGCTTCTCTCCAGGCCGCCGCCGACAACGGCGTGTCGCCCCGACAATCCGTCGCGGACGCCGTGGCGGGGTCGGACCTGGTCATCACCATGCTGCCGGCCGGCAGCCATGTGGTGAGCGTGTGGAGCGAGTTCGCCGACCTCGTCGGACCCGGCACGCTGCTCGTCGACTGCTCGACCATCGACGTGGAGAGCGCGCGCAAGGCGCATGCGCTGGCCGCCGCCGCCGGCTGCCCCTCGCTGGATGCGCCGGTCTCGGGCGGCACCGTCGGCGCGGCGGCCGGCACGCTGACCTTCATGGCCGGCGGCGCGCCGGAAGCGTTCGAGCGTGGCCGGCCGATCCTCGAGGCCATGGGCAAGCGGATCGTCCATTGCGGCGGGGCCGGCGCCGGCCAGGCGGCCAAGATCTGCAACAACATGATCCTCGGCGTCACCATGACCGGCGTCTGCGAGGCCTTCGTGCTGGCCGAGAAGCTCGGCCTGTCGCATCAGGCGCTGTTCGACGTGGCCTCGACCTCGTCCGGCCAGTGCTGGGCAATCAACACCTATTGCCCGGTGCCCGGACCGGTCCCGACGTCGCCGGCCAACAACGACTACAGGCCGGGCTTCGCGACGGCGCTGATGCTCAAGGACCTCAAGCTGGCGCAGGAGGCCGCGCTGGCCGCCGGAGCGGC
The DNA here is from genome assembly GCA_027492275.1 of Mesorhizobium sp. GTDB lineage: Bacteria > Pseudomonadota > Alphaproteobacteria > Rhizobiales > Rhizobiaceae > JAPUFC01. The sequence goes on along the minus strand of JAPUFC010000074.1, from coordinate 27,042 downwards.
GACGCCGATGGGCGCGCAGGCCGCGCATCTCTACGCGCTGTTCGACGCGCTCGGCCATGGCGGCGACGACTTCTCCGCCCTCGTCAACTTCTTTCGCGGGCAGGCCTGAGGGCGGCCGGCTCCTTCATCCGCCGGCCTTGTCGGCCGCCTACGCCTCGTATGCGCCTTCGATCCCCTCGGCGCGCAGAAGGGCGGCGTGGCGGTTGGCGGCCTCGACGAAGTCCGCGCCCGACGCCGCCAGCAGCGCCCGCCTTGCCTGCTCGTCGCCAGCCGCTGCGAGCGACTCCCAGAAGGCAGCCATGTCGCGCGTCAGCGCGCGGAACAGCTTAAGCTTCCGTGGGTCGGCCGCCAGCGCCAGGAACTGCCGCTCGCCAAGGCCGCCGAAGCCGGTCGGCGACTTCGAGCCGGCATCGACATAGCCTTCTGGCAGGTCGCCCTTGAGATTGACGACGCGGCGATGCCGGATCGCGGCGCGGATCTGGTCGACCGCCTGCCGGGCGCCCTCGACGCGGGACGGGTGGTCGGTGTCGGCGGCGGCGTGCGGAAGCAGGTGGACGCGGTCCCTGAAGCGCCGCGCCACGTCGACATAGGGGGCCAGCGGACCCGACGCCTTGCCCGCCCCGTCGATGAAGATGTCGGCGTCGACGAAGGCATGGCGCACGCGGCCCTGCTCCAGCGCCTGGGCCAGCGCGGGCACGTCGATGACCTCGCCGCGGTCGTAGTTGACGACGATGGCGTCCGGGTTCAGCGCGCCGAGGATGTCCGCGCCGACGAATCCGGCATTGGCCGGCCGCCCGGTCTGCCTGTCGAGCGGCCCCAGGCCCGTGTGGATGCTCAGGACATCGGCGCCGCGCGCCGCGTCCTCGGCCGTCGCCGCATGGACGAACCCTTCGGATTCGATCCATTTCCCGTGCCTCGGACGCGCATAGACGACGACTCGCATGTTGAAGGCGCGCGCCAGCCGCGCGATCTCGCGCCCGATGTTGCCGAAGCCCAGCACCGCGATCGTCCTGCCTTCGAGCTTCCGCGTCGGATACTCGACCAGGTTGCGCCCGGTGTCGAAACCGCCGGTCATGACGCGGTCGTGCAAGATCTGCATGGGCAGGTCGGGAGCCGCGGCGAGCAGGCATTTGAAGACCATCTGCGCCGTCGCCCGGCTGTTGAAGCCGGGCGTGTTCATCAGCGGCGCCACGCCGCCGGCGCCGTCCGGTCCGCCCCAGGAGGCGGAACGCATGTTGCCGGTGCCGGCGCCGATGCGGACGCCGCCCAGCGCGAAGGTCGCCGCTTCGGGGACGATGGTGGCGGCCGCGATGACGGCGTCGTAGCGGCCCCCGGCGGTGGCGGACAGGATTTCCTCCGCGCCGCTCAGATGCGGCGCGTAGAAGAAGTGCAGCCTGCCGGGCTCGAGCGAACGGCCGTCGAACAGCCCCTCATGGAAAGCCTCGCCCGCCGCTTCGACATGGGCGCGGACCTCGCTGTGGTCTGGATGGCCCGCCGCGTCGTGCTTCAGCCCGACCAGATCGCAGATCAGCACGCGGTAGGCGCGCGTGGAATCGAAGGTGGCCGGTTCGCTCATGACTGTCTCGCCTGCAATCCGTCTGTCGGTCGAAATCGGCGCGGCGGCATCGTCCGCCCGCTGGTAGCATCGGCAAGCAGCATATAAAACCGGCGAAGGAAAGCGGAACCGCTTTCGCGACGCAAACAAAAGCGGTCGCGGCGCGCTGATCCCGCGCTTCGGCCTGAGGAAGATCGGCCGAAACTCGACCGAAGCGGCGGCCCGTCACGGTCTGCGCATGGTCGGCAAAGCCCTCAATAGGTGTCCTGTCCGGCCTGCGGGAACCAGTCCCGCACATCGGTCGGGACGGGGCTGGGGTTCCTGTCCAGCGTGTAGCGGCGCTGGTGCCATTGCGGGTAGAGCGGGTAGACCGTGCTGGCGGCGTCCAGCATGGCGACCTGTTCGCGCGACAGCGACCAGCCGACCGCCCCGAGATTGTCGAGAAGCTGCTTCTCGTTGCGGGCGCCGATGATCACCGTGGCCACGGTCGGTCTTTGCAGGAGCCAGTTGAGCGCCACCTGCGGGATGCTTTTTCCGACCTGCGCGGCGACCCGCTCCAGGCAATCGATCACCTTGAAGAGCCGCTCGGGATCGATCGGCGGCGCGTCGGCCTGCGTCTTCAGCAGACGGCTGCCCTCGGGCACCGGCTGTCCGCGGCGAAGCTTGCCCGTCAGCCGGCCCCAGCCTAGCGGGCTCCAGATCGCGGCAGAGACACCCTGGTCCACGCCCAGCGGCATCAGGTCGAGCTCGAAGTCGCGGCCGATCAGCGAATAGTAGACCTGCTGGATGACGTAGCGCGGCAGGTTGTGCCGCTCCGCGACGGCGAGCGACTTCATCAACTGCCAGCCGGCGAAGTTCGAGACGCCGACATAGCGGATCTTGCCCTGCCGCACGAAGTCGTCGAGCGTCGAGAGCGTCTCCTCGACGGGTGTGAGCGAATCGAAGCAGTGCAACTGGAAGACGTCGATGTAGTCGGTGTGCAGGCGCGTCAGCGAGGTCTCGATGGCGGTCGTCAGGTTCTGCCGCGAAAGGCCGATCCGCATCGGGCCTTCGCCGCTCGGCATGCCCGCCTTGGTGGAGATGATGACCTTGTCGCGCCGGCCCTTGATCGCCTCGCCGAGGAAAAGCTCCGAGTGGCCGCGCCCGTAGCTGGTGGCCGAGTCGAACATGGTCAGCCCGTGGTCCAGGCAGACGTCGATGATCCGGCGGGACTGCGCCGCGTCGGTCGTCCCGGTGCGGTCGTTCATCTCGGGCGGATAGAAGGTGGCGGTCCCCAATGTGAGGGCGGGAACGAACATTCCCGAGGCACCAAGCTTGCGGTATTCCATATCGCCCTCCACATGGCGGCATCAAACGATGGTTTCGAAACGGTGCCGGCAATGCCGCGACGGCCGATCGGCGTCGACCGCGCATGCCGAGCACCGTCGGATGCAGCCATCCTACACCGGCCGCGCGACGGCGGATCATGCGGAGCGGACCAAAGAGGCCATTGGCCGCGAAGCCGCCTCGTCACGGCGGGCCGGGGCGGCCGAGGGGCGTCGCCTGCGCCTTCCTCCGCTCGCGCCTGCCCGTATAGATGCCGCACAGGATGACGAGCAGGATGCCGACGAGGGCGACCGCGCCGGGAAGCGCGCCGAACAGCACGTAGCCGAACAGCGTCGCGAAAGGCACCTGTATGTAGGAGAAAGGCGCCAGTTGCGATGCCGGCGCACGCTGATAGGCCAGGATCACCAGCGCTTGCCCGATGGCCGCGCTCGTCCCGCTCAGCAGTCCCAGCGCGACCTCCCGCAGGGATGGCGCGTGGAACTGAACCACTGCCGCCGCCGACGTCATGCAGATGCCGACCGTCGCGGAGTAGAGCATGGTGACGAAAACGTTCTGGCCGGCCCCCATCCTGCGGGTGGCGATCAGCGCCGTCGCCCAGCAGAGCGCCGCCGCAAGCGGCAGCAACACGGCCATCTGGAAGGGCGCGGCCTGGGGCTTGGCGATCAGCACGATGCCGACGAAGCCGACCGCCACCGCGATCCAGCGACGCCAGCCGACATGTTCTCCGAGGAAGACCACCGAAAGGACCGTCACCAGTATCGGCGACAGGAAGGTGATGCCGGTGGCTTCGCCGATCGGAAGGCGGATCAGGCCCATGGCGAAGAAGATGGCGGAAGCGGTCACGGAGACGCCCCGCAGGATCTGCATGCGATGATCGATCGTTCCGAGGCTCACCGTAAGGCCGGAGACGAGGAAGGCGATCGCCGAAAGCAGGCCGAGGACGACGTAGCGGAACCACATGACCTCGACGACGGGCACCGTCTCTACCAGGATCTTCGCGGTGACGTCGGAAACGGCCATCATCGCCGTCGAGCCGACGACTAGGCCGATGGGCAGGAGATGGCCGGCGCCCTTGGATTCAAGCACGAGGGGAATTCCTGAGGCGCGGAATGCAGGCGCGATACCGGTGGCCGGGGCACCGCGCCTGCGCGTTGCGGAGGCTTTTCGGCCTTTTTCGCGAATGACCATGCCGAGAGCGGCCAGCGCGCTGGCGCGGGTCCCGGCATGGCTTGTCGAGGCGCGGCTCAGGCGGCGCCTTGCGCCCCGCCTATTTCGTCAGCCACTGGTTGAAGCGGTTGTTGAGCATGTCCTGGTTGGCGGCGATCCATTCCCAGTCGGGCCGGGCGACCTGGGCGGCATGCTCCGGCACCGTGGCGTAGAACTTCAGGTCTTCCGGCGGCACCTGGTCGAGCGCTTCCTGGGTGAAGGCGGCATAGTGGATCTTGTTCATGAAATGCACCTGGCCAGGAACATAGCCGATCATGAAACGCAGGAACTCGATCGCCTTGTCCCTGTTCGGCGCGTCCTTGAGCACCGCCAGGAAGCCCTGGTCCTGCAGCGCGCCGTCCCAGGACACGTCGAACGGCGCGCCGTCGCCGCGTATGACGCTGTAGGCGCGGCCGGAGAAACCCATGGTCATGACGATCTCCTGGTCGCGCACGATCTGCATCATCTGCGCGGCTGTCTTCCACCACACGCTTATGTGCGGCTTGATCTCGTCCATCTTCTTGTAGGCCCGGTCGAGATCGAGGGGGAACAGATCCTCCTTCCTGACGCCGTCGGCCAGCAGGGCCGCGGCCGGCACCCACCAGGCGCGGTCGCCGGAATCGGGCAGGGCGCGCGGCCCCGGAAAATCCTTCACGTTCCAGAAATCGGCCCAGTTCTTCGGCGCTTTGTCCTTGAAGACGTTCTTGTTGTAGATGAGCATCAGCGCGCCGGCATGGCTGGACATGCCGTAGGGGTGGCAGGCGCCCGGCAGCGCCTTCCTCACGGTCTCGCTCTGCTCGCAGTTCATCGGCGCGAGGACGTCCTTGTGCTTGATGAGGTCGGCGATGGAGGCGTTCACGATGTCGAACTCGACCTTGCCCGTGCGCTGCATCGCCTCGACGCGCGCCCACTGGTCGTAGATCTCGATGTCGAAGGGGATGACGTTGGTGCCGGTCTTCTCGGTGAAGGGCTTGTAGTAGGCGACCTCGCGCGCCTCGCGCATCGTGCCGCCATTGGCCGCGATGACGATCTCGTCGGCGACCGCGCCGAAGCTTCCGCCGGCCATCGCGGCGAGCAGGGCGGCGCCCCGCAGGACTGATTTCAGGACTCTCATCTGTCGTTCTCCTCTTGGTTGATTATTCGACTGTTATGGCTGCCCGGTTCTGCGAGAGGCGCCGGAGTGCCGCCGCCGCCAGGAGCACGATGACCGAAAGCGCGGTGAGCAGGACGGCGATCGCGGCCAGGATCGGCGTGATGTTCATCTGGATGTCCTCGAACATCAGCCGAGGCAGGGTCTTGTCGCGCGTGCCGGCCAGGAAATAGGTGATGACCGGCTCGTCGAAGGAGATGATGAAGGCGAACAGGGCGCCCGACAGCACGTTGGGCAGGATGTTGGGCAGCGTCACCAGCCGGAACGCATTGAAACGCGTCGCGCCGCAGCTCATGGCCGCGTTCTCCAGCGCCGGGTCGATCCGGGAGAGCGCGGCGGCGATGGTGAAGACGGTGAACGGCATGGCGATCACCGAATGCGCCAGCACATAGGCCCAGATCGTCCCGGTCAGCCCGATGCGCTGGAAGAAGAGATAGAGCGCCACCGCCAGCGCGATGTGCGGAACGATGATCGGCAGCACCAGCGCCGCCTGGAACAGCGAAGCCAGCTTGCCGCCGCCGCGCACCATCGCATAGGTCGCCATCGTGCCCAGCACCGCGGTGACGATCGCGACCAGAAAGGCGATGGCGAAGCTGAAGCCCGCGGCCGCCATCCAGCGCCCGTTGGTGAAGAACTCCTGGAACCATCTGAGGGAGAAGCCGCGCGGCGGGAAGGTCAAGTAGGACGTGTCGCTGAACGCCATCGGCAGGATCACCAGGATGGGGATCATGACGAAGGCCAGCACCGCGTAGACATAGGCGTTGAGCATGAGGGAGCGGGGGTTCACGCGCCTGCTCCCATCAGCCTGTCGAATCGCGCCACCTTGCCGAACAGCAGGGTGACGGCCAGCACGAACAGCGTCAGCACGCCGACCAGCGCCGCGCCGAACGGCCAGTCTAGCAGAACGGTGATCTGCTGGGAAATGAGGGTCGAAACCATCATCTCCTGCGGCGAGCCGAGCAGGGCCGGCGTGATGAAGTAGCCGAGCGACATCAGGAACACCATCAGCGAGCCGCTGAGGATGCCGGGCATCGCCAGCGGGATGGTGATCTCGCGCAGCCGCCGCAGCGGGCCGGCGCCCATGATCTCGGCGGCGCGGTCGTAGTTCAGCGGGATGCTCTTCAGCGAGCCGTATATGGGCAGCACCATGAACGGCAGCAGCACATGCGTCATGGCCAGCACCACCGCTGTACGCGTGTACAGCAGCTTCAGCGGCTCGTCCGTGATGCTGAGGAACTGCAGCGTCTCGTTGATCAGGCCGTTGCGCTGCAGGAGCACGGCCCAGGCGGTTGTGCGCACGAGGACGGACGACCACAGCGGCAGCACGATGCAGGCCGTTATCAGCACGATCTTCGGGCCGCTCGAGCGCGCCATCAGCAGCGCCACGGGAAAGGCCATCAGCAGCGCGACGACCGTCACGGTCAGGCCGATCTCAAGCGTGCGCAGAAGGATGCCGACGAAGATCGGGTCAAGCAGCGCCCGTTCGTAGTTCGCCAGCGTCGGCTGCGGCTCCAGCACCGACAGCGACAGGATGGAGATCATCGGGTAGAGGAAGGCGAAGAGCAGCAGGGCGAAGAAGGGCGCCATCAGCAGCAGCACGCTGCCATGGGAGAGGAAGCGGCCGTCGGGCTCGAGGAATCGCGCGATCGTCCTCATGACGGCCTGCCCTGATAGACGAGCACCGAGTCCGGGCCGCAATGAAGCTGCACGGCCTCGCCGGGCGCCAGGCCCTGCGCGCCGGGATCGGAGCTGTTGGTACGCACCTGCAATTCGGTGCCGTCGGCCAGGCTCGCGATGACGATCGTGTCGGCGCCCGAATAGACGAGGTCGTGGACGCGGCATGCGATCGAGAGGTCCCCGGCGCGCGATGCCAGGCTGATGCGCTCCGGCCGGATCGCCACTGTGGCCGGTCCGCCGGCTGCCGTTCCGACGAAGCTGCCCTTCGGCAGCCGCCAGACGGCGCCGCCGGGCAGGGTGACGGCTTCGCCGTCGACCGACACCGGAATGAAGTTCATGCTGCCGATGAACCCGGCGACGAACAGGTTCTCGGGGTGCTCGTAGAGCTTGCGGGCAGGGCCGATCTGCTGCACGTGTCCGTCCTTGAGCACCGCCACGCGGTCGGCCATCGTCAGCGCCTCTTCCTGGTCGTGGGTGACGAACACCACGGTGACGCCGAGATCGGCATGCAGGCGCTTGGTCTCCAGCCGCATCTCCTCGCGCAGCTTCTTGTCGAGGGCGGAGAACGGCTCGTCCATGAGCAGCAGACGCGGCTGGTAGACGATGGCGCGGGCAAGCGCCACGCGCTGCTGCTGCCCGCCGGAGAGCTGGTTGGGCATGCGTGTGCCGTAGCCCTCCAGGCGCACGCGCTTCAGCGCCTCCGATGCCTTGGCGCGGCGCGCGGCGCGGTCCTCGCCGCGCATCTTGAGCGGGAAGGCGACGTTGTCGAGCACGGTCATATGCGGGAACAGCGTGTAGTTCTGGAACACCATGCCGATGTTGCGGCGATACGGCGGAATGGAGAGGCAATCGGTCCCGTCGATCAGGATCTGGCCGCCGCTCGGACGCTCGAAACCGGCAATGCTCATGAGGATCGTCGACTTGCCGGAACCGGAAGGCCCCAGAAGGGCGAGGAACTCGCCCGGCCGCACGGTCAGCGACACATCGTCGACCGCCACGGCCGCACCGAACGCCTTGCGGAGATTGCGGATGGCGATCTCCGCGCCGTTGGAGCCGGATCGCTTGTCGAATGTGGACGCCACCATGCCTTGTCCTGCTTTGGGATTTGTCTGCGGCACGCGTTTCGGACCCCGTGAGGAGACCGCCGGCCGAACCGTCCGGGTTGCGAAAGTCCCACGCGCGCGGTCGGCTCCAAGCACGAGTACCATTGCGCCGGCCGCCGCGACAAACCGGAACGATCAACCGTTTGTCTATGAAAATCAGTTGTTTATTGGACTCTCGCCTGCACCAACTCAACCATTGGTTCGGCGGTCAGATGCACGTCTGGCCGCGATCCACGGTGATCGTCTGGCCGGTGATGCTGGCTGCCGCCGCCGAGGCGAGGAACAGGTAGGAGCCGACATGATCCGACGGATCGAGCAGTCCGGGATGCAGCGCCATGTTCTTGACCGCCAGCTGCTGGCGCTCGAGCGGCAGGGACTTGAGGTTGGTGTCCGTCGCCGAGCTGCCGGGACAGACGGCATTGACGGAGATGCCCAGCGGTCCGAGATCCTTCGCCAGGCTTTTCACCATGCCCAGGATGCCGTGCTTGGTCGCCGCGTAGCCGGCGTGACGCGGCGAACCGAGCCTGCCCGAGATCGACGCGGTGAAGATCACGCGCCCGCCGTCGGGCATGTGCGGAACGGCTTCGAGCGTGCACCACCACGTGCCGACGACGTTGATCATCATCTGCTTGACGAACACGTCGTAGTTCTTCGCCGACCGGTCGTCCGAGGGCGTGTCCCAGAACACGCCGGAATTGTTGATCAGCACGTCGATCGCGCCGAGCTTCGCGAAAGCGGCCGTCACGGCCTCGCGATCCGTGATGTCGAACTGGACCGCTTCGACCCTCGGGCCGCCGCCCGCATTCAGCCGCGCCTGCGCGTCGAACACGCTTGCATGCTCGGACGTGATCGTGACGGTCGCACCCTGGTCCTGGAAGCCTTTGGCGATCTCCAGCCCGATCCCCCTGTTGCCGCCTATGATCAGGACATGCCGATCCTTCAGTCCAAAATCCATCGAGCCCGTCTCCCTGCATGCGGCTGGCGTTCACTGTCCGGAAGGCTAACAAGGACGCGTGCCGGGATCAAATTCCGGCCGATCGGGGATCGTCCGTATTTCCAATGGCTTAGGGAGACACCGGCGACCAAGTCGGCCTTTGGTGCGGTTCGGGTCGGCAGACGGGAGGGAGAGGCCGCATGGCAGCGTTCGGCCTGTCGAATGCCGGCGGAGGCCGCCGTCGCGACGAACCTTTTCACCAAAGGTCACGTCTTCGGAGACCATATACTCACAGGACTCGATGCAGCTTTCCGCCGTCACTCGAATGATGCGGCTCAAATCTGTTGCGCGCCGTGTTGTTCTCGGCAATGATGCACGGGCGACCGCAGTGGAACTTAAAAGACTTAGGTTCGTCTTGGGGGCTCACATGAAAGCGCGCATGAAGCAGCATGACGACGGCGCCCGTCCCGGCCGGGCGGCTGGCGACGCGATCGATGCGCTGAGCGAATGGATCGACAGCGCGCAGTTCCCCATCCACAGCCGGCTGCCGCCGGAACGGGAGCTCGCGCTGACGCTGCGCCTGTCGCGCGGCAAGGTTCGCGAAGCCCTGTCCAAGCTGGAGACGGACGGCAGGATCTGGCGCCATGTCGGCCTGGGAACCTTCGTCGGATGCCGCCCGGCGTCCGTCCATTCAACGCCGGAATCGCTCGGCAGCGCGACGACGCTGACGGAAATTCTCGAGGCGCGGTCGTCGATCGAGCCCATCGTGGCGCGGCTGGCGGCGCTGCGCGCCGAGCTCCACGAGCTCAACATGATCAGGAAGTACTTCAACCTTGCCCGCAAGTCGGCGAGCTGGAGCGAGTGGGAGAAGTGGGACGAGCTGTTCCACCGGGCGGTGGCCGAGGCCTCCGGCAACGGAATCCTGATCAGCTCCATCGACCAGCTTCTGCGGATCAAGATGCATCCGCGCTGGACGGTCACCAAGGCCAAGACCTTCGACCCGGCCTTGATCCGCCGCTATTCCGACGAGCATTCCGCGCTGCTGAACGCGATCACGAGCCGGGACCCGGAAGGCGCGGAGGCCGCCATGAAGAAGCACATGCTGGGCCTCAGCCTGACCATCGGCCCGGTGGTCATGCTGCACAACTGAAGCCTCGCGGTCCGTCGGGATTCGGACGCCCGCCGTTGCATCGGAATGCGGCGCGCGGCACGGCCGCCTTCGCGGGCGACGCCGGGAGACCGGCGGAAGTGTAGCTGCCGCCGGTTTCGGCCCAATACTATGATTGGTCGCCCCCTCGGCTGTCGCACCAAGTCCCGACCAACTACAATCGACACCGAACTCGCCGCAGCGTGACCGGTCGGTCACGGCTCGCTTCTCTCCGCCATCCCGCAGGTGCCGATGATGATTCCGGATCTTCGTATTCCGTTCGACCACAAGCATCTGGACAGGCTGCTGCGCGACGCCGGGATGGACGCCGTTCTGGTTACCTCCAAGCACAATATCCAGTATCTGCTCGGCGGATATCGCTATTTCTTCTTCGAGAACTTCGATGCTCTCGGCGTCAGTCGCTATCTTCCGGTGCTGCTCTACGTCGCCGGGCGGCCGGAGGCGACCAGCTATTTCGGAAACGACCAGGAGGCGGCGGAGGTCGAGAACGGCCGCTTCTGGTGCCCGACCACGGAAACGCGCTTCTGGGGCTCGCTGGACGTGATCGACGGCGTGGTCGGACGCCTTTGCCAGCTCGGGCTGGAGGGCGCGCGCATCGGGCTGGAGAAATCATTCCTGCCGGCCGATTCCATGGACCGTCTTCGCGCCGGCCTGCCGGCGGCAAGCTTCGCCGAGGCGCAGTTGCCGCTGGAACGCCTGCGCGCCGTCAAGACGAAGGCCGAGCTGGCGGCGATGCGGGAGGTTTCGGAGCATGTGACCGGCGCCATGCTGGAAACGTTCGCGGCCGCCCGGGTCGGCATGACGAAGCGCGACATCTTCGATCTGCTGAGCGAAAGGGAGGCGGCAAGGGGGCTGCGCTTCGACTTCTGCCAGATCACGCTGGGCGCCAGCCTGAACCGCGCGCCGAACGACGACGTGCTCAAGGCCGGCGACATCGTCTCGCTGGATTCGGGGGGGTCGCTCGGCGGCTTCTTCGGCGACCTGTGCCGCATGGGCGTCGCCGGCGAGCCGGACCGGGAACTGGTCGACCTGCTGGCATTCGTCGACGACATCCAGCATGTCGCGCGCGAGCCTATCCGCGCCGGCGCGATCGGCCGGACGATCTACGAGGTCGCCGACGAGAGGATCAGGGCCTCGCCGCTGGCGCCCCATGTCAGCTTCGTCGCCCACGGCATGGGAATCATCGGCCACGAAGCGCCGCGGCTCAGCGCGCGCGGGCCCGTCGCCTACCCGGCCTACGACGCCGACCTGCCGCTGCAGGAGAACATGGTCATCTCCATCGAGACGACGCTGATGCATCCCGTGCGTGGCTTCATCAAGCTGGAGGACACGGTGGCCGTGACGGCCGGCGGATGCGAGGGATACGGCGACGAGGGACGTGGCTGGAACGTCATTCCCGTGTGACCGGCGCGTTCCTCGCCCGTCCGACCACAGCAGGCTGAAGACGATATGACTCATATGGACCCGCAGTTCCTGATCCTGGCGATCGGGGCGCTCGTCTTTGCCGGCGTGACCGGCGGGCTCCTGGCCGGAATGCTCGGCGTCGGCGGCGGCATCATCATCGTGCCGATCTTCTATACGGTGCTGACGGCGCTCGGCATCGAGCCGGCGCGCGCCATCAAGGTCGCCGTCGCCACGTCGCTGGCGACCATCATCGCGACCTCGCTGGCGTCGGTCCGCAGCCATCACAGGCGCTCGTCGGTGATGTGGCCGCTGGTGCGAAGCTGGTTCGTCCCGATCGTGCTCGGCGTCGTCGCCGGGACGCTGGTCGGCGGCTATGTCGACGGGCGCCTCCTGACCACCGTCTTTGCGATCGTCGCCCTGGTCATCGCGGTCAGGACCGTGCTCGTCAGGTCGGTCCCGCGGGACGGGGCGGGCTTTCCGAACCGTTTCGCGACATGGTTCTTCGGAGGCGTCGTCGGACTGGTGTCGACGCTGATGGGGATCGGCGGCGGGACGCTGAGCGTCCCCATCCTGACGACGTTCGGATACGACGTGCGCAAGGCGGTCGGGACGGCATCGGCGATCGGGTTCCTGATCGGGGTTCCGGGCACGCTGGGCTACATCGTGACCGGCATGGCCGTTCCCGGACGTCCGCCTTTCTCGCTCGGCTATGTCAGCATACCCTCCGCCCTCGCGCTGCTGCCGCTGACCATGCTGATGGCGCCGGTGGGGGCGCGCATCGCCCATGCCATAAAGCCGCGGACGCTCGAACTCTGGTTCGCCCTGTTCCTGTCGGTGACGGCGGCCAAGATGATCTTCGACCTCCTGCGCAGCATGCGCTAGACCGGACCATTCCCGGGATTGGCCGCAAAGGCCTCCCCCATCCGGCGGGGCGGACACTATAGTGCGGACAGGCGGTGCGTGTCGCGCTTGCGTGCGCGGCCGGGATCGCAATGGAGTCGTCGATGCATCCCCCACTCGAGCGAGACGCCCGGCCTCCGGTGCTGTCGGTGCGCAACATGTCGAAGACCTTTGCCGGCAACACGGTGCTGGCGAATGTCGATTTCGACCTGCGGCCGGGGCAGATCCATGCCCTGGTCGGCGAGAACGGCAGCGGCAAGTCCACCTTCATCAAATGCCAGGCGGGCTTCCACACGCCCGACGCGGGAAGCGAGATCACGATCGGCGGCGAGCGGAAGGCGCTGCCATACAGTCCTGCCGACGCGCTGCGCTACGGGCTGGGCTTCGTGCACCAGAACCTGGCTCTCATCCCGACGCTTTCGGTCGCCGACAATATCGGGCTGCACAAGCGCTACGGCACGCCGCTGCTCGGACGCATCGACCGGCGCGGGCTGACCCGGGCGGCGAAGGATGCCCTGGCGGGCTTTGCCGGGCACATCGATCCTGCCGCGCCGGTGAACCGTCTGGCGCAGGCCGACAAGACGCTGGTGGCGATCGCGCGCGGGCTGGCGACGGCCGGACAGGGCCGCAAGATTCTGGTCCTCGACGAGCCGACCGCAGCCCTTCCCGTCGAGGAGGTGCGGTATCTGCTCGGCGCCTTGCGAAAGCTGGCCGGCCAGGGCGTCGCGCTCATCTATGTGTCGCACCGCCTGCCCGAGGTGCTGGCGCTGGCCGATACGGTGACGGCGCTGAAGGACGGCAGGCGCGTGGCGACCGTGCCGGCGTCCGATCTCGACGAAAGGAGCCTCGCCGAACTGATCGTCGGCCGCTCGCTGCGCGGGCCGGCGCCGGAAACCGGGCCGAAACGCAGGCATGAGGTGCTGGTGAGCGTGGAGAACCTGACCGGCGACCGGGTCGGCAATGCCAGCTTCACGATCGGCCGGGGCGAGGTTCTCGGCGTGGCCGGGCTTCTCGGCGCGGGCCGCAGCGAACTCGGCCGGCTCGTCTTCGGGGCGCAGCCGCGCCGGTCGGGGCGCATCGTCGTCGACGGGCGGGAGCTCGATCTCGCCGGCCCCGGCGACGGCATGCGCAGCGGCATCGGCTACACGCCCGAGGACCGGCTCGGAAAGGGCGGCTTTCCGGCCATGACCGTCACCGAGAACCTGACCGTGTCCGACATGCGCGATTTCTGGCGCGGCGGGCGGCTGCGCAAGCGCGAGGAGCGGCGGGCGGCGGCCGCGCTCATCCGCAAATTCAACATCAGGCCGGCCAATCCGGCGGCGCGGTTCGAGACCTTGTCCGGCGGCAACCAGCAGAAAGTCATTCTTGCCAGGGCGCTGCGGCGCAATCCCCGCCTGATCGTGCTGGACGAGCCGGTGCAGGGCGTGGACATAGGCTCGAAGATGGAAATCTTCGCCATCATCCGCGAGGCCGCCGACGCGGGCGCCGCGATCCTGCTGATCGATGCCGACTTCGCCAATCTGTGCCATGTCGCGGACCGGATCCTGGTGCTCAGCAATGGCCGCATCGCGGGCGAGATCGCGGGAGCCGACCGGGTCGCGGACAAGGTGACGGACGCCGTCTTCGCCGCCTGAACGGCCGGCCGCACGGATCGACAAGAGAAAGGCGCGGACCATGCAACTCGACGTTGAGATCGTCGCCGAAGGGCTCGAATTCCCCGAGGGACCGATCGCCATGAGCGACGGGTCGGTGCTTCTTGTCGAGATTCGCGGCGGATATCTGACGCGGGTGACGGCTGACGGGCGGGTGGAGCGGCTGGTCCATCTCGGCGGCGGACCGAACGGCGCCGCGATCGGCCCCGACGGAGCGGTCTATGTGGTCAGCAATGGCGGCTTCGCCTGGGAGCGGACCGAGGTGGGGATCATCCCGGCCGGCACGCCCGATGGCTACGCCGGCGGCAGCGTCCAGCGCGTCGACCTGTCGGCGGGGAAGGTCACGACACTCTACACCGCCTGCGACGGCAGGCCGCTGCGCGGTCCCAACGACATCGTCTTCGACCGCGCGGGGGGCTTCTACTTCACCGACCTCGCCAAGTGGAACGACGACGTGCAGGAGCTGGGCGCGGTCTTCTACGCGGCAGCAGACGGGTCGCGGATAAAAGCGATCCGCCGCGGCCTGCTGACGCCGAACGGCATAGGCCTGTCCCCCGACGGACAGGTCCTCTATGTGGCGGAATCGCTCACGGCGAGGCTCTGGGCCTTCGACATCCTCTCGCCGGGCGTCGTTGCCGGATCGGTCGGGCAATGGAAGCCGGCGCGGCACGTGTGGAGCGCGCACGGCCTGGCCATCTACGACAGCCTCGCGGTCGAGGCCGGCGGCGCCGTCTGTGTCGCGACGGTCATTCGCGGCGGCATCGACGTCGTATCCCCCGACGACGCATCGTGCGACACCCTTCCGCTCGCCGCGCAGATGGTCACCAATCTGTGCTTCGGCGGCGACGACATGCGGACGGCCTGGATCACCGCCAGCAACACGGGACAGCTTCTTCGGTGCCGCTGGCCTCGCCCGGGACTGAAGCCTGCCTTCAACGCCTGACGCGCTTCCATGGAGGCCATCGTCCCAATCACGGAATTGGTCTGCTTTTCGGGTGGCGGGATTTTTTCCTATTCCTCCTCTCTGACATATATATCTTCAGAATATCAGAATAAAATGGATGGAAATATAGGATAAACATAGTAATTCCTTATATTTTTATGTTTTACTTATAATAAAAATGAAGATGCCGCGTTTGTTCTCCGATCCCTTGCCCGGAATTCCGTTTGAGCCCAGACTCCGGGACGGCATCGCTCAGGAGGCTTTGATGATGTTCGTCGGGAAAGGCTTTTCGCCGTGGTCGATGGGGGCGCTGTCGGCAGCCCTGGTGGTGCTCGCAACAGGACTTGCGGGGGCCCAGGACGCGGCCGCGTTCAAAGCCAAGGTCGACAAGGAATTCGACAGCTCCGTCGCGCCGCTGACCGTCACGCCGCCGACCGAAGGGCCGGCTCCGACGGCCGGCAAGCATATCGTGGTCATTCCCTGCTCGATGGCGGCGGAAGGGTGCGCCCGCCAGGCGCGCGCCGTGATCGAGGCGGCGGGCCTGCTCGGCTGGAAGACCACGCTGATCGATCCGGCCGGCGACAACGCCAAGCAGGCGCAGGCCGTGCAGAAGGCGATCAGCATCCGGGCGGACGGCATCATCCTGGCGTCGATCGACTCGGCGTTCATCCAGGGGCCGCTTCGCGAGGCGCGCGATGCGGGCATTCACATCGTCGCCGAAGGGCAGGATTCGGAAGGCCTCTACGAGGCGATCGCCCTGACCGAAAAGTTCTACAACGAACAGGGGTACATGACCGGCGTGGCCGCCTACAGGCTGGGCGGCTACAAGGCGCACATGATCCTGCTCGAGGACAACGAGTTCGCCGGCGTCCGCTACCGCGCCGACGGCGTGAAGGCCTTCATCGAGGATTGCAAGGCCGCCGGGGGCGACTGCAAGATCGTCGCGGCGCAGGAGTTCCTGGTCGCCCAGGTCCAGAACGAACTGCCCAAGCAGACGGTCGCGCTGGTCCGCCAGCACCCCGACTTCACCGCGCTGTGGGCCGGCTACGACTTCGCCATGAACTTCATGGTGCAGGGGCTGCAACAGGCGGACCTGGCGGACAAGGGTTTCGGCATCAGCTTCGACGCCAACGACGCCAACAACGAGATCATCCGCAAGGATGGCTTCCAGAAGGCGACGGTCGGCCTGCCGATCGAATGGGCGAGCTTCGGCATGGTCGACAACATGAACCGCCTGCTCGCCGGCCAGCAGCCCGCCGACCAGGGCTTGCGCGTGAAGCTCCTGACCAGGGACAACATGCAGCCTTCCGGCGCCTGGCAGGGCGACATCGATTTCCGCGCCGCCTACAAGAAGCTCTGGGGCGTGAAATAGCACGCGGCTCCGCCGGCTGCCGCTCAGCCTGGCGGCGGAAACGACGAACGACGCGGGGACACGACCAGATGGCGGCGGAAGAAACAGCGATCAAACAGGCTCCCGTCGGCGTCCGCATCGCCGGCCTGGCCTTGCCCGTCATCCTGCTCCTCTTCGTCGTCGTCTTTTCCGTGCTGCAGCCGGACATCTTTCCCACGGCCAGCATGGCCCGCACGATCCTGCGCACGGAATCGGTGGCCGCCATCCTGGCGATCGCGCTGATCTTCCCTCTGGTCATCGGCGAGTTCGACGTCTCCATCGCGGCCGTGCTCGGCCTGGGCGCGATCCTGGTGACCGGCCTGCCGTCGCTACAGGGCGTGCCGCTGGCGCTGGCCGTCGTGCTGTCGATCCTGGCCTGCGCCACGGTCGGTCTGATCAACGGGCTGCTGATCGTCAAGGTCGGCATCAACGCGCTGGTCGCCACGCTGGGCATAAGCGTCATCGTGACGGGGCTGGTCTACTGGTACACGAATGGCGGCGTGATCTACCAGAACATCCCCAAGGCGCTTCCCGCGCTCGCCCAGCAGAACCTTCTCGGCATCCCGCTGCCCGCGATCTTCCTCGCCATCGTCGCCACGGGCGCCTGGTACGTCCTCGAATGCACGCCGCTCGGCCGCTATCTCTACGCCATCGGCGGCTCGAAGGAGGCGGCGCGCCTGTCGGGCATCAATGTCGACGGGCTCGTCATCCTGGCCTATGTCGTGGCCGGCGTGCTGGCGGGACTGGCGGGCATCCTTCAGGCGGCGCAGCTCGGCTCCGGCAATCCGAACATCGGTCCGCCATTCCTGCTTCCCGCCTTCGCCGCCGCCTATCTCGGCGCGACCGCCTTCCGCGTCAACACGTTCAACGTGCCCGGCACGATCGTGGCGGTGTTCACGGTGGCGGTCGGCATCACCGGCCTGCAGCTCCTCGGCATCGAGTTCTTCATCGCGCCGATCTTCCAGGGCGTTTCGCTGATCCTGGCGGTCATCGCGGTCCGCTACCTGCGGCGGGAGCGCCTGGTCTCGTGACGGCGGCGCGAAGCGCCGCGGCGGATGGCGGACTTCGTCGGAAGCCTGGGGGATAGACATGGACGGCGACGCGTCGCTGGAGGACTTCATCTCCCGCCACCAGCTCAAGGATGGCGACCGCCTGCCGCCCGAACGCGAGCTGGCGCTGGCGCTCGACATCAGCCGCAGGGAACTGCGCCAGGTGCTCGCGCGCCTCGAGCTGGAAGGCCGCATCTGGCGCGGCAAGCGCAACGGCACGCTGCTCGGCGGCCGGCCGCCGCATGTCGGCCTCAGCGTCGACCGCAGCGTCGTCCGCGCCAGCCCGCGCGGCATCATGGAGACCCGCCTGCTCGTCGAGCCTTCGGTCGCCGCGCTGGCCGCGCTCAATGCCTCGGAGCCGGATCTGGCGCGGATCGAACTGTGCGCGCGCCGCAGCGCCGAAGTCGCCGACGACGCCGACTGGACGCGCTGGGACGGCGCCTTTCACAGCGCCATCGCGGAATCGACGCGCAACGGGATCGTCGAAGCGCTCGTCCAGTCCTTCAATCTGGCCCGGACGCGGCCCGAATGGTCGACCGCGCGCATGGCGATGGTCAAGGCCGACATCCGGCGCCAGGAAGTCGCCCAGCACAGGAAGATCGCCGAGGCCATCCGCCGGCGCGACGGCATCGGCGCCGGCCAGGCTATGCGCGAGCATCTTCTCGGCGTCCAGGAGGACCTCTCCGCTTTCCTTGCCTGAAGGCGGGGGCTTCGGGACCAATCCGGTTTTTGGTGCCGCCCGGCGCTTGCATGCGCAAGGGCGGCTGCGCTCTAACCCACCGGAGAGCAATCGTGGCCGCGGACCGTCGCGGGCTGGAATCGAGCATGCATCTGGACTTCTCATCGCCATATCCCTCGTCGCGCTCCGCCGTCATGGGGCGCGACATCGTCGCCACATCGCATCCTCTCGCCTCCATGGCCGCGATGGAGATCTTCGGCCAGGGCGGAAACGCCGTCGATGCCGTCGTCGCGGCGGCCATGACCCTGACCGTGGTGGAGCCGACGGGCTGCGGCATCGGCAGCGACGCTTTCGCGATCCTGTGGGACGGGACGGCGCTGCACGGGCTGAACTCCTCCGGGCGCTCGCCCGCCGCCTGGAGCGCGGCGCGCTTTTGCGGCCGCGACGCGATGCCCGAACGCGGCTGGGAGTCGGTGACGACGCCGGGCGCGGTCGCCGCATGGGTCGAACTGATCGCGCGGCACGGCAGGCTTAGCCTCGATCGGGTAGCCGCGCCGGCCATCCGACATGCCCGGCAGGGTTTCCTGGTCAGCCCCATCGTCGCCGAGCTGTGGAGGCGGGGCGGCGCGCTGCTTTCGGGGCAGCCCGGCTTCGCGGACTGCTTCATGCCGGAGGGCAGGGCGCCCAGGGCCGGCGAACTGTTCCGGTCGCCGGCCCATGCGCGGACGCTCGAAAGCATAGCGGCGACGGCGGGAGCCTCGTTCTACGAAGGCGAACTGGCCGAAAGGATCGTCGCCGATGCGCGCAGGCATGGCGCGGCCCTTTGCATGGACGACCTTGCCGGCCACCGCGCCGACTGGGTCGAGACGCTGTCATGCCGCTACGCCGGGGCGGTGGTGCACGAACTGCCGCCCAACGGTCAGGGCATCGCGACCCTGATGGGGCTGGGCATCCTCGCCGCCAGTCCCCATGGCGGCAGCGATGCCGACGATCCGGACGAGGTGCATGCGACCATCGAGGCGACCAAGCTCGCCATGGCCGATCTCTATCGCCATGTCGGCGACGTCGACGCCATGCGGTTTGCGCCCGAAGCCCTGCTGGATCCGGACTATCTCGCGTCCCGCGCCCGGCTGATCGATCCCGTCGCGGCCGGCGATCCGGGCTACGGCACGCCGGGGCCGGGCGGCACCGTCTGCCTGTCGGCCGCCGATGCGGACGGCATGATGATCTCGTTCATCCAGTCGAACTACATGGGCTTCGGGTCGGGGGTCGTGGTGCCGGACACCGGCATCAGCCTGCAAAATCGCGGCGCCGGCTTCTCCCTGGCCGACGGCCATCCAAACCAGGTGGCCGCATCGAAGCGGCCCTTCCACACCATTATCCCGGGATTCGTCATGTCGGAAAGCGGATCGCCGCTGATGGCGTTCGGGCTGATGGGCGGGCCCATGCAGGCGCAGGGCCACCTTCAGCTCATGAACCGCATCCTGAAGCACCGGCAGAACCCGCAGGCAGCGGCGGACGCGCCCCGCTGGCGGCTTCTCGGCGGCCGGAAGGTCGCCGTGGAGCCCGCGATGGACGGAGCGCTCATGGGGGCCTTGCGCGGCAAGGGGCACGAGATCGTCATCGAGCGCCCCGACGATGCCTTCGCCTTCGGTGGCGCCCAGATCGTCATGCGGCTGGGAGAGGGCGGCCATGTCGCCGGATCCGACGGCCGCAAGGACGGGATGGCGATCGCATCATGATCATGAAGTCCGAAGCCGCCGACATGACCGCGAGCGGCCAGTTGCCCGACGAAATCTCGCGATGTGCCGGCCGGATCGACGAAATCGACCGCCTCATCGTCGAACTGCTGCTCGACCGCTTCCGTCACTCGCGCCGCATCGGCACGATCAAGGCCAAGCTCGGCGCCGAGCCGTTCGATCCCGGCCGCGTCCGCGCGCAAAGGCGCTTTTTCGTGGAGTCATGCGTGGGCGGCGGCCTGAACGGCGACATGGCGGAGACGCTGATCGACTCGATCCTTCGACAGGTCATATCGGAAAGAACCGTTTCGTCCGCAGGCGGAAAAGCCGGCTAAAGCGGGGCGCGATCTTTCAGGTTCGCATCCCGCGCTTTATGCCTCTGTTTTCACGCATATCTTATCCCGAAACCGGTTCCCACACCTTCGTGAGACATCCTCGTGATTGCGGTCACGATTTTTTGCCGGGCTGCGAGACTGTCGAGCCCTCCAACATCCCGCACGCGGCGCAAGGTTATCCCTTTCGCCACGGCTTCACCGCGCGCGGAACGGCGTGCTTTGCAACGCCATCCTGCGTGCCCGATCCCGCTCGGGCATCGCCGGCAATCAAAGAAACCGTTTGCAGAACGGAAGGCGTGCTTTCAGGATGTGATGATTTCTGTAAAGATATGGTTTTATTCAAGAATTTGAGCGTAACGGAGGAAGTATTTGAACCTCCGACATAAGGATTACGATTTTTCTAAGTTAAAATATTCGGTCGAGCCGATTCTACACCGCTTCGGGGCGCTTCCGGACAGGCAGCTTCGAGAAGAAAAGACGTAGGGCACGAGGGGAAATCCATAGGCTTCAGTTGGAATCAAAGCCTGCGTCAGGCCTTCTGCAACGGATCGTACACGAACGTCGGGGGCGCAATCCCGGTGCGGAAAGCCCGCAGCGCAGCGGAGGCCGTATCCAGCGCGCGCCGGATCGCCACGTCCATGTCGATATAGGCGTAGCTTCCCAATCGGCCGAGGAATGTCACACCGGACGTGTTGCGCGCGAGGTTGCAATAAGCCTCCAGCAACTGCTCGTCTCCGGCGAGCCGCAACGGATAGAACGGAGTGCTTCCTGGCCCGGCAGGCTCGGAATATTCGCGCCAGACGATTGTCGTCCCGGTTTTCGGTCTGCGCCACGGCGACAGGTGGCGATGCTCGGTCATGCGCGTCCATGGGACATCGCGATCGGGAAAATTCATGACCGGGCAGCCGAGCGCATTGCCGGACAGCCGGAGTTCCTCGAAGCGTAGCGTGCGATAGGCGAGGCGTCCGAGACGGTAGCCAAAGTAGCGATCCAGGCCGCCGGTGTAGAACGTATGGGCGAAGTCTTCCGTCAAAGCTTCGGCCTGGAGGCCAAGCCTGATCTCGATCCCGTCATGATCGAGCATGGCGCGGACGATGTCGGTATAGCCGTCTTGTGGCATGGCCTGCGTCTGGTGATGGAAGTAGCTGTTGTCGTAGGAAAAACGCACCGGCAGCCGCTTCAGCACGCTTGCCGGGAGCATGTCCGGTTCGATGCCCCATTGCTTGACCGTGTAATGCCGGAAGAATGCTTCGTAGAGTTCTTCCCCCACGCTCGCCAGCGCCTGCTCGCGGAAACTCGCGGGCTTTGAAATTGAAAGGGTTCTGGCCTCCAGGAACGTGCGCGCCTGCGCGGGATCCATGGCCGTTCCGAAAAATTGATTGATGGTCAGGAGATTGACCGGAAGGCTGAACACCTTGCCCCGGGTTTGCGCGAAGACGGCGTGTCGATAAGGCACCCATTGTCCGAACCGCTGGACGAAGCGCAGAACCGCGTCGTCGTCCGTGTGGAAGATGTGCGGCCCATAGCGATGCACGAGGATGCCCGTTTCCTCGTCCTCGTCCGTATGACAGTTGCCGGCCACATGCGGCCGCTCATCGACGACGAGGCAGTTGTGCCCGGCCTCGGCGAGGCAACGCGCCACCACGGCGCCGCTGAAGCCCGCGCCGACAACGAGATGCCTGCTCATCCGCAACCTCGACGGCTTGCTTGTTGTACTCATCTTTGGGTCCGTGATAGCAAGGCGTGCCCCGAGCGTCGAGACGACGGGTCGTCACTCAACCGGCCTGTAGCGATGCAGGCGCCGCAACAACCTTCCGCGACGACATTCGTCCGACCAACCGGTCCTGCACACAAACGCAATGCCGCTGCTGTCCGTCATCATCCCTGCCTACAACGAGGAAGACAACATCGTCGCCGCGCTGGACGACGTCGTGCGGGATGTCGGGTCCTGCGTCCCGGACCTCGAAATTCTTGTGATTGATGACGGCAGCCGCGACCGGACGACGGAACTGGCAAGGCAGGTCGCCGCGCGCGACCCTCGCATTGTCGTCGTGAGCCAGGCGAACCAGGGGCATGGGCCGGCTGTCGTCCACGGCCTGCGCAAGGCCCGGGGAGAATGGATCCTCCTGCTCGACAGCGACCGCCAGATCGTGCTGTCCCGCTTCGAGCAGCACTGGGCCATGACACGCACCTACGATGTCGTGCTCGGCCTGCGACGTCCGCGCCGCGACCCCTGGCACCGGCTTCTGATCTCCGCCGCCATGCGTTGGCTTCTCCTGGCACGGCTCAAGGTCAATCTGGGCGACGCGGGCGCACCCTACAAACTCATGCGAGCCAGGCTGTGGGCCGAAGCCGAGCCGATGATGCGGCAACCGTGCTGGGTTCCATCCATCCTGCTGGCCGCAACGGCGCGGCTGGAACCGGATGTCCGTTCGATCGAGGTTCCCGTCGAGCATCGGCCTCGCGCCCATGGCGAGTCGACATTGAACCTGCGCCGCCTTGCGCGCTTCTGCCGCGAGGGTGTCACCGACGTCGCGTATTTCCGCGACCGCTGGAGGCGCCGCAAGTCGGAGACATCCCGCGACCCCGTCCGGCTGTCATGATCGAGACGGCCAGCGTCGTCTCGATCATCCAGTTTTGGATGGCCGTGACGGTCTGCGGGCTGCTTGCCTGGCCGTTGGCCGCGCTGCTGTTTCCCGACGATTCCGACCGCGGCTATCTTGCCGCCAAGCCGCTTGGGTGGCTCCTGGGCGCTTATGCCGCCTGGCTCGCCTGCGTTGCCGGCATCCCGTTTTGGCGCTTCGGATGGATTGTCGGCCTTCTTGCCTTGCTCGCGGCTTTCGCAGCCGCTTTTCGGCGACGCCCGGTTCTCCCGGGCATCATTCGTGTGCTGCAGCTCGAGATGGGATTTGCTTGCGTCCTGCTCGTCGGTACGTTGATCCGCGCCGCGACGCCGGACATCAACGGCCTCGAAAAGTTCATGGACTTCGGTTTCGTCAACGCCGCTCTTCGGGCCAGCGCCATGCCGCCGCCCGACATGTGGTGGGCCGGCGAGCCGATCAACTACTATTATTTCGGCCACGTGGCGGCGGCCTGGCTCATCCAGTTGAGCGGCGTCCCCGCTGACCATGGTTTCACACTGACGGTAGCGCTGATCTTCGCCCTGACGGCATTGCTTGCGTACAGAATCGCGCAAGGTGCGCTGGTGGCCGGCGGACAAAGGATCGCATCCGCCTGCGGCGCCGCCGCGGCCGCGCTGGTCGTAGCGGGCGGCAACTTCCACAGCGTCCTGTACGGACCGTTCCGCGTCTTTTCGCCGACGAGCTACGAGCGAGGCTATTATTTCCCTGACTCGACGCGGTTCGTGGGCTTCGATCCGGCGACGGAAAACAAGGGCTTCACGGAGATGCCCGGCTATGGTTTCGCCGTGGGTGACCTACACGCCCATCTGCTGAACCTGCCGGTGGCGCTTCTTCTCGTGCTCGTCCTCGTGCGCATCGCGCAGCGCGCGGCGTCTGGAAGCGCGCCGATTCGCGCGATTGATGCATCGGCGCTTGCGCTGCTGTTCGGCATAAGCGCCATGTGCAACAGCTGGGACGCGATCAGCTACGGCATCCTGATGACGTTGGCCGGGCTGGCCGTGCTCATCCAGCCACAGCGCAATCGTGTGAAAAAATTCGTTGCCTTGTGCGTCTGGGGTATTGCCGTCGTCGCTGGCGCCGCGCTTCTGGCGGCACCGTTCCTGCTCAATTTCAAACCGATTTCATCGACGCTCGAATGGACCGACGAGCGAACGCCGCTCTGGCAGCTTGCCGCCCTTTATGCGCATCTCATTGTCCCGGCTTGCATCCTGGGGTTCGGGCTTCTGACTCCGATGCGCCGGCGGCCTGGCTGGATCGCCGCAGCGATGCTTGCAAGCCTCGCCATAATCCTCATCGCGATACCTGAAATTGCCTATGTGAAGGACATTTACGGCAACGATCATCGCCGCGCGAACACCATGTTCAAGTTTACCTTCGAGGCGCAGCCTGTCGGGTTCCTGGCAGGTTTCATCCTGGTCGGGCTGCTCCTCGGAAGCCGCAGGATCGCGGTCTCCCTCCTCGGTGCAATGATCGCCATCCCGCTGCTGGCGCCGATTTCCTACGCCGAATACTCGCTTGGCGGGCTGCGCGGCATGTCGACCCGCCAGTACACGCTCGACGGGTTGGGGTTCCTCGACCGTCAACGTCCTGACGACCGGCCGCTTCTGGACTGGCTGAGAGCACAGCCTCCGGAACGTCGCATCCTGATGGTGGAGACTTCGGGAGACAGTTTCACCGAAGCCGCGAGGCTGTCCGCGATGTCGGGCGTTCCGACGCTGCTCGGCTGGTCAGGCCACGAATGGCTGTGGCGCGGTGACCCTGGCATGGTGTTCCGCCGCGCCGACGAAATAGCTGCCTTCTATCGTTCGAGAACCGTCGCGGAGGCCTGCGCGTTCGTGCGGTCGCATGGCGTCACTCACGTCGCGATCGGAAGTATCGAGCAGGAAAAATTTCCCGACCTCGACCGAACCGTATTCGAACAGCTCGGCGATGTCTTGGTGCGTAGCGGAAATGCCATGATCGTCGAGATAAAAAGTCCCAACTGTGGTGTTTCTGCCCCTTCTTTGTGAAGTGGCGCTCGATTATGCTGTGCCGCAGCGGCAACCGGATTCTCGACTATGGCGAGGCTTTCTTCACGCGGTGAAGTCCTTCAGGCGAGTCTCCTTGCGGTCTTTTCCGCGATCCTCGTTTCTCTGCTTCTGCTTTCCCCGGCGCAGGCGCGCAATGTCCCGGGTTCGTCGTCTGCGGTTCAGCCCCTGATCGACGGAGCGGTTTCATCGTCGATCCTGGACACCGCCATGAGCACGGCTCGCGATGCCGCGATTTTCGAATCCTGCCAGAATTTCGTCCGCGACCCCAATGCCGCTGAGATGCGGCACCCGTGCGAGTGGGGCATCTCGTTCGGCGGTGGGGTTCGCTACATAGAGGGTTCGCCCAAGGGCTATGATTTCGACTTCACCTCTGCCTTCGGCAGCCTGGTCATCGCCAAGTCGCTCGGCCCTTCCGCGACGCTCCTGACCGCGCTGATCGCCGAGACCGGCAATGGCGACCTGCACTACAACAACGGCACCCTGGACAATAAGGGCGTCGGCGCCCTTATCGGCGGCATCTTCCGGCTCAACGACACATTGGACCTGTCGGTTCTTGGCGGCGTCGAATGGCTGAACTACGAGACGACGCGGTCTTTCGGACAGTATCAAGGCGAATACGACGCGATCCGCTACATGATCGATGCCCAGTTACACGGGCTCTATGACGGTGGAAGTTTCTTCCTCGATTATGGCGGCGGCGTCAGGGTCGTGCATCAGCAGAATGACGGTTACGTCGAATATTCGAGCGGACTGCCCTTTGCCAATGTCGACTCTTTCGAAACGACGATTTTCACCGCGCTTGCCGATTTGAAGCTCGGCAAGAAGATGGGCGGCTACACGCCCTATGTCCAGGCGACAGGATATCTGAGCCTCTTCGACAACAAGGGCGAGGTCATCGGCATCGACTATGAGAACCAGTCTTTGTTCGGTCGTTTGGGCGTTGGCGTCGACATCGACATTCCTTCCGGAAAATTGTCCCTGACGACGGGCGTGTTTGCGGGCGAGGACGGTTTTCAGGGTGCCGACGCGGCTTTCAAGCTCGTTAAAACTTTCTGACCGTGACGATCGCGGCAACCCACAACGACCTCGCATCGACGCGTCCGGGCGGCAAGCTGTCTGGCCGGCAGCCGTTGGGGATCGTAGTCAGGGTCGCGTTCTCGGTCGCTCTGCTTGCGGCGGCGCTCTATTTTGCGCCCGAAAAGCTGGAATGGCGCCAGTTGCTGGCGGTTTCCCCTGCATCGATCGGCCTCTGCCTCGTGCTTTCCGGCTTGCTTGTCTGGCTGCTGGCCTGGCGTTGGCAACTGCTCGTTTCAATGCGGAATGGTGACGGCGCATCCACCCCGGGACTGGGCTCGTTCATCCGGGCGACCTGGCTGGCGCTGGCGGTCAATCAGGTGCTGCCGTCGGTGGTGGGCGGCGATGTCCTGCGCATCTCCATGCTGGCGCGTCGTGGCCTGCCCATGCTGAAAGCCGGCGAGTCGGTCGTCATGGATCGGATATATGGGCTGGCGGCGCTTGCCCTCATTTGTCTCGCCACGTGGCCGGTCATCGGCATGGCGCTGAGCGGGCCGGCAATGTTGGCATTGGCGTCCCTCGTGGCGGTAGCCTTGGCCGTCCTCGCCATTGTTCTCGCTGGCGACCGGTTTCGAGAGCTCTGCAGATCTTTTTGGCTCATGCTGTCGTTTCGTCGGGGGGGCTTATTGCTGCTGCTGGCCGTGGCTGGCCATGCCGCCAACATTGCAATATTTCTGATCATGGCGCACGGACTGGGCATCGACCTTCCGATCATGCCGACCGTGGCGATCATGTCGGGCGTGCTGCTCACATCGGTGTTGCCGTTTTCCATCGCCGGATGGGGAATACGCGAGTTCACACTCGTGCAGGCATTTGATAGTATGGGGATATATCAGGACAAGATCGTACTTGCGTCGATCGCATACGGCTTGTTGCTGTTGGCGACGCAGGCTGGTGGATTTTTGCTTTTGGCGTGGAGATCACGGCCGTGATAGCCGGACACCTTAAACGGTTGACCGTATCCGCGACCTTGTTGGTCGCGGTTTCCATTGTCGGCGTACCGGCGTTTGCGCAGCAAACCCCGACTGCGACACCGACCAGCACGCCGACGAACACGCCCGTCATGCCGACGTCGACGCCGACCAG
>JAPUFC010000073.1 GCA_027492275.1 Mesorhizobium sp. | reverse complement strand
TGGTTCCAGCGCACCAGGGCCTCCACCCCGACCACCTTGCCGCCGCCGAGCGCGATCTGCGGCTGGAAATGGACGTCGAAGGAGCCGGTCTCGATCGAACCGCGAAGGTCCTGCTCGATTTCCTGGTTCAGCTCGAGCTCGCGCCTGAGGTCGCCCGAGAACAGCGCCATGCTGTCGCCGCCCTGCCGCTTGGCCGCGTAGAGCGCGAGGTCCGAGTTGACGATCAGTTCCCGCGCATTGGCCGCCTCGGCCGGGAAGACGGCGACGCCGGCGCTGGCGCCGGGCCTGACGGTCTGCCCCTCGAACTCGATCGGCTCGTTGACGGCGGACAGCAGGCGCCGTGTCATCCTGGCCACGTCGTCGCCGGTGGGGCCGATCAGCAGCACGATGAACTCGTCCCCGCCCAGCCGCACGCAGAGATCGACGGGACGGCAGGCGGCCCGCATGCGCGCCGCCGTGGTGACGAGGACGTGATCGCCGCCCGAATGGCCGAAGGCGTCGTTGATCTGCTTGAAGCGGTCGAGGTCGATCTGCACCGCCGCCACGCTTTGCCCCTGGTCGCCGGCGGCGCGCAGGATCTGGTCGAAATGGTCCTTGAGGTAGCTGCGGTTGTGAAGGCCGGTCAGCGAATCGTGCTCCGCGATGAAGGCCATGGCGTTGCGCGCGTCGGTGAGTTCGTCCGTCTCGCGCAGCACCATGTTGGAGGTCGGCCGGAAGATGAACACGGCCACGAGGACGATGACGCCGATGGTGGCGAAGAAGAGCAGGCGGTGCAGGTTCAGCATGCGCTCGAGCCGGGCGCTGGCGAAGGCGTCGATCCGCTGGCCGAGCGCCGTGTAGCCGGCGAGCGTCGCTGCCGCCACCGTCTCGTCCAGCTCGGCGAGTTCGGGGCCGCCCAGATAGGTCGTCGAGCCCCGGGGCGCGTTGCCGTCCATGTCGAAGGCGGAGACGAAGCGCCAGCTATTGGCGATCAGGCTGACCGAGAAGAAGTCGAGGTGGTAGGGGCCGGAATAGAGGATGTCCTGGATCGTGCCGGCACCGGGGCGCGCGTCGGAAAAGGGCTCCGCATCGGTGCGCCGCAGCAGTTCGTCGTAGTTCCTCTCGAAGTCGGCCGTGACCTGCCTCAGCGTCGAGATCATCTCCGGCTGACGCGACGCCGGCATGTCGTCAGCGGCGCGGGCGAGCAGGATGATGCGCTGGGACAGCGCGCGCTGCGCCGAGGCGAGCGACAGCAGCTCCGAATCGGCCTGCTGCGCCGCCATCATCTGCTGCAGGAGGATGTAGGAGGCCATCGTCATGGCGGCGACGATCGCCAGCGCGATCCAGTAGGCGCTGCGGATCACGAGCAGGAGCCGGCGGGCGCTGCTGTTGATGGGCTTTTCTGTCGGCATGCCGCGAAACGGGAACGATGTCACGCCGCGACCCTCCCACGCTTCGATATCGTCCGCGTTAACGGCGGCGTGTTTTCGGCAAGATGGTTATCGCCGGGTTTGCACGGACCTGAAAGTTTGGCATGGTCGCCCGGGTCTGGCTTGGGGAGGCGTGATGCCGGGCGACATGGTGTTCGCGCTCGTGACCGGTTTCTGGGGGGTGGCGATGGTCGCCGTCTTCATCATGGCCATCCGGCTGAGCTACCGCATCGAGGCCCGCTCGCCGGACCTCGTGAACCGCACCGGCGTGCCGCGAAAGGCGATGATCCTGCACACCGTCGCCAACCGGAAGGTGGCGCGCGACGCCGAGACGCAATGCCTGCGCCGGCGCATGAACCTGCTCCTGCTCGGCAACCTGGCCGGCTTCGCGGCGCTGTGGGCCGGTCTGTGGCTGACCGGGCGGACCTGAGACGGGACTTGCCGCGGGCGGCCGCTTTCGTACAGAATTCTGGTCGCAAACGGCCGCGCGAGGCGCCGGCCAATCCCTGACGGCCGCCGTCAGTTCTTCGCCGGCGTCGGTGCCCGGATCGCGTCGATCTCGATCGCCGGCGCCAGAATCGAGGAGGCCGGCGCGAACAGCTCGATCTCCTGCGCGACGCCGTTCAGCCGCTGCCGCCCGATGCTTTGCCAGCATTCCGGGTTGAGGCTCGCGATGGTTCCGGTGACCAGCGCGTCGGTGCCCGTCGCCTTGGTGAGCGATTCGATGCGGCAGACCTCGTTCACGGTCGGGCCGATGACGGAGAAGGTGAGCCGCTGCTGCACGCCGATATTGCCGAACATGACCTTGCCGGTGTTCAGGCCGATGCCGAAACGCAGCGGAAACAGGCCTTCCTCCATGCGCGCGGCGTTCAGCCTGTCGCGCCCCTCCAGCACATGCCGCAACGCCACGGTGGCGGCGGTGATCGCAGCCGCGCGCCCCGCCTCGTCGCGATACGGGAAGATCGCCAGCACTCCGTCGCCGATGAAGTCGAGCACCTCGCCGCCGGCCTCGATCACCGGGGAAGCGGTGCAGTCGAAATAGGTGTTGAGCAACTGGATGAAGTCGGCCCCGGCCATGGTGTCGGCCAGCGCGGTGGAGTTGCGCAGGTCGTTGTACCAGACCACGGCCTCGGTCTCGCTGCCGTCGCCGCGCCGGATCGAGCCGGCCAGCACCTGCGCGCCGGCGTCCTTGCCGAGATAGGTGACGGTGATGTTCTTGGCGATACGCGCCTGGATGACCGTCTTGCAGGCGACGGCGAAGCGCCTCTGGATACGTTCCATCGCCTCCAGGGATTCGTCGCTGAAGCCGCCGGGCTGGTTCGACGCCCAGGTGACGATGATGCCGAGTTTTGTCTTGCGCCCGTTCTGAGGGTTCATCGCCAACGACGTGTAGGCGGCGATGTAGTCGGTCATGCCCTGCGCGACCAACTCCTGAAGGATCGGAAAATCGATCAGCCGCTCCGGCCCTTCGAGAGGACGGCGCAACATCGTCATTTCGTTGTCGAACATGTATTTCATCGGGCTTGCGAGCCATTCCGGCGACTCGACGTCCTGATGCTGGAACTGCTCGAATTCCGTGGCCGAGCCATTTGCCCAAAGGATCGTCTCCGCCTGGAAAAGCGGATGCAGCGTCGGCCACATGAGACGGGCCCGCGTGATGGGGATGCCGATGGCATAAAGCCGCCTGCACAGGCCTTCGAACAGCGAAACCATGTCCGTTTCGCTCAACGCCTGGTCCATCAGCCAGTCGTTGATCTCGGTGACGAGTTGTCTGGTTGTCATGAAGACCTGTTAAGCGATTCGGTGCGGCGGCCTCTATGTGGTTCCTGCCCGAGGATTTTTTAAGGCCTGTCCGATCATATCTGAATTCTCGATCGCGCGGGACCGTCATCAATGGTGCGTGGCAACGCGGCCGACTTCGTGCCATGGTCCGGCCAGGACGAGGACATGGCGTGGAAAACCAGACTGCGCTTTTTACGAGGGCCTTGCCGGTCGCCGGCGAATTCCAGGGCGTGCTCGACGACGGGCTCTACCGGCCGGTGCCCGACGACTGGTTCATCGCCGTCACCGACGTGGTCAGCTCGCGCAAGGCGATCGCCGCCGGCCAGTACAAGGCGGTCAACATGGCCGGCGTCGCCGCCATCAGCGCGCTGATGAACGGGCTGGGCACCCGCGACGTGCCCTATATCTTCGGCGGCGACGGCGGCGCCATCCTGTGCGCGCCGGCCGAACGCGCGGCGGTCGAGGACATCCTGGCGCGCACCGCCGCCTGGGCGCGCGACGAGCTCGGCCTGACGCTGCGCGCCGCGCTGGTGCCCGTCGCCGCGGTGCGGGCGGCCGGCAAGGACCTATCGGTGCAGGCTTCGCCCGTCTCGGCCTCGGTCACGAACTACGCCTTTCGCGGCGGCGGGCTGAGCTGGGCGGAGAGCCGCATGAAGGCCGGCGAGTTCGCCGTCGAGCCGGCCCCGCCCGGCGCGCGGCCGGACCTGACGGGCCTGTCTTGCCGCTGGTCGCCGATCCGCTCGGAAGGCGAGAAGATCGTCTCCATCATCATGGAGCCGCTGCCGGGCGCCGAGGATGTCTTCCCGGACCGTGGCCGCCGGCTTCTCGACCTCACCGGCACCGGCCTGCGCGGCGACGGCTCGCCAGCCGATTCGGGCCGCCGGCTCGAGGCGAAGTGGCCGCCGGACACGCTGGAGCTGGAGGCGCGCGCAGGCGATTCCGCGCGGCCGCTCGTCCTGCGCAGGCTCGCGCTCGCGCTCTTCACGCTGTTCGCCTGGTTCCTGTTCCGCACCGGAATGCGTGTGGGCAGCTTCGATCCGGTGCGCTACAAGGAATTTACTTCTCTGAACACGGACTATAGAAAATTCCAGGATGGACTGCGTGTTACGGTTTCGCTGGACGAGGCCGAACTGAAACGGGTGACCGATTTCCTGGGGAGGGAGCGGGACGCCGGAACGGTTCGCTTCGGCCTGTGCATCCAGGACAGCGCGATCCTGACCTGTTACGTGCCTTCTGTGATGTCCGACACCCATTTCCATTTCCTGGACGGAGCTGGCGGAGGCTACGCCGAGGCGGCCGAGAACATGATGCGGAGTTGAGAAGACGAAGAGCGGGTGACGGACCGACCCGAACTGCCCGAAAGACGAAAGGGCAGGGAGGCCGAGGAAGGTGAAGGGCGTTTTGGGGAACGTTGCACTGAAGGATGGCGAGGTATTGCGCGTCAGCGGCCTGCGGGTCGCCTTCGACGTGAACGGCTCGCCCGTCGAGGTCGTCAAGGGCGTCTCGTTCCGCGTCTGCGCCGGCGCGGTCACGGCCGTGGTGGGCGAGTCCGGCTCCGGCAAGTCGGTGACGGCGCAGTCGATCCTGCGCATCCTGCCCCGCAACGGCGCCATCACGGCCGGCAGCATCGCCTTCCGCTCCAACAGGGGCGAGGTGGTCGACATGGCCGCGCTGCCCGACCGCGGGGCGAAGCTGCGCTCGCTCCAGGGCTCGCAGATCTCGATGATCTTCCAGGAGCCGATGTCCTCCCTGTCGCCGGTCCACTCGGTCGGCAACCAGGTGGAGGAGAGCCTGCGCATCCACGCGCTGGGTGAGGGCCTGTCGCGCAGTGGGCTGCGCGACAGCACGGAGGAGACTCTGGGCCTCGTCGGCTTCCCCGATCCGCGCCGCGCCTACGACATGTATCCGTTCGAGATGTCGGGCGGGCTGCGCCAGCGCGCCATGATCGCCATGGCGCTGATCTGCCGGCCGGCGCTGCTCATCGCCGACGAGCCGACGACGGCGCTCGACGTCACGGTGCAGGCGCAGATCCTCAAGCTGCTCAAGGACCTCCAGGCCAAGCTCGGCATGGCGGTGCTGCTCATCACCCACGATCTCGGCGTGGTCGCCAACATGGCCGACGAGGTCGTCGTCATGTATGACGGGCAGGTCATGGAGGCCGGTCCGGTCGAGCCGATCTTCCGCCAGCCGCGCCACCAGTACCTGAAGGCTCTGCTCAACGCCGCGCCGCATTTCGAGATGGCGCCGGACCAGCGGCTGGTGGCGCTGCGCGGCGGCAAGCGGCCGCAGGGGGCGGGCGAGGCGCCGAAGCGCGACCAGCCCGCCGACAGGCCGCTTCTGACGGTGCGCGGGCTGAGCAAGTCCTACGTGCTGCGAAGGGCCTCGCTGTTCGGCGGCAAGACGCGCGTCATCCGGGCCGTCGACGATGTCAGCTTCACCATCCGGCGCGGCGAATGCCTGGGGCTGGTCGGCGAGAGCGGCAGCGGCAAGACGACGGTTAGCAAGATGCTGACGCGTGCCGTCACGGCCGATTCCGGCAAGGTCATCTTCGACGACGGCGTCACGCGGACCGACGTGCTGAAACTGGACGAGCGGGCGCTGAAGGAATTCCGCCCGCGCATGCAGATGGTGTTCCAGGACCCGGTCAGCTCGCTGTCGCCGCGCATGACCGTGGGCGATATCCTGCGCGAGCCGATGCAGATCCACGGCCAGGGCAACCGCGCCACGCAGACCGAGCGCGCCAGGGAGCTGCTGCGCGCGGTCGAGCTGGCCGAGAATGCGCTGGGCCGCTATCCGCACAGCTTTTCGGGCGGCCAGCGCCAGCGCATCGGCATCGCCCGCGCGCTGGCCATGAACCCCGACCTGCTGATCCTCGACGAGCCCGTTTCCGCGCTCGACGTCTCGGTGCAGGCGCAGGTGCTCAACCTGCTGAAGGATTTGCAGGCCGAGATGGGCCTGACCTATCTGTTCATCGCCCACAATCTGGCCGTGGTGAAGTACATGGCCGAGCGGGTGGCGGTGATGGCCTCCGGCCGGCTGGTGGAGATCGGCCCGTCCGAGCAGATCTTCCGCGCCCCGGCGCACCCCTACACGCGCGCCCTGCTGAAGGCGGTGCCCTTCGCCGACCTCGACCGGCCGCTGGTGCTGGACGAGCTGGTGCTGAAAGGGTCCTCGGACCCGACGAACTGGCCGGCCGCCTTCCGCGGCGACAATGTCAGACAGATCGAGCTGGGGGACGGCCACCACGTGCTGGCGAGCCCCAGCGTCGACCACAGGGAGCTTTACGCATGAGAGCCTTGCCGGTGCTTTCCCTCCTGCTGGCCCTGCTGGCACCTCCCGCCCTTGCCGAGGAGGCGCCGCTGCTGGCCGCGAAGGTCTCGTCCGGCGCGCTCCCGCCGGAGGCGCAGCGGCTGCCCGACGAGCCGCGCAAGGTCGTCGTGGACGCCGAGACCGGGCGCGAGCCGGGCAAGCGCGGCGGCACGCTGCGCATGCTGATGGCCGAGCAGAACGACCTGCGCATGATGACCGTCTATGGCTATGCGCGCCTCGTCGGCTTCAACCGCAAGCTGGAGCTGGAGCCGGATATCCTCGCCGGCTACGAGAACGAGGGCAACAAGGTCTTCACCCTGCACATCCGGCCCGGCCACAGATGGTCGGACGGCTCGCCCTTCACCGCGGAGGACTTCCGCTACCAGTGGGAGGACGTCATCGTCAGCCCCGAAATGGCGCGTGGCGGCATCGATCCGGCGCTCTATGCCGGCGGCGAGCTGCCGAAGTTCGAGGTCGTCGATCCGCTGACGGTCCGCTACACGTGGGCGACGCCGAATCCGATGTTCCTGACGGCGCTGGCCGGCGCAAGGCCGCTGGACGTCTATTCGGCCTCCGCCTATCTCAAGAAGTTCCACGCCAAATACGCCGACGCCCAGGCGCTCGACGCCATGGTGAAGGCCGAGAAGGTGAAGGACTGGCAGTCGCTGCAGATCCGCAAGGCGCGCAGCTACCGGCCGGAAAATCCCGATCTGCCGACGCTGCAGCCGTGGATGAACACCACCAGGCCGCCGTCCGAACGCTTCGTCTTCGACCGCAATCCCTACTATCACAAGGTCGACCAGAACGGCGTCCAGCTTCCCTATCTCGACCGCGTGGTGCTGAGCATCGCCGAGGGCTCGATCATCCCCGCCAAGGTCGGGTCGGGGGAGGCCGACCTGCAGGAGCGCTACCTGCGTTTCTCCGACTACACCTTCCTGAAGGAGGGCGAGAAGCGCAACGGTTACTCGGTCAAGCTGTGGACGGTCGGCAAGGGCTCGGCGGTGGCGCTCTATCCCAACCTCAACTCCGTCGATCCCGATTGGCGCGCCGTGTTCCGGGACGTGCGTTTCCGCCGCGCGCTGTCGCTGGGCATCGACCGCTCCGAGATCAACGAGGCGCTGTTCAGCGGGCTGGCGCAGGTGAGCGCCAACACCGTGATCCCCGGTAGCCCGCTGTGGCGCGAGGAGCTGGCCACCGCTTACGCCGGCTTCGATCTCGACCAGGCCAACGCGCTGCTGGACGAGATCGGATTGAAGCGGGGGCCGGGCGGACTGCGCCAGTTCCCGAGCGGCAAGCCGATGAACCTGATCGTGGAGACGACCGGCGAGAGCACGATGGAGACCGACGTGCTCGAGCTCGTGCGCGACTCCTGGTCCAAGCTCGGCGTGAAGCTTCTGACGCGCACCAGCCAGCGCGACATCTTCCGCTCGCGCATCGGCGCCGGCGAGATCATCATGTCGGTGTGGGCCGGCGTCGACAACGGCGCG
Source organism: Mesorhizobium sp. (assembly GCA_027492275.1). Taxonomy (GTDB): domain Bacteria; phylum Pseudomonadota; class Alphaproteobacteria; order Rhizobiales; family Rhizobiaceae; genus JAPUFC01. The sequence continues at coordinate 633 of JAPUFC010000073.1, read as the reverse complement.
CCGACGCCGGACTGGAACCCGAAGGAATTCGTGCCGGCCGATCCCTACAACCTCCAGTGGCCCGCCTGGGGCAACTATGTGTTCACCCAGGGCAAGGCGGGCGAGAAGATCGAGGACCCGAAGGCCGCGCGGCTGGTGGAGTTGCAGGCCGAGTGGATGCTCGCCGCCGACGAGGACGCCAAGCGCAGGATATGGGACGAGATCCTCGATATCCAGGCCGACCAGGTGTTCTCCATCGGCATCGTGACGGCGACGCTGGTGCCGGTGGTGGTGTCGAACCGCCTCCACAACGTGCCGGACGAGGGCATATCGAGCTTCGAGCCCTACGCCTATTTCGGCGTCTACGAGATGGACGCCTTCTGGATGGACGGCAAGTAGCGACAGATGCTGTACTACATCTTCCGCCGCATCCTGATGATGATACCGACGCTGGTGATCACCAGCGCGCTGGTCTTCCTCATCATCGAGGCGCCGCCCGGCGACTTCTTCGAAAGCTACATGGCGGAGCTGCGCGCGCAGGGCGAGGCGGTCGACACCGCCCGCATCGAGTATCTGCGAGAGGAATACGGCTTCGACAAGCCGATGATAGAGCGCTACTTCACCTGGGTCTCCGGCATGTTCGTCGGCGATTTC
>JAPUFC010000072.1 GCA_027492275.1 Mesorhizobium sp. | reverse complement strand
GAGGTCGCGCTCGACCCGCCGTCCGCCTTCGCCGATGCGCCGCGACAGCGTCGCGGGCGCCAGCTTGACGGCGTCGAGCCGCGCCCGCTGGCGCTCGGTGCCCGTGACCAGCGCCCGCTGCAGGCGGCTGCCCGCCTCGTCGAGCCGTCGGCGGGGCAGCGCCAGCAGCGAATCCGGCGAGGGCAGGGCGCGGGCGGCGGCCCGGACCGCCTGGCGCTTGCGGTCGATGTGGCGCGAGGTGCAGGCCTTCAGCCGCGCGCCGAAGCCGGCCAGCATCGCCTCCAGCTCGGCCCGCACCGGCACCGCCATCTCGGCCGCGCCCGTCGGCGTCGGCGCGCGCCGGTCGGAGACGAAGTCGACCAGCGTCCAGTCGGTCTCGTGGCCGACCGCCGAGATCACCGGGATGGCGGAAGCGGCGACCGCGCGCGCCAGCGCCTCGTCGTTGAAGCCCCAAAGGTCCTCCAGGCTGCCGCCGCCGCGCGCCACGATCAGCACGTCCGGGCGGCGCAGCGCGCCGTCGCCCGGCAGCGCGTTGAAGCCGGCGACGGCGGCCGTCACCTCCGCGCCGCAGGTCTCGCCCTGCACGCGCACGGGCCACACCACGACATGCAGCGGAAAGCGGTCCTTGATGCGGTGGATGATGTCGCGGATCACCGCGCCGGTCGGCGAGGTGACGACGCCGATCACGCGCGGCATGTAGGGCAGCGGCCGCTTGCGCGCCGCCTCGAACAGCCCTTCCGCCTGCAGCCGGCGCTTGCGCTCCTCCAGCAGCGCCATCAGCGCGCCGGCGCCTGCCGGCTCCAGATTGTCGATGACGATCTGGTATTTCGACGAGCCCGGATAGGTGGTGAGCTTGCCCGACGCGATCACCTCCATGCCCTCTTCGGGCTTGAAGCGCAGCCGCGAGAAGGTCATCTTCCAGATGACGGCTTCCAGCCGCGAGCGGTCGTCCTTGAGGCTGAAATAGGCATGGCCCGACGAATGCGGCCCGCGATAGCCGGATATCTCGCCGCGCACCCGCACATTGCCGAACGCGTCCTCGACCGTGCGGCGCAGCGCCGACGAGATTTCGCTGACGGTGAATTCGGCGGCGTTGCCGCGCGCGTCGGGCCGGGTTTCGGAAAAGGAGTCGCTCATGCAAGGGTGGTGCCGGCTCCCGCCCTTTCCGTCAAGGGCATCGGCCAAGGGGCATCGGCGGCTACCAGCTTGGCGACAGGCTCGCCGGCCTCGACCGCTTCAGGCGGGAAAAGGCGTGCGCGGCGAAATCGAAACCGCCGCCGTCCTCGATCACCGGCATGGAGATGTTGTCCAGGCTTTCCGTGATGTGGCGCGCGATCGCGTCGACGACCTCGGGCTGCGAGGTATGGCCGCGCATGATGCCGATCCCGCAGTCGGGCAGGGCGCCGAAGCCGTCCGCCTCGCCCAGTACCCGCATGCCGGGCCTCAGCGCGCATTCCGGCAGCACCGAAACGGCGAGGCCCGACAGCACCGCGGCCGCCACGACGGTGGCCGAGAAGGAAACGAAACGGATGCGGTAGTCGCGCTCCATGCCGTCGAGAACATCGCAGGCCGCCTGCCGCCAGATGCAGTTGGGACGGCCGACGGCCAGCGGCAGCACCTCCTCCTCGTGCACCGCATGATTGGCCGAGGAGACCCACAAAAGGGGCTCGCGCCGCACCACCTCGGCCGGTCCGATCTGCTCGTGATGCGTCACCAGCGCGAGGTCGAGATTGCCGCGCCTTATGTGCTCGACGAGCCCGGCCGTCGGCTCGCAGATCACCGTCAGGTCGACGCGCGGGTTGGAGCGCACGAAGCGCGCCATGATCTCGGGCAGGAAGCGGTCGGCATAGTCGTCGGGCGTGCCGATGCGGATCGTCCCCTCCAGCGCGCGGTCGTCGAAGGCGGCCAGCGTCTCGCGGTTGAGATGGATCATGCGCCGCGCATAGGACAGGAGCTTCTCGCCTTCCTCCGTCAGCCGGTTGCTGCGCCCGTCCTTCTCGAAGAGCGGCTTGCCGATGCGTTCCTCGAGACGCCGCATCTGCATCGAAACGGCCGATTGCGTGCGGTGGACGGCCTCTGCCGCGCGGGTGAAGCTGCCCGTATCGGAAATGGTGATGAATGTCTGGAGCTGGTCGAGATCGAGGGGCGCGGCCATGGCAAAGCCTATCATCTTTGTTGATGCTAAAGATTAAAAACATTCGTTGGATAAATCAATCGAACGCGCGCACTGTCGCAGCGTCAACCCAAGGCGGACGACGTCAACGCCGGTGCTCCTGAGCGGGGCCGCCGGGCGGGTCGGTTCGCGGCAAGGCCAAGGAGAGAACGATGACCACCTTCGATCACGCAGCCCGCAGCCCGGCGGCCGGCCATGCCGCCACGCGCCCGGCCATCACGGCGCGCCTGGTCAGCGTCGTGGTCCGCAACTACCGCGCCTGGCAGAACCGCCGCGCCTTCTACCGCCTCGGCGACATGACGGATATCGAGCTGGCCGACATCGGCCTGCGCCGGTCCGATCTCAGCGTCGCCGTCGATCTCGCCGGCGGCGGCGACCCGACGACGCATCTCGGCACGCTGGTCAGGCTGCGGGCGCGCGAGCTGGACGGCGCCGCGCGGCTCGGCTGAACGCGATCACGCAGGCATCCCACACCGCCAGCGTTCCCCCGCCGGCCGCCTGCCTGCTGCCCGGTCCCGAAAGGGGCCGGGCTTTTTGCGCTGGCCCGACGACCGCTCAGCGATACCGGTCGAGGCCTTTCGAGAACTTGTCGAAAATGTCCTCCACGCCCTTCTGGTACTCGTCGCGCTGCTTGGCGCCGGTCTCGAACATGCGGCCGAACAGATCGTCATAGGGGTTGCGCGGCCGCCCCGACGGGTTGGCGCGCGGCTGCGGAGCCTCCGGAGCCGGCTCGGGCGGCTGCTGCCGCGCCTGCCCGCCGCGCATCATCTCCTCGAAAATCTTTCCCAGCGGATTGTCGCCCATCGGGTTTTGAGGCCGGGTGCCTTGCGGCTGTCCGCCCGGCGTCGGGCGCTGCTGGCGCGCGCTCTCGCCGCCGCGCATCATGTCCTCCAGCATCTTTCCCCACGGATTGTTCCCCATTGGATTCGCGCCTTGACCGGGGGCCGGCGACGATTGCCCACCGCCGAACATGCCCTCCAGGATCTTGCCGAACGGGTTGTCGGCAGGCGCGTCCGGCTGGGGGGACTGCCGTGGCGCGGGCGCTCCTCCTCCCATGCCGCCCTGCCGCATCATCTGCTCGATGATGTCGCCGAGCGGATTGCCCGATCCGCCGAAGCCGCCGGCCTGCAACTGGCTGTTCGACTGCTTGAACAGCCCGCCCATCAGCATGGCGGCGATGGCCGGCAGCATCTGCTTCAGCAAGTCCTGGCTGAGGCCCGTCGCCTGCGCCGCCTGTCCGGCGACGGCGCGCGACAGCTCCTTGGAGCCGAACAGGTGGCCGAGGATGCCGTTGCCCTCCGCCATGCCCTGCGGCGAGAAGGCCGCGCCCGCATCCTCGAAATACTTGGCGTGCTGGCCGCTGGAGAGCGCCGACAGGAACGAGCCGATGCCGTAGGGATCGGCCGTGCTGCGTTTCAGCCCCTGGCTGAAGGCCGGCATGAGCGCCTCGACGGCATCCTGCGCCTGGCGCTGGCTGATGCCGAACTGGCGCGCCAGCGCCTCCATGCCGTTGCCGTTCTGGGCGTTGGCGAGCATCTCGAAAAGCGGAAGCATTTTTTCTCCTCCTCGCGCTTGGCTGGAGGAGCGTACGTCCTTTCACCGCCGAGAAGAAGAGGCATTTCCGCCGCCGGGGGACACGAAAAGGCGATTCGGGATCAGCGGCTTACGCACGCCGCCGGATTCTGATTCGGAAGATGAAGATCAGGCCTCAATAGGCGTATTCGAGGAAGGCCGGCTCGATCGAGCCGCCCCAGCGCATGTGGTAGGCCGCCACCATCTCCTCGGCGCTGGTGGTGCCGCGCGCCACCACCTCGTCCAGCGTGTTGAGGAAGCTGGTCTCGTCGTAGCCGTCGCGGTTCTTCCTGTCGCGGCGCTTGAGGCCCGCGCGCGAGATGGCCAGCGTCTCGCGGCCGATCTCGCGCAGCGTCGTGGAGCGGAACGGCGTGCCGATGCCCTGTTCGGGCACGGCGTCGCGCATCGCCAGCGCCTCCTCGTAGGTCCAGTCGCGCGTCAGCGCCTCGGCAGCGTCCAGCGCCTCGGCATCATAGAGCAGGCCGACCCAGAAGGCGGGCAGGGCGCAGATGCGCCGCCACGGCCCGCCGTCCGCGCCGCGCATCTCCAGGAAGCGTTTCAGCCGCACGTCCGGGAACAGGGTGGACAGGTGATTCGTCCAGTCGCCCAGGGTCGGCATGCCGTCCGGCACCGCATTGTGCGCCGCGCCGTTCATGAACTGGCGGAAGGTCATGTGCGTCATGTCGTGGTAGCGGCCGTCGCGGATGACGAAGTACATCGGCACGTCGAGCGCCCATTCGACATAGTCGGCGAAGCCGAAGTCGGGCGAGAAGCAGAAAGCCGGCATGCCGGCGCGCCGGTTGTCGGTGTCGCGCCAGATGTCGCCGCGCCAGCTTTGCAGGCCGTTGGGCGTTCCCTCGGTGAAGGGCGAGTTGGCGAACAGCGCGGTGGCGAGCGGCTGCAGCTTGAGCGACACCTGCATCTTGCGGCGCATGTCCGCCTCGCTCTCGAAGTCGAGATTCACCTGGATGGTGCAGGTGCGGTACATCATGTCGAGGCCCTTGGAGCCGACCTTGGGCATGTAGCGCGTCATGATCTCGTAGCGCGATTTCGGCATGCGCGGCGTCTCGGCCAGCGTCCATTTCGGGCTGCCGCCGAGCCCGAGGAAGCGGATGCCCATCGGCTCGGCGATCTCGCGCAATTGCGCCAGATGCGCGTTGCCCTCGCGGCAGGTCTGGTGGACGGTCTCCAGCGGCGCGCCCGACAGCTCGAACTGGCCGCCCGGCTCCAGGCTGATGGCTCCCTGGCCGGTCGGCCCGACCAGGCCGATGATTCGTCCGTCGTCGAGGATCGGCTCCCAGCCGAGCTTCTGCTGCATGCCGTCGAGCAGGGCGCGGATGCCGCGCTCGCCCTCGTAAGGCACGGGCCCGTGGCCGTCGACATAGAAAGGGAATTTCTCGTGCTCGGTGCCGATCCGCCACGCCTCGCGCGGCTTGCAGCCCTGCGCGAGATAGGCGACCAGCTCGTCCATTCCCTCGATCGGCCGGAAATCGGTCGTGTCGCGCGCCATGAAAGTCCTTCTCCGGCGGTCTTCGGCCGCGCGCGTGTGATGGACGATCCTGCCCGTGCCGATCAAGCGAAAAAAGCTGAGCCTTCGATCAATGGATGTTGTGGTGCGTTCTTCGAGGCCCGCTTAAGGCGGGCACCTCAGGATGAGGATCGTTACCGCTTACTTCCCTCATCCTGAGGTGTCCGCGAAACGGGCCTCGAAGGACGCACCCGCACGCTGCCAGTCGCCGAGCGTCGCCTGGATCAGGGCCAGCGCGGCGACGGCCGCCGTGTCGGCGCGCAGGACGCGCGGGCCGAGCGGGATGGCGGTGACGAAGGGCAGCGCGCGCAGCATGCGCCGTTCCTCCTCCGCGAAGCCGCCCTCCGGTCCGACGAGCAGCCCGACCCTCGTCTCGGTGACGGCCTGCAAGGCAGGCAGCGGGTTGTCGGTGGACGAATCCTCGTCGCAGAAGACCAGCCGCCGCTCCCTGTCCCAGCCCGCCAGCAGCCGTTCCAGCCTTTCCGCTTCCCGCAATTCGGGCAGGGCGAGCACGCCGCACTGCTCGGCCGCCTCGACGGCGTTGGCGCGTAGCCGGTCGAGCCCGATCCTGGGAACCTGCGTGTGCTGCGTGATCGTCGGTTGCAGCACGCCGGCGCCCATCTCCACCGCCTTCTGGACGAGATAGTCGAGCCGCCCCTGCTTGATTGGCGCGAAGCAGTAGACGAGGTCCGGCCTGGGCGGCTGCGGGCGGGTCTGCTCGACCGCCTCGATCCTGACGGCGCGCTTTCCCGTCTCCGCGACCCGCGCCAGCCACTCGCCGTCGCGGCCGTTGAACACCAGCAGTTCACTGCCCGCCGCCATGCGCATCACGTTCACGATGTAGTGGACCTGCGCGGGCTCGATCCCCACGGGCCTGCCGGCCGCGAGGTCGCCGGTCACGAAAAGCCGCTGCATGCGGTAGTTGGCGCGCATCGCCGATCCATGCGACGCCGGCGCGCGCCGGTCAAGCCGCGCTCGGATGCCACACCGGCCGATAGCCCGCCCGAAGCACGGCGAGCGTGGCGGCCGGCGTCACCACGCCGACGCGGTCCTCGCCCGGCGCGACCGCGTCGGTCGGACGAGGTTCGGCATAGCCCTCGAAGCTCCAGGGCAATGCCTGTCCGCCCTTCAGCGCGAAACAGTCGTGGCCGTCGAAAAGCACCGCGCCGTCGGGCAGCTCGGCGAGCGCGGCGCGGTCCAGCGTCTCGACCCGGTTGGAGGACACGGCCCGCTGCCCATGCAGGCGCGAATCGAGATCGGCGGCTTTTGGCTCCCTGATGCCGAAGCTCTCGCCGAAAAGCTCCAGAAACAGGGTGGCGCGTTCGCGCCGGCAGGCGAAGCATGGCCGGTGCCCGGCCGCCAGCGCGGTCGGCTCGTCGAGGAAGAACAGCTCCGTCCAGCCCGCGCCGCCCTGCCTCCCGTTGCGGCCCATGGCTTCGCGATGACGGCCCTTCCATTCGCATTCGCAGATGATCCACGCCTTGGTCGTCCAGCGGCGGCTCAAAAGCGTCTTCGTCGCGGGATCGTGGATGACGCCGCGATTGCCGGTGAACAGCCCGCGCGCGGGATTGTCGTGGATGGCGCCGAGCGGATCGACACGGTTCTGCAGCGTCATGCGGGCGGCTCCGCTTCCCGGGACTGGGTGGCGCATGCTAACCATCCCCGTATCGATCCGCCAAGCCATATCGCCACCGACAAGCGGGGACCCGATGCGCGTGCTCGTCGTCCAGAACTATCCCGATACGGGCCTCGGCCAAATCGGCGTCGCGCTGCGCGAGGCCGGGGCGGAGATCGACCTTCGCCGCGCCGACCTCGGCGAGCCCGTCCCGGCTTCGGCTCCGGCGCACGATGCGCTGGTGGTGCTGGGCGGCGGGCAGAACGCGCTGGACGACGAGGGTTCGCCCTGGTTCCCGGACCTGCTGGCGCTGATGCGCGACTTCGCCGACGGCGGTCGCGCCGTGCTCGGCATCTGCCTCGGCTCCCAGCTTCTGGCGCGCGCCTATGGCGCAGAAAACCTCGTCGGCGCGGCGAAGGAGTTCGGCTGGCAGGAGGTGAGCCTGACGGCGGCGGGGGCGGCCGACCCGGTGCTGGCCGCCGCGCCCGCCTGCTTCCGCATCTTCCAGTGGCACGACGACACCTTCTCGCTGCCGCGCGGCGCGACGCGGCTGGCCGGCAACGCCGTGGCCGAGAACCAGGCTTTCCGCATCGGCCGCGCCGCCTATGGCGTGCAGTTCCATTTCGAGGCGGATACCGGCCTCGTGCGCGACTGGAACGCCGCCTTCGCGGGCGAGCTGGCGGAGCGCCACCCGGACTGGCCGGCTCGCTTCGAGGACGAGGCGTCCCGGCACGGCGCGGGCGCCGATGCCGCAGGCCTGTCGCTCGCCCGCGCCTGGGTGGCCGTTATCGGCGCGCGGACGGCCTCGGCCGCTTGAACCGTTCGCGGTCGGCCTCGACCTGCGGACGGCAGTCGCAGCCCTCGATATGGTCGTTCACCAGCCCCATCGCCTGCATGAAGGCGTAGACGGTGGTCGGGCCGACGAAGGTCCAGCCGCGCTTCTTCAGTTCCTTGGAAATGCGCTTGGAGACCTCGGTCGTCGGGTTGGCGACAAGCGTGGCGTGGTCGAACGTGCCCGGCCGGTCCCCCGCCTGCGGCTCGAACGACCAGAACCACGCCGCCAGCGATCCCGCCTCCTTCACCAGCTCCTGCGCGCGGCGGGCATTGTTGATGGTCGAGACGATCTTGCCGCGATGGCGCACGATGCCCGTGTCGGCCAGCAGCCGCTCGATGTCCGCTTCGCCGAACCGCGCGATCCTGTCGAAGTCGAAGCCGGCGAAGGCGGCGCGGAAATTCTCGCGCTTGCGCAGGATGGTCAACCAGGACAGGCCCGACTGGAAGCCTTCCAGGCAGATCTTTTCGAACAGGCGGCGGTCGTCCGCCATCGGCCGGCCCCATTCGCGGTCATGATAGTCCATGTAGTCCGGCAGGCTGCCCGCCCAGAAGCAGCGGATGCAGCCGTCCTCGCCGCGCAGAAGGCCTTTCGCCAGCTCGCTCAATGTCTTTCCCCGATTCGTTAACACGGCCAGGCGCCGCTTTACGAGGCTTTTACCAGACTTCTGAACTGGGCGGTAACCGTACCGGAAGGTTTACTGACATGCCTGCATTTTAGTGAATTCGATTCACGTTTCGGTTGCCGGTGGCGGCCAACATGATGGGCAAGCCGGCGGCAGAAGGCCGGCGAGACGCTGTGTCGAGAGTACGTCATGAAAACAATCGCCCTGCTTGCGAGCGCCGCCGCCGTCGCGCTGACGGGATCGCCGGCCTCCGCCAATGAACGCTATCGCGAACGGCCGCCGGTGGTCGTTAGCCCCGACCTGTCCGCGCCCTGGGTCATCCAGCTCGGCCGCAAGCCCGGCCCGGTGGTCGCGCCGCGCAGCGCCGCCCGCGAGGAGGCCGAGCTC
>JAPUFC010000071.1 GCA_027492275.1 Mesorhizobium sp. | reverse complement strand
CAGGGCGCGCTGGAAGCCGGCGCGGCGCTCCGAATCGGCAAGGGCAGTGGGCCGGTCCACCACTTCCATCGCTGGTGGCCGTCATGATCGAGGCCGTGGCCGGCCGGCTGGAGCGCGCCCTGGCGGATGCCTGCGGCGTCGTGCTGGCGGCGCTGCTGGCGCTGGTCACGATCACGACCTTCCAGCGCTATGCGCTGGGCAGCGGCTGGCTGGGCGCGGAGGAGGCGGCGGCCTGGCTGCTGGTGCTGCTCGCCTGCCTGGGCTTTCCGCTCGCCTCCGGCGGCCCGCTGTCCATGAGTATCGATCTTTTCCCGGCGCTGCGCGGCGGGCCGGCAGCGGCGCGGGGTATCTTGGCGGAGGCCGTCATCCTCACGGCATCGGTCGCGTTCGTCTCCACGGGCCTTCAGGCCGGGCTGCGTGTCGGCGGCGTTTCCGCGCTTCTCGGGCTCGGGGAATGGATGCGCCCGGCCATGCTGGCGGGCGCGGGCGTGCTGGCCATCGTGCTGCGCCTCGCTGTCCTCGTCCGCGAAGACGGACGCTCCCGCCTGATCCCCGGCCTCGCCGTCGCGGCGATGCTCTGGCTTGCCGTCGAAACGGGCATGGCGACCGATGCCGTGCCGCCCAGCCTGGTGGCGGCCATCGTCGTCGCGCTCGGCATCCTGGTCGCCGCGCCGCTGCCCCACGTCTTCATCGCGGCCGGCTACCTGGCGCTGCTCGGCGGCAGCCCGCTGGTGGAGCCCGCCATCGCGCTCCAGCTCCTGTCCGGCCTGGGGCGATATCTGCTGCTCGCCGTGCCCTTCTTCCTGCTCACCGGCGGGCTGCTGATCGTGTCGGGCATGGCGTCCGACCTCGTGCGGCTGGCCGGCTCGCTGGTCGGCGCGCGCCGCGCGGGCCTGGGCCAGACCGTCCTGCTGACCAGCGTGCTGTTCTCCGGCATCTCCGGCTCGTCCATCGCCAACGCCGCCTTCAGCGCCAAGACGTTCCTGAAGCCGCTGACCGCCAGCGGCTACGCGCCGGAGCGCGCCGGGGCGATCATCGCCGCCGCCTCCGTCCTCGACAACATCATCCCGCCCTCCATCGCCTTCCTGATCCTCGCCGCCGCCACCGATCTGCCGGTCGGTCCCCTTCTGGTCGGCGGTCTGGTCGGCGGTCTGGTTCTGGCGGCCGCGCTGGCCGTGGCGATCCATGTCGTCGGCGGCGGGCAAGGCCTGCCGCAAACGCCGTCCGAGCCGCGCCGGGTGCTCGCGCTGCGCGCGCTGCCCGTGCTGGGGCTGGGCCTCGTCGTGGTCGCCGGCATCCGTTTCGGCCTCGTCACGCCGACCGAGGCGGCCGGGCTCGCCGCCCTCTACACGCTGGCCGCCGCCTTGGCGCGGCGCGGCGGCTGGCGGGGCATCGCCGATGCGTTCCGCCAGTCGGGCGCGGAAGCCGCCGCCATACTGGTGCTGATCGGCGCGGCCATGCCGCTGTCCTTCCTGCTGGCGACGGACGGTGTCGCCGCTTCGGCCGCCAGGGCCGCGCTGCTGCTCGGCGACAATCCCGTGATGGTGATGATCGCCGCCAACCTGCTGCTGCTGGTGGTCGGGCTGGCGCTCGACATCGGCGCGGGCATCCTGCTCTTCGCGCCGATCCTGCTGCCGGTGGCGGTCGCGGTCGGCATCGACCCGGTCTGGTTCGGCGTCGTCCTCGTCATCAACCTGATGATCGGCGGCCTGACGCCGCCCGTCGGCATCCTCGTGCAGGTGGTCAGCGCCGCCACCGGGCTGCCCGCCACGGCGCTGTTCCGCACCGTGCTGCCCTACATGGCGGCCCTCCTCGCGGCCTTGTTCTCCATCAGCCTTTTCGTCGCGGTCTGGTCCTGAAAGGAAAATCGATGCTGTCCCGCCGTAGCTTTATCACGCTTGCCGCGTCCGCTCTGCCCATGCCCGCTCTCGTCGGCCGCGCCCGCGCCGCGCGCCGCGTCATCGCCGCCTCGCTGCTCGGCGAGCAAAAGCCCGAAACGCTGGTCTGGACCCATATCCGCGATCGCGTGGAGGCCGAGATGCCGGGCGCCTTCACCTTCGACATCGTGCCCAACGCCGCCCTGGGCGGCGAAAAGGAAGTCGCGGAAGGCCTGCGCGTCGGGTCCGTGCAGGCCAGCCTGTCGACCCTGTCGAACCTGTCGACCTGGGTGCCGGAAAGCCAGCTCTACGACCTGCCCTTCCTGTTCCGCGACGCCGCGCACCAGCGCGCGGCGCTGGCCGGTTCCTGCGGCGGCGACCTGCGCCGCAGGCTGGAGGCGCAGGGGCTCGTCGCCCCCGCCTTCATCTATTACGGCGCGCGCCATCTGCTGGCCCGCGAGCCGCTGACCACGCCCGCCGCCATGAAAGGCAAGAGAATCCGCGTCATCCAGAGCCCGCTTCACGCGCAGCTTTGGGAGGAGTTCGGCGCGCTACCCGTCGCGCTGCCGATCACGGAAACCTACAACGCGCTGGCCACCGGCCATGTCGACGCGATGGACCTGACCAAGTCCGCCCATGCCGGCTTCAAGCTCTACGAGGTGGTGCCGCAGGTCACCGAGACAGGGCACATCCACGCCGCCGGCACCGTCCTGTTCTCGGGCCTGTTCTGGTCCGGCCTGTCGCCGGACGAGAAGGCGGTGCTGGAGCGGGCGGCGAGCGAGGGCGGCCGCCACTTCGACGCGCTGATGGCGAAGGACGAGGCCGTTTCCGTGGAGGCGGCGCGCAAGGGCGGGGCCGTGTTCCATGCCGTCGCCGACCGTGCGGCGTGGGAGGCGCCGGCGCGCAAGGTTTGGGAAAGCTTCGCCGGCCGCGTCGGCGGCATGGCGCGCATCGAGGCGGTGGCGGCGATGCGCGAGGCCGCCGCGCCGGCCTGCGGCTGAGCGGGCCCGCTCTCCGGCGTGGAACTCAACGGCGCGCCGCCGGTTTATCGCGCAGCGTCGTCAATGTTTGCCTGGATGGGGGATGGGACAGGAACCCGTGGTCGCGTTCGATGTCGGCCGGATGCTCTTCGGCGACGAGCCGCCGCTTTTCCTGCTGGAAATCGCGTTCCGCACCATCTTCATCTACGTCTACACGCTCGTCCTCATCCGCTGGGTGGGCAGCCGCTCGATCGCCCAGCTCTCGCTGGTCGAGTTCCTGCTGGTCATCGCGCTCGGCTCGGCGGTTGGCGACGCCATGTTTTACCCGGACGTGCCGCTGGTCCATTGCATGGTCGTCATCACGGTGGTGATCTGCCTGGACAAGCTGCTCGGCTTCCTGCTGTCGCGCAGCCCTGCCATGGAGGATGCGATCGAGGGACGGAGTGTCGAGTTCGTCCGCGACGGCATCATCGATTGCGCCAGGATGAGGAAGCTGAATTTCGGCCATGACGAGCTGTTCGAGCAGTTGCGGCTGAGCGGCGTCTCCCGGCTCGGCCAGGTGCGCGCCGCCTATCTCGAGACCAACGGCAAGCTGTCGGTGTTCACTAGGAAAAGCGAGGACGGGCGTCCCTCCCTGTCGATCGACCCGCCCTGGGACGTCGCCGAACCCCTGAAGAGGAAAGCCGGACAGGCGGGAGATCCCGGCGCGGTCTATGCGTGCGCCAGTTGCGGGACGGTCGCCGGCGGGCGGGCGGAGCTGCCCGCCTGTCCGAACTGCGGCGGAAGGGTCTGGCATCCCGCCTCCGAACCGGAGCACGCCTGAGGCTTAGAGCATTTCCAGCAAAAGTGCGAAGTGGTTTTGCGTCCGGAAATGCGGCTGAAACAAAGAGATAGAGCGGTTCTACTGATTCCGTGAAAACAAGAACCGCTCAGCGGGCGGGCAGGCCGCGCTGCCGCCATTCCGCGCGTGGGATCGGCGCGCCGACCCGGAAGGCGAAGGACACCACCCTCGTGGCTTCCGCGTCGACCGCGCAGCGGAAGCTCAGATCGTACCATTGCAGATCGGCGCGGAAGGCCGTCAGCGGAACGACCATGACCGAATTCCCCGAGGGCTCGTGCTGGGGCAGGATGTCGGGACGGTAGGGGGGCGAAGCGCGGAGAAGCTGCTCGCGCAGTTCCGTGACGCACAGCTTGCCCGCCCGCACCCCGCGCGGCAGATTGCGCATGGCGGTCGTCGCGACCGGATCGTTCGTGACGGCCGGGGAGAACAGGGTTTTCGCCTCCTCCAGCAGAGCGGGCGCGTCGGCGGAAGGCGTCGTTTCGGCGGGCGCGTCCGGCCTGTCCTGCGGCTTCGCGAGGTGCACGGACACGCCGCCGATCGTCCGCGACGCCAGCACCTCCGGCAGCGCGGGCGCCCCGCTCTCGACCGGCTCCTGCGATGCCTGCGCCGGCTCCGGGGCCGGCTCCCGCGCCTGTTCGGCGCTGTCGCCGTCCGGCGGTGCCTCCTGCCCGGCATCCTCGTCGCCGTAGCGGACCACCGGGTCGAGGACGGGCATCGCGTCCTGCGCATCGGCGGCAGGCGGCGGTTCGGCCTGCGCCTGCTGCTGCGGCGGCGGTTCGGGCTGGGCCTCCGGCGGTGGCGGGGCAGGTTGTTCGGCAGGCGTTTCCTCGGCCTGTTCCGCAGCGTCCGCCTCCGGCGGCACCAGTTCCACCTGCACGGCCTCCACCGGCGGCGGCTCCGGCAGGGAGAGCGCCGGCAGGCCGAAGACCAGCAGCGCCAGCACCGCCGCATGGACCAGCACGGAGGCGGAAAAGCCGCCGCCGAGCGTCCATTTTCCGGGCCGGCCCTCATCGATCATGCCACCGATGTGGCGCGAAAAGGCGGCGGCATCAAGTCGTCGCCGAAAGCGAGGGTCGCGTTCAGGCGGCGCGGAAGGAAGCCCCGCCGTTCAGGATGTCCTCGATGCGGATCGGGAAGCGCCGCGCCCTGACGCCGGTGGCGTGCCACACGGCGTTGGCGATGGCGCCCACGGTCCCGGTAATGCCGATCTCGCCGACGCCCTTGACGCCCAGCGGGTTGACGTAAGGGTCGTCCTCGGGAACCAGGATCGCCTCCATCGGCGGAACGTCGGCATTGACCGGCACGTGGTACTCGGCGAGGTCGGCGTTCATGATCCGGCCCGTACGGCGGTCGGTGGCCGCGACCTCCTGCAGCGCGAAGGAGATGCCCCAGATCATGCCGCCGAAATACTGGCTGCGCACCAGCCGGGGGTTGATGATGCGCCCGGCCGCGAAGGCCCCCACGAGGCGGCTCACCCGAATCTGGCCGAGGTCCGGGTCGACCTTCACCTCGGCGAAGACCGCGCCGTGCGAGAACATGGCGTGCGCGGCGGCGACGGCCGGGTCGCGAGCGGCCTTGGCCGTCGCCGCCAGTTCCGCGCGGCCGGCGCGCGACAGGATGTCGGCATAGCTGTCGCTGCGGCTGTCGTCGTCGCGCAGGTAGAGCCGTCCGTCGCGCGCCGTCACGCCGATATTGCCCGTCCCGAACAGCGGCGAGGCGGGGTCGGCCATGGCGAGCGCGCCGAGTTCGGCGATGGCGTTTTGCCCGGCATTGTGGAGCGCCAGCCCGGCGCTCGCCGTGTGGCCCGAGCCGCCGGCTATGCCGCCGCTGGGCAGGCTGGAGACGCCGGAGTGGAACTCGACCTTGTCCGGGTCGAGGCCCAGCGCTTCCGCCGCGATCTGCGCCAGCGCCGTCCAGGCGCCCTGGCCCATGTCGACGCCCGACGTCTCGACCAGCGCTGTGCCGTCCGCGCGCAGCGTCGCGCGCGCCTCGGCGGGGAAATGCGGGCAGGGGAAGACGGCCGTGCCCATGCCCCATCCGACGAGGAAGCCGTCCTTATCGCGCATCCGGCGCGGCTCCAGCGGCCGGCCGGCCCAGCCGAAGCGCGCCGCGCCCTGCGCGTAGCAGTCGCGCAGCGCCTTGGAGGAGAAGGGGCGGCCGGTGCCGGGCTCGGTCTGCGCGTAGTTGGCCAGCCGGAAGTCGAGCGGGTCCATGCCGCAGGCTTCGGCCGCCTCGTCGAGCGCCACTTCCAGTGCCGCCGACCCGGAGGCCTCGCCGGGCGCGCGCATCGGCCCCGGCGTGCCGGTGTCGAGCCGCAGCCCCTCATGCTCGACCAGGATGGCCGGGCTGGCATAGAGCGGCAGCGAGGCGTTGGCGGCGGGTTCGAGGAAATCGTCGAAGCTGGAGGTGGCGGAGATCGAGCGGTGATGCAGCGCCGTCAGCCGGCCCCCGTCGTCCGTGCCGACGCGCAGCGTCTGCCAGGTGGCGCCGCGATGGCCGACGGGCCCGTACATCTGCGCGCGCGTCAGCGCCAGCTTGACCGGGCGCTTCAGCATGCGGGCGGCGAGGATCGCCAGGATCTGCGGCCCGTTGAGCATCGCCTTGGAGCCGAAACCGCCGCCGAGGAAGGGCGAGCGGATCAGCACGTTCTCGGCCGGAATGCCGAAATAGGCTGCGTAGGATGCCGCGCTCAGCGACAGCGCCTGGTTGGGCATGTCGAGCGTCACCCGGTCGCCGTCCCATTCCGCGACCACCGCGTGCGGCTCCATCGCGTTGTGGTACTGCGCCGGCGTCTCGTACTCCGCCTCGGTGATCCGCGCGGCGGCCGCGAAACCGGCCTCGATGTCGCCATGCGCGGTGCGCGGCGGTGCGCCGACCCCGACGCCGTTCGCCGCGAAGCGCTCGCCGTTCGACAGATCCGTGCGGGCGCGTTCGACCGTGTATTGCGGATCGAGCAGCGCCGCGCCCTCCGTCGCGGCCTCCAGCGTCTCGGCCACCACCAGCGCGATGGGCTGGTTGACGTAGCGCACCCGGTCGTCCTGAAGCACGTCGACCCGGAAGCCGAAGGGCGGCATCTTCTTGTCCGGGTCGTGCGCGAGTGGCGGGCGATTGGCCGGCGTCAGAACCTCGACCACGCCCGGATGCGCCTTGGCGGCGGCGACATCCAGCGAAGTGACGCGTCCGCGCGCGATGCGACTTCCCGCGAAGACGGCGTAAAGCATGCCTTGCGGGTGGTTGTCGGCGGCATAGGTGGCGCGACCCGTGACCTTGAGCACGCCGTCGCGGCGCGTCAGCGGCTGGCCGGCGTTCGACCCGTGCCGGACGGTAGGTGCCGATATCGGGGACGATGCTTCAGGCGGCATGGTGTGCTCCCGGAACGGTGGCGAAGGGCGAGGCGGGAAGCGCGGGCATGACCTGCGGCGTCCCTTCGCCGGCGAGGCTGAGCGCGCGCCGCACGATGCGGCGCGCCAGTTCGATCTTGAAGACGTTGTCGCCGGACGG
Source organism: Mesorhizobium sp. (assembly GCA_027492275.1). Taxonomy (GTDB): domain Bacteria; phylum Pseudomonadota; class Alphaproteobacteria; order Rhizobiales; family Rhizobiaceae; genus JAPUFC01. The sequence goes on along the minus strand of JAPUFC010000071.1, from coordinate 179,228 downwards.
CTTCGCCTCGGCCAGGGCCAGTTTCGCCGCCTCGGCGAAGATGGCTTCCGCGGGCCGCGCGCCGGCCAGCAGCGCCTCGGCGCCGCGCGCCCGCCAGGGTTTTGCCGCCACGCCGCCCAGCGCGAGGCGCGCGTGGGTGACGACGCCGCCGTCGATCCGCAGCGATGCCGCCGCCGAAACGACGGCGAAGGCGTAGGAGGTGCGTTCGCGCAGCTTGAGGTAGCGCGAATGGGCCGAGAAGGCCGCCGCTTCGGCCGGCAGGCGAAGCGCGACGATGAGGTCGCCCGGCGCGAGCGCGGTTTCCCGCTCCGGCGTCGAGCCGGGCAGGCGGTGCAGCGCGTCGAGCGCGATGTCGCGGCGGCCGGCCGGACTCTCGACCTCGACCACGGCGTCTAGCGCCGCCAGCGGCACGCAGAAGTCGGACGGGTGCGTGGCGATGCAGTGCTCGCTCCAGCCGAGCACGGCGTGCAGGCGGTTCTCGCCCTCGCGCGCGTCGCAGCCGGAGCCTGGCGCGCGGCGGTTGCAGGCGCTGGCGAGGTCGTGGAAATAGGCGCAGCGCGTGTGCTGCATCAGATTGCCGCCGACGGTGGCGGCGTTGCGCAACTGCGCCGACGCGCCCGACAGCAGCGCCTCCGCGACACCGGGGAAAGCCTGCGAAAAGCGCGAATCATAGGCCAGGTCGGCATTGCGCACCAGCGCGCCGACGCGCACGCCGCCGTCCGCCAGCCACTCGATGCGGTCGAGGCCGGGCAGGCGGCTGATGTCGACCACGCGCTGCGGCCGCGCCACGCCCACCTTCATCAGGTCGAGCTGGTTGGTGCCGGCGGCGAGATAGGCGGAGCCGGGCTCCGTGGCGGCTGCGATCGCCTCGGCGACGCTCGCCGGACGGATGTAGTCGAAGCGGTTCATGCCGCGTTCCTCCGGCCGTCCCGGCCAGCCTGATCGGCAAGCGTCTTCTGCGCTTCCAGCACCGCCTCGACGATGCCCTGATAGGCGCCGCAGCGGCAGATGTTGCCGCTCATCAACTCGCGGATGCGCTCCGGATCGCCGTTCGCGTGGCCCTCGGCGATCAGCCCGACCGCGCTCATGATCTGGCCGGGGGTGCAGTAGCCGCACTGGAAGCCGTCATGGGCGATGAAGGCCGCCTGCACGGCGTGCAGCGTGTCACCCTCGGCCAGTCCCTCGATGGTGGTGACGCGCGCGCCGTCCAGGCTGGCGGCGAGCGACAGGCAGGAATTGATGCGCCGCCCGTCGACCAGCACGGTGCACGCGCCGCATTGGCCGCGATCGCAGCCCTTCTTGGTGCCGGTCATGTCCAGCCGCTCGCGCAGCAGGTCGAGCAACGTCACGCGCGGATCGTCGATCTGCACGGTTCGCGGCTCACCATTGATGACGAGGCTGATGGAGAGTGACATCGCGGTACTCCATTCAGAGATTGTGGTATGGAACGAAGCCGCCGGACGGCGGCATGAGGTGCTGGTTTGCGAGCAGGCGGTCCGCATAGGGGCCCGGTCGGAAATGCGTGCCTTTGCGTTTTTCCGAACAGCCTATTTATACGGAGGCGCCCTCCGTTTATCAAGAGGCAAGGACGTCGAAACAGGAAAATGGATCGCACGAGCCAAAAGACAAGCCGCAGGCCGCGCGCGGATTCGCTGCGCAACCGCACGCGTCTGCTCGAGGCGGCGGCGACGGTGTTCGCCGCTGGCGGCCCGCAAGCGAGCCTGGAGGCCGTGGCGCGCCAGGCCGGGCTCGGCATCGGCACGCTCTACCGGCACTTTCCGACGCGCGAGGCGCTGTTCGAGGCGGTCTACCGGCATGAGGTGGACCATCTCCACGATCTCGCGGTGCGGCTCGCCGAGGGGGACGAGCCCGTCGCGGCGCTGCGCAGATGGCTGCACGCCAATGTGCGCCTTGTCGCGACCAAGCGGGGCATGATCGAGGCCCTGCAGCTCGGCGCGCACGGATCGTCCGAGCTCAAGGCCTATTCCTTCGAGCGGATGACCGGCGCGCTCGCCCTGCTGCTCGGCCGGGCCATCGCCGCGAACGAAATCCGCGACGACATCGCGCCGGAGGAATTCTACAGGATCCTCATCGGCATCTTCTATTCCCAGGGATCGCCTGACTGGCAGCCGGCGGCGCTGCGCCTCGTCGACGTCTTCGTGGATGGTTTGCGCAAGCGTTGAGCCGCTGGCGACGGCAGTCCCCAGGACTATTCTGGGCTATGGTATAAGGAGCAAAATGCGCAGGTTTCTTTCCTTCCTGGCCCTGACCGTCGCCGGCTCCGCTTTGGGCGACATTGCCGCCGCCGAACGGCTCGAAAGCGTCTACACCGACCTGAACGCCGATCGCGACTGCGCGGTCTTCTCCATGAACGAGGAGGGCGGCGAGTTCGCCAACATGGTGTGCGCCGGCTGGCGCGGCTATCCCGTCTTCATCTTTTCGGGCGATCTGCGCGAGACCGTTTTCTACGGCTTCATGCCGGACCCCGCCAAGCCTCCTGCCTGGGAGAGCTTCACCGCCTTCAACTCGACCGGTCCCAAGGTCGAATGGCGGATCGGGACCGCGGAAAGCCGCGCGGTGCCTGTCGCGACCATCCATCGCTGGTTCGTCAACGACGATCCCGAGCAGCCGTCGAAAGCCACCGAGGTGCTGGCGGTGGCCAAGGTCGGCCAGGTCGACCGGCGCGACGGCTGCGTCGTCGGCCTTGTGCTGGCGACGGGAAATCCGCAAGCCAACGCGCAGGCGCGCCGCATCGCGGACGAGCGGGCGGAAAAATTTCGCTGCGGCCGGGACGAGCGCGTGCTGGTCGGCTCGCGCCTGCCTTCCTTCAGCCGCTCCGAGTAGAGCGCGGGCCGCCGCGCCTCAGGCGCGCATCGTCAGGGAATGGTTCTTCAGCGGCAGCGAGCGGATGCGCGGCCCGCCCGCCGCGCGGATCGCGTTGACGACGGCCGGCACGATGGCGCAGGCGACGGATTCCCCGCACCCGCCCCAGTCGCGTCCGCTGAGCAGCCAATGCGTCTCGACCGTGGGCATCTCCTCGATGCGCAGCAGCCGATAGGAATCGAAATTGCCCTGCACGACAGCGCCGTCCTCGATCGTGATCTCGCCATACATCGCCGTGGTCAGGCCGAACGCCGCGCATCCTTCCACCTGCGCCCGCGCGAGGTCGGGATTGACGAGCAGGCCGGGGTCGCCGGCGACCACCACCCGGTCGGTCCGGAACCAGCCCTTCCCGTCCAGCGTCACCTCGGCCACGACCGCGAAATAGGCGCTTGCCTGCTCGCTGACGGCCAGCCCGCGTCCGCGCCGGGCGGGCAGCGGCCTGTCCCAGTCGCTTCGCAGCGCCACCTCGTCCACCACGGCGCGCAGCCGCGTCGCCCGCTCGGCCGGCGACAGCGTGTCGCGCAACTGTCCGCGCGGGATCGTTGCGGGCATCCGCTCCGGGTCGAGCAGCGCCCGCTGGAAGCGGTAGCAGTCGATCCCGGCCGCCTCGGCGAGTTCGTCGACGAAGCATTGCGCCATGAAGGCCGTGTGCGTGAAGGCCACGCCGCGATAGGGTCCGATCGGCACGCGCGCCCGCCTGGCCATCCGCGACACCCGCACATTGCCGATCGCGTAGGGCAGCGACTCCGCGCCGATGGTCGAGTAGATCGGGTTGGTCGACACGCTGGCCGCGCGATGCTCCCAGGCGACCACCCGGCCGTCGGCGTCCAGGCCGGCGCGAAGCCGGGCGGCGTTGGCCGGATGGTAATAGCCGTGCCGCATGGTGTCCTCGCGCGACCAGACGAGCTTGACGGGCGTGCCGCGCATGCGCCGCGCGATCTGCACGGCCTGCCGCACGAAATCGGAGATCTGCCGCCGGCCGAAGCCGCCGCCCATGAGGGTGGGGTGCAAGTTTCCCTGTCCGAGCGTCATGCCGGCCTCCTCGGCGGCGGCCCTGAACGCCGCCTCCGGCATCTGGGTCGGCGCCCACACCTCGAAACGGTCCTGCGTCACCAGCGCCGTGCAGTTCAGCGGCTCCATCGCGGCCTGTTCGAGATAGGGGAAGGAATAGTCGGCCGTCACCGTGCGGTGGGCGCCCGCCACGGCCGCGTCCACATCGCCGTCGTCGCGTACGATCTCCGCCGCATCCGACTCGAGGGCCTCGGCGAGCGCGCCGGCTATCGCCTCGCTGCCGCGCGGATCGCTGCCCTTCTCCCATTCGATGTCGAGCGCCTCGACCGCCTGATGCGCCTGCCACCACGATTGCGCGACGATCGCGACGGCCGCGCCGTCCTGGATGGTGAACACGCCTAGCACGCCGGGACGGCCCGCGACCTGCCTGGGATCGCAGGACTTCACCCGGCCGCCGAAGGTGGGGCTCATGGCGACGGCGGCGTGCCTCATGCCCGGCAGCCGGACATCGATGCCGAACATGGCCGTGCCGTCGACTTTCGAAGGGCCGTCGAGGCGGCGCAGCGGCTGGCCGATGACGGTCCAGTCCCCGGCCGCCTTGAGGCGCACGGAACCGGGCGGAGGCAGGCGCAGCCGCGCCGCATCCGCAGCGACCGCCGCGAATGTCAGGGTGCGGCCGCTCGGCGCGTGGGTGATGACGCCGTCGCGCGCCGCGCACTGGCCGGCCGGAACGTCCCAGCGCAGCGCGGCGGCCTGGACCAGCATGGTCCTCAGCGTCGCGCCGGCCACGCGCAGTTGCCGCTCGGCGAGCCTGACGCCGATGCTTTCGGCGGTCGCCGTGCGCCCGTACAGCCAGCCTTTGCGCACATGCAGCGCGATGTCGACGAATTCGGTGCTGAGTTTCGCCGGATCGGCCTCCAACTCCTCGGCGATGAGCTGCGCCATGGCCGTCAGCGTGCCCGCGCCCATCTCCATCTGCGCGACGCGCACGCTGATCGTGTTGTCGGGCGCGACCACGATCCAGTGGTCGACCTCCGTGCCTTCGCCGGCCTCGGCGGCCGGTATGCGCGCGGCCAGCGCCCCGGACGCCAGCATGCCGAGCGTGAAGGCCCGCCTCGATATCCGCGCCGATCCCGGTCCGTTCGTGCCGATGATTGCCGTATCCTCCTGCGGGCCTATTATACACGTTTTCACGCTGGCGACCGCAGGCTGCGCCTGTCGGACCGGCTCTGGTCACGGAAGCGATGCCGGTGGTGCGACTTGTCGTCAACGGACGGGCGGAGGAGGCGGATGTCGAGCCCGACATGCCGCTGCTCTGGGTGCTGCGCGACTGCCTTGGCTTGACCGGCACCAAATATGGCTGCGGCGCGGCGCAGTGCGGCGCCTGCACGGTGCATGTCGACGGCGCGCCGCGCCGCGCCTGCGTGACGCCGGTCGGCAGCCTGGGAACGAGCGGCGTCACCACCATCGAGGCGGTCGGCGCCGGCGACGCGGGCCGGCGCGTCCAGCAGGCGTGGCTGGCGCTCAACGTCGTCCAGTGCGGTTATTGCCAGTCCGGCCAGATCATGTCGGCGGTCGCCCTGCTCGAGCGCAATCCGATGCCGACCGACGCCGACATCGACGCCGCCATGTCCGGGAACATCTGCCGCTGCGGCACCTATGCGCGCATCCGCGCCGCGATCAGGCTCGCCGCGACGATGGCGTAGGCCGCCTCACTGCGGCGTGAAGCTGTGCGCTCCGGTGATCGGGTCGATGAACCGCCGCCACGGCGACGACGGGTGGATGGAAATGCTTTCCAAGCTGTCGATCCAGGCGGGCTCCGCCTCGAAGGGCGACTGGCCCGCCAGCCAGTGGTAGCGGTGCCCGTTGTTCAGCACCGAAGGCGTGCAGACTGCGCATCGGCCGGTCGCCAGGATGTCGCCCGCCCATCTGTTCCTCAGGTAGAGCGGCGAGTGGATGATCGGCGTGCGCGAGCGCAGATAGACGTGATAGCCGTTGGTCGAGCGCTCCACCTGCACGCGCGCGGCAAGTTTTGGGTGCATCGCCTTCCAGCGCTCGAACATGCCCGCCTTGTCGAAGTCGAGGATCACCAGCCCGCCATGGCCGCCGAGAAGCGCCATGTTGCCGGTGTGCTCGCGGAACCAGCGCGAGACCGTCTCGCGGTCGGGCGGATGCTGCGAGAACTGGAACGGGATCGCGGTGAACAGCAGGCCGACGAACGGCTTGTGCATCGTCTGGAAATGCAGCGAGTCGTAGCCCATCGCGTCGCAGTCGAGATATTTTCCACCCGGCCGGACGGGCAGGCAGACATAGCCGAGATCGAAGAGCCGCAACGCGTCGTCGTGACACGCCCCGGGCTGCTGCGTTGCTGATGCGCTGGCGCTGGCTGGCTGCGAAATGGCGACCGCTCCCCTTCCATTTCTCACAGAAATAGCGTGGCAGGGGCCCGGCGGCCAGCCCGTGCAATCCGTCGTTGCATTTCGTTCAGGCGGACCGGATGGTGCGGCCGTAGATCAGGTCGTAGATCGCGTAGCCGCCATAGACGGCCGAGAGCACCACGATGCTGGTGATCACGTAGCGCGGCAGCGCGCCGCGCGGCAGGAAGCCGAACAGCGTGCGCCCGGTCTGGCCGGTGCCGAGCGTGAGCAGCGCCACGGTCAGGATGCCGGCGACGCTCGGCCACAGCCACTTCACGTTGCGCGGCAGTTCGTCGTCGAGATGCACGAGCGACACGACGGTCAGCACGTAGAAATAGGAGCCGAGTATGTAGCGCTGGTGCCGGCGATAGAGCACCGCCTTGGACAGCACGCCGGACGCGAGGTCGCGCCATTCCATGACGGCGAGGATCGCCCCGACGATGGCGAAGCCCGCGAGCGGGATGTCGTCCCAGGCTCCCACCGCGACGAGCGCGAACACCGTGAGCGTGAGCAGGCAGGCGAGCGCGCGGTCGCGCCAGCCCACGACCGCGTCGCCGACGCGCGAGAACAGCCAGATGGCGCGCCAGGCATAGAACAGCAGCGAGAAGCCGAAGAAATTGAAGGCGAGGTTGCGATAGAACGTCCAGCCCGTCCAGTCGTGGTGGGCGAAGCTCAGATAGGTCCCCGTGCAATACAGGAACACCATGGCGTAGAGGTAGATCTTGCCCCACCGCCGGTGCAGGCCGGGCCGCGTGAAGGCCAGCAGGCCGATCGGCGCGATGATGAAGGCCGTCGGATAGCCCACGAGCTGATGGACCAGGACCAGCGCGTCGATGACGTTCCCCCTTTTCCCGAAAGGTCAAGAATAGAACATCGGCGCAGGCGCGTCCACATCCGGCACCGCCGGCTTTACTTTGGGTCCGTCCGGGACGAGCCGAAGGCGGGCTCGCCGCCGCCGAGCGCGGGCGCGGCCCTGCCGATTGCCAGCGGGCTGCGGGAAAAGACGATCGGCGTGCGAAGTCCGGGCACGCCCCCGGGCCGGATGACGAGGCCGCGCGCCTGGATCTGCGGATCGGCGAGCGCCTCGGCCACCGTGTTGATCGGCCCGCCGGGCACGCCGGCCTCTCTCAGCGCGGCGATGAGCTCGGCCTTGCCGCGCAGCGCTGTCTGCCCGGCGATCATGGCGCACAGCACCTCGCGGTTGGCGACGCGTGCGGCATTGCTGGAGAAGCGGGGGTCGTCGGCATGGTCGCCGAGTCCCAGGAGCCGCAGGAGCGCCGCGACCTGGCGGTCGTTGCCGCAGGCGATGATCAGGTGGCCGTCGCGGGTGGGAAAGACCTGATAGGGCACGATGTTGGGATGCGCGTTGCCCATCCGGTGCGGCACCGCGCCGCCGACGAGATAGTTCATGGCCTGGTTGGCCAGCACCGCGACGCCGGCATCCATGAGCGACAGGTCGACGCGCTGGCCGAGGCCGCTGCGGCTGCGCTCCTGAAGCGCGGCCAGCACGCCGACGACGCCGTACAGGCCGGTGAAGATGTCGATCCACGCCACGCCGACCTTCTGCGGCTCGCCCTGCTTCTCGCCTGTCAGGTCCATGATGCCGCTCATGCCCTGAATGAGAAAATCGTAGCCCGGCTCGGCGGCGCGCGGACCGTCCTGGCCGAAGCCGGTCACCGAGGCGTAGACGAGGCGCGGATTGAGGCGCGACAGGCTTTCGTGGTCGAGGCCGTATTTCGCCAGCCCTCCGACCTTGAAGTTCTCCACCAGCACGTCGGCCTCCTTGGCCAGCGCGCGGATGCGCTTGATGTCGGCGGGGTCGTTGAAGTCGCAGACGATCGAGGATTTGCCCCGGTTGGCGCCGTGGAAATAGGCCGCGGTCCGTTCGCCCTGCCGTTCCAGGAAGGGCGGTCCCCAGCTTCGCGTGTCGTCGCCCTGCGGGCTCTCGACCTTGATGACCTCCGCGCCGAGATCGGCGAGCGTCTGCCCGATCCATGGGCCGGCCAGGATGCGGGCGAGCTCCAGCACCTTGATGCCGGCCAGCGGCGGTGTCGCGGCGTCGCTCATTTCCGTCCTGCCCCCAGGCCTCAGAAGAACGCCTGTATCCCGGTCTGCGCGCGGCCGAGGATCAGGGCGTGCACGTCGTGCGCGCCTTCGTAGGTGTTGACGGTTTCCAGGTTCTGCGCGTGGCGCATCACGTGATAGCCGATCTGGATGCCGTTGCCGCCATGCATGTCGCGGGCCTGACGGGCGATGTCCAGCGCCTTGCCGCAATTGTTGCGCTTGACGATGGAGATCATCTCCGGCGCGAATCTGTGCTCGTCCATCAGCCGCCCGACGCGCAGCGAGGCCTGAAGTCCCAGCGCGATCTCCGTCTGCATGTCGGCGAGCTTCTTCTGGTAGAGCTGCGTGGCGGCGAGCGGCTTGCCGAACTGCCTGCGGTCGAGGCCGTACTGGCGGGCGCGGTGCCAGCAATCCTCCGCCGCGCCCATCACGCCCCAGGATATGCCGTAGCGTGCGCGGTTGAGGCAGCCGAAGGGACCGGACAGGCCCTTGACGCCGGGCAGCAGCGCATCCTCGCCCACCTCGACATTGTCCAGCACGATCTCGCCGGTGATCGAGGCGCGCAGGCTGAGCTTGCCGCCGATCTTCGGCGCCGACAGGCCCTTCGCGCCCTTGTCGAGCACGAAGCCGCGGATCATGTCCTTGCCGTCCTCGCCCTTGAGCTTGGCCCAGACGACAAAGACGTCGGCGATCGGCGCGTTGGAGATCCACATCTTGGAGCCGTTGAGGCGGTAGCCGCCCGAAACCTTTTCGGCGCGCGTCTTCATGCCGCCGGGATCGGAGCCGGCGTCCGGCTCGGTCAGGCCGAAGCAGCCGATCCATTCGCCCGTGGCGAGCTTGGGCAGGTACTTTCTGCGCTGCTCTTCGGAGCCGTAGGCATGGATCGGAAACATGACCAGCGACGACTGGACGCTCATCATCGATCGGTAGCCGCTGTCGATGCGCTCGACCTCGCGCGCCACCAGCCCGTAGGCGACATAGCCGGCGCCGAGCCCGCCATACTCTTCCGGGATCGTCACGCCGAGCAGGCCGGCCTCGCCCATCTCGGCGAAGATCGCCGGATCGGTCTCTTCCTCCATATAGGCCTGCTCGATGCGGGGCAGCAGCTTGTCCGACGCGAAGGCGGCGGCCGCGTCGCGCAGCATGCGCTCGTCCTCCGAAAGCTGGTCTTCGAGAAGGAAGGGATCGGACCAGACGAAGGAAGCTTTTCCGGACATGAGATCCTCGGGCAAAACGGGGCTAGCGTCGCATTCATTTAGCGAATGTTCCGAGCACTGAAAAGCGCGGTTTTAGCCTCTGATGATGCATGCTATGCATATGTGATGAAGCGCTCCCGCCGGTTTCTTCCCTCGATCAGCCTGCTGGCCGCGTTCGATGCCGTGTTCCGCACCGGGTCGACGGCCGCCGCCGCGCGCGAGCTCGATCTGTCCCAGAGCGCCGTCAGCCGGCTTGTCCAGGGCCTGGAGGCGCAGCTCGGCCGCCCGCTGTTCGTGCGCCAGCGTCGCCGGCTGGTGCCGACCGATGCGGCCCGTGTCTACGCCGCGCGGGTGAGCCGGGCGTTGGATTCGATCCAGCGCGCCAGCATGGAGTTCATCGCCAATCCCGGCGGCGGCTCGCTGTCGCTGGCGATCCTGCCGGCCTTCGGCTCGCGCTGGCTTGCGCCGCGGCTCGGCCGCTTCTCGGTCGCGCATCCCGGCATCACCATCAATCTCGCCACGCGGCTCCGGCCCTTCAGCTTCGCGATGGAGAACTTCGACGCGGCGATCCATTTCGGCGCCGCCGACTGGCCCGACGCCGAGCACATGAAGCTGTTCGACGAGCATTTGACGGCCTGCATCTCGCCAGCCCTGCTGGCAAGCCATCCTGTTGCGGATGTAGGCGACATGGACGGGCTGCCGCTTCTCCAGATCGAGACCCGCCCGGCCGCGTGGAGCCTTTGGTTCGCCGCGCAGGGCGGGTCTCCGCCACGCGGCGGCGGCATGCTGGTCGACCAGTTCGCGCCCATGATCCAGGCCGCTATGGCGGGGCTGGGGGTGGCGCTGCTGCCGCACTATCTCGCCGAGCCGGAACTGGAGGAGGGCAGGCTCGCCGCCCTGCTGCGCACCGCCGTCGCCGGTTCGGGCTCCTACTGGCTGGCGTGGCCGGCCTCGCGCTCCACCCATCCGCCCCTGCTCGCATTCCGGGCGTGGCTGGCCGCCGAACTCGGCGTGGACGGCGCGGCCGTTCCGCGCCGCGCCTGACCGTCCGTCCTTGACGGGCGTCGCGGTGGCGTTTTGCCGGCGCTCTGGTAAAGCTTGCCGCCCCTGCAACGATTCAAGAGTGCCATGGCCGCCGTCAGAGATTTTTCCGCCCGCATCGCCGAGGAGATCGCCGCCAGGCCGGCGCAGGTCGAGGCCGCGACCCGCCTGCTCGATGAGGGCGCGACCGTGCCTTTCATCGCCCGCTACCGCAAGGAGGTGACCGGCGGACTGGACGACACGCAGTTGCGCCAGCTCGCGGAACGCCTCGCCTATCTGCGCGAGCTGGAGGCGCGGCGCGACACGATCCTCAACTCCATCCGCGAGCAGGGCAAGCTGACGCCGGAGCTCGAAGGCGCGATCGCCGCCGTGATGACCAAGACCGAGCTTGAGGACATCTATCTCCCCTACAAGCCGAAGCGGCGGACAAAGGCGGAGATCGCCCGCGAGCGGGGGCTTGGCGCTCTTGCCGAAGCGATCCTCGCCGACCGCAAGGCCGTGCCCGCCGTGCTCGCCGAAACCTACCTGACCGCCGACGTGCCGGACGTGAAGGCCGCGCTGGAAGGCGCGCGCGACATCGTCGCGGAAAAGGTCTCGGAGAATGCCGAGCTGATCGGAAGGCTGCGTTCCATCATGAAGGAACGGGCCGTGCTGCGCGCCCGCGTCGTCGACGGCAAGCAGGAGGCCGGCGCGAAATTCTCCGACTATTTCGACCATTCCGAGCGCTGGGCGAACGTGCCGAGCCACCGCGCGCTGGCCATGCTGCGCGGCCGCAACGAGGACGTGCTGTCGCTGGATCTGGAGCTGGACGCCGACGACCCCTCGCCGGTCAAGCCGGCGGTGCGCGCCGTCGCCGCCGCCTACGGCATCGGCGGCACGCTGCCGGGCGACGCCTGGCTGATGGAGGTGGCCGGCTGGGTCTGGCGGGTGAAGCTGTTCCTGTCGCTGTCGCTCGACCTGATGCGCGACATGCGCGAGCGCGCCGATGCCGAGGCCATCGACGTGTTCGCCCGCAACCTGAAGGACCTGCTGCTGGCCGCGCCGGCCGGCTCGCGCGCCACCATGGGGCTCGATCCCGGCATCCGCACCGGCGTCAAGGTGGCTCTGGTCGACCGCACGGGCAAGCTTCTGGCGACGACCACCGTCTACCCGTTCCCGCCGCGAAACGACGTGCGGGGCGCGCAGGCCGAGCTCGCCGCGCTGATCGGCAGGCATGGCGTGGAGCTCGTCGCCATCGGCAACGGCACCGGCAGCCGCGAGACCGAGCGGCTGGTCGCCGACATGCTGGCGGCGATGCCGAACGACCGGCCCAAGCCGCTCAAGGTCATCGTCTCGGAGGCGGGCGCCTCGGTCTATTCGGCCTCGGCAGCGGCGGCGGCGGAATTCCCCGGCCTCGACGTGTCGCTGCGCGGCGCGGTGTCCATCGCGCGCCGGCTTCAGAACCCGCTGGCCGAGCTGGTGAAGATCGAGCCGAAGTCGATCGGCGTCGGCCAGTACCAGCACGATGTCGACCAGTACCAGCTCGCGCGGGCGCTGGACGCCGTGGTCGAGGACGCGGTCAACGCGGTTGGCGTCGACCTGAACACGGCGTCGGCGCCGCTCCTGTCGCGCGTGTCCGGCATCGGCGCCTCGCTGGCAGAGGCCATCGTCGCTCACCGCGACGCCAACGGTCCGTTCCGCAGCCGCAGGCAGCTTCTGGATGTCGCGCGGCTCGGCCAGCGCACCTTCGAGCAGAGCGCCGGCTTCCTGCGCATCCGCGACGGCAGCGAGCCGCTCGACGCGTCGGCGGTGCATCCCGAGGCCTACGGCGTGGCGCGCCGCATCGTGCAGGCCTGCGGCCGCGACGTACGCGACCTGCTCGGCGATGCCGCCCGGCTGAAGGGGCTGGACCCGCGCGTCTTCGTCGACGAGCGCTTCGGCCTGCCGACCGTGCGCGACATCATCGCCGAGCTGGAAAAGCCCGGACGCGATCCCCGTCCCGCCTTCCGCACCGCGACCTTCGCCGACGGGGTGGACGACATCAAGGATCTGAAGCCCGGCATGACGCTGGAGGGCACGGTGACGAACGTGGCCGCCTTCGGCGCCTTCGTCGACATCGGCGTGCATCAGGACGGCCTCGTCCATGTCTCCCAGCTCGCCGACCGCTTCGTCAAGGACGCGCACGAGGTGGTGAAGGCCGGCGACGTGGTCAAGGTGCGCGTGCTGGAGGTCGACGTGCCGCGCAAGCGCATCAGCCTGTCGATGCGAAAGGACCAGGCGCCCGGCCAGTCCGACCGTGCCGCCAAGCCGGCCGAACGCGGCCACCGCCCGGACGGGGGACAGGCCCGCCGGGGCAGACAGGATGCTCCGTCTACGGGCGCCTTCGGCGCCGCGCTGGCCGAGGCGATGAAACGCGGCAAGTAGGCGGCCGCTGGACAATCCGCGCCCGCGCGGAGCATCATCATCAAGGGGAGGTGGCCATGGCGCTCGAAGACATTCCCGCCGTGCCGAGGAACGCGCAGGGCATAGCCGCCGCCGTAGGCGTGCTGAAGCAGCGGCTGGGCGAGCGGCTTCAAACCGGGCTGGCGCTGCGCCAGCAGCACGCCCACACGACGACCTACATTCCCAACCAGCCGCCCGACGCCGTCGCCTTCGCCGAGAGCGTCGAGGACGTGCGGACCGTGGTGGGGGTGTGCGCCGAGCATGGCGCGCCGGTCATCGCCTACGGCACGGGAACCTCGCTGGAGGGCCACGTCAACGCGCCGGGCGGCGGCGTCTCGCTGGATATGTCGCGCATGACCCGGCTGATCGCCGTCAACGCCGAGGATCTCGACTGCACGGTGGAGGCGGGGCTGACGCGGCAGGGGCTCAACGCCCAGCTTCGCGACACCGGGCTTTTCTTTCCGATCGACCCGGGCGCCAATGCCAGCCTCGGCGGCATGGCGGCCACCCGCGCTTCCGGCACCAACGCGGTGCGCTACGGGACCATGCGTGAGAACGTATTGTCGCTGACGGCGGTGATGGCCGATGGCAGCGTGGTGAAGACGGGCGGCCGGGCGCGCAAAAGCTCGGCCGGCTACGACCTCGCCCGGCTGCTGGTCGGCTCGGAAGGCACGCTCGGCATCATCACCGAACTGACCTTGAGGCTGGCGGGCATCCCGCAGGCGATCTCGGGCGGCGTCTGCCCGTTCCCCAGCGTCGCGGCGGCCTGCCAGGCGACGATAGCCACCATCCAGCTCGGCATCCCGGTGGCCCGCATCGAACTGGTCAACGCGCTGCAGATGCGGGCGCTGAAGGCCTATTCCAGGCTCGACTACCCCGAGACGCCCTGCCTCTTCGTGGAGTTCCACGGATCGGAGGCGGGGGTGGCCGAGCAGGCCGAAAGCTTCGGCGAGATCGCGGCGGACCTCGGCGGCGGGCCGTTCCTGTGGACCAGCAAGGCCGAGGAGCGCACCAAGCTTTGGCAGGCGCGTCACGATGCCTACTGGGCCTCGGTTGCGCTGCGGCCCGGCGCGCGGGCCTTGTCCACGGACGTCTGCGTGCCGATCTCGCGGCTGGCCGACTGCATTGCGGAAACAGAGGCGGACATCGCCAAGATGGGGCTTCTGGCGCCGATCGTCGGCCATGTCGGCGACGGCAATTTCCATGTGCTGGTGCTGATGGACATGGAGAACGCGGCCGAGATCGCGGCGGCGGAAAAATTCGTGGCGCGCCTGAACCGCCGCGCCATCGGCATGGACGGCACCTGCACCGGCGAGCACGGCGTGGGGCAGGGCAAGATGGGGTTTCTGCCGGGCGAGCTCGGCGGCGGCGTGGATGTGATGCGTGAAATCAAGCGCGCGCTCGATCCGAAAAACATTCTCAACCCCGGCAAGGTCTTTTCCTGACGGACGGTTCCAACGGCGGACCGGGTCTATCGCGCGCCCGGGTCGCTGCCGGCGTCGATGCCGTCCATCACCAGGGCGGACACCGTCGACACGTAGTCGCCGACCGAGACGCCGCGCCGCCGGTACTTCGCCCGTTTCACGTACCAGTCCTGGAGGAGGGGCTTGACGATGGCGGCGGTCAGCTCGATGTCGGCCACGGCGAACGCGCCGCGCTCGACCCCGCGCCGCAGGATGTCCGCGATCGTGCGCTCGGCCACGAGCTCGCTGTCGATCGCCGCGGTCTTGGCGGTCTTCGGAAACGATTTCGCTTCCATGTAGGCGAAGACGAACCAGCGCTGCATGGCCTCCGTGAGGCGGATATGGGCGTCGATCAACCACAGCAGGTTGCGCCTTGGGTCGGCGACGACGTCGGCCGGCGCCGATGCCAGAAGCTCGCGCACGGCCTCCTCCACCTCTTCCAGGACCATCACCAGCAAGGTCTCCTTGCTGTCGAAGTAGGAATAGAGCCCGCCCATGCTCAGCCCCGACTCGGCCGCCAGGTCGCGCAGCGACGTCGCGTGGAAGCCGTTCCGCGTCGTCAGCTTCAGGAAGGCGTCGACGATCCGCACCAGGTTGCCCACCGCGACATGCTGCTTCTTCACCCGGATGCGGGAGGCGTGGCGCAGGAAGATCCGCGCGCAGAGCTGCTCGGATGTGTAGCGCGAGAGGTTGAGGGGTGCGGGCGGGACCATCTTGCCGATTCCTTGGGAAGCGCACAGGTACAGGCTCGACCGGCCCCGCACAATCTCCGCGCCCGCCCCGGATGCCGTTTCATAAATCGAGCACTCGCTCGATTCACGGTGTTTTCGCGCTGGCGGCGCGGCGCGGCGGCGGCGTCGAAGCGCCCGTGTCGAAGCGGAATATTAACCGTCCGGGAGCACAGATCGAACCGGCGCCGCGCGGGGGTCGCGTCGCGCCGTCGCGAGGTTCCATGCAGACGATCGGAGCGGCACGGCTCCCATTGCCAGAAACGGGCGCTCTTCCCGCCGGAGGGGAGAGGTCTCAGGCCGGCGAGCTGATCGGCGGGCTGCTCCAGCTTTGCGTGGCGGCCGCCGTCACTGTGCTGCCGGTGGTGGCGCACACGACCCATCCCCTTCTGGGCATCGCCGCGGTGCTGCTCCTGGCCGGCGGCTGCGCGATCCTGTCGCCCTCGGCGGCCATTGTCTCGGTGCTGTTCGCCTTCATCTTCCAGAACCTGGCCGTTTCCTTCGTGTCGGGCAGGATCCACACGCCGGACGATTTCGACATCATCCGGTCCTACAATTTCTTTATCCTGTGCATCACCTGGCTGGTGACGGCCTGGCGCTTCCTGACCGAGCCGCAGGACGCCGCCGTCTACCGCTTCATCCGCGTCACCGTGGGCGCGATGGTCCTGATCGGCGCCTATTTTCTCGTCGGCTTCGCGCTCTACGGCTTCACCGCGATCGTCTATCTGCGCAACGTCGTCTCGCCGCTGCTGCTGTTCCAGATCTGCCTGATCGGCTTCGCCAACGCGCCGGTGCGGCTTGGCGCGGCGCTGTCGGCCATCGGCGCGATCGTGCTCTATTGCGGGTTCGCCGAGTTCCTGTTCCGGGACGAATGGCTCTATTTCACCAATGGCGACACGTTCTGGGCGCTGAACGCCGGACCGAACTGGCAGACCATGGACTACGACAAGACGCTGCGCGAGACGGGGCGGGTGGTCACCGGGCTGACCGACACGTTCAAGATCGAGTTCTTCAACTCGCCGCTCCTGTCCGATCTCGGGATCGTCATGATGCGCCTGTTCGGGCCCAACATGCACTCGATCAGCTTCGCCTATTGCCTGGCCTTTTTCACCACCTTCTCGCTCTACCGGGGCCGCCTGGTGCAGGCGGCGCTGTTCTTCGTCCTGATGTTCCTGTGCAATGCCAAGGGCCCGCTGATCATGTTCCTGATGGTGGGGCTGAGCTGGACCGTGTTCCGGCTGTTCGGCAGCAGGATGGCGCTTTGCCTGCATGGCGCGGCCCTGGGCGTCTATGCCGTCGTCGGCTGCGTCGTCGGGCTCCACATCGGCGATTTCCACGTCCTCGGCCTGATGTCGGGTTTCTACGAATTCGCCTTGAACCCCATCGGCCACGGCCTGGGTGCGGGCGGCAACTATTCGTCGGAGTTCTCGACCATCGACTGGCCGCTGGCGCAGGCGCTGGGGCGCACGCCCTTCCCGGTGGAAAGCTCCGTCGGCGTCCTTCTCTACCAGATGGGCGTGTTCGCCTTCGCCGTCATCGCCGTCTATGTGTGGATCGCGTGCAGGACCATGGGCCTGGCGCGCATCACCCGCAACGACCTGCATGCGGCGGCCGCGTTGTCGCTGCTGTCGCTGGTGGTCAACGGCCTGTTTCAGGAGGAGGCCTATTTCTCGCTGCTGACGCTGACCCTCTTCCTCGGGCTCGCGGGAATGATCCTCGGCGCGGGAATCCGGACCGGCGCGACCGCGTGAGCCGCCGCGAAATGACGGATCGTTCGATTGCGAGCGAGCGAGGAAGTCAAATTTAAAGGCTTCCCGGTCAATGTGCGCGGTCGTTGAACCGCCTCTACGGACCGCCGTCTGCATGGAAAAGCCGCAAACCGCATACAGGCCCGAACTGGACGGGGTGCGCGCCTTCTGCATCCTGTTCACGGTGGCCGGCCACGTGCCCGGCCAATCGGACATGATCAACGGCTCCGTCGGCGTGGACGTGTTCTTCGCGCTGAGCGGGTGGCTGATCACCTATCTGCTGCTCGCCGAGCGCAAGCGGAACGGGCGCATCGACCTCGGCTCCTTCTACATCCGGCGCTTCTTCAGGATCGTGCCCCTGTATCTCCTGACCATCCTGTTTTACTTCGTCGCCGCGTCGCTGCTCGCCATGAAGACCGGAAGCCCGCTGGAGGTCGAGAACTTCCAATACGGCTTTCCCTACTTCATCAGCTTCAACGGCGAGTACATGCACCATGTGGACGGCCTGATGTTCGGCCATTCATGGACGCTCGGCATCGAGGAGAAATTCTACATCCTGTGGCCGTGCGCGCTGTTCTTCCTGTTCCGCGGCGTCGCGGCCGCGCCCGTGCTGCTCTTGGCGGGCATCGTCGCGCTCATCGCGCCGGCGCACAATTTCGAGCTGGTGATCCGGGGTTATGCCGGGCTCGGTTTCGGCGCGGCGCTGGCCTGGCTCGTCATGGGCCGCGACGGGCTTCGGGACTGGCCGGCATGGAGCAGGGTCTCCGTCCTCGCCTCGGCGGCCCTGGCCGTCGCCTATGCGGGCTCGGTGCTCCTGCCGCACGCCTATGCCTGGAACATCCTGATCTCGTTCTTCGGCGCCTTCCTCATCGCCGGGCTGTGGCTCGGGCGAAAGGAGACGTGGCTGTCCAGGGTGCTCGCCTTGCGCCCCATCGCGGCGGCGGGACGTCTGACCTACGCGGTCTATCTGACGCATGTGCTGGTCATCAACGCGGTGGCGATGGCGCTGGGCATGGCGGGCCTGTCGCTGCCGTGGCCCGCTTTGTTCCTCGTGTGCTACCTGCTCGCGCTGGCGGCCGGCCTCGTGCTCAACAGGCTTGTCGAGGCGCCGCTGATCGAAATCGGCCGCAGGCTCGCCTCGCGCCGCAGGGCCCCGGTCGAGTCCGCCGCTCCGCTGACGCCGGAAACGCGATGAATCCTGTGGGCTCAGGCGTGCGCGCGGCCCGTGAAGGCGTCTTCGAGGATGCCGGCGCGCCCGTACCTGGAGCGAGGGCCTCGCCCGGCCCCGCCATCGCTCCGGCCCCCGCCATCGCTTCGGGCCAAAGGGAGCACGTCGCCTATATCGAACTGTTCCGCGGCCTGGCGATCATCCTGATCGTGCTGGGCCACTGCTACACGCTGGCTGGCGGCTATTTCGACGACCGGAACCTGCCGCCGGTCATGTCGTGGCAGTATGTCGTGCCGACGCTGATCGACGGGGGCACGTCCTATTTCGTCTTCATCTCCGGCTTCCTGTACAGGCAGGTCTTTTTCGGCCGCATCGCCTATGGCGATTTCCTGAGGAAGAAGGCGCTCTATGTAGGCCTGCCCTATCTGCTGCTCGCGTCGCCTGTCGCGCTGGCCGAGATCGTCACCGGAATCTTCTACGTCACCGCCGTCAAGGACGGGCAGCCCTATCCCGACAGCCCGTTCATCGAGTTCGTGGCGCTGATGGCGACGGGGCGGATGGTGACCGCGTACTGGTACATCCCCTTCGCCATGCTGCTGTTCGCTGCCGCGCCGCTGTTCGACCGCTTCATCCGGCTGAAATCCGCCTGGCGGCGGCTTGCCGTGTTGGGCGCGTTCCTCGCCTTGGCCCTGTGGCTTCACAGGCCGGCGAGCAATCTCGATCCCGTGCACAGCCTGCTCTACTTCACCAACGTCTATCTGTTCGGACTGCTGTTCTGGGAACACCGCCATCGCCTGATGCCGCTCCTCGTCCGCCCGCCCGTCCTGCTGCTGCTTGCCGGCGCGGCCGTGTCGGTGGCCGCCGCGCAGGTGTTCCTCCAGCATTCCGTGGGCAATCTGGAGCGCGGCGCCGGCGATGGCCTGTGGCCGCTCGGCTTCGACTACATGCTGGTGCAGAAATACCTCGCCATCCTCTTCCTCTGCGGCTTCCTCGCGAGGTGGGGCCATCTGTTCGCCCCGCCGCTCCGGTTCATGGCGCGGATCAGCTTCGGCGTCTATTTCATCCACGGCATCATCATCGCGGTGCTGACGCGTATGGCGCCGGCGCTGTCGCTGCCGCATTCGCGCAATCCCATCCTCGACCTCGCGATTTACGGCGGCGTCGTGCTTCTGCTGAGCGTCGCCGTCACGCTGGGCGTGAAGCGGGCGGCGGGCAGGCGCAGCCGCTACATCATCGGGGCTTGACGCGGGCGGCCCTTACCAGCGCAGGACATGGAACGCCGCCGCCGAGGTGAGTGCGGAGACGGCGGTGCCGTAGGCGAGGTCCGTCAGCGTCACCGCGCGGGTCCAGCGGCGCAGCGTGGCATGGTTGGTCAGATCGTAGGTGCCGTAGGCGAAGCAGCCGAACAACGCGCCGTGGAGGAGGGCGGCGGCGACGGAGCCCGTTGCCGCGGCCGGCGCGGCGGCGAAGAACAGGATGCCGACCGGATAGGCGAAGTAGAACACCAGCGCCGGAATCACGCGCAGCCGGTCGAGCAGCATGTCGCCGAGGGCGGGGCGGTAGAGCCGGCTCGACATCGTCGTCAGCCACACGGCGTCGAGGGCGCCGAAGACGATCAGGGCGGCGAGATAGGCGAGAACAGTGTCCATGTCCCCTCTACGCCGGCGCGGCCGAAACGGATCGCGGCAAGATGCGAGGGGCTCCTTTTTCGGACACCTTATGGTCACGAAACAACCGTCCGAACGACGGCTTGTCACCGCATTGAAAGGGTCCCCTAGGCATCGCGGCGGGCCAAACCGAAAGGAAATCCGATGCGCAGACTCCTCATCACGGCATTGGGCGTCGCCTTCATCGGCGCCAACGCGGCCTATGCCCAGACCGTGCCGGCGCAGCCCCAAACCCCGCAGCCGCCAGCGGTCCAGGAGACCTCGCCGGCCATCCAGCGGGTGACCGTCGTGGACATCACCGAGTTGCCGGCGACCGCGCAGGAGCAGGTCAACGCCGTGGTGGCCCAGCAGAGCGACGGACAGCTCGACAACATGCGCCAGTTGATCGACGGCTCGCCCCAGGCCAAGTCGGCCCTGGAGGCGGAAGGCATGTCGTCGGCGCAGGTCATCGCCACCAGCATGGACGGCAGCGGCACGCTCACGCTGATCACCAAGAAGAACAGTTGACGATCGGGCCGGCGCGGCGGCTTTTTTTCGCGGCCGCGCCGGCTTGCTTCCGTTTCCATAGCCTGGCAGGAGGCCGCATGGCTGTTCGTTTCAGATTGCCGGGCGGGACGCTCAAGCTCAAGCGATACGCCGAGCTTCGCTCGGTCGAACGGCGGCGCGAGCTGCCGATGCTCAGGATCGGCCGCCTGTTCCTCGTCTGGTGGCCGGGCGGCCGCTAGGGAAGCGGGCGGCCCCAACCGAAAGCCGATCTCGCGTTCAGGGAGAAATTGCTTCTTAAGGTCTTTCGTGTGATTCAGGGGCAGCGGGGGTTGCGGAGTCTTGCGCGAACAGTTTTTCATCTCGCTGCTCAATCCAGGCATGGGCCTCATCCTGGCCATCGCCTTCTATTTCCTGTGGCTGCATCGCCGGTCGGCGACTTACGCGCTGCTCGCCGCCGCCGGCTATGCGTCGTCCGCGCTCGGCTTCCTGATACAGGACGTCCTTCCCGGCCTGCCGATGCAGCTTCATCGCATTCCCTCCAATCTGGCCTTCATGCTGACGGGCCTGTTCGTCTGCGCGGCGATCCTGTCGCGTTTCCGGATCGCCGTGCCCTATCGCTTCATGGCGGCGCTGGTGGCCGCCGGCATGGCCGGCCAGTGCTGGTTCCTGTTCGTCCGGCCGGACCTGCCTGTGCGCATCGCCATCGTCAGCGCCTGCGCCGGCGCGATGCTGATATTCACCGCCGTCCGGCTCTACCGGGCTGACAAGCCGCATCTGCTCGACCGGCTGTTTTTCGGCTTCGTCATCGTGGTGGCGGCGAACAACCTGATGCGCGGCGTTTCGGCCATGGCGATGCGTGGCGAGCTTTTGCCCCACAATGGGCTCGAGCACACCGCCTACTGGTCGAGCGTACAGTTCAGCCAGGCGATGCTGTCGATCGTGCTGGCGCTGGCCTTCATGGTTTCCGTCGCGCTGGAATTGATCGGCGAGCTCCGGCACGAGGCCTACACGGACAAGCTGTCAGGCCTGCTGAACCGCCGCGGCTTTGAGGAGCAGGCGGCGGCGGCCCTGAAGCGCTGCGCCGACGGCGGGATGACGGCGACGCTGCTGGTCGCCGACCTCGATCATTTCAAGGCGATCAACGACACGTGCGGGCACGCGGTGGGCGATCAGGTGATCGCGGATTTCGGACATCTGATCCGCCGCACCGTCGGCGACGGGATGGTCGCGGGCCGCATCGGCGGCGAGGAGTTCGCCGTGCTGATGCCGGGAACCGGCATGGCCACCGCCATGGCCCACGCCGAGCGTATCCGCCGCCAGTTCGCCAGGTCCTGCCGCGACGTGCTTCCGCCGAGGCTCGCGGCCTCGGCGAGCCTCGGCGTCTGCGTCGCGGACCCCGGCAAGGACCTGCATGCGCTGATCCGCGATGCCGACCAGGCGCTCTACGAGGCCAAGAACGGGGGGCGTAACCGCGTCCAGCCCTTCACGGCGCAGCGCCCGCCGCCGCCGGATGCGTTGAGCGCCTGAGGCCGTCCGTTCCGCTCAGGCCGCCGCGGCCGTGCGGGACGAGGGGATGTAGTTCAGGATCGGACCGAGCCAGCGTTCGACCGCCTCGACCGGCATGCCCTTGCGCGCCGCATAGTCTTCGACCTGATCGCGCTCGACCTTGGCGACGCCGAAATAGTAGCTGTCGGGATGCGACAGATAGAGGCCGGAGACCGACGATCCCGGCCACATCGCCATGCTCTCGGTCAGGGCGACCCCGGCCTTGGTCTCGGCGTCGAGCAGCCGGAACAGCGTCACCTTCTCCGTGTGGTCCGGCTGCGCCGGATAGCCGGGAGCGGGGCGGATGCCGCGATAGGATTCCAGGATCAGCTCGTCCGCCGTCAGCGCCTCGTCCGGCGCGTAGCCCCAGAATTCGCGCCGCACCATCTCGTGCATGCGCTCGGCGAAGGCCTCGGCGAAGCGGTCGGCCAGCGCCTTGACCAGGATCGAGGAATAGTCGTCGTTGGCGCGCTCGAAGCGCTCGGCGATGGCGACTTCCTCGATGCCGGCCGTGACGACGAAGCCGCCGACATAGTCGGCCTTGCCGCTGTCCAGCGGCGCGACGAAATCCGACAGCGCGACATTCGCCTTGCCGTCGCGCTTCTGCAATTGCTGGCGCAGCGTGAAGAAGCTCGCCAGCTCGCCGTTGCGCGCCTCGTCCGCGAACAGCCGGATGTCGTCGCCGACCGCGTTGGCGGGCCAGAAGCCGATCACGGCCTTGGGCGCGAACCATTTTTCGTCGATGATCTTCTTCAGCATCGCCTGCGCGTCGTCGAAGAGCTGGCGCGCGGCCGCGCCCTGCTTCTCGTCCTCGAGGATCTTCGGGTAACGCCCCTTCAGTTCCCAGGTCTGGAAGAAGGGCGTCCAGTCGATGTAGCGCGCCAGTTCCGCCAGATCCCACGTCTCGAAGGTCCTCGTGCCGAGGAAGGACGGCTTCGGCGGCGTGTAGGCGGCCCAGTCGATCCTGTGCGGATTGGCGCGCGCCCGCGCCAGCGGCAGGCGCTGCTTCTCGCGCTCGGAGCGCTCATGCGCCTCCGTCACCTTGCGGTATTCGGCCTGCAACTGCTCGACATAGCCGGGCTTGGCCTCGGGAGAGAGGAGGCTGGAGACGACGCCGACCGCGCGGCTGGCGTCGGTGACGTAGACCGCCTGACCCTTTCCGTAGCGCGGATGGATCTTGACGGCCGTGTGCACGCGGCTGGTCGTCGCGCCGCCGATCAGCAGCGGGATGTCGAAACCCTCGCGCTCCATCTCGGCGGCGACATGCACCATCTCGTCCAGCGACGGCGTGATCAGGCCCGACAGGCCGATGACGTCGACCTTCTGCGCGCGCGCCGTCTCCAGGATCTTCGTCGCCGGCACCATCACGCCGAGGTCGATGATCTCGTAATTGTTGCAGGCCAGAACGACGCCGACGATGTTCTTGCCGATGTCGTGCACGTCGCCCTTCACCGTCGCCATCAGGATCTTGCCCGCGCTCTCGCGCTCGGCGCCGCCGCCGGCCGCCTTCTCGGCCTCCATGTAGGGCAGCAGCACGGCGACCGCCTGCTTCATCACGCGCGCCGACTTCACCACCTGCGGCAGGAACATCTTGCCGGCGCCGAACAGGTCGCCGACGACGTTCATGCCGGCCATGAGCGGGCCCTCGATGACGTGCAGCGGGCGCTCGGCCTTCAGCCGCGCCTCTTCCGTGTCGCCCTCGATGAACTCGGTGATGCCGTTGACCAGCGCATGCTCCAGACGCTTCTCCACCGGCCAGTCGCGCCAGGCGAGATCGCGCTCCTTCGCCTCCTTGCCGGCCGTTCCCTTGAACCGTTCGGCGATCTCCAGCATGCGTTCGGTCGCGGTGCCGCCGGCTTTCGGAACGTGGTTGAGCACCACGTCCTCGCAGGCTTCGCGCAGGTCCGGCTCGATCGATTCATAGACGGCGAGCTGGCCGGCATTGACGATGCCCATGTCCATGCCCGCCTGGATGGCGTGGTAGAGGAACACGGCGTGCATCGCCTCGCGCACCGGCTCGTTGCCGCGGAACGAGAAGGACAGGTTCGACACGCCGCCCGAAATGTGGACATGCGGCAGGGTGGCGGTGATCTTGCGCGTCGCCTCGATGAAGTCGACGCCGTAATTGTCGTGCTCCTCGATGCCGGTGGCGATGGCGAAGACGTTCGGATCGAAGATGATGTCCTCCGGCGCGAAGCCGGCCGTTCCCGTCAGCAGGTGATAGGCGCGGGTGCAGATCTCGACCTTGCGCGCTTCCGTGTCGGCCTGCCCGACCTCGTCGAAGGCCATGACGACGACCGCCGCGCCGTACATGCGGCAGAGTTTCGCGTGATGGAGGAATGCCTCCTCGCCCTCCTTCATGGAGATGGAGTTGACGATCGCCTTGCCCTGCACGCATTTCAGCCCGGCCTCGATCACCTCCCATTTGGAGGAATCGATCATGACGGGCACGCGCGCGATGTCGGGCTCGGCGGCGACGAGGTTGAGGTACTCGACCATCGCCTTCTTGGAATCGATCAGGCCCTCGTCCATGTTGATGTCGATGATCTGCGCGCCGTTCGCCACCTGGTCGCGGGCGACGTCGAGCGCGGCGGCGTAGTCGCCGGCGGTGATCAGCTTGCGGAAGCGCGCCGAGCCCGTGACGTTGGTGCGCTCGCCGACATTGACGAAGGGGATGTCCTCGGTGAGCGTGAACGGCTCCAGCCCGGACAGCCGCATCAGCGGGGCCTTTCTGGGCACCGCGCGCGGCTGGTGACGCGAGACCGCCTCGGCGATGGCCGCGATGTGCTCGGGCGTCGAGCCGCAGCAGCCGCCGACGACGTTGACCAGACCCTCGCGCGCGAATTCTTCCACCTGGGCGGCCATGTAGTCCGGCGTCTCGTCATATTTGCCGAAGGCGTTGGGCAGGCCGGCATTGGGGTAGGCGCAGGTGAAGGTGTCGGCAACGCCCGACAGCTCGGCCAGATGCGGCCGCATGGCCGCCGCGCCGAGCGCGCAGTTCAGCCCGATGGTGAAGGGCCTGGCGTGGCGCACCGAATGCCAGAAGGCCGTCGGCGTCTGGCCCGACAGCGTGCGTCCCGACAGGTCCGTGATGGTGCCGGAGATCATGACCGGCAGATGGATGCCCTTTTCTGCGAATATCTCCTCGCAGGCGAAGATCGCCGCCTTGGCGTTCAGCGTGTCGAAGATCGTCTCGATCAGGATGATGTCGGAACCGCCGTCGATCAGGCCTTTGAGCTGCTCGCCATAGGCAAGCCGCAGATCGTCGAAGGTGGTGGCGCGGAAGCCGGGATTGTTCACGTCCGGCGATATGGAGGCCGTGCGGTTGGTGGGTCCGAGTGCGCCGGCGACGAAGCGCCGCCTGCCGTCCTCCTGCTGCGCGCGGATCGCGGCGCGGCGCACCAGCCGCGCGCCGTCGCGGTTCAGCTCGTAGACCATGTCCTCCATGCCGTAGTCGGCCTGCGCGATGCGCGTGGAGGAGAAGGTGTTGGTCTCGATGATGTCCGCGCCCGCCTTGGCGTAGGCGTAGTGGATGTCCTCGATCGCCTTCGGCTGGGTCAGGATCAGCAGGTCGTTGTTGCCCTGCTGGTGGCAGGCGCAGCCGATGAATTTGTCGCCGCGGAAATGATCCTCGTCGAATCCCAGCCCCTGAATCTGCGTGCCCATCGCGCCGTCGAGCACCAGAATGCGCTCGCGCGCGGCCGCCTTGAGCGCGGCGAGGATTTCGGCCCCGTCCGGCTTGGCGGCGACGGGACCGAACAGGTCATCGGAAGTGGACATAGGCGACGCCCGCTGATGGTGATGCGAAAAAAGATGACGTCACATAAAGATATCTTTATGTCAACATGTAAGCGGTGGCCTTGCGGTGGCGGCGCGGATACCGCTACAGGTGGGCAAGCCGGCAACCAAAGGCGTCGGCGGGCGTTCGGGACTTTCCCATCGCGCGTCGATGGCGGGGCATGGCCGTCAGTCGCAAACGTGGAAACCAACCAGCAGTGGCCGAGATCATCAGCCTGAATGCCCGCATGGACCCGGACGCGGACGCCCGCCTCGCGGCCATCGTCGATTCCTCGTTCGACGCCATCATCAGCAAGGACCTGAACAGCATCATCACGAGCTGGAACCGCGCCGCCGAGACGCTGTTCGGCTACACGGAGGAGGAGGCGGTCGGCCAGTCGATCCTGATGCTCATTCCCGAGGAGCGGCACAACGAGGAGGTCGAGATCATCGAGCGCATCAGGGCCGGCGAGCCCGTGCCGACCTTCGAGACGACGCGAAGGCGCAAGGACGGCAGCCCGGTGTCGGTGTCGCTGACCGTATCGCCGATCCGCAACAGCCTGGGCGAGATCGTCGGCGCCTCCAAGATCGCCCGCGACATCACCGCCGCCAAGGAGAGCGAGCGGCGCATTCGCATGCTCATGCGCGAGGTCAACCACCGGGTGAAGAACCAGTTCGCGGTGATCCTGTCCATGGTCAGGGAAACCGGCAAGCGCACCGCCGAGCCGCGCGAGTTCGAGGAGCGCATCCGCGCCCGCATCATGGCGCTGTCGCGCTCGCACGATCTGCTGGTCTCCTCGGAATGGAGCGGCGCCAGCCTGTTCGACCTCGTGCAGGAGCATCTCAGCCCGTTCGGCCACGAGACGCAGGTGTCCCTGTCGGGCCCCTTGCTGACCTTGCAGCCGAACGCTGTGCAGAACATCGGCATGGCGCTGCACGAGCTGGGCACCAATTCCGCCAAGTACGGCGCGCTGTCCAACGAGGTCGGCGGCATTCAGATCACCTGGAGGGTCTTTTCGACCGCCGGCGGCGAGCGCGAACTGGAGATCGTCTGGGAGGAGCGGTCGCTTCCGGGACCGGACAGCGGCGAGACGCGCAAGGGGTTCGGCTCCGTCGTCCTGCTGCGCGTCGCGCCCTCGGGCCTGTCGGGAACCGCGACGCTGGACCGCTCGCCCGGCTACCTGCGCTGGGCGCTGTCCGCGCCGCTGAAGGGCGTCGTGGTCGGCATGGACGACTAGACGCCGGAACCTCGCCGCAGGGCCGGCGTTTCCGTGAAAACGGAGGTTTTCATGTTTCGATGGTTGACCAGAATAGGCATGGCCTGGCTCGCCGCCCGGATCACGTCCGAGCTGACGAAATCGGCCCGGCCCAGGCCCGCGTCGGCGCGCAAGCCGCGCACGGCCGCGAAACGCACCAGAAGCAGCCGCGCCTGAACGGAACCTCTCCGGCATTCGATGGTTGGGTCCGAGGAAAGGACCCGACCATGAGCGAGAAAGCAGCGGAACGGAAAACGTCCGACCAGAAGGCCTTGAAGCTCGCCGAGAAGACCGACGTGTCTCCGAAGCAGGCCAAGGATCTCATGCGCAAGCACGGCGAGGACAGTCCCGAGGTCGAGAAGGAAGCAAGGAACTTCAAGGCCGAGGGCTGACCGCCACAGCGAAAGGAGCGGATCATGAGCGACGATCGCAAGGATGCCGAACCGGGCACGGTGGATCAGAAGCCGCGCTGGGAAGGACCGCCCGAAACCCGCCCGCGCGGCTATCTGCCCGCCGAGGACGATCCCGGCCAAGATGCCGACGCCGCCGGCGAAACCCTGAAGAACCCCGACAGGCGCACGCTGGGCGACGCCGGCAGCACCGGGGGTGACGGCAAGGGGAGCGTTTGAGGTGGAATGGATCGTCAACTGGTGGATGGTGACGATTCTTGGGCCGATCGTTCTTGCCGCCGTATTGGCTTACGCGCTTCTCACCCGCCGACGGCTGACGCCGCGCGAAAGGCGCGACCAGAAGGACGCGACCGAAAATGCCTATCGCGAGGACGGCGGCTGACCGGCCGCCGTCTTTCCTCCGTGCGCATCGGCACAACGAACTCCACAGGGCGGCCGGCTGGATCGCGCCCTTGAGGATCGTGCCTCGCATCGCCACATGACGGCTTCTTTGAGGCATCGGGCTTTCGTTCCGGATCGGCGTCCGCTATCGCGGGACCGGAATTCGGCTCCGGCAAGGGTTTGCATCCATGGTCAAGAAGCTCGGTTTCCTGTCCTTCGGGCACTGGAACCCGTCGCCGCAGTCCGGCACGCGCTCGGCCTCCGACGCGCTGTTGCAGTCGATCGACCTGGCCGTGGCGGCTGAAGAGCTGGGGGCGGACGGGGCCTATTTCCGCGTCCACCACTTCGCGCGCCAGCTCGGCTCGCCCTTTCCGCTGCTGGCCGCGGCGGGCGCCAAAACCAGCCGCATCGAGCTCGGCACCGCCGTCATCGACATGCGCTACGAGAATCCGCTCTACATGGCCGAGGATGCCGGTGCCGCCGACCTCATCGCCGGCGGGCGGCTCCAGCTCGGCATCAGCCGGGGCTCGCCCGAGCAGGTCATCGACGGCTGGCGCTATTTCGGCTACGGCCCGGAGGAGGGCAAGAGTGACGCCGACATGGCGCGCCGCCACGCCGAGGTGTTCCTCGACGTGCTGAAGGGCAACGGCTTCGCCCAGCCCAACCCGAGGCCGATGTTCCCCAATCCGCCCGGCCTGCTGCGGCTGGAGCCGCATTCGCCCGGCCTGCGCGAGCGCATCTGGTGGGGCGCTGCCACCAACGGCACCGCCGAATGGGCTGCGAGGCTCGGCATGAACCTGCAAAGCTCGACGCTGAAGTTCGACGAGGGCGGCAAGCCCTTCCACGTCCAGCAGGCCGAGCAGATCCGCGCCTATCGCGAGGCGTGGAAGGCGGCGGGCCACGCGCGCGAGCCGCGCGTCTCGGTCAGCCGCTCCATCTTCGCGCTGATGGACGATCGCGACCGCGCCTATTTCGGCGGCGGCGGCAGCCAGGACCATTTCGGCTACATCGAGGCCGACACGCGCGCCGTCTTCGGCCGCAGCTACGCGGCCGAGCCCGACGTGCTGATCCGCGAGCTGAAGCAGGACGAGGCGATCGCGGAAGCCGACACGCTGCTTCTGACCGTGCCGAACCAGCTCGGCGTCGCCTACAACGCCCATGTCATCGAGGCGATCCTGAAACATGTCGCGCCGGGTCTCGGCTGGCGCTGACCGCAGGCCGGCGAGGGCGCCTCAACTTGTGATGACGAGCTCGAGCCGGTCGGCGGCGAAGCGGGTGCGCGCATATTCGACCGGCAGGCCCGCCGGATCGACATTGATCGATTCCGACACCAGCACGATGGCGTCGGCCGCGCACAGCAGATGCCCGATGTCGGCCGGCGACGGGCGGTCCGCCGTGACCCTTGTCTCCTTGCGGCTGTAGTCGGCAAGGCCAGCGGCCGCCAGCGCCTTGGTGATCGAGCCCGTTTCGGCATAGGCCGTCACGACGGAGGGGAAGCGGGCGGCGCAGAACCAGTTCGTGGCGATGGACAGCGGCACGCCGTCGGCGACGTGCAGCGTCTCCATGCGATGCACAGGCGCGCCCGCGCGCAGTTGGAGCGCCGAGGCGACCTTCCCCTCCGCGCCCTCGATGGTGGCGTGGATCAGCCGCCCGGCCGGCTCGCGCGACAGCCGGCTGATGTTTTCCGAAAAGCGCGTGCGGCTGCCGATCGGATAGGGCAGCCGCGCCGGCTTCCTGAGAAGGAACGTGCCGCGCCCGCGTTCGGCCCGCACGAGGCCCTCGGCCGCCAGCGCGGCGATCGCGCGGCGCACCGTGTGGCGGTTGACGCCGAAACGCTCGGCCAGCACCGCCTCGCTGGGCAGCAGGCCGGCGGATTCGCCGCCCTCGGTGGCCATGGCCCGGATTCCGTCCGCCACGCGCCGCCAGCGCGCGATCCCGTCATCGTTCGGCTGCATCCAAAAAACCTCCGCCAAAAACGCTCCTGCGTCATGCCCCTCTGGCAAAATGCCCTCTGGCGTCACGTCATTGTCATCGAGCGGCGCTAAGAATAGCATGAAAGATATAGTTGTCTACACAAATAGACGAATTGGTGATCGATATATGACGGACATGTCACGACAGGACGCCCGCCGCCGGGCCATGTCGGCCTTTGCCGTGGCGCCTCCGGCGCTGCTGCGTGACGCATGGGAGCCCATCTGCGGCGCGCTCGGCATCGCGCCGGTGCGCGGGCCGGAAACCGGCCTCGTCATGCTGCGCGGCCGGGTGGGCGGCGGCGGTGCTCCCTTCAACCTCGGCGAGGCGAGCGTGACCCGCGCCAGCGTGCGCCTGTCGTCCGGCGAGATCGGCCACGCCATGATCCTCGGCCGCGATGCCGACAAGGCGGGGCTGGCGGCGGCTTTCGACGCGGCCTGGCAGAACGCGGATCTCCGCGCCCGCATCGAGGACGAGGTGGTGGCTCCGGCCCTGGCGCTGGAAGCCGAGGCTGAGCGGCGGCGCGCCGAGGAGACCGAGGCGACGCGGGTCGATTTCTTCACCATGGTCCGGGGAGAGGACTGATGCGCCACCATGACGCCGCCGCCACGGCGGGGGGCTTTTCCGACCCGGTCTTCGATTCGCAGGCGGTGTTCGCCGCGATCATGAACGCCTTCGCGCGCCCCGGCACGGTCGCGGACCTGAACGGCCGCGCGTCCGCGCCCGCGCCGCTGGCGGACGCCGCCGCCGCCTTCCTCGCCGCGCTGGCCGATTTCGACACGCCGGTCTGGCTGGACGTGACGCTCCGCGCCGCGCCCGGCCTGCGCGAATGGATCGCGTTCCAGACGGGGGCGCCACTGACGGACACGCCGGACGCCGCCGCCTTCGCGGTCTTCTCCGACGCGGCCGGCCTGACGGCGATGGAACGCTTCGCCATCGGCACGCCGGCCTATCCCGACCGCGCGGCCACGCTGGTGGTGCAGGTCGAGGCGCTGGCGGGCGGCGCGCCGCTGACGCTGTCCGGCCCGGGCATCGAGACGACGGCGACCATCGCCCCGCGCGGCCTGCCCGAGCGGTTCGCCACGCTCTGGACGCGC
This sequence comes from Mesorhizobium sp., assembly GCA_027492275.1. Taxonomy (GTDB): domain Bacteria; phylum Pseudomonadota; class Alphaproteobacteria; order Rhizobiales; family Rhizobiaceae; genus JAPUFC01. The sequence continues at coordinate 148,498 of JAPUFC010000071.1, read as the reverse complement.
AACAACGCGCTGTTCCCGCTGGGCGTCGATCTGCTGCTGGTGAGCGGTTCGCGCGCGCTGGCGCTGACGCGCACGACGCGCATCCGGGAGGATTGAGGCATGTATGTCGCCGTGAAGGGCGGGGAAGCCGCCATCCGCAACGCGCACCGGCTGATGGAGGATCGCCGCCGGGGCGACCGCGACGTGCCGGCGCTGACGCTCGAGCAGATCGCGGGGCAGCTGGCGCTGGCCGTCGACCGCGTCATGGCCGAAGGCTCGCTCTACGACCGTGAGCTCGCCGCCATGGCCGTGCGGCAGGCGCGCGGCGACCTGATCGAGGCCATTTTCCTCCTGCGCGCCTACCGCACGACCTTGCCGCGCTTTGGCGCGAGCTTGCCGCTGGACACCGCAACGATGCAGGTCGAGCGGCGCATCTCGGCGATCTACAAGGACATTCCCGGCGGTCAGCTTCTCGGGCCGACCTTCGACTACACGCATCGCCTGATCGAGCCGTCCATGGCAGCCGACGAGCCGGTCGACGCGCCCGAGCGGCGCGCGGCGCAGGACGAGGCGCGCCCGCGCGTCACCGATATTCTGGGCGATGAGGGGCTGATCGAGCCGGACGGCGAGGGAATCGGCGAGCCCGGCGACATCACCCGCGATTCGACCGACTTTCCCATCGGCCGCGACATGCGCCTGCAGGCGCTGGCGCGCGGCGACGAAGGGTTTCTGCTGGCGCTCGGCTATTCGACGCAGCGCGGCTACGGCCGCAACCATCCTTTCGTCGGCGAGATCCGCGTCGGGCTGGTGGATGTCGAGGTCGAGATGCCAGAGGTCGGCTTTTCCGTCCGCATCGGCCGCGTGCAGGTCACCGAGTGCCAGATGGTCAACCAGTTCAAGGGCTCGGCCAAGGAGCCGCCGCAGTTCACGCGCGGCTACGGGCTGGTCTTCGGACAATCCGAGCGCAAGGCGATGGCCATGTCGCTGGTCGACCGCGCGCTGAGGGCCGACGAGTTCGGCGAGGAGCGCAACGCGCCCGCGCAGGACGAGGAATTCGTCATCGCCCATTCCGACAACGTCCAGGCGACCGGCTTCGTCGAGCACCTGAAGCTGCCGCATTACGTCGACTTCCAGGCCGAGCTCGATCTGGTGCGCCGCATGCGCCGCGCGCATGCCGAGGCCGAGGGCCCGGCCGAAGACTATCCGGAGGCCGCCGAATGAACGCGCCCGCCTACAACTTCGCCTATCTGGACGAGCAGACCAAGCGGATGATCCGCCGCGCCATTTTGAAGGCCATCGCCATCCCCGGCTATCAGGTGCCGTTCGCCAGCCGCGAGATGCCGATGCCCTATGGCTGGGGCACGGGCGGCGTGCAGGTTACGGCCTCGATCATCGGCCCCGCCGACGTGCTCAAGGTCATCGACCAGGGCGCGGACGACACCACCAACGCCGTCTCCATCCGCGCCTTCTTCGCCCGCACCACCGGCGTCGCCACCACGACCAGGACGGAGGAGGCGACCATCGTCCAGACGCGCCACCGCATTCCCGAGCAGCCTTTGCGGGAAGGCCAGACCATCGTCTTCCAGGTGCCGATCCCCGAGCCGCTGCGCTTCCTGGAGCCGCGCGAGACCGAGACGCGCGTCATGCATGCGCTGGAGGAATACGGGCTGATGCACGTCAAGCTCTACGAGGACATTGCGCGTCACGGCCACATCGCCACGACCTACGCCTATCCGGTCAAGGTCGAGGGCCGCTATGTGATGGACCCCTCGCCGATCCCGAAATTTGACAATCCGAAGATGCACCGCTCGCCGGCTCTTCAGCTTTTCGGTGCCGGCCGGGAAAAGCGCATCTACGCGCTGCCGCCCTTCACCGAGGTCGTCAGCCTCGACTTCGAGGATCATCCCTTCCGGGTGCAGAGCTTCGACAGGCCCTGCGCGCTGTGCGGCGCGGACAACGTCTATCTGGACGAGGTCGTCACCGACGATCGCGGCGGCCGCATGTTCGTCTGCTCGGACACGGATTTCTGCGAGGGACGGCGGGAAGGGGCGGCTGCGTGATGACCGACCAACCCCTTCTTTCCGTCGAGTCCCTGACAAAATCCTACGGCGCGCGCCGGGGCTGCGAGGATGTGTCGTTCGATCTCTGGCCGGGCGAGGTCCTGGCCATCGTGGGCGAGTCCGGTTCGGGCAAGTCGACGCTTCTGAACTGCATTTCCACGCGGCTGGAGCCCACCTCCGGCTCGGTCTCCTACCGCATGCGCGACGGCGTCATGCGCGACCTCGCCACATTGCGCGAGGCGGAGCGCCGCTTTCTGATGCGAACCGACTGGGGTTTCGTCCACCAAAACCCGGCGGACGGCTTGCGCATGCGCGTCTCGGCCGGCGCCAATGTCGGCGAGCGGCTGATGGCGGTAGGCGACCGCCACTATGGAAAGCTGCGCGAGACGGCCACGGACTGGCTCGGACGCGTCGAGATCGCGGCGGACCGCATCGACGACCGGCCGCTCGCCTTCTCCGGCGGCATGCGCCAGCGGCTCCAGATCGCGCGCAACCTCGTCACCCTGCCGCGCCTCGTCTTCATGGACGAGCCGACCGGCGGGCTCGACGTCTCGGTGCAGGCGCGCCTGCTCGACCTCCTGCGCTCGCTCGTATCGGAATTCGGCCTGTCGGTCGTCATCGTCACGCACGATCTCGCGGTCGCCCGGCTCTTGTCGCAGCGCATGATCGTGATGAAGGACGGGAACGTCGTGGAAAGCGGCCTGACGGACCGCGTGCTGGATGATCCGGCGCATGCCTACACGCAGCTCCTCGTCGCCTCGATCCCGGAGAGTTGAGATGAGCGCCGCTCCCTCCCTGAGCGTCAGGAATGTCGAAAAATCCTTCACCATGCACCTGCGCGGCGGCATGCGTCTGCCCGTTGTGAAAGGCGTCGGCTTCGAGATTTTCCCCGGCGAATGCGTGGTGCTGGGCGGTCCCTCCGGGGTCGGCAAATCCTCGATCCTGCGCATGATCTACGGCAACTACGCCGTCGATGGCGGGCAGATTCTTGTCCGGCAGGGCGATGGCTATGCCGACCTGGCGGCCGGCGATCCGCGCACGGTGCTGGCGCTGCGGCGCGAGGTGATCGGCTATGTCAGCCAGTTCCTGCGCGCCGTTCCGCGCGTACCGGCGGTGGACGTAGTGGCCGAGCCGCTGGTCTCGCGCGGCGTGGACAGAGCGCAGGCGCGCGACCGCGCCGCCGCCATGCTGCGCCGGCTCAACCTGCCCGAAACGCTGTTCGATTTGCCGCCCGCGACGTTCTCCGGCGGCGAGAAGCAGCGCGTCAACATCGCGCGCGGCTTCATCACGCAACATCCCGTGCTGCTGCTCGACGAGCCCACCGCGTCGCTCGACGCAACAAACCGCGACATCGTCTGCGACATGATCGATGCCAAGAAGGCGGCCGGCGCGGCGATCCTCGGCATATTCCACGACGAGATCGTGCGCGACCGCGTCGCCACCCGCATCCTCGACGTCACGACCTTTTCAGCCCGAAAGGCCGCCTGAGCCATGACCAAATATTCGCAGACCCCGCTCGTCCACGAGACGGCCATCGTGCAGGATTCCCAACTCGGCGCCTATACGGAAATCGCCGAACGCGCCCGCGTCGTGGAAACGACATTCGGCGATTATTCCTACTGCATGCAGGACTGCAACATCTGGTGCGCCGAGATCGGCAAGTTCGCCAACATCGCAGCGGCCGTGCGCATCAATGCCACCAACCACCCGACGTGGCGACCGACATTGCATCATTTCACCTATCGCGCCGGCGATTATTTCGAGGGCGAGCAGGACGAGGCCGAGTTCTTCGGCTGGCGGCGCAGGCAGCGCATCGTCATCGGCCACGACACCTGGATCGGACACGGCGCGACGATCCTGCCCGGCGTCACCATCGGCAACGGCGCGGTGATCGGCGCGGGCTCGGTGGTGACGCGCGACGTGGCGCCCTACACCATCGTCGCCGGCGTGCCCGCCAAGCCGATCCGGCCGCGCTTCCCCGCCGGCATCGGCGAGCGCATGGACCGGCTTGCCTGGTGGGACTGGAGCCACGAACGGCTGCACGCCGCGCTGCCGGATTTCCGCACGCTCGACGCGGAAACCTTCCTTGATCGCTACGAGAGTGCGGGACTGTCATCGAACGGTCATTCCGGCGTCATCCACGCCGCATAGATCGGTTCGACGGCCCTTTGCGTGGCCCATCCTTCAGCGAGGCGAGACCATGAATGCGATAGCGGTACGCGGCCTGTCGAAGCGGTTCGGCGCGAAACAGGCCCTGAACGATGTCAGCATCGACATCGCTCAGGGCGAGATGGTCGCGCTCATCGGCGCGTCCGGTTCGGGCAAGAGCACGCTGATCAAGCACATCTGCGGACTGGACACCGCGCATGGCGGCGGCGCCATCGAGGTGTTCGGCCAGCCCATGCAGTCGGGCGGACGCCTGGCGCAGGGCGCCCGCGCGCTGCGCCGCGAAATCGGCGTCATCTTCCAGCAGTTCAACCTGGTCGGCCGCCTGCCGGTGCTGACCAACGTGCTGATCGGCCATCTCGGCCGCATTCCGCACTGGCGCGGCACGCTCGGCCTGTTCACCGCCGAGGAGAAGAAGGCCGCGCGTGAGGCGCTGGCACGCGTCGGCATCGGCGAGGTGGCCTGGCAGCGCGCCTCGACGCTGTCCGGCGGCCAGCAGCAGCGCGCCGCAATCGCCCGCACGCTGGTGCAGAAATCGCGCATCCTGCTCGCCGACGAGCCGATCGCCTCGCTCGACCCGTCCTCGGCGCGCCGCGTCATGGAGGTATTGGCGGCGATCAACCGCGAGCAGGGCATCACCTGCATCGTCTCGCTGCATCAGGTGGAGTATGCGCGCCGCTATTGCCCGCGCACCATCGCGCTGCGCGACGGCCGGGTCGTGTTCGACGGCCCCTCGGTCAAGCTGACCAACGCCTTCCTCACCGAGCTCTACGGAGCCAATTCCGAAGAACTGATCCTGCCGGATGCCGCGCCGGCCAAGCCTGAAAAAGACAACGCGCCCCGCAAGGCGCCGGCCATGGTCGGCGCCGGGGCATTCGCGGCCTGACCCCAACGCAAAGACAACAGGGACATCGACCATGAAAACGCTTCTGAAGACCGTCGCGGCGGCCTCGCTCGCCGCCCTCGTTTCGCACACGGCGCTGGCCGAGGAGATCAACTTCGGCATCATCTCGACCGAGTCCCAGCAGGCGCTGAAGCCGAAATGGGAGCCGCTGCTGGCCGACATGTCCAAGGCCACCGGCCTCGACATCAAGCCCTTCTTCGCCTCCGACTATGCCGGCGTCATAGAGGGCATGCGCTTCGGCAAGGTGCAGATGGCCTGGTACGGCAACAAGTCGGCCATGGAGGCGGTCGACCGCGCCGACGGCGAGGTGTTCGTGCAGACGGTCTCCTCCACCGGCGATCCCGGCTACTGGTCGCTGATCCTGGCGCCCAAGGACAGCAAGCTGAACTCCGTCGAGGACCTGCTGAAGTGCGACCAGTCGCTGAATTTCGGCCTCGGTGATCCGAACTCGACCTCCGGCTACCTCGTGCCGATGACCTTCGTGTTCGGCGCCAACGGCGTCGACCCCAAGGCCTGCTTCAAGAACGTCACCAACGCCAATCACGAGACCAACGCCATGGCCGTGGCCAACGGCCAGGTCGATGCCGCCGCCAACAACACCGAGAACCTGGCGCTGATCGAGAAGAACCAGCCGGCGGCCTTTGCCAAGATCAAGGTGATCTGGAAGTCGCCGCTCATCCCGTCCGACCCGATCGTGTGGCGCAAGGACCTGCCGGCCGAGGCAAAGGCCAAGATCAAGGACTTCTTCCTGACCTACGGCACCGACCAGTCGAAGGGCGACGTGGCCAAGGAGAAGGCCGTTCTGGAAGGTCTCGCATGGGCCCCGTTCCGCGCGTCCAGCGACGACCAGCTCCTGCCGATCCGCGTGATGGAGCTGGCCAAGTCGATCGCCAAGCTGAACGCCGACACCGCCATGCCGGCCGACCAGAAGAAGGCTGAGATCGCCAAGCTCGAAGCGCAGAAGGCCGCCTTCGAGGACAAGATCAAGAAGAACGGCCAGAGCTGATCGTCCGAGCCCTCGGGCCGCGGCCGGCGACGGCCGCGGCCTTTTGAACCCGAGACAGACCGATGACCGACATGGCCGCTCCCTCGACACCGCAGGTCGGTGCAGCCCCCGCCGAGATCGGGCGCGACTGGAAACGGTCCGCGCTGAATGGCGGGCTGTGGGCCGTTCTCGCCCTGCTTCTGCTGTGGAGCTGGGGTCCGGCCGAGATGGGTCGCTGGACCTATCTCTTCACCGACGCCGGCAACATGGCGAGCTATGCGTCGGGCTTCCTCCAGCCGGACTTCAGGGAATGGCGCTACTATCTCGAGGAGATGGTGGTGACGATCCAGATCGCGCTCTGGGGCACCTTCCTCGCCGTCGCGCTGTCGATCCCGCTGGGCATCCTGTCGGCGCGCAACATGGCTCCGTGGTACGTCATCCAGCCGGTCCGCCGCCTGATGGATTTCTGCCGCGCCATCCACGAGATGGTCTTCGCCGTGCTGTTCGTCGTGGCGGTCGGCCTCGGCCCCTTCGCCGGCGTCATGGCGTTGTTCATCCACACAACCGGCATCCTCGCCAAGCTGTTCTCGGAGGCCGTGGAGGCGATCGATCCGCGCCCGGTCGAGGCGATCCGCGCCACCGGCGCGTCGAGGCTTCAGGAGGTCGTGTTCGGCGTCATTCCGCAGGTATTGCCGCTGTGGATGTCCTTCGCGCTGTACCGTTTCGAATCCAACGTCCGCTCGGCCACCGTGCTCGGCATCATCGGCGCCGGCGGCATCGGCCAGGTCATGTTCGAATCGATCCGGGGCTTCTATTATCCGCAGGCCTCGGCCATGCTGATCGTCGTCGTCGCCACCGTCACGCTGGTCGATCTCCTGTCCCAGCAGCTCAGAAAGCTGTTCATCTGATGCGCGCCGCCATCTACTTCGCCCCGCCTTCGGCAAGCCTGCTCGGGCAGGCGGCCGCGCGCTGGCTGGGACGCGACGCCTTCACCGGCGCGCCGGCCCGCGAGGCCGACCCGCGCATCGACGCCATCGTGAAGGACCCGGCGCGCTACGGCTTCCACGCCACGCTGAAGGCGCCCTTCCGCCTCGCCGAGGGCCGCACGCTGGCGGCGCTGGAGGACGCGCTCCACGCCTTCGCGTCCGCGCGGCAGGGCTTCGTCATGCCGGCGCTGGCGCTGGCGCGGCTCGGCCAGTTCTTCGCGCTGGTTCCCGAGCGCGCGAACGCCGCCATCCAGGCGCTGGAAGGCGACGTGCTGCGCCATTTCGAGCCGTTCCGCGCCCCGCTTACGCCATCGGAGATCGAGAAGCGCAGGCCGCACCGGCTGACGCCGCGCCAGCGCGAGCTGCTCGACCGCTGGGGCTACCCGCATGTTCTGGACGAATTCCGCTTCCACATGACGCTGACCGGTCCGGTCGCCTTCGCCGAGTTCCCGTGGGTCGAGGCCATGCTCTCGGCCCGCTTCGCTTCCTTCACCGGCAGGCCGCTGGCCGTCGAGGCGCTGGCGCTGTTCGTGGAGCCGGAGCCCGGAGCGCCCTTCGCCGTGCATTCGACCCACCCCCTGAAAATCCATTCGCTCGCCGAGACGGCATGAGGACGACGATGACCGAAACCGTGCTCGACAATGCCAGGATCGTGCTGGCGGACCGCGTCGTCGACGGGCACCTCGTGCTGCGCGACGGCCGCATCGCGGAGATCGGCGAGGGCGCGGCGCGCGCCGGCGAGGATTTCGGCGGCGACTACCTGTTGCCCGGCCTGATCGAGCTGCACACCGACCACCTGGAAGGCCATTTCATGCCGCGTCCCAAGGTGCGCTGGGACAAGATGGCCTCCATCCAGGCGCATGACGCGCAGCTCGCCGCCTCCGGCATCACCACGGTCTTCGACGCGCTGCGCGTCGGGCTGGACGAGTCCGACATCCGCGCCGCCGAGATGCAGGACATGGCCGAGGCGATTCGCTTCGCCTCCGCCAACGGCCGGCTGCGCGCCGAGCACTTCATCCATTTGCGTTGCGAGGTCTCGGCGCCCGACGTGGTCGACGGCTTCGGCATGATCGAGGGCAACGGCCTGCTCAGGCTCGCCTCGCTGATGGACCATGCGCCGGGCCAGCGCCAGTTCGTGTCGATGGACACCTACCGCGTCTACTACCAGGGCAAGATGAAGATGTCGGACGCCGAGTTCGACCGTTTCTGCGAACGCCGCATCCGCCAGTCGCAGGAATATTCGCCGCGCCACCGGCCGGTCATCGCCGAACGCTGCCGCGCGGCCGGCATCACGCTGGCCAGCCATGACGACGCGACCGTGGCGCATGTCGAGGAGGCAGTGTCGCTCGGCATCTCGCTGGCCGAGTTCCCGACCACGGCGGAGGCGGCCGCCGCCTCGCACGGCGCGGGACTGAAGGTGCTGATGGGTGCGCCGAACGTGGTGCGCGGCGGCTCGCATTCCGGCAACATCTCGGCGCTCGACCTGCATCGCGCCGGCCATCTCGACGTGCTGTCGTCGGACTACGTGCCGTTCAGCCTGATCCAGGCCGTCTTCACACTCGCCGGCAGCGGCGATGCAAGACTGCCGGACGCGGTGAAGCTCGTCACGGCCAATCCCGCCGAGGCGACGGGGCTGAGCGATCGCGGCGCGATCGCGCCCGGCAAGCGCGCCGACGTGATCCGCGTCAAGACCATGCCGGACATGCCGCCGCTGGTCCGCTCCGTCTGGCGAGCCGGCGAGCGGGTCGCCTGAACCGATGCCTCCGGCCGCCGATCATGCCGCCCGCGCCGGGGCCTTCGTCGCCGTCGTCGGCCCGAGCGGCGCCGGAAAGGACACGCTGCTCGGCGTCGCGCAGGAGGCGCTTGCCGGCGATCCGGGCGTGGTTTTCGTGCGCAGGGTGGTGACGCGGCCCTCCGTGCCTTCGCTCGAGGACCATGACAGCCTTTCGACGGAAGAATTTCTGGCCGCGCAGGCGGCGGGACGCTTCTGCTTGACCTGGGAGGCGCACGGGCTTCACTACGGGCTGCCTCGCGAGGTCGCCGCCGCCTATGAGGACGGCCTGACCGTCGTCGGCAACGTGTCGCGGGCCGCGCTGGACGCCATCGCCCTTCGTTTCCCGAAGCTGCATGTGGCCGAGATCACCGCGCCGCGGAACATCCTCCTGCGGCGTCTGGTCGGGCGCGACCGCGAGAGCCGCGCGGCCGTCGAGGCACGGCTGGCCCGTTCGGCGATGCCGCTTCCGGCCGGCGGCTGGCATAGCCGCACGATCGACAATTCAGGGCCGATGCAGGAAGCGGCCTCGGCGCTGGTCGGGATGATCGAGGCTGCCCGGCATTCGCCCTGACGGCGGCCTTCAAGCCGCCGACGGGCCCGGATCGTCGCCGTCGTCGATGGCATGCGCGCGCGCCAGGGCGGGTTGCTGCGCCAATGTGCCCGGAATGACCCGCAGCATGGTCCGCCGCGCTTGCGGCGTGGCGCGCAGCTCGACGGCTTCCTGCGCGCGCCGGGCCGATTCGGGCTGGTAGAGGACCTGGTCGAGACGGATGCGCTCCGCCACGCCGTCCCGGTTGGCGACGCGGATCGCCTGCCCTTCCGCCAGCCCGAGCAGGGCAAGGCCGCGCAGCGTGGTGATCGGCAGGTAGAGCCCGACCGGCGAGGTCATCCGGTCGTGCGACAGGATGCGGCTGTCGGCCTCGCCGCCATCGACGGCGAAGGACACCCGGCTGCTCAGCGTCGCCACCTGCGGCGGAACGTCTTCCCGGAAGACCACGGTCGCGGCGTCGAGCTTGCGGCGCAAAAGGAGGGTCATGGCTTCCGCGGGATCGGAACTGCGGTCGAGCATGACTTCCAGAATGGTGAAGTCCTTCGTTGTGAGAATGCAGGCATCATGCGGCATCGCAAAATCTCCATCGCTCCGCGCGGGCGGACGGTTCGTGAGAAAGGTCGGAAAGCCCCTGGCCGCGATGCGGCGCAGGGGTCACGATCCTGCGATGAGACAGCCTCCGAAAAGGGCGAGCCGCGAGAACGGCGTCATGATGCCTGTTGCAGCCCCGCCGGTTCGGCGTGCTCGCCGATGCTTTCGACCGTCAGCCGGTGGACGCGGCCGTCGCGGGCGGCCCAGTCGATCGACTGTCCCTGCGACAGGCCGATCAGCGCCGCGCCGACCGGCGTGAGGATGGAGATGCGCCCCTGCGCGATATCGGCCTCGGCCGGGAACACCAGGGTCACACTGCGATCCTCGCCGCTGTCGGTGGTGTATCGCAGCGAGGAGCCCATGCGCACGATGTCCGGCCGCAGCCGGTCGTCGGCGACGATCTTCGCGCGGTCGAGCTCGGCCAGCAGCGCCTCCGACACCGCCGGATTGCGCTCGGCGATGGAGTCGGCCAGCCGCGTCAGGGCTTCGTGGTCCGACTGCGAGATGGTGATCGGCGGCTTGCGCCGGGCGGTGCTGGAGCTGGTCATGGAAACCTCGTGTCAAGGGCGCCCTTGCGCAGCGGGCCCGTTGGGATGCGTCTTGGATGGTGGTGTGTCGCCGGGCGGCCGAACTGCTGGCCGGAAGATGGTCCGGGCCCCTCGGCCGGACCGCGACGCGCCCGTGCCGGGGGTCAGATGCCCGCGATCGGGCAGACCCTGTTCAGAAGCTGGAGAAGGCGGTCGGCGCTGCTCATGTTTCGAAGGTGGCCATTCCGGACAGGAAAGTCAATGCGCGGCGAGCAGCAAGCGGTGCTAGCCGTCCAGCACGGCGCGGATCTTGGCGGCGAGCTGCTCGATGCTGAACGGCTTCTGCAGGAGATGCGTTCCGGCGTCGAGAACGCCGTTGTGCACCACGGCGTTGCGGGTATAGCCCGTCGTGTAGAGGACCTTCAGGGCGGGCGCCTTCTGCCTGGCGACGACGGCGAGCTCGCGGCCGGTCATACCCGGCATGACCACGTCGGTGAACAGCAGCGCGATGGTCTGCCCGCTGTCGATGATGGCGAGCGCGTCCTTGCCCGACCCCGCCTCGAACACGGTGTAGCCGAGCTCGCGCAGCGCCTCTGTCGAGAAATTGCGGACGCGTTCGTCGTCCTCGACCACGAGGATGGTCTCCTGACGGCTGCCGCGATCGAGGCTGCCGGCGGCGGCGGTCCTGTCCTCCGCTTCCGCCTCCCCGTAATGGCGCGGGAGATAGATCTTGACCGTCGTCCCGTGCCCGATCTCGGAATAGATCTTCACGTGCCCGCCGGATTGCCGCACGAAGCCGAACACCTGGCTCAGCCCGAGGCCCGACCCCTTGCCGACCGGCTTGGTGGTGAAGAACGGGTCGAACGCCTTGGCGATCGTCTCCCTGTCCATGCCGGTGCCGGTGTCGGTCACGGCGATCATCACATACTGCCCGGCGGGAATGGCGTTCTCTGCGGCATAGTCGTCGGCGATGTAGGCGTTGCCGGTCTCCACCGTCAGCTTGCCGCCGCGCGGCATGGCGTCCCGTCCGTTGACGGCGAGGTTGATGACCGCGTTCTCCAACTGGCTGGCGTCGGCATTGACCCGCCAGAGACCCGCCGCCAGCACGGTCTCCACCTCGACCTGTTCGCCGAGCGCGCGCGCCAGAAGCTCGGTCATGCCGGCGACCATGCGGTTGGGCTCGATGACCTGTGGCTGCAGCGGCTGGCGCCGCGAGAAGGCGAGCAGGCGCTGGGTGAGCGACGCGGCGCGGTGGGCGCCGTCCTTGGCCGCTTCGATGTAGCGGCCGAGATCCGTGTCGCCGCGCGCCAGCCGCCGCTCCAGCAGGTTCATGGAGCCGAGGATGACGGCCAGCATGTTGTTGAAGTCGTGCGCGATGCCGCCGGTGAGCTGGCCGACGGCCTCCATCTTGTGCGCCTGGCGAAGCTGCTCCTCGGCCTCCATCAGCTTGGCGGTGCGTTCGCTGATCTCGCGCTCCAGTTCCTCGCGGGACCGGGCCAGCACCTCGCGCGCGTCGACGATGTCCTGGATGTCGGTGCAGGTGCCGAACCAGCGCGTGATCTCGCCCGCCTCGTCGCGTACCGGCTGCGCGCGGCCGAGCACCCAGCGGTACTCGCCGCCGCGATGCCGCAGCCGGTACTCGATGTGGTAGGGCTCGCCGGTGGCGAGGCAATGCCGCCACAGGTCCCAGGCGCGCTGCTGGTCCTGGGGATGGAACATGCCGTTCCATTCCTCGCCGTCGGTCGAGCCTTCCGGGACGCCGGTGTAGTCGTACCAGCGCTGGTTGTAGTAGTCGTGATAGCCGTCCGGCCGCGTCGACCAGATCATCTGGTCGATCGAATTGGTGATGGCGCGAAAACGCTCCTCGCTCTCCCGCAGCGCGGCCTCGACCTGCTTGCGCGCCGTGATGTCGAAGCTGACGCCGGGAAAGCGCAGCGGCGTGCCGTCCGGCGCCAGCGTGACGCGTCCCTGCGCCGCGACCCAGCGCAGCGAGCCGTCCGGCTGCACCAGCCTGTATTCCGACGAGAACATCTCGCCGCCGCGCATCGCCTCGATGACCGCCCGTTCGATCGCCGGCCGGTCGTCGGGATGGATGCCGCGGAAGAATTCGCCGATGGGCGCGCCGGCGCCGGCCCGCTCGCGCGCCACGCCGTAAAGCTTGGCGAACCGCGCGTCGGCGACGACCCGGTCGTTGGGGATGTCCCAGTCCCATGTGCCGACGATGTCCGAGGCGCCCAGCGCATATTCGAGCCGCTCCTCGCTGGCGCGCAGCGCACGCTCGGCCGACAGCCTGGCCGTCGTCTCGTGGCCTTGGTTGAAGATGCCGCAGATCTTGCCGTCGTCGGCGAAGATCGGAGCGAAACTGTAGTCCCAATGCGTGTGCTGGACGCGACCGCCCCGCCTCATGGGCAGCATCTGGTCGGCGACGGTAAAGCCCTTGCCGGTCTTGATCACGTCCAGAAGCTGCGGCTCGATGATATGCCAGATGTCGGCCCACACCTCGCGCGCCGGGCGTCCGAGCGCCCAAGGATGCTTTTCCCCGGCGATCGGCGCCCAGGCGTCGTTGTAGAGCAGGCGAAGGTCCTCGCCCCAGTAGATCGCCGTCGGAAGAGACGTGTTGAGGCACAGGTTGAGCGTCGTCTTCAGCGCCGCCGGCCAGGCGGCGGGCGGCCCGAACGCCGTCGCGTTCCAGTCGAGCGCCCGCAGGCGCTCGCTCATCTCGCCGCTCGCCATCAGGAATGAGTTCATGCGGAAAGGGCTTCGAACGCGTTCATCTCGACCGGTTTCATGATTCACAAGGGACAGGCCTAGTATCGCATGTCCCGCGCCATCGGCGCATCCCCCATGATGTCGATTGACCGCCTGGCGGCCTGTTTCCGGTCGAGGGGTGTTGCGCGGCGGCGTTCAGTAGCCGCCGATAATGGGCAGGATTTCCCCCGTGATGTAGCTGGAACAGTGCGGCGAGGCGAAGAACACGTAGGCCGGCGCGATCTCCTCCGGCTGCGCCGGCCGCTGCATCGGCGTCTTGGCGCCGAACTCCGAAACCTTGTCGGCCGGCTTTTCGGACGGGTTCAGCGGCGTCCACACAGGCCCTGGCGCGACGGCGTTCACGCGGATGCCCCTGGCGATCAGGTTGGACGACAGGGCCCGTGTGAAGGCGTGGATGCCGCCCTTGGTCATCGAATAGTCGAGCAGCTCCTTGCTGCCGTCGATGCCGGTGACGGAACCGGTGTTGATGATGGCCGATCCCGGTTTCATGTGGGGAACGGCGGCCTTCGCCATGAAGAAATAGCCGTAGAGGTTCGTCTTCAGGGTCGTGTCGAAATGCTCGTCCGTCAAATCCTCCAGCGTCTCCGAATGGATCTGGAACGCGGCGTTGTTGACCAGCACGTCGAGCTTGCCGAACGCCTTCACGGTCTTTTCCACCAGAGAGCGGCAGTGCCGGGCCTTGCTGACGTCGCCAGGCAGGAGAAGACATGTCCGGCCCTCCGCCTCGACGGCCCTTTTCGTCGCCTCGGCGTCCTGGTGCTCGGACAGATAGCTCACCGCTATGTCCGCGCCCTCGCGGGCGAACAGCACGGCGACGGCCCGGCCTATGCCCGAATCGCCGCCCGTGATCAGCGCGACCTTGCCGTCCAGCTTTTTCGAGCCGAGATAGAACGGCGCGTCGTACATCGGCGCAGGATCGATGTCGGCCTCCATTCCCGGCTTCGGGTGGTGCTGTCTGGGAAAGGGAGGCTCGGGATATGTCCGCGCCCCCGCCTGCATGGGCTTCGGTTTCGCCGCCTTGCCCTTTTGCCGGTCCGTGCTGTCGACCTGGCTCTGGACCTTGCGCTGCTTTGCTGCGGCTGCTTTGCCGGGCGCGGGCTCCTTGCGGCTGGGCATCGTGCTCTCCCTGGACATGTTCGGGGGCACAACATCCAGGTCACGGGCTGGTTCCACGCCGCGTTCGCAGGCCGCGTCCCCGCGACCAGCCGAACCTGAAAAACGCCGGCGCATGCTTGGATCGGCGGCGGGTGCGTGCCATCCTTGCCTTGTCGGTTCATCCATCCGTGACAGGTCCTCATGGTCGCCAGCCTTCCGCCACCCATCCACCAGGCCGTCTCCAGCCGGCTGACCCGGGCCGCGATCTTCCTCGTCGTCGCCATCGATCCCGGTCCCGGACCGGAGCAGACGGTCAGGGGCCTGTGCGGCGACCTGTCGAGCCTGCTGCGGGGCGTCGGCTTCCGCAATCTCGGCGGCCAGCTCTCCTGCATCATGGGCTTCGGCTCGCAGGCCTGGGACCGGCTGTTCGGCGGCGCGCGGCCGAAGGAGCTCCATCCCTTCCGCGCGATCGACGGCGTCCACCGCGCGGTGTCCACGCCGGGCGACATCCTGTTCCATATCCGCGCCGCCAGCATGGACCTGTGCTTCGAGCTGGCGACGCACCTCATGGCGCGCCTGTCCGGCAGCGTCTCGGTCGTGGACGAAGTGCACGGGTTCAAGTTCTTCGACGACCGCGACCTGATCGGCTTCGTCGACGGCACCGAGAATCCGGTCGACGAGGCCGCCGTGGCGGCCACCGTGATCGGCGGTGAGGACCCGGACTTCGCCGGCGGCAGCTACGTGATCGTGCAGAAATATCTCCACGACCTCGCGGCCTGGAACAAGGTGCCGGTCGAGGAGCAGGAGAACATCATCGGGCGCCACAAGCTCTCCGACATCGAGCAGCCCGATGCGCTGAAGAAGCCTTACGCCCACAACGTGCTGACCAACATCGAGGAGAACGGCGAGCAATTGCAGATCGTGCGCGACAACATGCCGTTCGGCGAGGTGGGCAAGGGCGAGTTCGGGACCTATTTCATCGGCTATGCGCGCTCGCCCGCCCGCATCGAGCGCATGCTGGAGAACATGTTCGTCGGCAACCCGCCGGGCACCTACGACCGGCTGCTGGATTTCAGCCGCGCGGTCACCGGCACCCTGTTCTTCGTGCCGACGGCGACGTTCCTCGACGGCGTCGAGGCGGAATTGGCGGGCGGGCGGCCTTCGGCGGGATAGATCGGGGACAGGCACCATGACGGAGCGCTTCAGGATCGGCGATCATGTCGGATGGAACTCGGAGGCGGGCCGCGTGTCCGGACGGATCATCGCGGTCCACACGCGGGACTTCGACTACAAGGGCCACACGCACCGGGCGACCCCGGACGATCCGCAATACGAGATCAGGAGCGACAGGAGCGACCACATTGCAGCCCACAAGGGCTCTGCTCTCCATCGCATCCGGGGGGCGGATGGTTGACGGCTCCCTCCTTCACCATCGGCCATTCCAACCGGTCCATCGAAACCTTCATCGGGCTGCTGAACGAGAATGGGATCGAGCTGTAGAGCCGGCGCGGCTGACGCCGGGCGCCGTGGCGCGCGCCGGATGACGACCGACCGCGTCCACCACGTCGTCATCGTCGGCGGCGGCTTCGGCGGCATCGAAACCGCGCGACGCCTGGCAAGGGCGAAAGTCAGGGTCACGCTGGTCGACCAGCGCAACCACCATCTGTTCCAGCCGCTGCTCTACCAGGTCGCCACCGCCTCGCTGGCGACCTCCGAGATCGCCTGGCCGATCCGCTCGCTGATGCGCGATCACCGCAATGTCACCACGCTCCTGGGAACGGTCGCGGGCGTCGATACGCAGGGCAGGCGGGTTCTGCTGGCGGACGGCGGAAGCGTCGGCTTCGACACGCTGGTGCTGGCCACCGGCGCGCGCCACGCCTATTTCGGCCACGACGAATGGGAGCGGTTCGCGCCGGGGCTGAAGACGATCGAAGACGCCACGGCGATCCGGCGGCGCATCCTGTCGGCGTTCGAACGGGCCGAGCGGGCTGTGGACGATGCGGAGCGCGAGGCGCATCTCACCTTCGTCGTGATCGGCGGCGGCCCCACGGGCGTGGAGCTGGCGGGCACCATCGCCGAACTCGCCCGCGAGACCCTGCGCCGCGATTTCCGCACCTTCGACACGCGCGACGCGCGGGTCGTCCTCGTCGAGGCGGGGCCGAGGATACTCGCCGGGTTTCGCGAAAGCCTGTCGGGCTACGCGCGGACGGCGCTGGCGAAGCTCGGCGTCGAGGTCCGGCTCGGTCACCCGGTCACGCGCTGCACCGACGAGGGGGTGGAGATCGACGGCGTCTGCCTGCCGGCGAAGACGATTCTCTGGGCGGCCGGCGTCGCCGCATCGCCCGCCGCCGAGTGGCTGCACGCCCCGGCCGACCGCGCCGGGCGCGTCAAGGTCGAGCCCGGCCTGACGGTGCCGGGGCACCCCGACATCTTCGCCATCGGCGACACGGCCAGCATCGCCATGCCCGACGGCAAGCCCGTGCCCGGCATCGCGCCGGCCGCCAAGCAGGAAGGACATTACGTCGCGGACGCCATCCGCGCCCGTCTGGACGGCAAGCCGCCGCCGCCGCCGTTCCGCTACCGGGACGCCGGCAGCCTCGCCACGATCGGCAAGCGCGCGGCGGTGGTGGATTTCGGCTGGCTGAGGCTGACGGGGCGTCTCGCCTGGTGGCTGTGGGGCCTGGCCCACATCTACTTCCTGATCGGCCTGCGCCACCGCCTCGCCGTCGCGCTGAGCTGGCTGTGGATCTACCTCACCGGGCAGCGCAGCGCCCGGCTGATCACGCAGGGACCCGACGCCGGCGGTCCGCAAGCCGGATAGCGGGCATCGGAAACGTCGGACAGTTTGATCCAGCACAAACACGCGGGCGCCGCGCGAGCGTAGGGTCTCTCCATCGACAACGATGGATCGAGAAGGAGAACCCGGATGTTCACGCGTCGACAGGCACTGTTGGGAGTCGTGGCCGCCGGCGCAGCCGCCGCGGCCTTGCCCAGGACGGCATCCGCCGCTGCGGCCCGCGCCACCGAGGCCGAGATCGCCGCGCTTGCGCGCGAGACGGTCACGCTCGTCGCCCCGCCCTTCGTGCATGCCCACGAGCAGGTGGCGCGGAGTGGACCGAAGGTGGTCGAGTTCACCATGACCATCGAGGAGAAGCCCGTGGTGATCGACGACGAGGGCACCGTGCTGCAGGGCATGACCTTCGACGGATCAATCCCGGGCCCGATGATGGTCGTCCACGACGGCGACTATGTCGAGCTGACGCTGGTCAATCCCGGCAGCAACTCGATGCCGCACAACATCGACTTCCATGCCGCGACGGGCGCGCTGGGCGGCGGGGCGCTGACCCTGATCAACCCCGGCGAGCAGGTCAAGCTGCGCTTCAAGGCGACCCGTGCCGGCACCTTCGTCTATCACTGCGCGCCCGAAGGCCCGATGATCCCCTGGCACGTCGTGTCGGGCATGAGCGGGACGATCATGATCCTGCCGCGCGACGGCCTGAAGAACGAGAAGGGCGAGCCGCTCGCCTACGACAGGATCTTCTACATCGGCGAGAACGACTTCTACATTCCGCGCGACGCGGACGGAAACTTCAAGACCTATGAGAGCCATGGCGACAGCTACGCCGACACGCTCGAGGTCATGAAGGGGCTGGTGCCGACCCATGTCGTCTTCAACGGCGCCAAGGGTTCGCTGACGGGCGACAAGGCCATGCGGGCGCGGGTCGGCGAGACCGTGCTGATCGTCCACTGCCAGGCCAACCGCGACACCCGCCCGCACCTGATCGGCGGCCACGGCGACTATGTCTGGGAGGCGGGCAAGTTCGCCAACCCGCCTGCCAGGAACCTGGAAACGTGGTTCATCCGCGGCGGATCGGCCGGCGCGGCGCTCTACACCTTCCTCCAGCCGGGCGTGTACGCCTACGTGAACCACAACCTCATCGAGGCGGTGGAATTGGGAGCGACCGCGCACTTTCTGGTCGAGGGCGAGTGGAACGACGACCTGATGAAGCAGGTCGAGGCTCCGGGCCCCATCCCGACCCACTGACGGCGCCTACGCCCGTTTCCAGGCTCGCCGCCATGCGCCTGTGGGAGCGCGCGGCGGGACCGTAGCGCCGGCCGCGCGCTCCCATCTCCCGCGACCCGAGACTGCCAGAGAAACGATCATGCACGACCACCATGCGCCCGAAGCCGGGGCATTTTTCCGGGAAGCCGGCGGCGACCTCGACGAATTGCGCAGGATGCACGGCGCGCTCGCCGTCGCGCTCGAGCTTCTCGACGAACTCATGCAACTCCTGCCGGAGCGGCCCGACGCGGCCGGGCTGAGGGAGGTTGAGGACGTGCTGCGCGAAATCCGCGACCTTGCGGGGACGGGGCTGCGCGGCATCCGCAAGGCCTGCGACGCGGACGGCGGTTCGCGACCGCCGCGCCACGTCCCGGCCTGACGCGACGCCGGATTTCAGGAATGCGAATGGAGATGGACATGGGAAGTCACGCTCCCCGATTTCCGTCCGGCCATGTCCGGCCGCTGGACGATCCCCGCTTGCCGGCGCGGGAGGCTTTGCCGCGCTGCGCCGGGCTCGCGGACGCCCGGCGCATGCGCGACGCCATCATCATCGCGCTCGCCCTGCTCGGAGAGCTGGACGAGATCGATTGTCCCGACAGGCCGGCCTGCCGGAATATGGCCGACCTGTTCGAGGACGTTGCCGGCTTCGCGCTGTTCGGCGCGGAGGCCGCCCGCAAGGCGGGAGGGGCGGGCCGGTGAGCGCCGGGCCATCTTCCCCGAAGGCCGACAGGTCGGTGCTGCGCGCGCTGCGCCGGTCCGGCGACACGTCGCGCGACGGACGCGGCCGCGTGGCGGGCATGCCGCCCATCCTCCAGTACGGGTTCCGGCCATTCTTCTTCCTCGCCGCCCTGCATGCGGGCCTGGCGATCCCGGCATGGCTCGTCCTCTATCTTTCCGGCCACGCGCTGCCGGGGCCGTTTCCCGGCCTCGGTTGGCATGCCCACGAGATGCTGTTCGGCTACGTGCAGGCGGTCGTCGCGGGATTCGTGCTGACGGCGATCCCGAACTGGACGGGACGGCTGCCGCTGAGCGGCTGGCCGCTGGCGGGGCTGGTGCTCCTGTGGGCCGCCGGCCGCGTCGCCTGCGCCGCCGTCGCCGATCCCGTGGCGGCGATGCTCGTCGACGGCGCGTTCCCGGCCGTTTTGGCCTTCGCGGTCTGGCGCGAGGTTCTGGCCGGCCGCAACTGGAAGAACGCGCCGGTCGCCGCCATGGTCTCGCTCTTCGGTCTGGCGAACCTCGCCGATCACGCCGCCAATCTGGACCTCGCCGCCCATGGTTTCGGCGTGCGCCTGGCGCTGGCCGCGATCACCATGCTGCTGGCTCTCGTCGGCGGGCGCATCGTGCCGAGCTTCACGCGCAACTGGCTCGTGAAGCGGGGCGAGGCGCGGCTTCCCGCAAGCTTCGGGCTGCTCGACAAGGCGGCATTGGCGGGCACGGCCGCGGCCTGCCTCGCCTGGATCGCCGCCCCCGGCGCGGCCGCGACGGGATGGGCGCTGATCCTCGCCGGCGCGCTGCTTGCCGCGCGCCTTGCGCGCTGGCGCGGCCACCGGACCGCGCGGGAGCCGATCGTGCTGGTCCTGCATGCCGGATATGGCTGGCTCGCCGTCGCGCTGGCCTTGCTTGCCTGCGCCGCCGTCTCGCTCCGGATGATCGAAAGCGCCGCGTTGCACGCGCTGACGGCGGGTGCGATCGGGACCATGACGCTCGCTGTCATGACGCGCGCCAGCCTCGGCCATACCGGGCGCGAGATCGTCGCCGACCGGTCCGTCGTCGCGGCCTATGCGGCTGTCGGCGCGGGCGCGGCGCTGCGGGTCGCGGCCCCGTTCGCGGGGGACTGGTCCGTCGCGGCGCTCTGCGCTGGCGGCGCGCTGTGGAGCGCGGCATTCATCCTCTTCGCCGTCCGTTTCGCGCCGGTCCTGTGGGGCCGGCGCGTAACGGCGTGACGGTCGAACGACAAAAGCGGATGCGCGTCGCGGCCACCTCCCGACCGCGACGCGCACCCAGACCTCTCCGTTCGGCCGATGGGGACCTTGTTCCCGGCTCCGCCTTCCTCGCCGGACGAACTCCGGGAGGCCTTGTGTTAATTTTGGGCGACCACGTGGCCGAAGAGCTCGGCGAACACCGTCCTGGCCTTGCCCGTCTGCTTGACGGCCTTGGCTTCCTCCGCGTTGACGGGCCTGCCGACTTCGATGAGGGCGACCATGCCCATGGCGTAGTGAGGCGCGCACTTCACGCCGTAGACGCCTTCCGCGGTCAGCGTCACCTCGAAGGTCTCGTTGAACTTGCTCTTGAAGGCCTGCGCGCCCGCTGGAAGCATGCCGTTGATGGTCTCGACATTGTGCCCCTTGTCGGTCGGCAGGAAGCGGATGGTGTCGCCCGGCGCGGCCTTGATGAGGTCGGGCTCGAACACCATCGTGCCCTTCTCGCCCTTGTTCAGCATCTTGACCTCGATCTCGGCCGCCTGGGCCGCGCCTGCGGCGGCGAGCGCGACGCCGAGCGCCAGAGCTGCGATGATGCGTTTCATGTGTCCTGTCCTTCCTGCGTCAGCGGCTCCATGTGCCGTTGCAGGGGTGATACGCCTCGCCGCCGGACACCTGTTTGCGCCAGCGCAAACTGCGGCTAGAAACCATGGGGACCGAAAACGGAGCGCACCGCCGACAGAATGGCATTGAACAGGAGCCTCATCGCTGGACTGCCCGCCTTCGCGGGCCTCGACGGGCCGGCTCTCGACGCGATCCTGTCGCGCGCGCATGCCTCGCGCGTTCCCAGGGATTCGGAGGTGTTCGCGCAGGGCGGCGAGGCGGCCTCGTTCTTCCTGCTCCTCTCCGGTCATGTCCGCGTCGTGCGCACCTCGCCGGAAGGGCATCAGGTGATCGCGCGCTACATCAACGAGGGCGAGCTCTTCGGCATCGCGGTGGCGATGGGCCGGACCACCTATCCCGCCTCCGCGGTCGCGGCGGTCGACTGCGTCGTGCTTGCCTGGCCCAACGCCGCATGGGCGGAGCTGCAGGCCCGCGTGCCGGCCTTCGGCGCCGGCGTCTACCGGACGATCGGCACGCGCCTGCAGGAAACCCAGGCGCAGGTCATGGAGATGTCGACCCAGCAGGTGGAGCAGCGCATCGCACACGCCATCCTGCGGATCGTCGGCCAGTCGGGTCGCAAGACGGCGGAGGGCATCGAGATCGATTTCCCGATCACGCGCCAGGACATCGCCGAGATGACGGGAACGACCCTCCACACGGTGAGCAGGCTTCTGAGCGGCTGGGAGGCCGAAGGGCTGGTGAAGGGCGGCCGCCAGAAGGTCGTCGTCACCGATCCGCACGGCCTCATGCTGGTGGCGGAGAATTGTCGCAAGACGTAGCCGCCTCGAAGGCGGATCGTCCGCCGATCGCGTCGTCGCTTCGCATGGCGGCCACAAGCTCCCGCGAAAAGGCTTCCGCGTCCGCGTGGTGGGCGTCGCAGACGTCCCCGACGGTGTGGAAAACGCCGATGGGGTAGCCGATGCACAGCATGCGGTGGCGGATGAAGACGCGGATCGTGGCGGGCCATCGCCGCATGATCTCGTCGACGGTCATCTTCGTGTCGACGGCCAGCGTTGGTTTCACGGCCGGTCCCTCCAAAGAGGCGATCAGACCACCATGTTCGCCTCGCGACTTTGCGCGGGCGCAAAGAGCGCGCCGATCGGCGCGGCTGGCCGGCCGCGACATCAGCGCGCTTGCCGCCGGCGGCGCGGGACCGTAAAAGTGGCAAATCAGATGCTACTTTGTTTGCCGCGAATGAGACCTGCCGCTTCGACTGCCGCCCGCCCCGAGCCGGAATTGCCGGTATCGCACCCCCTGGTGGACCGCGCGTTCATCGGCGCCCTGGTGCGCGACTTCTACGACAGGGTGAGGGCCGACGCCCGCCTCGGTCCGATCTTCGCGTCGCAGATCCGGGGGGACTGGGAGCCGCATCTGGAGAAGATGACCGATTTCTGGTCCTCGGTGATCCTGAAGAACGGCGCCTACAGCGGCCGTCCGGTCCCCGCGCACCTCAGGCTCAAGCAGGTGAGGGAAGAGGACTTCGACATCTGGCTCGGTCACTTCCGGCAGGTCGCGGCGGAACGCTGCCCGCCGCAGGTCGCCGAGGTGTTCGTCGACCGGGCCGAGAGGATAGCGCGTAGCCTGCGGCTGGCGATGTTCTTTCGGCTGGAGCGGCCGCAGGCGGGGGCGGACGAATGAGCCCGTGGCAGGACTGGCCTGGCGAAGCTGCACGACGCGCGGCGGTCGCGCCGGCGGTGCGCTTTCGTCTAGTATCGCCCGTTGCCCTCGCGACCGGGAATCGCCTGCATGCGTCTCACGCTCCACACCGATTATGCGCTCAGGATGCTGATGTATCTGGCGATCCATCGCGACAGGCCGTGCCGGGTGACCGACGTCGCGGCGGACTACGGGATCTCGCGCAACCATCTCCTGAAGGTCGCGCTGAAGCTCGGCCGTCTCGGCTATCTGGCGACGGCGCGCGGCCGCACGGGCGGCATCGCGCTGGCGCGGCCGCCGGAAGAGATCAATATCGGACAGGTGGTCCGGCAGATGGAGGACGGGTTCGACCTCACGGAATGCATGCGGCGCGGGGGCGGATGCGCGATCACCCCGGCATGTCGCCTCAAGGGCGTGGTGGCGCGCGCGCTGGAGGCATTCCTGTCGGTGTTCGATTCTCATTCTCTTGCCGATCTGACGGAAAACGGATCAGAATTGATCGCGCTGCTTGAACTGGGCGGGCCGCCGGGAAAGCCATCGACCCGGCAGTCTGATGGAGGGGCCTGAATGCTCGCAAACCTGACATCTTCGGAACGACAGAACGCGCTGGTGATCGCCGTCGCCGTCGCCATCGCGGGCGCCGCCATGGCGATCGCCGGCCGCGCCGACGTGATGGGCGTGCACGGCGTGATCGTCATGCTGTTCGGGGGCGTCGTCGCCTGGCTGGTCATGGGGTCGCTCTACGCGCCCGAGCCCGCCGAGGACCGCTCCGCGTCCTATTACGACGACCCGATCAAGGTCGGCATCGCGTTGGCCATGGTGTGGGCGGTCTTCGGCATGTTCATGGGCGTCTGGGTCGCGGCGCAGCTCGCCTGGCCCTCGCTCGCCTTCGACGCGGCCTGGTCCTCCTTCGGGCGGCTTCGCCCCATGCACACCAGCGGCGTCATCTTCGGCTTCGGCGGCAACGCGCTGATCGCCACCTCCTTCCACGTCGTGCAGCGGACGTCGCGCGCCCGGCTGGCGGGACAGGTCAGCCCCTGGTTCGTCCTGCTCGGCTTCAACCTGTTCTGCGTGCTCGCCGTCTCCGGCTACCTGCTCGGCGTCACCCAGTCGAAGGAATACGCCGAGGCCGAATGGTACGCCGACCTATGGCTGGTCATCGTCTGGGTGACCTATTTCATCCTCTACATCGCCACCATCGCGCGGCGGAAGGAACCGCACATCTACGTCGCCAACTGGTACTTCATGGCCTTCATACTGGTCGTGGCGATCCTGCACATCGTCAACAACCTGGCGCTGCCCGTGTCTTGGGGCCACGCCAAGAGCTACACGATCTGGCCGGGCGTGCAGGACGCGATGGTGCAGTGGTGGTACGGCCACAACGCCGTCGCCTTCTTCCTGACCGCCGGCTTCCTGGGCATGCTCTACTACTACCTGCCCGTGCGCGCGCAGCGGCCGATCTTCTCCTACCGCCTGTCGATCCTCAGCTTCTGGGGAATCACCTTCTTCTACATGTGGGCGGGATCGCACCACCTGCACTACACCGCCCTGCCGCACTGGGTGCAGACGCTCGGCATGACCTTCTCTGTCATGCTGCTGGTGCCCTCCTGGGCCTCGGCGGGCAATGCGCTGCTGACGCTCAACGGCGCGTGGCACCGGGTCCGCGACGACGCCACCCTGCGCTTCATGATGGCCGCCGCCGTGTTCTACGGGCTCTCCACCTTCGAGGGGTCGTTCATGGCGATCAGGCCGGTCAACTCGCTCAGCCACTACACCGACTGGACGGTGGGCCATGTCCATGCCGGCGCGCTCGGCTGGGTGGCGCTCATCACCTTCGGTTCGTTCTACACGCTGGTGCCGAGCCTCTGGAAGCGCGAGCGCATGTATTCGGCGGCGCTGGTGGAGTGGCACTTCTGGCTGGCGATCGCCGGGACGCTGATCTACGTCTTCGCGATGTGGAATTCCGGCATCATCCAGGGGCTGATGTGGCGGACCTATACCGAGGAAGGGGCGCTCGCCTATTCCTTCGTCGACTCCCTGGTGGCGATGTACCCCTATTACATCGCCCGCGCCTTCGGCGGCCTGCTCTTTCTGATCGGCGCGCTCGTCGGCTGCTACAACATCTGGATGACCGTGCGGGCGGCGCCCGTCGCCGCCGCGCGCGGCTCGGACGTGCCCGCCCATCCCGCCGCAGTGCCTGGAGAATGATCGATGGCTGAGCTCACGCATCGCAAGCTCGAACGGTCGGCCATCGGCTTCGTCATCGCCATCATCGCGGCGGCGAGCGTCGGCGGCATCGTCGAGATCGCCCCGCTCTTCACCATCGACGAGACCGTCGAGAAGGCGCCCGACATGCGGCTCTACACGCCGCTGGAACTCGCCGGGCGCAATATCTACGTGCGCGAGGGCTGCTACGCCTGCCACAGCCAGATGATCCGCACGCTGCGCGACGAGGTCGAGCGCTACGGGCCGTACTCGCTGGCGGTCGAATCCCAGTACGACCGTCCGATGCTGTGGGGCTCCAAGCGAACGGGCCCCGACCTCGCGCGCATCGGCGGCAAATATTCCGACCTGTGGCATGTGACGCACCTGAACAACCCGCGAGCCGTCGTGCCCGAATCGAACATGCCCACCTACAGCTTCCTCGGCAGGACGCCGCTGCGGACCGACGATCTTCCGAAGCATCTCGCCGCCCAGCGCGCGCTGGGCGTGCCCTATACGGACGCGATGATCGAAAACGCCGCCCGCGACGCCTACGGGCAGGCGACGCCCGACACCGACTACGCGGCGGGCGTGACGGAGCGCTACGGACAGGCGACGCAGGTCAGCGCCTTCGACGGGGTGACGACGCACGTTACCGAGATGGATGCGCTGGTGGCCTATCTCCAGGTGCTCGGCCGCCTGACGGACGCCGCCTACCGCGACACCGCCGCGACCGAGCTGCCGCCGGACCCGAAGAACTGAGGGCGCGGGCATGGATTTCAGCCACGAGACATTCCTCGCCTTCTCCAAGAGCTGGGGCCTCTTCTACATGATGGCCTTCTTCCTGTGCGTCTGCGCCTACGCCTTCTGGCCCAGGAACAGGAAGCGGTTCGACCGGGCCAAGCACAGCATCCTCGAACGGGACGACAGGCCATGGCAGAAGTAGAGCGCGATCCCTTCACCGGCCGCGAGACCACGGGGCACGAGTGGAACGGCATCAAGGAGCTGGACACGCCCATTCCGCGCGGCGTGCTGATGTTCCTGATCGTCACCCATATCTGGGCCATCGCCTGGTGGTTCTTCGTGCCGGCCTGGCCGTTGGGAACCACCTACACGAAAGGCCTGCTCGGCGTCGACCAGCACACGACCGTCGAGGCGCGGGTCGTCGAGGGTCAAAGGCAGCGCGCCGCATGGACCTCGAGGCTGGAAACCGAGCCCTATGAGGCGATCCTCGCCGACCAGACGCTGATGAGGACGGTGCGCGACACGGGGCGTCAGCTCTTCGGGGACAATTGCGCCGCCTGCCACGGCCGCGACGGCAAGGGGCGCGCCAACTATCCCGACCTGACGGACGACGACTGGATCTGGGGCGGCACGCCGGAGATGATCGAGCAGACCATGCGGGTCGGCGTCAACAGCCCCCATCCCGACAGCCGGGTCGGCCAGATGCCGGCATTCGGCCGCGACGAGATGCTGGACCGCGACCAGGTCCGCAACGTCGCCGCCTATGTCTATTCGCTGAGCCATCCCGACTACGCGTCCGCGCAGACCAGCGCCCGGATCGATGCCGGGCGGGAGGTCTTCGCCACGACCTGCGCCGCCTGCCACGGCGAGAACGCCAGGGGCAGCGCCGAGCTCGGCGCGCCCAATCTCACCGACGCCTACTGGATCTATGGCGGCGATCTCGACACCATCATCGCCACGGTCCATGGCGGCCGGCAGGGACACATGCCGACCTGGGACGAGCGCCTGTCCAAGGCGGAGATTAGGACGCTGGCTCTGTACGTCTACGATTTCCGGAACGGGGCGCGATGAGCGTGCGCGCCCGGCGTCCCGGCGGATGGCTGCCCTGGGTGTTGGTGCCCGCCGGGCTGCTTCTGTTCGCCGGGGCGAACGCCCATCTCGTCTATGTCGCGTTCCAGTCGCAGCCGGATTGCGTCGACCATCTGAAGTCCGCCGACGGCAATGGCGGCTACCGCGCCGCCAGATCGGCCTGTTGAGGGAGGAGGAAGCCATGGGTGAAGCCGACAAGGGTTACTGGCTGCTCAGCGAGACATCGGGCATCGGCGAGACCCGCGACCCCGCCCTGCAACGGCGCCTGCCTGTGCTGGAAGGGCTGCGCTGGCTGGCCGCCGGATGGCGCGATGTCTGGACGGCTCCCGCCTCCAGCCTCGCATACGGGGTCGGCGTCTTCGTCCTGTCGGTGGCCTTCGTCTGGACGCTGGTCGGCTTCGGCCGCGACTACATCCTCTTCCCCGCGCTGGCGGGGTTCCTGATCGTGGCGCCGTTCCTCGCCATCGGCCTCTACGAGAAGAGCCGGGCGCTGGGCGAGGGCCGGACGGCGACGCTCGGCCAGATGCTGCGCGTGAAACCGAGCGCCGGGGCGCAGGTGTTCTTCACCGGTCTTCTTCTCAGCCTGCTGATGCTCGTGTGGACACGGGCCGCCGTGCTGCTCTGGGCGCTGTTCTTCGGCGTCACCGCCTTTCCGGGCCTCGACCATGTCGTCGGCATCCTGGTCGGGACGCCCTACGGGTGGGCGATGCTGGTGATCGGCACCGCGATCGGCGGGCTGTTCGCCGCCTTCGCCTTCGCGGTCAGCGTCTTCGCGGTGCCCATGCAGCTCGACCGCCGCGTCGACGCGCTGACCGCCATGGCCACGAGCATGAAGCTGGTCTGGAACAACCTGCCCACCATGATCGCCTGGGGCGCCATGGTGCTGGTCCTCTTCGCCGTCTGCGTCGCCACGGCGCTGATCGGCATGATCGTCATCTTCCCGCTGCTCGGGCACGCCACCTGGCACGCCTACAAGGCCATGGCGCGCCCGGAGACATGACCCTTGAGCTGCTGCGCGCCAGGAACCGAAGCCGCACTTGAGCTCGGGCCGGGGCGCGCGCTCGATTCGCACGAGATCGTGCTGGCCAGCCGCGACCTCGGCGACGGCATGCTGCAGACGGACCTGTCGGTGCCGGCCGCGCATTGCGCCGCATGCATCCGCACGATCGAGGAAGCGCTCGCGGCGCTCGACGGGGTTCGGTCGGCGCGGCTGAACCTGACGGCCAAACGCGTCGCGGTCCGGTGGCGGGCCGATGCCGCCGTTCCGCCTCTGCTGGAGGCGCTGCGCGGCGCGGGGTACGAAGCAACCCTCGCCGAGCCGCTGGAAGGCGCCGGCGATCCGGATATGCGCCGTCTCCTGCGCGCCACGGCGGTCGCCGGCTTCGCCTCCATGAACATCATGCTGCTGTCGGTATCCGTCTGGTCCGGCGCCGACGCCGACACGCGGCATGCGTTCCACCTGATCTCGGCGGCGCTGGCGTTGCCAGCGCTCGCCTATTCCGGGCGCGTCTTCTTCCGCTCCGCCTGGAGCGCGCTTCGCGTCGGCCGCACCAACATGGACGTGCCCATCAGCGTCGGCGTCCTGCTCGCCTTCTTCCTCAGCCTCTACGATACGTTCACCGGAGGCCCGCACGCCTATTTCGACGCCGTCACCTCGCTGCTGTTCTTCCTGCTCGCGGGCAGGAGCGCCGACCAGGCGATGCGCGGCCGCGCCCGCGACGCGGTGCGGTCGCTGGCCCGGATGATGCCGCGCGGGGCGACGATCGTGGCGAAGGACGGCAGCCGTGAATACCGCGAGACAGCGACCATCGAGGCCGGCGAGACCGTGCTCGTCCTGGCCGGGGAGCGCATGCCGGTCGACGGCACCGTGGTGTCAGGCGCCGCTTTGCTCGACCTGTCGGTGGTGACGGGTGAATCCGCCGCCGAGCGCGTCGGCCCCGGCTCCGCGGTGATGTCCGGGGCGCTGAACCTCGACGGGCCGCTGACCGTGCGGGTGGAGCGGCCGCAGAAGGATTCGTTCCTGGCCGACATGGTCCGCCTGATGGAAGCGGCCGAGGGCGGCCGCGCCCGCTATCGCCGCGTCGCCGACCGCGCGGCGGCGCTCTATTCGCCGGTCGTCCATGCCGTGGCGCTGGCGACCTTCGCCGGTTGGATGTGGGCGAGCGGTGATGTGCACCGGTCGCTGACGGTCGCCATCGCAGTCCTGATCATCACCTGCCCCTGCGCCCTCGGGCTGGCGGTGCCGATGGTGCAGGCGGTCGCGGCGCGGCGGCTGTTCTCGCTCGGCGTCACCCTCAAGGACGGCGCCGCGCTGGAGAAGCTGGCGGACATCGATCACGTCGCCTTCGACAAGACGGGGACGCTGACGTCCGGGACGGCGCGCGTGACCTCTTGGTCCGTGCCGGCCGGCGAGATCGACGCGGCCGCCGCGCTGGCGCGGCTGTCCAGGCACCCGTCGTCGCGGGCGGTGGCCGCGATGGCGCCCGCGTCGCCGCACCAGATCGACGCCGTGCGCGAACTGCCGGGCGACGGCATCGAGGGACGCATCGGCGGCCGCGTCTACAGGCTGGGCCGCAGGGGCTGGATCGATCCGCGCCCCGGCGATGCCCCGCAGGCCGCGACCTGGCTGTCGGTCGACGGTGAGGTCCTCGGATTCTTCGTCACGGCCGACAGCCTGCGGCCCGATGCGGCCACCGCCGTGAGGCGGGTGCGCGAACTTGGTCTGGACACGGAAATCCTCTCGGGAGACGGCGATGCGGCCGTCGCGGCGATGGCGAAAGCCGTCGGGATCGGCAAGGCGACCGGCGGCATGCGTCCCGGCGACAAGGTGGCGCGGCTCGAAGCGCTGGCCGCCGGGGGACGCCGCGTGCTGATGGTCGGCGACGGGCTCAACGACGCGCCCGCGCTCGCCGCCGCCCATGTCTCGACGGCTCCGTCCTCGGCCGCCGACGTGGGCCGCAACGCGGCCGATCTCGTCTTCCTCGGGTCGAGCCTGCGCAGCGTGCCGGATGCGATCGTGGTCGCGCGCACGGCGCGGCGGCTGGTGACGCAGAACATAGCGCTGTCGATCGCCTACAACGCGCTGGCGCTTCCCGTCGCCATGGCGGGATACGTGACCCCGCTGCTGGCGGCCGTCGCCATGTCGACCTCGTCCATCCTGGTGGTCGCCAACGCGCTGCGGCTGGCGCGGCCAGGCCGTTCGCCATCGCGCCGCCGGCGACCCGAAACCGCGAATCGCCTGGCGGAGGCGACATGAGCCTGCTGTCCTGGCTGGTGCCGGTCGCCTTGGGCATGGGAGTGGTCGGCCTGCTCGCCTTTCTCTGGTCGATGCGGAGCGGGCAGCTCGAGGATCTGGACGGCGCCGCCGCGCGGGTGCTTCTGCACGAGGCCGACGATGCGCCGCTGCCGGACGGGAACCGCGGCGGCCGGAACGACATTGCAAGGACACGGAGCGAGTGATGCGGCAGGTTTCGGACCGGAAATTCGATTGGATTGCGGCGCTGGCGCTCGGCTCCGGCATCGCCGTCATGGTGCCGAGCATGGCGGCGCTGGCGATCGCCGTCATCGCGGCAATGGTGGCGATCGTCTCGTAGCCGTCGCGATCGTCGTGATTCGGGAACCGTCCGACAGGCGTGTCCCCGCAAGCGGTCGTCGCAATTGGTTCGGCGCGATGACGGGCCGACGGCTGAGGCAAGATGCCCGGACATCGCCGGCGTATCGCAACGGCACAAGCCGCAACGCATTCGCCCGCCGGAACGGGAGCGGGGTTTTACGCCGGCGTCCATTTCGACTGTGGGTTGCTTTATCAATCTCTAATTTTAGCCTTGACCGAATATGCTAATGACTCCTTAATAGCCGGTGCTTGGGCTCGGGCGGGTCTCTCCCTGATTTCTCGGCAGGTGCATCGCGCCGGCCGATTCTCAAACTGAATTCGTCGGCCTTCGGCTCGTTGTACGTCCGCTCCATGGCGGCGCGAGCCTGAAATTTGATGCTTGGAGCGGGGAGACGAGATGAGAAACAATCGATCGAAGGTCGCCGGACATCTGCGGCTGCTTGCCGCCACGTCGGTGCTGGCATCGCTGCCTTTCGCGCAGGCCAACGCATTCAGCGCGGGCGGCGGCAACGACGGTGGCGATACCACCTACAACGTTTCCATCGGTTCCTGGTCCGAGACCACCGGAAGCACGTGGGCGACGGCGGTCGGGGCGGGGTCCAAGGTGCTGTCGGGCTCCGACCAGGGGACGGCGATCGGCTTCGACGCCCTCGTCGAATCCAATTCGCGGGAGAGCACCGCCGTCGGCACGCGCTCGAGCGTCCGCACCAATTCGGCCTACTCGACGGCCATCGGCAACCACGCCGAGATCAAGAGCGGCTCGCAGCAGTCGACGGCGCTGGGGCAGGCGGCGTCGGTGGGAGAGAATTCCGCGGGCTCCGTGGCGCTGGGCCATCAGGCGAAGGTCCTGGACGACGTTGCGCAGGGAACCGCCGTCGGCCAGTATTCCGAGGCGCGGCACGCCAATTCCGTCGCGCTCGGCGCGGGCTCGGTGACCGTCACCGGGGCGGAGACCTACACGGGCTACGGCCTGACTGGAACGCAGGAAAGCGTCGGCTCGGTCGGCGTCGGAACGGAGACGGGCGACCGGACCATCACCGGCGTCGCCGCCGGCCATCGCGACAATGACGCGGTGAACGTGGAGCAGCTCAGGACGGTCGATGAGCGTCTCTCGGACGAGATCGACACGCTGGACAGCTTCGCCGTCAAGTACGATCCGCTCGCGGGAGATCCGAGCCAGCCCGACTACAGGTCGATCACGCTGGGCGTCGGTCCGGTCGGCAACGCCCCCGTACTGATCAATAATGTCGCGGCGGGCGACATCAGCTCGACCTCCTACGAAGCGGTCAACGGCGCCCAGATCCACGCGATCTCCAGCCGCATCGCGGACGCGTTCGGGGGCGGCTCGACCGTCAATCCCGACGGGACCATTTCGGCGCCGGTCTACAATATCCAGGGCGGCAGCTACACCAATGTGGGCTCGGCCTTCGCCCGCGTCGACGACGAGCTGTCGGCCCTGCACGGCGACGTGAAGGCTGCCAGGACCGAAGCCCGTCAGGCGGCTGCCGTCGGCCTGGCGGCGTCTTCGCTGCGCTACGACGACCGTCCGGGCAAGTTCAGCGTCGCGGCCAGCGGCGCCGTGTGGCAGAGCGAGGGCGCCTTCGCCTTCGGCGCCGGCTACACGAGCGAGGATCAGCGCGTCCGCGCGAACCTCAACGCTGCAACCTCCGGTGGTGACTGGGGCGTCGGCGGGGGTCTCAGCTTCACCCTGAACTAGTCTGACGGACCGGCGGCAGGGCAAGCCGGCCGCCGGGCCTCGCATGATGACGACGAAGCGGACAAACACGCCGGGAGCGCATCGTTTCCCGGCGTTGCCTTCATGTGCGGCGCTGCCCCGCGCGGCTGCGGCGGCGGCTGCCATCCTGCTCGGGGCAGGGCTTTCGTGCGCGGGCGGTTCTCGATCCCACGCGGCGGAGGACAGCGGGTTTCGGGTCAAGCCGTCGGATGTGGTGCTTCCTGCCGATGCCGAGCTCGGAAAGTACAGGCGCGTCATCCAGCCGTTCGAGAACTGGACGCTGATCTGCGATGAGGACCTGAAGAAGCTCAGGAAGGTGTGCAACATCCAGCAGGACATCATGGCCGCCAACGGCGCCGTGGTTTTCAGCTGGTCGCTCGCCGCCACCACGCAGGGCCGGCCGATGATGATCCTCCGCGCGCCGGCGCGCGTGGGCGAGGGGCGGATGGTGACGCTCGGTTTCGCGGGCGCGAAGACCTTCGACGTGAAGATGGAGTCCTGCGACGCGCAGGTCTGCACGGGCACCGCGCCGGTCGGCCCTCAGCTTCGCGCGCATATCGGCGAAGGTCTGACCGTAACCGTCACCTACCGCGTGGTCGAATTCGGGACCGTGTCCCTGGACGCGCCCATGAAGGGCCTTTCGGCCGCCATAGCGGCCATTCAGTAGCCGGCAAATCGATGGGAAAGCTTCATATGCGCAAGGTCCTTCTCGCCCTGATGCTGGTCGCTCTTGGGGCTGCGGCGGCGCTGCTCGCGCAACGGGGCATGTCGGATCTCGATCTCTCGCGCTATGTCGTCATTCCGCATTTCGACGACAAGGCGGCGGAACACGAGCGCAATGCCTTCGACGCCGAACTCGACAAGGCCGGGATCAGGGGATGCGCCAACGTCTTCGGCGCCCTGGGCGATGTCATGACGCAGGGTGCGCGCTATGCGGCGTCCACCGCCTGGGACCGGCAGGGCCGCTACATCTCCTCCAGCGTCGCCTTGGACTTTCCCGCGGGGACGGGCAGCATCAAGGCGGCGGGCGTGGTGTTCGCGGCGTCCGGCAGGGACGGCCGGTGCAGCGGCAACTTCGTCCGCGTCTTCCCCGTCCCGGCCGACTGCGGGACCTTCCAGCAGGCCAACCTTCAGGATGCAAAACGGCGCGACGATCTGGCGGGCCTGGCCGTCTACGACATGCCGAACGGATGGTCGGTGACGCTCCTGCCGACGCCTGCCGCCTGCGTGGTCGTCGCCACCGCAAGCGTCAGCCGGGGCTGACCGAAGGCCCTCCCGTCCGTCCGCGTGACGGCGATGCGCCCTCGGCGATCGCGGACGCAAAACGCCCGGCCGTCTCGAAGGCGGCATCGGCCGCCTTCAGTCTCCCGCTCCATTGCATGAAGCCATGGTGCATGCCCGGGCCGACGCACAGCACGGGTTCGCGCCCGAGACGCCGGAGACGGTCGGCCAAGATCAGCGTGTCGCATAGAAGCGGGTCGAGCGCGGCCCCGACGAGACACAGGGGCGGCAACTCGCGGAGGTGCTCGTCGCCTGCGAGAAGCGGGTTTGCCAGCATATCGCCGCGGTCGGCTGCCTCCGGCAGGTACATGTCCCTGTAGCGTTTCAAGGCAGTCACGCTGAGGCCGAAGCGGCCGTCGCCGAAGGCGCGGCACGACGGGCTGTCGAACGCTTCCGAAAACACGCCGTAGAAAAGCAGTCCGAAATCCGCTCTCGCTGCGCTCACCGAAGCAGACTTCAGCAACAGCGCCAGCGCCAGGTTCGCCCCCGCGCTGTCGCCCGCCACGCCGATCGCGCCGGACCGGTCGACGAGGCCGGAGCCGCCGCCCGCCAGCCAGCGCCAGCAGGCTTCGGCGTCATCGAGACCGCAGGGATAGGGGTGTTCGGGCGCCAGACGGTACTCTGCGGACACGACGGTGAAACGCGTGCAGTTTGCCAGCACCCTGGCCATCCGGGCATGGGTGCGAAGGTTGCCGGCGACCCATCCGCCGCCATGCAGAAACAGGATGCAGCCCGCGCGAGGCTCCGCCGGCGTCACGATCTCGATCGGGACCGACCGGCTTTCGAGCCTGATATAGGTTTCGGAAATCGCCTGCACCGGCGGCATGTCGTCGTTGCAGAACGTGGAAAGATGGTTGCGGAAGGCGCGTTCCTCGCCGAACGGGCGATCGGCATAGCCGGCAAGGGGAGCGCTTCGCGCCCGGATTTCTCTCCACAGGGCTTCCATCTCGGCCGACCGCCGGGCGTCGGCGAAGGTGGAAGCGTCCCGGTCGGCGACGGACATGATCTAGTTCAGGTTCCGGTCGCGCGTCTCGCTGTAGGCGAGCCGGCCATTGTCACGGTGGAGCCTGTTGATGCCATCCATATGGGCGCCGTTCAGCAGCCAGCCGTTCCGCTCCGCGCGGTTGAGGATGTCGATGCGCGTCGCCCGAGCCTGCTCGACGTCATGATCGTAGCGCAGCCCGATCCGCGGGTCGCCGATCTGCATTTCCGGAACATGCACCGTGTCGCCCATCGTCAGCACCTTGCGGCCGATCAGATAGCCCGTGTGGCCGGGCGAGTGCCCCGGGAGCGCGACGGCCTCGATCCCGGCTTCGACCTTGCCGGCGGCGATCGTCCTGACCCTGTCGCCATAGACGCGCAGCAGGCGCGCGGCGATCTCGAAGGGCTCGCGTTTGGCCGCGGGCATCTGTCGAAGAATGGCCTGGTCCGTATAGTGGGAAATGTCGCCTTCCGGCGCGTGGACGGTGGCGTTGGGGAAATACGGCTCCTCCCCGTCGAACAGGCCGAAGGCGTGGTCGCTGTGGATGTGGGTCAGATAGATGGTGCCGATTTCGCCGGGCGCTATCCCCTGCGAGCGCAGATGCGTTCGCAACCGGCCGAAGGCGCCTTGCCCGAACCGGTGGTCCCATGCCTCGCCGAGACCCGCATCGATGAGAGTCAGTTGCGATCCCCTCCGCAAGAGCATGACGTTGATGTTCATCCGCAGCTTGTCGCTGCCCCAGTCCTTCCTGGCCGATGCAAGCGTCTCGGCGTCGGGATGGACCAGCGCATCGATCGACGGCTCGAACAGGCCGTCGGAGATAAGCTGTATGTCGAAATCGGCGATCCTGTGGTTCAAGCTGCTTCCTCCCGGCTGTGCAGCAGTCAGCTACAGAAGATTGCCGGGATGCGGAAATATCCAATGTCTATGGCTCCAATAGAAGTTGGATATCCGGCTTCGCACCCGCCGGCCGCCGCACTGGAAACGCGCAGGTCCGTGCACGAGGCGATGGCGCTTCGAGCTTGGCCTGTTGCCTATTACTCCGCCGGGCCCGATTCGGTATGGTCATGCGCTCGGGCGGCATCCGAACCATGTCTGCCGCCACTTTTTGCATCGGACGGTCGTGCATGGAATTGAGGCAATTACGGTATTTCAGCCAGATCGCCGCGCTGCAAAACTTCAGCAAGGCCTCGGAGACGCTCTGCATCGCGCAGCCGGCCCTCAGCCGGCAGATCCGGCTTCTCGAGGAAGAGCTCGGAACGAAGCTGTTCGACCGGAACTCGGCCGGCGTCACGCTGACGGAAGCGGGAGAGCGGTTCCTGCTGCACGCCCGCCTCATCCTGCGCCAGACCGAATATGCGCGCGACTCCGTCAGCGACGACGGTTTGCCGCGCGGAATCGTGGCCATCGGCGCGACGGATTCGATCGCGGAACTGCTCTATCCGGAAGTCGTCTCCGTCGTGCGGGACCTCTATCCGCATGTGACCCTGCATCTCGCCGCGTCGACCTCAGCCCACCTCATCGACCGGATGGAGCGCAACGAGCTCGATCTCGCCATCGTGTCGAGCGGGGTCACGCCGACGACCATTCAGGCGGAATTTCTCTGCGACGAGGATCTGTATCTTGTCGGCGGATCGGACGATCCCCGTCTCGACGTCGGCAAGGTGCTTGTTTCGGAGCTGCCCGACTTCCCCCTGATCCTGAGCAGCAGGAGAAATCGATCGAGACGGGACGTCGAGGATCTCGCCATCCAGCTCGGCGCGAAGCTCAACATCGTCGCCGAGGTGGAGCACCTGCACACGATCATCGACCTGATCGAGTGCAAGATCGGCTACAGTTTCCTTCCGTTCAGCGCCGTCGCC
This sequence comes from Mesorhizobium sp., assembly GCA_027492275.1. GTDB lineage: Bacteria > Pseudomonadota > Alphaproteobacteria > Rhizobiales > Rhizobiaceae > JAPUFC01. Next base: position 112,303 of record JAPUFC010000071.1, on the reverse strand, counting down.
AAGCGGATACGTCCGGGAGGGCTGAGCGGAGCGCCGCTGCACGATCTCCGTCAATCCTGCTATCTGGCAAGCAGGATCGCGAGCCAGTCCTCGGCCGTCGGCGTGGTGAAGGTCGAGGTCCAGAAGGCGCTCTCGTCCCTCATCGCGGCAGGCGACATCGGCGGGCGATTGAAGCCCTGAGGCGATTCCGTCCGGGTCGGCTTGCGAAGCGTCCTACGCCGCGAAGGAAGCGGACACCGTTCCCATGGGACCGAAATCGGCGACGATCTCGGCGTCGAGGGGAACCTCGAAATAGCTCGTGACCGATGTTGTCGCGATGATCTGGCCCTTGGCGACGCCCGACCGTAGCCGCTGATAATTCAGCCCGGCGAAGGCGGACAGGAACGGGTTCTGCATGGGGTGCCCGCCGGTCGACGCGCCCAGTTTCCGGCCGTCCTGGGACACGGTGACCGTCAGCGTGGTGAAATCCACCTTCGACCAATCTTCGTATTCGTCTCCCACGACGAAGCAGCCGTGCGAATTGTTGTCCGCGAACGCCTCGTAGATGTACTCCCGCGTCGGCTTCGCGCCCGACCAACGGGTGGCCAGCGGCGGCAGGCGATACCGGGTCTGCAGGATCTCGAAGGCGGGAACCGCCGTCAGGGACGAAGCCGCTTCGTCATAGCTGTAGGGCGCCCGCCGGGCTGGCAGGTCGACCTTGGCGCGGAAGACGACTTCCGCCTCGATCCGCCGTGGCGGTTCCGCCTGCCGGACGGAGCCGCCGGATTTCAGAACGTCGTAGATGGGCGTCACCACCGGCGGCATCATCGGCTTGTACGGAAAATAGATCTTCCATCCGGCCGCGGCGGTCCCCGACTTTTCGTGCATATGGTCGACGATGCGCTGCGAGTCGCCGAACGAGGCAGGCCTGCACCGTTCGGGAAGCTCTCCGAGGTCGAGGGCTCCCCTTCGCGCGTCCATCAGCATCGCCGCGGCCTCGGCGACCTGATCGTCGGAAAAACTGGAAATCGTCTGGATATGCATCGCTGGACCTCGCTGGATTCTGGTGGGAAGCAGTGTTTCGGCCAGGTCGATCCGCCGATTGCTTCCGATGCCTCTATTCTTCGACCAGGGCTTCGTCCCGTGTCTTGCGAACCGCCGGCAGCGCGACGGCCAGGATCGCCAGCGCCGCCAGCGTCAGCAGGACCGCGCTCAACGGCCGTGAGATGAAGATGGTCGGATCGCCGCGCGCCAAAAGCATGGAGCGCCGCAGATATTCCTCGATCATCGGCGCGAGCACGAAGCCGAGAATGAACGGGGCGGGCTCGCAGTCGAGATATTTGAGCAGATAGCCGAGCACGCCGAACGCGATCATGACGTAGACGTCGAAGACGCTGTTGCCGAGCGTGAAGGCCCCGATGCAGCAGAAGACGAGGATGGCCGGGAAGAGGTACCGGTACGGGATCGTCAGCAGCTTCACCCACAGCCCGATGAGCGGGAGGTTGAGGATGATCAGGATCAGGTTGCCGACCCACATCGACACGATCAATCCCCAGAAGAGCTGTGGCTGGTTGGTGATCATCTCGGGCCCTGGCTGGATTCCCTGGATGGTGAGGGCGCCGATCATCAGGGCCATGATGACATTCGACGGCAGGCCCAGCGTCAGCATCGGAATGAAGGACGTCTGCGATCCGGCGTTGTTCGCCGCCTCCGGGGAGGCCACGCCTTCGATAGCGCCGTGGCCGAACCGATGGGGATGGCGCGAGATCTTCTTCTCGACCGCGTAGGCGACGAAGGAGGACAGCAGCGCGCCCGCGCCGGGCAGGACGCCGAGAAGCGAGCCGATGCCCGTGCCGCGCAGGATCGGCGCCCAGATCCGGCGCATGTCCGCCCGGCTGGGCAGCAGCCCCGTGATCGCCTTGCCGGCGGCGGTTCGCTGTTCGGCGGGAGCATTGAGGTTTGCGATGACCTCGCCGACACCATAGAGCCCGATCGCCACGGCCACGATGTCCAGCCCGTCGGCGAGCTCGTTGGAGCCGAAGGTGAGGCGTTCCGTCCCGGACGTGACGTCCGTGCCGATAAGCCCGAGCAGCATGCCGAGGCAGATCATCGCCAGGGCCTTGATGAGCGAGCCGTGAGCCAGCACCACGGAAACCACGAGGCCCAAAACCATCAGGGCGAAATATTCGGGCGCGTTGAAGGTGAGGGCCGCCGCCGCCAGCACCGGGGCCATCAGGGCGATGATCAGCGTCGCCACCGTGCCGGCGAAGAACGAGCCGATCGCGGCCGTGCTGAGGGCAAGCCCGGCCTGGCCCTGGCGGGCCATCTGGTAGCCATCGATGGCGGTGACGACCGAGGAGGCCTCGCCCGGAATGTTGACGAGGATGGCGGTGGTCGACCCGCCATACTGCGCGCCGTAGAAGATGCCGGCCAGCATGATGACGGAGGATGCCGGGTCCAGCCCGAAGGTGATGGGCAGGAGCATGGCGATCGTGGCCGCCGGCCCCAGACCCGGCAGGACGCCGATCAGCGTCCCCAGCAGGCATCCCACGAAGCAATAGAAGAGCGAGTTGAGCGAAACGGCCGTCGCGAAGCCGATCTGCAGATTCCCGAGAAGCTCGATCATGCTCAGCCCTTGAACCAGTAGCCGAGCACGGGGATGGGCTGACCGAGCGTGTAGACGAAAATCAGGACGCTGCCGGCCGACAGGATCGCCGCCGTGAGCATCGCCGACAGGAGTCCCGTCCGCGAGATCGAGAACATCCCCAGCAGCACCATCGGAATGATGGCCACGACGAGGCCGGCGGGCCTGAGCAGGAGCGCAAACAGCAGGACGCCCGCTATCACGGCAAGGGGTGCCTGCAATGGAATGGCCGCGAGCACCTCCTGCGGTCCGCGGAAGGAGCGGAAGATCAGGATCGCCGCGAAGAAGAGGAGCATGCCGGAAATGACGGCGGGCACGTAGCCCGGACCCATCCTGCTGGCCCGGCCCATGTCGTACTCGCGCAGCAGCACGAGCGCCCCGATGCCGACGGCCAGGAACAGCACTCCCGCAATGAGATCCTTTGGTTTGCGTACGATCGATGCCATCTGGCCTCCCAGCCGCCGACGATTTCGGTCCTGGATGATGTCGTTGTCCGACGCGGCCGCGACTGTCCGCAAGCGGCGGCCATCGACGCCGTCATTTTCTTGCAGCCCGCGCGGCGCGAGCGGGCTTCTCCTCAGCGGCCGACCTAGCCGAGTGGCCTGGGCATTGACCAATAGCATTTATCTATGGGCTCGATAGTGATCTGCGCTTTCCAGCGTTCGAGCGACGCCCTCGCCATGCGTGATCGTCTCGATATCCAAATGATATTGGCCAGCCCCTGCATATGCGGCTAGGAGTGTCGAAGCGGATTTTCGAAAGTATAAATATATGGATATATTGATTTCATTTCAAGAATAGCAGTTTCGATCAAGAACTGGATGATACGACCATCTGGGTCGGTATTGATCTACTTGGGATTTTCAAATTCGAGAGTCAATTCAGGAATGTGGCATCGAAAACCTTGAAAAGCAGCCATCGCACTCAAACAAAGAGCAGCATTGATATGCTCATCATCGAAAAGGGGGAGACACCAATGGCCGAGAAACGCAATTCGCCCGAACGGTCAAATCATCGACGGCTGCCGCGCCGACGCGTTCTCGCGGCCTTGGCGATGGCGACGGCCATGCCGCTGGTCTGGCCGGCCGGACCGGCGCGGGCGCAGCAGGTCGATATGCTGACGATCGTCGTTCCGTTCCCGCCGGGCGGCAGCACCGATGCGATCGCCAGATTGCTGGGGGAGGAGCTTCGCGGAAAATACGCCAAGACCGTGATCGTCGAGAACAAGCCCGGCGGCGGCGGCCGCATCGGCACGGTCAGCGTCAAGGATTCCGCGCCGGATGGGAAGACGGCCCTGATCGTTCCGGCGGTCGGATTCGAGATCTACCCTCACGTGTACAAGTCGCTGTCCTACTCGATCAAGGATTTCGCGACCGTCGCGCAGCTCGGCGTCGCGCCGATGGTCTATTCCGTCGGCCCGAAGGTTCCTGCGGACGTAAAGACATTTCCCGACTACCTGAAATGGGTTAAGGGGCACCAGGACAACGCATTCTATGCCACGCCCGGCGCGGGAAGCCTCGCCCATTTCCTCGGCGTCATGGTGTCCAGGGGTGCGGACGTCAAGCTCGACCCGGTTCACTACAGCGGTGACGCTCCTCAGGCAGGCGCGCTGCTCAGCGGCGAGGTTGCGGCGTCGGCCAGCGTGATCGGAGGCATCATCGCCCATGCGCGGAAAGGTACGGCGCGGATCCTTGCCGCCACCGGCGCCGAACGATCGAGCCTGGCGCCTGACGTGCCCACCTTCAAGGAACTGGGGTTCGACATCGACGGCAATCTCGCGCTCGACCTGTTCATGCCTGCCGGAACGCCCGGCGAGAACGTCGACAAGCTTTCCGAGGCCGTCAAAGGCGCGCTGGACGCGCCGAAGATACAGGAGGCCATGAAGACCTTCGGCTTCGAGCCCGCCTACCTGCCGCCGGCCGAGCTCGCCTCGGACCTGGATGCGCGCTTGAAGCGTTGGGGTCCCATCGTCGAGGCGTCCGGCTTCAAGGCGGACGAATAAGCCTCCGCCGGGTCTTGCCGCCATGCGCGGCAGGACCCGGCTCGCCGGCACAAGCATCGCCTCCGCCGGCGATCGCGGTTGCAGGGCGGCATCGTGGAGAGCCAGACCAACGCTGTTCGACCCGCCGGTACACGCGACCGGATTGCGATCAAGACGCGCAATCCCTGCTTCCATTGATGAGGAAAGACGAAATGCGGGTCATAGTCACTGGTGCTGCGTCCGGGATCGGCGCCGCGATCAGCAGGAAGCTCGCGGCCGTGTATGGCCCCCAGGCGAAACTGATCCTGTCCGATCTGAATGCCCCCGCCCTGGATGCCGTCGCCCGTCAACTCGACGGCGTGGACGGCTGTCGGGCCATCGCGGTCGCTGGCGACATCAGCATGGCGCAAGCCCCGCATGAGCTCGCGCAAACGGCGAGAAAGGAGTTCGGCGGGCTGGATGCGCTGTTCAGCAATGTCGGAATTTCCGGCCGTGGCCAGGTCATCGATGCCGGAATCGAAGACTGGGACAAGCTTTTCGCCGTCAATGTGCGCGCGCCCTTGTTTCTCGTGCAGGCGGTCGCCGGTCTTCTCGAGCAGTCGCGGGGATCGGTCGTGATGACGACCTCGATGTGCGGATCGCATCCATCGCCGCTGGGCCCCTACAGCGTCACCAAGGCCGCGCTTGTCATGCTGATGAAGCAACTGAGCGTGGAACTGGGCAGGAAGGGCGTGCGCGTCAACAGCATCTCCCCGTCATGGGTGGAAACCGCCGCGAGCGTGCAGCTCTTCTCCAACCCGGAGATGAGGCAGCGCAAGGAATCGCACGTTCCCCTCGGGCGGCTCGCGGCACCCGAGGAACTGGCCGACGTCGCGGCCTTCCTGATCAGCCGCGACGCCCGCTATGTTTCCGGCGTCGACCTGCAGGTGGATGCCGCCTTCGCCAACACCCTGATCTACGCGACGCAAAAGGAGGGCGACTGGGATCCTCCGGCAAGGCGTGATCCGGCACTGTCGGCTTCCGCCTGAACGATCGGAGCCAACGATGTTCTCTCCGCAGGTCCCTCATCTTTCAGCGTCTCAGGTCGACAATGCCGCCGACCTCCTGATCGACGCCCGGCTTCATCGCAAGGCGCTCGGCGAATTGCCGTCCGAGTGCCGTCCGGCGAATCTCATCGATGCCCAGAATATCGTCGACGAGGTGCACCGGCGGCTTTCGCACCCGGTCAAGGGCTGGAAGTTGTACTTTCCCTACAAGCCCATGCAGCGGCCCCTCGTTTCGCCGATCTACGACATTGTCGAGAGCGACGCGGTGCTGGACAGCGGCACGCCCCTCAGGCGCATCGAGCCGGAAATCGTGTTCAGGGCGCTGGTCGACCTTCCCTACAGGGCGAAGCCCTACAGCTACGATGAAGCCCGTGCCGCCCTGGTGGCCGCGCCGTCGTTCGAGGTCCTGCGCTCGAGCTACCTGGCCGAACCGCTGGCCAGCCGCCATAAGGGCGGCATCGGGCGCGACTACAAGATGGAAATATTCGCGGATCACAATTCGAACGACTGCTACGTGGTCGGCGAGGCCTGCGAAGGCTGGAAGGACATCGACTTTTCAGCTCTCCCGGTCAGCATGTTCGAAGACGACAGGGTTGTAGGAGCGTCGGTCGGAGGGCATCCCATCCTCGATTCCTTTCTCGCCACCTTCGCCGGGATGAATTTCCTGCGGCTGCGGGGAGGACTGACCGCCGGACAGTATCTCGCCACCTCCTCCGAAACCAGCTTCTTCGATGTCGCCGCCGGCACCGTAATCACCGGAAAGTTCGGCCCGCTGGGGTCCATACGCGCTTCGTTCGGGGCCTGAGGCGATCGACTATCGGCGTCGTGGGCGCGTGCGCCATGCCGCGCAAACCCGCCGTTCTGAGAACGCAAGAAAGACATGCCCATGGATGATCGCAGCCCTTCACAAAAAAGGTTCGGCCGGAGCGAGGTCTACATCCTGGAGGATGGCGTCTGGGAAACCCGCCGCGACAACGTCGTCAACACAAGGGGCGATGCTGCTCTGGCGCGCACGCTGGAGGCGGTCACCACGCCGGCCCTGCATGCGCCGGTCAACTGCTTTCTGGTGAAGAACGATTTCGGCCGCACGCTCATCGATGCCGGGACAGGACTCGACTGGGGCGAGGCTTTCGGCCGCGCCCGCCTGCTGCTGAACGGCATGGGGATCGCGCCGGACGACATTTCCAACATAGTGCTGACCCACATTCACGTGGATCATGCCTGCGGCCTGTTCGACGGGGAGCGTCGCTACTTCCCGAATGCGGATATCTGGGTGGGGAGCGAGGAGCTGGCGTTCTTCACCGACCCGTCGGCGCGGGCGGCCGCGCCCGAGCGCAGGCGCGACGGCTTCGACATCGCCGGGCGGCTGCTGGGCATCTATGGCGCGCGGGTCATCCCGGCCAATCCGGGGCCGCTGTTCGGACCGTTCGAGATGGTCTCCCTGCCTGGCCATACGCCGGGTCATTGCGGGGTTCTGCTGCGGGCGGGAGAAGAGGCGCTTCTGTCGCTCGGAGACGCCGTCCATTTCCAGGACCTGCAATTCGCGGACCCGGATGTCGGCGTGCCGTTCGACTTCTCGTCAACGCAGGCAGCGGCCACCAGACATCGGGTGTTCGAGACCGTCCACGGCCGTGGGTGGCATGTCTGCGGCGGCCATATGGACGGCTTCGCGACGCTTGGCAGGCAGGGCGACCACTACGTTCGCGTTCCGTCGTGACGACGGGTTTCGGCCTGAGAAAGCTCGCCAACCGCTGGAGTAGACCGTGATGCGCGTTCCGGAACCTGTCGTCGATCCGTTCGAGGAGGAGCTTGACCCGGTCTATCGCATGCCCGTCATGCTCGGCCGCTCGTCCGGTCCGCGCAACATGCCCAAGAGCAGGAAACATCTGAAATATGTCGGCGACAGCGTGTCGGTGAACGTCACCGCCACCGTCGACGAGACCTCTATGAATGCGCTTCTCCCCCCGGGGTTCAAGGTCACCAAAAACCCGCGGCTTCTCGTCGGCGTGACGATGCTCACCAATCTGGGATGGCTCGCGGGTCGCGGCTACAACATCATCCGCGTGACCACGGAAGTGGAGGTCGAAGCGAAGCGGGGCCCCGTCGTCGGCAACCTCGCGCTGGTCCTGTGGGAGAACCACCCGGACCCCATCCTGACCGGCCGCGAGGAACTGGCGTCGCCCAAGCTGTTTGCCAACATCCCCGATGCACGATTTGTCGACGACGAGGTGACGGCGACCGCCGACTGGGAAGGCTTTCGCTTCTTCGAGCTGCGCGCCAGCAAGCTGACGGCGACCGCGCTCAGCCCGGACACCCCAACCTATGCCGGCGGCGGCGCAAAGCCGCTCATCTGCCATCGGCATCATGCCTCCATCGGCGACTGGACGAAGCCGGCGCTTGCCGAAATCGCGATATCCACGCCGCCCGAAGCCGACATGTCCGTCACCCTGGAGCATCACGTCGGTGTTGGCGAATTCGCTTTCCATCCGGCAAGATGGGAAGACATGCCGACGCAATACACCTACGTCTCCACCCTGGCGCGGCTGCCGATAACCGGGTTCTGCGGCGCGTCCGTCGTCAAGGCGCGCGGCATCGGCGATCTCGCCGCGATGACCACATTGCCGGTCTAGGCGGCCGCCGGACCGGCAGATTGAACGAAAGGATCGTCGATGCGGTATCGCTCACTGGGGCGCACGGGGCTGATGGTGTCGCCGCTTGCGCTCGGAACCTTCAATTTCGGCGGCCCGACGAACGCCGAGGATTCGCGGCGCATCATCCGTAGGGCGGTGGAGGCGGGCATCAATTTCTTCGATGCCGCGAATGGCTACAATGGCGGACAGAGTGAGGAAATTCTTGGCAGCGCGCTCCGCGACCATGCCGATCGCGATCAGGTGATCGTCGCCACGAAGGTATTCTATCCCGTCGGTCAGGGGCCAAACGATCGCGGCGGCTCGCGCCACCACATCCTGCGCGAATGCGAGCGCAGCCTGAAACGGCTGAAGGTCGACCACATTGATCTGTATCAGCTCCATCGCCCGGACTTCGAGGTCGATCCGGAAGAGACGCTGTCCGCGCTGAACGACCTCGTCCGGCAGGGAAAGGTCCGCTATGTCGGCGCAAGCACCCACCCGGCCTGGAAGGTCATGGAAGCCCTCGGCATCTCCCGGATGCGCGGCTGGGCGCGGTTCGTCGCCGAGCAGCCGCCCTACAACCTGCTGGATCGCCGCATCGAGAACGAGCTCGTGCCCATGTGCCTGGAGCACGGTCTCGGCCTTATTCCCTATGCGCCCCTGGCGCAGGGCGTGCTGGCGGGACGCTACACGAGCACCCAGGCGCTGCCGAGCGATTCGCGCGCGATCGTGCGGGGCAAGATTTACGCCGATCGCGTCAACGAGCCCGGCATCGCCGTCGGAAGGGAGGTCGACCGCCTCGCGCGGCAGGCCGGCATGAAGGCCAGCCATTTGGCGATGAGCTGGGTCAAGGACCGTCCCGGCGTCACCGCGCCGATCTTCGGGCCGCGTACCCTTGAGCAGCTTGAGGACATGCTTCCGGTCATGGACATGGATTTCCCGGCGGATCTCGCGGACGCGGTCGATCGGCTCGTGCCGCCGGGCAGCGCCGTGACGAACTTCCACAACGGATGCGCCTGGATGCGGCAACAGTTGCGATGGGAAACCGCGGAAAGCGTCCCGGCCGCCTAGGCCGCGCGGACCGCGGCTTTTGCGCCGCATCGCGAAACATCAAAACGGTCGTCTTCATGCTATGGTGGTGCAGGCAGGAAGGAGAACCGGGATGAAAATGAAGCTGATGTCCGCGGCCGCGCTGGCGCTGACCGCCTCGGCGGTCGCCGCTTGCCAGACCGACGCGGGAAGCGCCTCGACGCCAGGCATATGCCGGCCGCAGGCGGCCGAGCGCTTGGTGGGCATGAACCGCCTTACCGACCAGCAGGCGATGCAACTGACGGGCGCGACTTTGGTTCGCCAGATCGCTCCCGGCCAGGGCGTGACGCTGGACTACCGCCAGGAGCGGGTGACGATCGAAACCGATCCTCGCACGGGGAAGATCACGCGGGCGTCCTGCGGCTAGTCGAAACCCGCCCGGCGACAGCGCCGCGATCGCCGATGGCGACCCGGACTGTTGCGTGGTCAACGCAGGCCGTTCGGGCCGTTCATTCGACGCGCGCGGAAGCTTGCCAACCGTCCAGTCGGATGGTATCGACGCGGGCATGAGCTTCGAGAACCTGTCCGTCAGTCTTCGCTCCCATGTCGCGACCGTGACCATGCGGCGGCCGCCCGTGAACGCCGTCGATCTGCCGATGTACGCGGAGATCAAGCGCGCATTCTCGACCATCCGCGATATCGAACCCGAGGCGCGCGTCGTCATCCTGACCGGCGAGGGCAGGCATTTCTGCGGCGGCAACGACCTCAACGAGTTCGCGACCATGACGCCCGACAACACGCCGGTGCGGATGCTGCAGGTGCGGGAGGCGTTCACGGCGATCTATGATTGCGCGCTGCCCGTCATCGCGGCGGTCCGCGGTGTGGCCGTCGGCACGGGGGTGGCGCTTGCCGGCTCTTGCGACATGGTGATCGCGGCCGAAAGCGCCAGGTTCAGCCTGCCGGAGATCCAGGTCGGCGCGATGGGCGGCGCCAAGCATCTGTCGCGCCTCGTGCCGCAGGGCGTCGTGCGGCGCATGCATCTCACCGCCGACATGCTCACCGCCTCGGAACTCGCGCCCTATGGCGGTATCGTCAGCGTCGTGCCCGACGACAGGCTGCTGGAGGAGGCGCACGCCCTGGCCGGGCGGGTTGCCCGTCACAGCCCGGTGGCGATCCGCATCGCCAAGCGCAGCCTCAACCAGATCGAATACATGGATCTGCGGTCCGGCTACCAGTTCGAGCAAGGCCTCACCGCCGAGCTGTCGGGCTACGACGATGCCAAGGAGGCCGTTGCGGCCTTCTTCGAGAAGCGGCCGCCCAGATATACCGGGCGCTGAGACGATGTCGGACGCCTACGGCTTCCGGCGACCGACCGTTTGGTCAAGTGCTGACATTGAACGCAGCCCGGCAGGACGAGCATGAGTGGTGAGTTCCAAGGCCGCGTCGCCATCGTGACGGGCGGCTCCAAGGGCATCGGCCTGGCGACCGCGCATCGACTGGCGCGGGGCGGGGCGAAGGTGATGATCACCTCCCGCCGCGAGGCAAATCTCCGCGCCGCGGCCGAATCGCTGTCTGGCCTCGACATTGCATGGTTTGCCGGAAACGCCGGCGAACCGGTCGACATCGCGAAGTGCGTCGACGCCTGCGTGGCGCGGTTCGGCCATGTCGACATCCTGGTCAACAACGCCGCGACGAATCCCTATTACGGCGATCTGGCGGGCCTCGACATGGCGCGCGCGGTCAAGACGGTGGCGGTCAACCAGATCGCGCCGCTGCTTTGGGCGCAGAAGGCTTGCGAGGCCGGGATGTCGCAGCGGGGCGGCGCGATCGTCAACGTTTCCTCCATCGGCGGCATGTCCGTGGAGCCCGCGATCGGGTGGTACAACACGACCAAGGCCGCGCTGCTGCATCTCACCCGCCAGATGGCCTACGAACTCGCCCCCAAGGTGCGGGTCAACGCGGTCGCCCCGGGACTCGTGCGGACGGATCTTGCCCGCGCGCTGTGGGAAGAGAGCGGCGATGCGTGGGCGGAAAAGCTGCCGCTGCGCAGGCTGGGCTTGCCGGAGGACATCGCCGATGCGGTGGCCTTCCTGGCGAGCGACGCGGCGGCGTGGATCACGGGCCATACGCTGGTGGTCGACGGCGGGGCGCTGACGACGCCGCCGATCTCGCTGTGAGCGTCAGGCCGACCGCGCCGTCCGGTCGCGGTCCTTCAACGGTGAGGGCGCGGCATTCCGGTCCTTCTCGAAGCCCATGCCGAGCAGGGCGGAGGCGCTGAGGTCGGCGAACTGCGCCGCGACGGCTTCGGGGTTGGAGCCGGGCTTCGGACGATACCAGCGCACCAGATGGTTGGCGCTGCCCATCAGCCAAAGCACCGCGAGCTTCGCGTCCACCTCCGCGCCGATCTCCTTGCGGCGCTGGGCTTCCTCGATCAAGGCCTGCAGCGACCGGTCGTATTCGCTGAGGCTTTCCCGGATCGGCGCCTGCCGCTCCGGGCTGAGCATGCGGAAGTCGGACTGGAAGACCGACGCCTCGGTGCCGTAATTGATGTTGAAGAGGACGTGGGTGTAGATGATGGCGCGCACCATCTCGATGGCCGAGTCCTCGGGGGGAATCCGGTCGAGGAAGGCGGTCAGCCGTTTGTGCGAGCGGACGATGATCGCCTCGAGCAAATCTTCCTTGGACTGCACGTAGTGGTAGAGCGAGGGCTTCTTGAGGCCGGCGGCCTCGGCGATGTCGTTGACGGACGAACGCTCGTAGCCGCGCGTGGCAAAAACCTGTAGGGCGGCATCCAGTATCTTGTCCCAGCGTTCCGCATTGACCTCGGTGGCCATCCAGTCTCCTATCGAATGCGATTCGCGAACACGCGGTCGCCGACATTCCGCGACACTCTACTATCTCGCTGCCCGACCGTCCAGAAGGTCTGCCACGCGATGTCGGCATGGCCGGATGTTTGCGGGCCCTTTCGCATGGATCGGTGCGGCGTTCTTTCCGCTTCCGGCTGAGCCGCCTGCGGCCGACATTGACAGAAATCCTGAAAGATGGAAGAAAACCGACCAACCGGACGTTCGGCTACCGGTCGCGCCGGGAGGGCCGCAGCACGGGTTCTCGACATGAAGGCAGTCATATTCGGCGCGACGGGATATGTCGGGTCCGCCGTCGGCAGGGCGCTCCTGCGGCGCGGCTGCGCGGTATCCGGCGTGACACGGGCCGAAGGCGGCGGACAGGATCGTCTCCGCGATGCCGGCATGCGCCCGCTCGCCATCGACTATGCCGATGTCGATCGGATCGTGGCCGCCATGCAGGGGCAGGACATCGTCGTCTTCTCGGCGGCGCTGCCCTGGACGCATGAGCAGGGCATGATCGCCCGCATGCTCGAAAGCCTGGAGGGAAGCGGCCGCACCTTCCTATACACGTCCGGAACGGGCGTCCTGGCCATCCCCAACAAGGCGGGAACCTGGGACGAGAACGTCTTCGCGGAGGACGACCCGTTCCCGTTCACGCCCACGCCGACCAGCGCCGTGCGGCTGCGGACGGAAGAGATGGTGCGCCGCGCCGCCGACCGTGGCCTGCGTGCAATCGTGGTGCGCCCGGGCCTGATATGGGGCCATGGCGCCAGCCTCCAGATCCCGCGTATCTTCGATTCGGCGATGCGGACGGGAAAGGCCTGCTATATCGGCCATGGGCTGAACCTCTATTCCAACGTCCATGTGGACGATCTGGCCGAGGTCTTCGCGCTGGCGTCCGAAAAGGGCGTGCCCGGCGCCGTCTATCATGCCGTCGCCGGGGAGGCGAATTTCCGCAGCCTGGCGGAAGCGGTGGCGCAGGTGGTCGGCTGCCGGGCCGGCAGCGTGACCTATGAGGAGGCCTGCCAGATCTGGCCGTCGGCCTGGGTGGACATGGCCCTCGCCGTCAACAGCAGATCCCGATCGCCGCGCACGCGTTCGGAACTGGGCTGGTCGCCGAAGCATGTCGACGTCGTCGAGGATATCCGCAGCGGGTCCTACAGGGACACCTATGCCGCCAGAACGGGATGGGCCGCCAACGGATACCGATATGGCGGCGCTCACGGCGATCATCCGGGCGGGCCGATCTAGGGCGGTTCTGGTTTCGCGGAATCGGCGGAACCGCTCTATCTCTTTGCGTTAGCAGCATTTCCGGACGCAGAACCGCTTCGCGCTTTTGCTGGAAATGCTTCGAGCCCTGGCCGCGCCTCCCGGCGGCCAGGCTGCGTCACGCTCCCGGCCTCGGCCTGCGCTTGCCAGGTCGTCGCTCACGGGCCGGCGCCGTCTTCGCAATGCGTGCCATCGCGCCTTGCCGCTCCGCTCCCCATAGGGAGGCGCGAGGCAAAAAGAGTCTTGACCGACCGACCGGACGTTCGTAAACCGTGCGTGATGATGACGGGTGACAGGAAGCGAGAAGGTTCGGCATGGCTGCGGAGGTGAGGTGGCGGGTCGCGCCCGGAACCTGGGAGGATGCTGAAGCCCTTGTGGGAAAGGAGATCACGCGGTCGGAAGGTGTCGATCCCGTGAACCTCCCGGACATAAGGCGCCGGCTCGAGGTTCTCGCCTGGGACAGCCCGATCCACTACGACGCGGAAGCCGCCCGGGCGGTTGGTCATGACGGGATCGTCAGCCCGGCCACGATGGTGGTGAGCTGGTGCCTGCCCGCCTACTGGACTCCGGGCGATCGCAGGCCCGAGCCCGGCGATCCCGTGCTGATGCCCAACTATCCGTTCCCCAACATACCCGCGCCAGGGACGGCGCTTTTCGCGGCCGGCTGCAAGACGAGATACTTCGCCGACGCCCATCCCGGCGACAGGATTTCGTCGCGCTCCACCCTGCTCAGCGTCACCCGCAAGCGCCTCAGGATCGGCGACGGCGCGTTCATGGTCGTGCGGACCGACTATTTCAAGCAGCCGGACACGCTGGTCGCGACCGAGGACATGACCGTGTTCCGCTACACGCCGGAACAGGAGGCCGCATGACCGCTCTTTCCCCGGTGGTGAAACAGCCGCGGCATGCGGTCCGCTTCGCAGACGTCGCCGTCGGCTCGCCGATCCCGGTCACGACGCTGCCCCTGACCTTGCAGCGGCTGGTGATCGAGGCGGGCGTCAACCGCGACTACACGCCGACGCATCACGATCCGGCACTGGCCGTCGCGTCGGGCGCGCCGGCGCCCTATGCCAACACGCCGATGATCATGGCGATGCTGGAAGCCGGCCTGCGCAACTGGATGGGCGTGGAAGGCCGGCTGCTCGAACTGGACTTCAGGATGCGCAGGTTCAACCTCGTCGGATCGCTGCTGGAGATCGGCGGACGGGTGACGTCGCTTGGCCCCGTCGCCCCCGATTGCGGGCTGGACGACGGGGAATGGGGCGAGGTGACGCTCGATTGCTGGATTGCGTCGGGCGCCGACCGCACGGTCGAGGGGCTGGCGCGGGTTGCCCTGCGAAAATGCGATTTCTCGGGCCGCCCATGACTGTCATGACCACCAGGGAACTGCTGGAGCGACACGCGGCGCATACGCCCGACCGGGTGTTCGCGGCGTTTCCCGGCGGTGCCTGGACCTGGCGCGAGACGCTGGATCGCGCCCGCTCGGTGGCGAACGGCCTGCGCGAACTGGGTGTCACGCCGGGAGACTATGTCGCCTCCTGGCTGCCCAACGGATGCGATGCGCTGCTGTCCCTGCTCGGCGTCAACCTGGCCGGCGCCGCGCAGGTTCCGATGAACGTCGCCTATCGCGGGCGGCTGCTCGAACACGCCCTGCGGACGTCGCAGGCCAAGATCCTGATCGCCCATCACGAGCTGGCGCCGCATCTCGACGGGCTGGATCTGCCGGACCTGCGGACCATCGTGGTGGTCGGCGGCGCAGCGGCGGCATCCGCGACTGCCTATGCGCAAAGGTCGTGGACCGATCTCGAGCGCGCCTCTTCGGAGGCGCCGCCGCCTGAGTGCGATCGCCGTCCCTCGGACGACATGATCGTCATCTTCACCTCCGGCACGACCGGCCACTCGAAAGGCGTGCGCTGCTCCTATCATCATCACGACGCCTATGCGGACTGGTTCAGCGCCGGCGACCTCGGTCCCGACGACCGCGCCCTGGTCGTGCTGCCGCTCTTTCACGTCGGCGGAAGCGGCTGGGTGTTCTGGGCGCTGCGGACGGGCGCGTCGCTGGCGCTCATGCCGCGCTTCGAGACGGCGCGGTTCTGGGCGGATGTCGAGGCGCTCGGCGCCACCACCTGCACCATGGTCGGCGCCATGGCCAACTTCCTGCTGGAGGCCCCGCCGCGTCCCGCCGACGCGCAGACGCCGATGCGCATCGTCCTGGCGACGCCGTGGATGAACGCCTGGCCCGAATTCGCGAGGCGGTTCGGCGTGAAGTTGTGGGCTGCGTTCGGCATGAGCGAGGTGCCCGGGCCGTTCCGCGCCGATGTCGGAGACGACATCACCGGCCTGGGCCGCGAGATCTCGCCCGAATGGGAGGTCCGCCTGGTCGACGCGTACGACATGGAGGTCCCGGACGGCGCGCCCGGCGAATTGACGGTCCGCCATCGCCGGCCCTGGGTGATCACGCACGGCTATCTCGGCATGCCGGAGGCCACCGCTCACGCCTGGCGCAACGGCTGGTTCCACACCGGCGATATCGTGGCGCGGCGAAGCGACGGCATCTTCGTCTATGTCGATCGCAGCAAGGATTCGATCCGCAGGCGAGGGGAGAACATCTCGTCGCTGGAGGTCGAGCTCGAGCTGCAGGCGCATCCCGCCGTCCTCGCCGCGGCCGTCGTCGCGGTGCCGTCGGACCGGTCCGACGACGAGGTCATGGCTTTCGTCCAGCGCAGGGCAGGCGCCGCGCTGACCGGGGAGGAGCTGATCCGCTTCGTCATCCCGCGGCTGCCGCACTACATGGTGCCCCGCTACATCGAATTCGTGGACGAGCTGCCGCGCACGCCGACCGGCAAGCTCCGCAAGGTGGAGCTGCGCGAGCGGGGCGTGGGCGCCGCGACCTGGGACCGCGAGCAGGCGGGCATCAACGTCAAGGCCCAGCGCCTGTCGGTCCCCTCGTCGCGGGACGACAGGCCCGATGCGGAAGGTGGAGCGTCATGACGAAGGATGTGGGCGTCGTTCTGGCGGGTCTCGGCGAGGCTCCGCCGTCGCCAGGAGGCTCGGGACGCAGCGGCGAGGCGATGACGCTGACCGCGATCGAGGCCGCCTGCGACGATGCGGGCCTGGCGACCACCGGCATCGACGCGATCCTGAAATACAGCCACGACGCCTCGATTTCGTTGCAGGCGCTCGCAGCCACGCTTCGCTGCGAGGAGCTGCGGTTCGGCCTCGAAGGGGGCAGCGGCGGCGGCACCGGGCCCGGGCTGATCGACACGGCCAGGACGCTGGTCGCTTCGGGAGCGGCGTCCGCGGTGCTCTGCTACCGCACCATCGTCGGCAACGACTGGGTAGCGCGCATGAACATGCCCGACGAGGCCCGCCCCTACTATCTGGACGTCGTGAACTATCTCCGTCCCGTCGGCTGGACGGGCTATCTCCACAGTTTCGCCAGCCTGTATTCCGAGCACGCCGCCCGCTACGGCACCAGCCGGGAGGCGCTCGGCCACGTCGTTTCGCAGTTGCGCGCGAACGCGGCGCGCAATCCCCATGCCGCCTGCCGCGAGCCGCTGTCGCTGGAAGAGTACATGTCCCAGCCGCCGCAGATCGGCCCGTTCTCGCAGCTCGACGACTTCGCCATCGGCGACGTGGCGGTGGCGGTCGTCGTGACCACGGCCGAGCGGGCGCGCCAGCTTGGCCGGCAGCGCGTCGTCGCGGAGGTGGTCGCCACGGCGCAGTCGCACAACGCCCAGCCCATGACCTGGTTCGAGAACCGCGTCCTCGCCTCGACGCAGGAAAGCCCGGCGCGGCATGTCGCCGACGAGCTCTACCGGCGTTCGGGCCTGACGCCGAAGGCCGTCGACGTTGCCCATCTCTACGACTGCACCAGCTTCACCTTCCTGCACAATCTGGAGGAGGCGCGGCTGTGCGAGCGGGGCGATGCCGCCAGGCTGGTCGCCGAGCCGGGTTCGCTGGCCGCCGACGGCTTGCGCCCCGCCAACACCAATGGCGGCGATCTGGCGGGCGGCTACAGCCACGGCTTCCGGCATCTGCTTGAAGCCGCCCGGCAGGTCAGCGGCCGGGCCCACAACCAGGTCGCGAAGGCCGAGACGGCCCTGGTCATGGGCGCGCAGATCGGCCCGACATCCGGCGCCATCCTGCGACGGAGGGAGATCGCGTGACCATGGAGTTGAGGTGCCGCGTCGAAGACGGGACACAGGCGCTGGCCGCCGATTTCGCCAGCCTCGCGGTGGAGGCCGGCTGGCATGTCCAGGCGTGCGACCTTTGCGCGGGGGGATGTTTCCCGCCGCGCCTGCGATGCCCCCACTGCGGATCGGCGAAGCTGCGCTGGACGCCGGTCGGCGAGGCCGCGACGCTGGTCGGCGTCATCCTCGTCAAGGGCGAAAATCCGCGACACAGGCCCGCCCGCGCGCTGCGCCGTCCGGAAGGATACGCCTCCGGCATCGTCGCCCTCGACCGATGGCCGGACGTGCGCTTTCCCGTCCTGATCGAGGGCGAGGATGCCGCGATCGCCGAGGTTGGCATGCGGGTGCGGCTCGGCTCGACCACGGTGGGTTCACGCCAGGTGCCGAGCGGACGGCCCGTGCCGGTCCGCTAAGGCGACCGCGCCAAACAGTTCAGCACGTCTTTGGAAACAGGCAGGCAGATGGATTTCGGATACTCGGACAGGACGATCGACCTCGTCAAGCGCGTGCGCGCCTTCATGCGGGAGCGGGTCATTCCCGCCGAAGCGCTCTACGAGCAACAACTGCGCGCGCAGGCCAATTTCCACGCGCTGCCCCCCATCCTCGCCGAGCTCAGGGCCGAGGCGAAGGCGGCCGGACTGTGGAACCTGGCCATGACGCATGACGGTCTGGGAGCGGGACTGACCAATCTCGAATACGCTCCCGTGGCCGAGGAGATGGGCCATTCGCTGATCGGCAACGAGGTGTTCAACTGCGCCGCGCCGGACACGGGCAACATGGAGCTGCTGGCTCTCTTCGGTTCCGCCGGGCAGAAGCAGGAGTTCCTGACGCCTCTGCTGTCCGGGGAGATGAAGTCGACCTTCGCCATGACGGAACCGGAGGTGGCGAGCTCGGATGCCACCAACATCCGCACGCGCATCGAGCGCGACGGCGACCACTATGTCATCAACGGGCGCAAATGGTTCAGCTCGGGCGTGCTCGATCCGGCATGCGGCTTCTTGATCGTGATGGGCGTCACCAACCCCGACGCCGACACATACAACCGGCAAAGCATGATCCTGGTGCCGCGACACGCGCCCGGCATCGAGGTCGTGCGCGACCTGTCCTATTTCGGCTACGTGGATCGCATGGGCCACGGCGAAGTCGTCTTCACAGACGTCCGCGTGCCGGCGTCGAACCTGGTGGCGGGCGAGGGCAAGGGCTTCGCCCTGGCGCAGGGGCGGCTCGGCCCCGGCCGCATGCACTACGGCATGCGCGCCATCGGCATGGCCGAAAGGGCGCTGGAGCTGATGGCGCGGCGCGTGCTGGTCCGCAAGGC
The DNA here is from genome assembly GCA_027492275.1 of Mesorhizobium sp. Lineage (GTDB taxonomy): Bacteria > Pseudomonadota > Alphaproteobacteria > Rhizobiales > Rhizobiaceae > JAPUFC01. The sequence continues at coordinate 93,368 of JAPUFC010000071.1, read as the reverse complement.
CTTCGGCGGCCCCCTGTCCGACCGGGGCGTCGTCCGCGAGTGGATCGCCCGCAGCAGGATCGAGATCGAGGAAGCGCGTCTGCTCGTCCTGCGCGCGGCGTGGCTGATGGATACGGTCGGCAACCGCGCGGCGCGCATGGAGGTGTCGGCCATCAAGGTCAGCGCCATGGGCATCGCCCACCGCGTGCTCGACCGTGCGATCCAGGCCCATGGCGGGGCCGGCGTGACGGAGGACGTGCCGCTGGCGCGGCTTTATGCGCTGTCCCGCGCGCTGCGCATCGCCGACGGTCCCGACGAGGTTCACCTGCGCTCCATCGCCCGGATCGAGCTGGCGAAATACCGCGAGCCGGCGTCCCGGCCGGCTTGAGCGCGCCGGTATCGGCGGGCTTCGCAGAGATGGGCCGGGCGCTCGGCTCCCACGGAACGAAAGAGTGATTGCATGCGTGAGGCAGTGATCGTTTCCACCGCCCGGACCCCCATCGGCCGGGCCTATCGCGGGGCGTTCAACGCAACCCCTTCGCCGACGCTGGCCGCGTATGCGATCCGGGCGGCGGTGGAGCGCGCCGGGATCGATCCCGGCGAGGTGGACGACTGCATCGTCGGCTCGGCGCTGCCGCAGGGCGTGCAGCACACGATCGGGCGCACCGCCGCCCTGCGCGCCGGCCTTCCCGTCACCGTCGCCGGAATGACCGTCGATCGCCAGTGCGCCTCGGGGTTGATGGCCATCGCCACGGCCGCCAAGCAGGTGATCGTGGACAGGATGGACGTCGTCGTCGCCGGCGGGGTCGAATCGATCTCCATGGTGCAGACGCCCGGCCTGCGCGTCGAGGCCGATCCTCAGTTGCTCGCCATGGTGCCGGACATCCACATGCCGATGCTGCAGACGGCAGAGGTGGTCGCCGCCCGCTACGGCATCGCGCGCGACCGGCAGGATGCCTACGCCCTGCGCTCGCAGCGGCTGACGGCGAAGGCGCAGGAGGTCGGCGCCTTCGCAGACGAGATCGTGCCGGTGACCGCCACCATGTCGGTCACCGACAAGGCGACCGGCGCCGTATCGCGCAGCGAGGTCACGCTCGCCAGGGACGAGGGCAACCGCCCCGAAACGACCGCCGGGGGGCTTGCCGGGCTGAAGCCCGTCGTGGAGGGCGGCAGCATCACCGCCGGCAATGCGAGCCAGCTTTCCGACGGCGCCTCGGCGACCGTGGTGATGGACGCGGCCCTTGCCGCAAAGCGCGGTCTCCAGCCTTTGGGCCGGTACATGGGCATGGTCGTTGCCGGCACCGAGCCAGACGAGATGGGCATCGGGCCGGTGTTCGCCGTTCCGCGTCTGCTCAAACGCTTCGGGCTGACGGTGGACGACATCGGCCTGTGGGAACTCAACGAGGCGTTCGCCGTCCAGGTCCTCTACTGCCAGGACCGGCTCGGTTTGCCCGAGGAGCGGCTCAATGTCGACGGCGGCGCGATCTCGATCGGCCACCCCTATGGCATGTCGGGCGCGCGCATGGTCGGGCACGCGCTTCTGGCGGGCAGAAGGCTTGGCGTCAAGCATGTCGTCGTGACCATGTGCGTCGGCGGCGGAATGGGCGCGGCAGCGTTGTTCGAGGTGCTCTAGGGCCGCGGACACGCCGGAAAACAAACCGACTGAGCGGATGATCTGGCGCGCATGGACATGGCAGTTCTCGAAACCGATGACGGCCGGAGCTAAGAGCTTCACGGAAGAAAAGCCGTGAAGGCAGGCCGTCCTGGCGGACGCCGGAAATGGTGAAAGATGGATTGCTCGAAGCACGGCTCATCTTGCCAACCGTCCAGTCGGATGGTAGTAGGAAGCATAGGGTCGCTGAGCCGCCGCGCCGTGCTTGCGGGCGGGCTCCGGGGAGGAATGGACGCGATGCGCGCCGACGCTTGCCGGCAAGGCTCGTCTGCCGAGAGGACGGATCAGCCCGGCAGCGGATGCCTGCGCGGCGCGGTATGGTGAGGAGCGACGATATGGGCACTGGTTCTGCGGGTGTCTCGGCCCGGCGCCGCGTCCGCGAGGCATAGGCGGCTATGTTCGCGCAGCAGCTTCTCAACGGCGTCACCACGGGGGCCGTCTATGCCCTGTTCGCCCTTGGATTCACCATCGTCTTCGGCACGCAGCGCATCCTCAACCTGGCGCATGGCGCGGTGTTCATGGCCGGTGCCTTCATTGGATATTTCGCCACGCAAAAGGGCCTGACCTTCGTGCCGGCCGTGCTCCTGGCGATGGCCGGTTCGGCTGTCCTCGCTTGCCTCGTCGACCTGGTCGCGTTTCGCGGCCTGCGCGCCTCCGGCCAGCTCGAGTTCGGCGCCATCATCTCCTCGATCGGCGTCGCGCTGATGATCACGAGCGTCGGGCAGGGGGTCTCGGGAACCAGGGTGCTGGTCTATCCCTTCGATTTCGTCCCCAACCTGTTCTTCAGCGTTCTGGGGCTTCGCATCTCGCTGTTGCAGATCATCACGCTTGCCTCGGTGGCCGCGATCCTCGCCGTCGTCGTCTTCCTCATCTACCGCACCAGCCTCGGCCGGCAGATCCGGGCCGTCGCGGGCAACCCGCGGGCGGCGACGCTGCTCGGCGTCAGCCCCGGCGCCGTCTACCTGATCGTGTTCGCGATCTCGGGAGCGCTGGCCGGCTATGCCGGCGTGCTGATCGGCCTGCTGTTCAACACCGTCCACTTCATGATGGGCGACCCCTATCTGCTCAAGGCCTTCGTCGTCGTCGTGCTTGGCGGGCTCGGAAGCGTCTACGGCGCGGTCGTGGCGGGTTTCCTGCTCGGCATCCTGCAGGCTTTCGCGATCGCCTATTTCAGCGGCAGCCTGGCCGACATCATCTTCTATTCGCTGGTGTTCCTGATCCTCATCATCCGGCCGGGAGGGCTTTTCGGCAACGCCGCGTCGACCGTGAAGGTTGGGCGAGCCTGATGCAGACCCTTTTCTTCATCTACGAGTCGCAGTTCCAGCTCTTCCTCATCGGGGTGGGTTTCGCCTACAGCCAGCAGATCGTGCTGCGCGCCGGCGTGTTCTCCATCGCCACGGCGGGCTTCGCCTCGATCGGCGCGTACGCGGCCGCCATCCTCGTCGTGCGCGCCGGGCTTCATCCTGTCCCGGCCGTGCTTTGCGCAACGCTTGCCGGCGCCGCGGCCGGCGCGCTGCTGTCCATACCGCTGGTGCGGCTTCGCGGCGTCTATCAGGCGATCGCCACGCTGGCCTTCGTCCAGCTGATCATGGCTTTCGCCTTCTATGCCGAGCCGCTGACCGGCGGGGCGATGGGGATCAGCCGCATTCCGCAGGTCGTCGAGACATGGCATCTGCTGATCGCCGTCGCGGTCGTGGTCTACCTGACCTACGCGATCGCAGGGTCCGGCTTGGGCCGCGCCTTCGACGCCATCAGGCAGAACGAAATGGTCGCCGCCACCCTCGGCGTGTCCATCGTGCGCTACCAGACCATCGCCTTCGTCATCAGCGGGCTCTTAGGCGGCCTGTTCGGCGGCTTCCTGGCGCTGCATTCCTACAGCGTGACGCCCGAGCATTTCGGCTTCGGCATGCTGACCGCGGTCCTCGCCTACATCGTTCTGGGGGGGCGCAATTCGGTCCTCGGACCGCTGCTCGGCTGCGCCTTCCTGTCGGCGCTTCCGGAGCTGGCGCGTCCGCTGGCGGAGTATCGCAACTTCGTCCAGGGCGCCCTGATGGTCGCCGTCATCCTGTTCCTTCCCTACGGAATGGTCGACACGCTGCAGATGGCGGTGCGGCGCAGGCGCGCCGCCCGGCATGCGCCGCAGGCCGTCGAGGCCAAGGCATGACGCTCGTCCTCGAAAACGTCTCCAGGCATTTCGGCGGTCTGGCGGCAGTGGCCGACGTCTCGATGTCGGTTCCGCAAGGGTCGATCACCGGGCTCATCGGCCCCAACGGCGCCGGCAAGACCACGGTGGTCAACCTGATCACCGGCGTCCTGGCGCTGAGCGGCGGCTCCATCGCGCTGGACGGTGTCGACATCGGCGCCGAGCCGCCGCATCGCGTCGCCCGCCGGGGCATATCGCGGACGTTCCAGAATATCCGCCTCCTGCCGGAGGCGACCGCTCTCGAGAACATCATGATCGGCTTCCACCGGCACGAGACCGTGTCGCTCGCGCAGCAGATCCTCGGGCTGCCCCGCAGCCGCGCCGAGACGCGGGCGCTGCGCGAGAAGGCCCGGGCGATCCTGGCCCGCTTCGGGATGGAGGAATTCGCCGCCCTCCCGGCCGGGGGACTGGCCTACGGCCACCAGCGGCGGCTGGAGATGATGCGCGCCGTGGCCAGCGATCCCCGCGTCCTCATCCTCGACGAGCCGGTCGCCGGCATGAACGACGTCGAGGCGTTCCAGATGGGCTCGATCTTCACAAGCCTGGTCGAGGACGGCATGGCGCTGCTTCTCATCGAGCACAATGTGCGTTTCGTCAGCGACCTGTGCCGCAAGGTCTACGTTCTCGACAGCGGCCGGATGATCGCCAGCGGAGCGCCGGACGAGGTGATGCGGGACGCCGTCGTCAGGACGGCCTATCTGGGGACGGTGTGATGCTCGAGATCGGCCAGCTCGCGGCGTCCTATGGCGGCATCAAGGCGCTGAACGGCGTTTCGCTGAGCATCCGCCGCGGCGAGATCGTCGCCATGATCGGCCCCAACGGTGCGGGCAAGTCGACGCTGCTCAACTGCATCAGCGGCGTGGTCAGGGCGAGCGGCGGAAGCGCCGTTTTCAACGGCGTCGACATCAGCCGCATGCCCGCCCACAGGATTTCCCGTCTGGGCCTGCTGCAGGTCCCGGAAGGCCGGCAGATCCTTGTCGACCTCACCGTGGAGGAGAACCTGCAGCTCGGCTTCCTGGCGCTGGGAAGCCGCGCGTCTAAGCTCGGCTTGGACGATGTCTTCGACCTGTTCCCGATCCTGCGCGAGCGGCGGTCCCAGCGCGCGGGCGACCTGTCGGGCGGACAGCAGCAGATGCTCGCCATCGGCCGCGCCCTCGTGGGCAACCCCGACCTGCTGCTGCTCGACGAGCCCAGCCTGGGGCTCTCGCCCCTGATCACCGACCAGGTCTTCGGGGCGCTGAAAAGCCTCAACAGCAGCGGCCTCACGATACTCGTCGTCGAGCAGAACGCGCTTCGGGCGCTCGGCTCCACGCAGCGCGCCTACATTCTGGAGCGCGGGCGCATCGCGCTCGAAGGAGACAGCGCCGAGCTTCTCAACGACCGGCGCGTGGTCGAGCACTATCTCGGCAGCACGACATCATGATCTGACGGTGCAATGACGCACATTTGGTGGAGGAGAAGAACAACATGGCGTTGAAACCGAAATATTCCCGATTCGTCGCGGCGGGGCTGTTCGCCGCCCTGCTCGGCGGCGCGGTGCCGGCAGGCGCGGACGAATACAACATCTCGCTGGCGACCAGCCTGACGGGCAACCTGGCGCCTTTCGGCGTTCCCCAGGTCAACGGCATCCGGCTGGCGGTCGAGGAGCTGAACGCCAGGAAATTCCTGGGCGAGCATACGCTCACCGTGTCCGTTCAGGACGACGCCAACGATCGCGGCCAGGTCGTCACCCTGCTCAACACCGCCGCGGCCGATCCCAAGACCATGATCCATGCGGGGCTGATCTGGGGACCGACCGTCGTCTCGCTGGCGCCCCTGCTCAACGATCTCAAGATACCGCTGTTCTACGTCTCCCAGACATCGGAGCCGCTCGGCCTCAGCGAGTGGTTCTTCAAGATGACGACCTCGCCGGACAAGTCGCTGGCCACGCTGGCGAACTATGCGGTCGAGAAGGCGAAGATCAAGAAGCTGGCCGTCGTCTACATGCGCGACGCCGAAAACATGGTGGCCAGCACCAAGATCTTCCGTGACAACATGCAGGCGCACGGCGTCGAGATCGTGTCGGACGAAAGCGTGCTCGCCTCCGACACCAATTTCTCCGCGCTGGCGACCAAGATCGCCGCGACCAATCCCGACTCGATCTGGCTCGGCACGTTCGGCGCCCAGGCGGCGAACATCGTGGTCCAGCTCAAGCGGGCGGGCGTGCGCGAGGACGTCAAGATCTTCCCGGTCGCCGGACCCAACAACGAATATCTCGAGGCGGGCGGCTCGGCGGTCAACGACACGTTTTTTTACGGCGACTTCAACGCCCAGACCGATCAGCCGATGGTCGCGGAGTTCGTGAAGAACTACCGGGCCAAATATGGCGACGTGCCGAATAGCTGGGCGGCGATCGGCTATACGGAAGGCCTTCTCGCTGCGCAGGCGATCAAGCAGTCCATGCCCAATCCCACGCGGGAGAAGGTGCGGGCGGCGATGGCCGCCATGAAGGATGTGCCGACCGTCCTCGGCAACGGCCCGTGGTCCGTCGACGAGAAGCGTGTGCCGGTCTATGTCCAGAGCATCCTGGTCGTGAAGGACAAGAAGTTCGAGACCGCCCCGTAAGCGTCCGCCGCGCACGCAGCGGAACGCTCCAGCCGCCGATGGCGGGTGCGAGGGCGGCAAGCCCTCGCCATGTCGCGGCCCCGGCGGCCGGATGCCCTTGCCCGATTTCAGGGAAGCAGAATGACCGTCGATCCCACACCCGCCACCTCCCTTGACGAGCCGGAGCATATCCGCGCCTTGCGCGACATGCTGCGGCGGTTCGTCGAGACGGAGATGCCCCGCTCGCTCGTCGCCAAATGGGATAAGGACAATCACTTTCCGCGCGACGTGTTCCGCAAGCTCGCGGCGACCGGCGTGATGGGGTTGACCGTGCCGGAGGAATATGGCGGAGCCGGCCGCGACATCGTCGCGACCATGGCCTGTGTCGAGGAACTGTCGAAAAGAAGCCTGGCGGTGGCCGTTCCCTATGTGATGGCCGCCTGCTACGCCGGCATGAACCTCGTCGAATGCGGCTCGGACGGTCAGAGGCGGGACCTGCTTCCCCGCGTGGCCTCCGGCGATCTCCTCTTCGCCTATGGCTGGACCGAGCCGGATGTCGGCGGCGACGTCGCGAGCGTGCGAACCGCCGCCGAGCGGCGGGGCTCCGAACTGGTCGTCAACGGCGCCAAGCGCTTCTGCTCCGGCGCCGAGATCTGCGACTACATCTTCACCATCGTGCGGACGGGCCCCGCGGAGGCCCGCTACAAAAACCTGTCGGTGCTGCTCGTTCCACCTGGAACGCCGGGCGTGACGATCACGCGGATCGACAGTCTCGGCATGAAGGGAGCGGCGACGACAGACGTCACCTTCGACAATGCCGTCGTGCCGGCCGACAGCATCCTGGGCGGTGAGGCGGGTTGGAACCGTGGCTGGGAGATGATCACGGGCTCGGGCCTCGATGTCGAAAAGCTGGAAGTCGCGGCGCTCGCGCTGGGGATCGCCGAGGCGGCGTTCGAGGACGCATGGCGGTATGCCGGGCAGCGCAGGCAGTTCGGCAAGGCGATCGGGTCCTACCAGGCGATACGCCACAAGCTGGCCGACATGGCGACCCAGATCCATGCGTCGCGCCTCATGCTGTTCAATGCCGCCGACATGGTCAACAGGCACATCCGATGCGGCGTCGAGACCTCCATGGCGAAGCTGTTCGCCACGGAAGCGGCCAAGTCGGTCGCGCTCGAAAGCCAGACGATCCTGGGGGCATACGGATACGTGAAGGACTTCGACGTCGAACGGTATGTCCGGGACGCGCTGCTCATGCCGATCATCGGCGGATCGTCGTCCATCCAGCGCAACAACATCGTCAACTGGGCCGGGCTGGCGAAATAGCCCTTTTTCGCGCGCACCCGGCCACGTGGACGTGTGGACCTTCGGCGGCGAAGCTGCGGATGATTTGACATGAGCGAGCGCGTGCAGGCTGCGGCGGAGGCGGGGCATGTCCGCCCCGGCCACGAAATCGATACCGGGCGGCTGGGCAACTATCTGCGAACGACGATAGCCGGCTTCCCCGCCGCATATCGCCTGCGCCAGTTCGAGGGCGGGCAGTCGAACCCGACCTATCTGATCGAGGCCGGCGGCCGGGCTTTCGTCCTGCGCAAGAAGCCTCCCGGGCATCTGCTGCCGTCGGCCCACCAGATCGAGCGCGAGTATCGCATCATGTCGGCGTTGCAGGAGACGGAGGTCCCCGTGCCGCGCCTGTTCGGCCTGTGCGAGGACGCCGGCATCGTCGGCACGCCGTTCTATGTCATGCAAAGGGTCGAGGGCCGCATCTTCCGCGACACGCGGCTCCCGCAACTGGAGGCGCGCGACAGGGAAGGCATATACCTTTCGATGGCCTCCACGCTGGGCCGGCTGCACGAGGTCGACTGGAAGGCGAGTGGCCTGTCCGATTTCGGCAGGCCGGACGACTACGTCCGGCGACAGGTGGAGCGCTGGTCGAAGCAATACAAGGCGAGCGTCAGGCAGCCCATCCCGGAGATGGATCGGCTGATGGAATGGCTGCCGCGCAACATGCCGGACGAGGTGGCGCCCACCATCGTCCATGGCGACTACAGGCTGGAGAACCTGATCTTCTCGTCGACCGGTGCCGGGGTGGTCGCCGTCCTCGACTGGGAACTCGCCACGCTCGGCAACCCGTTCTGCGACCTGGCCCACAACGCGATGAAATACCGGTTGCCCGCCGCTGTGACATCCGTAGGCGGGCTGGCCGATGTCGATATCGCGGCGTCCGGCATACCGTCGGAGGCGAGATATCTGGACGCCTATTGCCGGGCGACGGGCCGCGATCTCATCCCGAACTGGGACTACTACCTCGCTTTCGCGCTGTTCCGCTGCGCCGCGATCCTGCAAGGCGTCCATGCGCGCGCCCTCGACGGCAATGCAAGCAGCGCGCAGGCGCTTCACGTCGGAGCGATGGCGGTTCCCGTCGCCAGGGCAGCGTGGTCGCAGGCGGCGAAGTTCGGGTGACGCCGGGGAGGCCGATCTTGTTTCGGCGACATCGGACACCTGTCCAGCGCCGATGCCTCCCCGCGCGGGAGATCGTCAGGATATGGCCAGGATCTCCAGTTCGCGCTCCCCCAGCTTGACGACGTCGCCGACGCCTTTTCCCATCAGCGCGGCGGCCACCGGCGAAGCATGGGAGATGGTGCCGCGGGACGGGTCGGCTTCGTCCTCCCCGACGATGCGGAATGTCTGGACGCGACCGTCGTCGCGTTCGAATTTCACCATGTGCCCGAAGCCCACGATCTCGTTCGACGCGGGCGCTGTCACAAGCTGGGCGGTGCGGATGCGCTCGGAATAATAGCGCACGTCGCGAAGCGGAACCGCCGCCTGCCGCCGCCGCTCGTTCACCTCCTCCACCGCGTTCGCGGCGTCGAGAGCGGCCTTCGCGCGGGATAGCTGGCTCTCGAGCATCTTGAGACCCGTTTCCGTGACGAAGTTGGTCCGCTCGGAGATCGGGCGTGGCGGGAGGACCGTTTCCGAAGCGGTCTCGGCACTTTCTTCCTTGACGAACGCGACGCTCAAGACGGTTCCCTCCATCGCGGCCCGGGACACGGCCAGCAGGTCGTTAACTAGCGGTCGTTCCGGCAAATTCCAATGCCGCGAGAACCCGCCGCCGCCTGGGAAAGGGACCCGCGCGATGAGCCTGGGCGGGCGATCCTTGCCGGTTACACCGGCATGCGCGACGTCTCGGCCGGAGCGTCCCCGCGTCCGGCGGCAGCATGGCCTTTGTCGCTCGAATCGCGGACGACCAGCGTTCCGGGATGAATGACCTTCAGCTCGGGGCCCTGATTGTCCTGCACGGCGAGGTCGACGGCGCTGGCCGCCATCTGGTCGAGCGGCTGGCGTATCGTCGACAGCGAATTGGTTCGCCAGGCCGCGGCGGGAATATCGTCGAAACCCACCACGGCGATATCTTCCGGCACCCTGGCGCCCCGCTCGCGAAGAGCTTCCATGCCGCCGAGGGCCATGACGTCATTGGCGAAGAAGATGGCGTCGGGCTTGTGGTCGAGCAGATGGACGGCCGCCTTGTAGCCGTCGTTGAAGGTGCAGTGCTCCCCGTCCGTCTTGCCCGCGAAGGGCATGCCGATTTCGGCCAGCCTGCTGAGGAAGCCCCGTTCGCGCTCGATATTGGTGGAGGTGTCCTTGCGGCCGGCCGCGAAGGCGAGCCTGCGGCATCCCTGCGCGACAAGGTGATCGACGATCTGCCGTGCGCCGCCGACATTGTCGCAGCTCACGCTCGGCAACGGCGTACCCGGCAGGGTACGGTTGAACAGCACCACCCTGCGCCCGCTGTCGATCCATCGCGTCGCGACGCCCGACGATATGCTCGCGGACACGATGACGACGGCATCCACGTTGTACTGCAGCAGGAAGGGTAGCTGGCTGTCCACATCCTGCCCCGGCGAAAGGCTGAACAGCAGGGATTGGAAGCCGGCGAGCTGCAATTCGCGGCTCAGGCGTTCGAGAACCTGCGCGTAGAAGGGGTTCTCCATGGTCCCCAAAACGAGCGCCACGATCTTGCTGCTTCGGGTCTGCAGGCTGCGACCGATGGCGTTGGGCTGGTAGCCGAGCGCCGTGGCGGCGTCGATGATGCGCTTGCGCATCTCCGGCGCGACGCTGGCCGCCGGATTGAAGGCCCGCGACACCATGGACCGGGATACGCCGAGCATGCTGGCGACATCGTGGGATGTCAGAGACCTGCTTTGCCGCTCGCGGTCGCGCATTCCGAAGTCCTTTCCCTTTACGCAATATGGCTTGCCCGGCGATATGGCAAGGGGCGGACTGCAAACGCGTGCATTGACGGGTCGCGCGAGTTGGCGCTTTCGGAAGCGGCGCGCCCTCCGAACACAAAAACAAGACCAGCATGGCGAATTTTTTGGTGCACACGTGTGCAAAAAAGGTATTGCAAACGTGTGCACGATCTTCTAGTCGTTGTCGTCGTTGGAGGACGTCATGAAAATCACCAGAATCCGCGCCTTTGCCGTCGAGGCTCCGATGCGCGTTCCCTACATCACCGCCGTGGCCGAGAAGCGCGTTGCCACCTCCGTTCTCGCCGTCATGGAAACCGACGACGGCGTCATCGGCTACGGCCAGAGCACGACGAGCGCGACGCTGTATTCCCCGTTCGAGGAATTTCAGGATTCCATCGTCGAGGTCGTGGAGAAGCGTCTCGCGCCGGCGCTGATCGGCGCCAACCCCTTCGACCTCGAGGCGCTGCACGAACGCATGCAGCGCGTTGCGCGCGGTCATCTCTACGCGCATGCGACGATCGATCTGGCCTGCCACGACATCATCGGCAAGGCGAGTTCGCGCCCGGTGGTCGAGATGATCGGCGGCGCCGTGCGCGAAAGCATTCCGCTGTGCGCGCCGCATCTCGGCATTCTTCCATCCGACGAGCTCGCCGCGCAGGCGAAGGCCTATGTCGACCAGGGCTTCAGGTTCATCAACCTGCGTGTCGGCGCCGATCTTGAGAATGATGTGGCCAATGTCTCGGCGGTGCGCGCCGCGATCGGCGAGGGCGTCTATATCGGCGTGGACTTCAGCCAGTCCCTGCAGATGGTGGGCTTCCGGGCCGATACGGCGATCGTCCATATCCGCGCGCTCGAGAAGGCCGGCGCCAACGCGTTCGAGCAGCCCGTCGCCAACTGGGATATCGAGGGCCTGGCGCGCATTTCCGCCGCCATCGACTCGCCCATCATCGCCGACGAGGCGGTCCGCACGCCGCAGGATGCTTTGCGCATCGTCGACCGCCGCGCCGCGGATGCCGTCAAGATCAAGCTGATGAAGGTCGGCGGCATCCTTCCGGCGCGCAAGATCGCGGCGATCCTTCAGGCGGCGGGGATTCCCATGACGGTGGGCAACGGGCTTGCCGGCTACGTCGCCAACTCGGCGGAAGCCCATTTCGCCTTCTCCATCCCGAACCTCAAGCTTCCCGGCGAGATGAACGGCTTCATCCGGCTGGAGGACGACCTGTTCTCGGGCGATCTCCGGGCGGAGGGCGGCGACCTCGTCAGGCCGACAAGTCCCGGCCTGGGCGTCACCGCGTCGCTCGACAAGATCATCAGCCTGGCAGCCTAGCAAGGCGCCGTCAGACCGGCGCAGGATCCGTGCGATCGCCACAAGAGCGACGTCCGACATGGGAGGAGTACCGCGGTGACATGTCGCCGAAAGCACATTGATGCTTCTTTTCGAATGAACGCGGTGGCCGCGCCATGATGGTCAGCTTCATCCAGGCCCTGCTCGACGGGCTGATGGTGGGCGGCGTCTACGCCGTCATATCGATCGGGCTGACCCTCGTCTTCGGCATCATGGGGATCGTCAATTTCGCCCAAGCGGAATTCCTGATGATAGGCATGTTCGTCGCCTATTTCCTCTGGTCCGTCCTCGGGCTCGATCCGCTTGTCGGCTCGTTCGTGGCCTTTGCCGTGGTCGGCGCCCTTGGATACGTGCTGCAAAGGACCATCATCAAGCGGGTCTTGAAGGCGCCCGCGGTCGCGCAGGTGTTCCTGACGGTCGGGCTGCTGATCGTTCTGGAGAACGGCGCCCTGCTGGCCTTCGGGTCGCAGCTCCGTTCGGTTTCGGTCTCCTACCAGACGCTGTCTTGGAAGCTCGGACCCTTCTTCATTTCCGTGCCCTATCTGGCGGCGTTCGCCATGTCGGTGCTGAGCGGCCTGGCGCTGTGGCTCTTTCTCAACAGAAGCTGGTTCGGCTGGGCCATGCGATCGACGGCTCAGGACCCGATGGCGGCGCAGTTGATCGGTATCAACACGGACCGGCTTCGGGCGATCGCCTTCGGCGTCGGCGTCGGGCTGACCGCCTTCGGCGGCGCGGTCGTCCTGCCCTATCTGTCGGTGTTCCCGACGATCGGCGGCCAGTTCATCGTCCTGATGTTCACCGTCGCGGTGCTCGGCGGCCTCGGAAGCGTCGCGGGCGCCGTCGTCGGCGGCCTGGCGGTCGGCGTCATCACCTCCGTCTCGGCGCTTTTCCTGCCGGTGCAGCTCCAGAACCTCGTGCTGTTCCTCGTCTTCATCGCCGTCCTCGCCTTCCGGCCGGATGGCCTGATCGGATCTGCGCGATGAAGCGGGCGCGCAATCTCCTCGTCGCCGGGGCCGGCCTGGCTCTTGCGCTCATCCTGCCCATGGCGGTCGACGCCAACGGCTACGCCGTGCGCGTGCTCACGCTTGTCCTGCTGTTCGCCGCCATGGCGCAGGCGTGGAACATCGTCGGCGGCCTCGCCAGCCAGATGTCGCTCGGCCATGCCGCCTTCTTCGGGCTCGGCGCCTACACGTCGACCCTTCTGCTCATCCATTTCGGCCTCTCCCCCTGGATCGGGATGATCGCGAGCGCCCTGGTCGGCGGCGCGGCGGCCTTCGCGCTGAGCCTTCCGACCATGCGCCTGAAGGGCCATTATTTCGCCCTGGCGACGCTCGCCTTCGCGGAGGTCTTTCGCGTTGCGGCCAATGCCTGGTCGTCCCTGACCGGCGGTCCGGTCGGCCTGTCGATCCCCTACGGCGAGCCGTCCTTCCTGATGATGCAGTTCCAGGACACGCGCTCCTACTACTACCTCGCGCTGTCGGCCTTCGCCGTCGTCACGGTCGTTTTCGCCGCCATCAAGTTCAGCAGCCTCGGCTACCGCCTTCGGGCGATCCGCGAAAACCAGGCGGCCGCGGAGGTCGTCGGCGTCCAGACGACGAAGGTGAAGATCCAGGCGGCCGTGATCTCGGGCTGCCTGACCGCCGCCCTGGGCACGATCTACGCGCAGTTGAACTTCTTCTTCGACCCGGACTCGGTGTTCGCCGCCTTGCAGATTTCGATCCGCGTCGCGCTGATCACGATCGTCGGCGGCATCGGCACGGTCGTGGGCCCGCTCGTCGGCGCCGTCTTCATCATCCCGCTCGAGGAGCTCACCAATGTGCTCTTCGCCGACAAGGCGGCCGGCCTCTCGCAACTGGTGTACGGCCTGCTCCTGATCGTCATCGTGCTGATCCAGCCGCGCGGCCTTGCGGCGCTCGTCGGCAGCGCGCTCGCGAGGCGGCCGAAGACCTCGGGGGCCGGCACATGACGATCTTGGCGGTGAGCAATCTTTCCAAGTCGTTCGGAGGGCTTCATGCGCTCAGCGACGTGTCCTTCACCGTCGCCCAGGGCGAGATCGTCGGCCTCATAGGACCGAACGGCGCGGGCAAGTCGACGCTGTTCTCGACGCTGATGGGCCTGCACCGGCCGAACGGCGGCGCGGTGGAGCTGGCCGGCCGGCCGGTGGCGGGCAGGAAGCCGCATGTCATCGCTGCGATGGGCATGACCAAGACCTTTCAGAATGTGTCGCTGTTCACGGAATCCAGCGTTCTCGACAATGTGCTGATCGGCGGGCTTCTCCACAGCGGAGTCGCCGAAGCGCGCGCCGAAGCCATGGCGTGCCTGCGGCGCGTCGGCCTCACGGACATAGCGGACCGCGCGGCCGGAAGCCTGTCCTTCCCGGAACGCGCCCGCGTGGAGGTTGCGCGGGCGCTCTGCACTCGCCCGAAGCTCCTGCTTCTGGACGAGGTCATGGCGGCGCTGAACACGGCCGAGATGGACGACCTGCTCGGCCTCATCCGCCAGTTGCGCGGCGAGGGGCTCACCCTCCTCGTGGTCGAGCATCACATGCGGGCGATCATGAGCGTCTGCGACCGGGTGCTGGTGCTGAACTTCGGAAAGCTGATCGCGGACGGGTCGCCCGCCGACATCGCCCGCGACCCGGACGTCGTGCGCGCCTATCTGGGACGTGAATATGCCGAATGATCAGAGGACCGCTTCCGCCGGCGCGTTGCTCGTGCTCAGCGACATCCATGCGGGCTACGACGAACGCGAGGTCCTGCACAGCGTTTCGATGACCGTCGATCGCGGCGAGTTCGTCTGCATCATCGGCGCCAACACCGCGGGCAAGAGCACGCTGCTTCGCTGCATCTCGCGCATCGTGCCGCGCGCGCGAGGCAGCATGCGCTTTGCCGGCCGGGAGCTTTTCGAGCTTGCCGCCCACCAGATTCCCGCGCTCGGCATCGCCCATGTGCCGGAGGGCCGCCATGTCTTTTCCGACATGACCGTCGAGGAAAATCTCTGTCTGGGCGCCTTCAGCCGGCGGCGGAAAGTCGATCTCAAGGCGGCGCTGGAGCCCATCTACGCGATGTTCCCGCGCCTCGCGGAGCGGCGTCTTCAACGCGTCGGCACCATGTCCGGCGGCGAGCAGCAGATGGTGGCGGTCGGGCGGGCGCTGATGCTCGATCCGCAGCTTCTGATCCTCGACGAGCCGAGCCATGGACTGGCCCCGATCCTCGTCGAGGAGCTTCACGAGGCTTTTCGCAAGATCAACCTGCAGGGAACAGCGATCCTTCTGGTGGAGCAGAACACCGCGATCGCTCTGAAAGACGCCAGGCGCGGCTACGTGCTGCAGTCGGGCCGCATCGTGCTCGAGGGGAGCGCAGAGGTCCTGGCCGGCGATGACGCCCTGCGGGAGGCCTATCTGGGAATTTGAAACCGCGAGGATGCCGCCATGGTGACGGCATCGACGGGAGGAGAAAGCAATGATCGACAGACGCACACTCTTGAAGACCGGCGCGGCGGCGCTGACGGCCACGCTGGCATCGCGGACGGCCTTCGCCCAGAACGGCGGCGACATCAATGTCGGCGTGGTCCTGCCGCTCACCGGGGCCAGCGCGCAATTCGGCATCAACTCCAGGAACGGCCTGGAGCTGGCGGTGGATCGGCTGAATTCGTCCGGCGGCATCAAGTCCATGGGCGGCGCCAGGATCAAGCTGATCGTGGCGGATGCCACCTCGGCCCCGACGGCCGCCGCCACGGCCGCGCAGCGCCTCATTTCGCAGAACGAGGTGGTGGCGGTGATCGGCGCCTACGTCTCGTCGCTGACACTGGCCGTCTCTGAAGTCCTCGAACGCCGCGGCATCCCGCTTCTGACCATTTCCTACGCCGATCAGCTCACCGAGCGCGGCTTCAAGAACGTGTTTCGCATCAACCCGAAGGCTTCGGCCCTCGGCCGCGCGCAGGTGGATGCCTGCATCGACATTTCCGCCGATTCCGGCAGGAAGCTCGAGCGTGTCGCCATCGTCTACGAGGACACGGCCTACGGGACGTCCCAGTCGGCCGGCCTTCGTGCGGCCTGCAAGGAAAAGAACCTGTCGATCGTGATGGACGAGGCCTATCCGCAGGGCATCACCGACGTCACGCCGCTGATCAACAAGCTGAGGGCCGCCGACGCACAGGTTCTTTTTCCGGTATCCTACCTGAACGACACGCTGCAAATCGTGCGCTCGATGCGGCAGCAGCAGGTCCAGGTGCCGGTCGTCGGTGGCGCCGGCGGCTTTATCCTGCCCGAGTTCGGCCAAAGCCTGGGCGAGTTCGCCGAGGGTGTCCTGTCGGTCAACTCCTCCAACTACGATCTCGACCCGGAAAGCGCAAAACTCTACCGCGACCGCTACAACTACCCGATGGTGCATGACGCGATCGAGCACGCGGCGCTGATAGAAATCCTCGCCCAGACGCTGGAGAAGACAAAGTCCTCCGCCGCGTCCGACCTGCGGGCGGCGATGACCGAAACCCGCTTCGAGGGCGGATGGATCAACGGCATGCCGGGAGGCGCCATCGACTTCGACGAAACGGGGCACAACACGCTGGCCGTCCCGATCATCATCCAGTGGAAGGGCGGAGAGCAGGCGACCGTCTGGCCGAAACAGTTCGAAAAGGTTTCGCCGACCTGGACGAACTGAAGCGGGTCCCGGTTTCGGGGTATGCTTAGAAGCAAGACTGTGAGGCGCGGGAAGCGAATCTGAGAGATCGCGAGGCGCTTTGTGGGAAAGTGGCGGAGCGGGAGACGAAACTCCCGCTCTCGCTTTCGAGGAGGACCTTGCGATGGGCGGACATGTCGTTGTCGGGATCGAGGGTGGCGTCGCGACCGTGACGCTCGCGAACGAGCAGGAGCAGAACCGGCTCACGCAGGCCATGCTGGAACAGCTCCTGTCCTTCTGCGCCGAGATGCGATCCAACCCGGCGGTGCACGTCGTGATCGTCACCGGTGCGGGCAGCGAGGTCTTTTCCACCGGGCTGCTGACGCCGCAATTGAAGGCGGACCTCGGAAAGGAAGGGGTCATGGACCTGGTGCGGCTCGCCAACCGGGTCTTCGACGCGATCGAAGAGCTTCCCCAGATCGTCGTCACCGCCGTCAACGGCATCGTGCGCGCCGGGGCGGTCGAATTGATGCTGGCCTGCGACATGCGCATCGCCGCCGACCACTGCCGCCTCTCGATGCCGGAAGCCCGCTGGGGATGTTTCCCCGGCGCGGGCGCTCCTGTCCGGCTCCCCGTCCTGATCGGCGGTCCGCGCGCGCTCGACCTCATCTGCACCGGCCGCGAGATCGATGCCCGAACCATGGAGAGGATGGGCATCGTCGAACGGCTCGTGGAGGGCGGGAATCTGCACTCCGAGGTGCGCGCCTTTGCAGATGTCCTGGCGTCAAACGGTCCCGCCGCGCTTCGGGGCGCCAAGCAAATCGCGCGGATACGGCAGCGCCCCGGTTTCGAGGAAGCCCGGGCCCTGTCCGACCGCCTCCGCCACGAATTCGAATGGTCCGCCGATGCCGATGAGGGGATCGAGGCCCATCTCGCGGGTCGCCGTCCGGTTTTCACGGGACGATAGCGTCCGCTTTATGTCCGGCGGTGGATCATCCATCGCTCGACCCTCATGAGCTGCTCGGAGCTGAGGATGGCGATGAGGGCGACGGCCAATGCGCCCTGCACGATGAAAGCCAGATTGTCGTTGATCAACCCGGCCATGATGACCTCGCCCAGTGTGCTGGCGGCGACGGTGGAACCGATCGTGGCCGTGCCGATCCCGATGACGAGCGAGACGCGCACGCCGGCGACGATCAGGGGTGCGGCCAGCGGCAGGTCCACCTCCAGAAGGCGCTGCCATTCGGTCATGCCGCTGGCCCGTGCCGCCTCGTCCACGTCCGGCGGGAGGTTGGACAGGCCGGCGAGGGTGTTCTCGAACACCGGCAGCAGCCCGTAGAGCAGGAGTGCGACAAAGGTCGGAGCGGTCCCGAAGCCCAGCATCGGCACGGCGAGGGCGAGCACGGCCACGGGCGGAAAGGTCTGTCCGATATTCGCTATCGTCCGCGACAGGGGCAGGAAATCGGCCCCGACCGGCCGGGTGACGAGAACGGCCAGCGCGATGGCCACGGCGCTGCCGATCGACGTGGCGAGCGCCACGATGGCGATGTGGTTCAACGCCAAGGTAAGCAAGGCGTTTTGCACGTAGATGGCCGGCTGTCCGTCGCGCGTGAACGGCGCGAAGACGAAGCCGAACCGTTCGGGCTCAGCCAGGAACAGGCAAAGCGCCGCAAGACAGGCGAGGCGGAGGAACGCGCCCCACCTCATCGCGGCCGGGCGCCCTGCCGAAGGATGGCGTCGAGGGTGATCCGGCCGACGATGCCGCCGTTCTCAGAGCGGACCGGCAGCGCCTCGCGGGCCGACCACAACGCTTCGGCCAGCGCGTCGCGAAGCGTCGTCGTGTCCGCGACCGGCTCGCCTTGCGCTTCCCCCGGCACCACGAAGTCGCGGACCGGACGGAACGACAGCAGGTGGAAGGCCCGTTCGCCGGTGCCGAGAAACGCGCGTACGAAATCGCTGGCGGGGCTCACGATCATGTCCTCCGGAGTCGCGAACTGGAGCACGGCGCCCGCATCCATCACCGCGATGCGGTCGCCGAGCTCGATCGCCTCGGCGATGTCGTGCGTCACCAGCACGATGGTCGTGCCCAGCCGGCGCTGGATGGCCTTCAGATCCGCCCTGGCCTTGCCGCGGATGATGGGGTCGAGGGCCGCGAACGGCTCGTCCATGAGCAGCAGGTCCGGCCCGGCGGCGAGCGCGCGGGCGACGCCGACGCGCTGCTGCTGGCCGCCGGACAGGTCGGCGGGGAAGCGGTCGCGATAGTCGGCGGGGTCCAGCTGGAACAGCGCCAGCATCTCGTCGACCCTGGCGGCGATGCGGTCGCTGCCCCACCCGAGCAGCCTGGGTACGGTGGCGATGTTCTGCGCCACGGTCCGGTGCGGGAACAGGCCGTTGCCCTGGATGACGTAGCCGATGCCGCGCCGCAATGTATGCACGGGCATCGACCGGACATCCCGGCCGTCGACCTCGATCTGCCCGGAGGTGGGTTCGACGAGCCGGTTGATCATGCGCAGCAGCGTCGTCTTGCCGGAGCCCGACGTGCCGACGATGGCGACGATCTCGCCCTTTTCGACGCTCAGCGAGACGTTGTCGACGGCCGTCTTGCCGTCGAAGCGCTTCGAGACCGCTTTGAACCCGATCATCGGCGTCCCTTCCCCGATGCCATGTCGACGGCCGCGTCGAGCGCGATGGCCGATATGGCGGCGAGGACCACCGTCGGCGCTGCGCCGAGCAGGACAAGGTCCATTGCCGTCTGTCCCGCGCCCTGAAAGACGAAGGTGCCCAGGCCTCCGCCGCCGATCAGCGCGACGACGGTCGCCAGACCGATGTTCTGCACCAGCACGATGCGGGTGGCGGCGAGAATGGCCGGAAAGGCGAGCGGAAGCTCCACCTGCACGAGCCGCTGGACATCGGACATGCCCATGCCGCGCGCGGCATCGTTGGCGGCGGGTGGAACGGCGTCCAGTCCCGCCATCGTGTTGGCGACCAGCGGCAGCAGTCCGTACAGCACCAGCGCGACGATCCCCGGAGCGGCTCCGATCCCCGCGATGCCGATCGCCGCCGCACCGGGCACGGTGGCCGCAAGCCAGGCCATCGGCGCGATGAGCAGGCCGAAGAGCGCAATGGAGGGGATGGTCTGCACGGCGGTGAGCGTGTTGAGGACGACGTCGCGGGTCGCATTCAGGCGGCTGCACAGGATGCCGATCGGGACCGCCAGGAGCACGGCGGCGGCCAGCGAGCCGAGCGCCACCGCCAGATGGGTGCCCGCCTCGCGCCAGAATGTGTCGGCGCGGTTTGCATATTCGCGCATCACCGAGAGATCGTCCCACAGTCCGGACCACAGCAGCGCGCCCAGCGCGCCGGTCGCCACGGCAAGAGCGCCGAGCCGCGGCCAAGGCGCAAGCTTCCAGCGCGCGACGGCGTCGGACGCCATCAGCAACAAAGCCAAGGCCAGCAGCCAGAAGCCGGCCCCCGGAGCGACACGCACGATGGTGTCGCCTGGAGGCGTGAGCAGCCGCGCCGCATCCCCGATCGCAAGCGCCAGCATGGCCACCGCCGCGAGGCTGCCGGCCAGCCTCTTGCCCGGGGAAACGGATGCGAGAGCGATGCAGGCGGCGGCGCAAAGCAGCCCGCCCAAAAGCGCGGCTTCCCAGGCGGGAAGCGCTGCGGGCAGCGGGATCGGAACGCCCGGAACGATGCGGTTTTCCCTAAAGGCGACGAAGGGCAACGCCAAGCCCGCGGCGCCGATCGTCGTGACCAGAAGGCCGACCCGATCCAGGCGCCTCATCCGGCGGCGCGAATCCGAGGGTAGGTGGCTGCCGCCATCGCCTATTTGAGAAATCCGTTGGTTTTGAGCCAGTCCGTCGCCACCGCCTTGGCCGGCTCGCCTGCCACCTGGATACGGCCGTTGAGTTCCTGCAGCGTCACCAGATCCAGCTTGGCGAAAACGGGTTCGAGCAGATCCTTGATCTGCGGATATTGCTGCAGCACGGCCTCGCGGACGATCGGCGCGGGTTGATAGACCGGCTGAACCGCCTTGTCGTCGTCGAGCACGACCAGCCCGGAGGGTGCTATGCCGCCGTCCGTGCCGTAGACCATGGCGGCATTCACGCCGTCCGTCTGCCGCGCCGCCGCCGCGATCGTCGCGGCCGTGTCGCCACCCGAGAGCGTCACCAACTGGTCCGGCTTCAGGGTGAAGCCATACACCTGCTGGAATTTCGGCAGGGCCGCCGGAGAGCTGACGAATTCGGCGGAGGCCGCGAGCTTGACGTCGCCGCCCCCGGCCACGTACCTCCCGAACTCGGAGAAGGTGCCGATCGACTGCGCGGCGGCCACGTCCTTGCGCAGCGCCACCGCCCAGGTGTTGTTGGCCGGCGCCGGTGCGAGCCAGACGATCTTGTTGGTGTCGAGATCGAGCTTGGCTACCGTTTCGTAGGCCTTCGCCGCATCGTTCCAGATCGGCTCGTCCGCCCGGTTGAAGAAGAACGCGCCATTTCCGGTGTATTCGGGATAGAGGTCGATCTGACCCTCCGTGATCGCCTTGCGCACCACCGAGGTCGCGCCGAGCTGGATCTTTTCCGTCACCGGGACGCCGCCGGCCTGCAGGACCTGGGAGATGATGTTCCCCAGCAAACCGCCCTCCGTGTCGATCTTCGACGACACGACGACTTGTGCATGGGCGGCGGTGGCCAGCAGGAGGGCGGCGATCTGGACTATAAGGGCGTTGAGTTTCATTTCGATGTCTCCTGCGTCCCGGCGGCGTTTCCGGTTGTGTATGGGTGCGGCGTGCCGGGGACAAGTATGGCGCGGCGGTCTCCTGACAAGACCCGCGACGCGGCCGCCGCAACCTGCGCTCCCTTTCTTTGCTTCCGAAAGCCGCGAGGCAGCTTGCCCGACCGTCTCTAATCTTGCCTGTTCTCGAAAAGCTCGGCTGAGGGCTGCAATCTCGTGCAGTTTATTTTTCATAGAACGTGGCAACAAACGGCGATCTCGTAATATATTTTAAA
Organism: Mesorhizobium sp.; assembly: GCA_027492275.1. GTDB lineage: Bacteria > Pseudomonadota > Alphaproteobacteria > Rhizobiales > Rhizobiaceae > JAPUFC01. The sequence continues at coordinate 71,711 of JAPUFC010000071.1, read as the reverse complement.
ATATCAGCTCATATATACTATAAATAAATTGGACTCCTCCGATGGCATCCTGGCTGTCGAGCGGTAAAATTCGGCGCTGTTTCAATCCTTTCAAGTCACTCGGCGTCGCCTTGCCGCTTCTCCTTCGTGGTCCATGCGGGATCCGGCATCGTCGCGACCGGGGGATTGACAGGGAAACTGATAGACAGCATAACTGATGAAAATGCCACGAGATGCCAATTCCTGTGGCGAGGGAGGTTTCATGAAGATTTATGGCGCACGCTTTGCGTGCGGGTCCGATCGCGCCTTTCGCTCTGCATGTTAGGATGGAGCGGACCAAAGGATGGCGGAGATTTGTACTCTGATGATGCACGGAAGTGGAAGAGCGAGTCTGCATGTCCGTTAGCTTTGACGAGCAAGCTCAGATGCGTGCGTCGCAGCCGGCTTTGGCATCGCAGGCCATTTTGGAAGTCGAGGACATCACCATAGCCTTCGGTGCCGGAGGTGGCGGCGGACTGATCGCGGTGGACGGCGTTTCCCTCAACGTCCACAGTTCGCAGACCGTGGCGCTGGTCGGCGAATCCGGATCCGGGAAGTCCACCCTCGGGCTTGCCGTGATGAGGCACTATCGCGCTTCCAAGGGCGCCATCCGGTTCCGATCGGCCGACATCGCGGCCTTCGACCGCGCCCGGCTGAAGGCATACCGGCGTCAGGTCCAGATGATCAATCAGGACCCTTACGCATCGCTGAGCCCGCGGATGCGAATCCGCGACATCATCGCGGAGCCGATGCAGGCTCACGGCATGTACTCCGCGCCTGGGGAGCGTGACGCGGAGATCGAGAAGCTCGCCGCTCAGTGCGGTCTTCCGGCGGGTCTACTCGATCGCTTCCCGGATGCATTGAGCGGCGGGCAGAGACAGCGGGTGGCGATTGCCAGAGCGCTGGCCTTGCGCCCGGAACTGATCGTCGCCGATGAGCCGACCAGCGCTCTCGACGTCTCCGTCCAGGCGCAGATCCTGGCGCTTCTGCGCGGCTTGAAAGACCAGTTCGCGGTGTCGTGCCTGTTCATCTCCCACAATCTGGCGGTGGTCCGGCAGGTGGCGGACGAGGTGGTCGTGCTTCTTTCGGGCCGCGTCATGGAGCGCGGTTCGACGGAGGATTTGTTTTCCAGCCCGCTGCACCCCTATTCGTGTTCGCTGATCGAGGCCATTCCGGTGCCGGATCCGGATGCCCCCTTCGCGTTCAATGCGGGCAAAGCCCGCAGTTCCCGCCGCGCGCTGATCTCGGGATGCCCGTACACCGACCGCTGCGCTTTCAAGACCGAGATATGCACCAGGAAGGTACCGCCGTTGGAGGAGAAGAAGCCGGGCCGCTGGGCGGCATGCTGGCATGCGGAATCGATCAAACTTAAGCCAGGGCAGGTACAATAAAAGTAATGGAGGAGGACATGAAGAAAATCATCAATGAGATACATGTGTCCGGCAGAACCCGCCGCATGCTTTCGAAACGGCGTTTCCGGTCCGGCCGGCTGATCGGAGCCACCGCGCTCGTGGCGATCATGGCAGGCGGACAGGCGCAGGCCGCATGCGAAAGTCCCGACGGCGGCAAGTGCCTGGTCGTCGCCTCGGCGATGGAGCCGGGAAGCCTGTTCATCATCCGCGACGGCGACCAGGGCAACGAGCTCGTCAACTGGAGCGTCAACCAGCCGCTTGTCGATCGCAACACCAACGGCCAACTGGTGCCCGTGCTCGCCGCCGAGCTGCCGGTGCCCGATGCGACCGATCAGACCGTCTGGCACGTCAAGTTGCGGCAGGGGGTGAAGTTCACCAATGGCGAGCCGTTCAACGCCGAAACCGTCAAATACACCATCGACCTTGTCGCGGACCCCGCTTTCGGAGCCTCGATCAACGGCATCGAGACCTTGAAGACGGCCAAGGTGATCGACGAATACACCGTCGACATCGTCACAAAGGCGCCCGATCCATGGCTGTTGTATCGGATTTCCACGCTCCGCTTCGTGCCCGTGGAGGCCTCTAGGAACGCCGGCGCCTACGCCCAATCTCCGGTCGGTACGGGTCCGTACAAGTTCGTGCAATGGGACAAGGGCCAAAGGATCGTCCTGGAGAAGAACAAGGACTACTGGGGCGGCGACGATGCCCAGCTCAGCCGGGTGGAATTCCGCTTCATCCCGGAATCGGCCACGCGCATCGCCAGCCTTCAGTCCGGCGAGGTCGACATGGTGTCGGGATTGACGCCGGACGACCTGAAGAAGGTGCCGCAGGTCCTCAAATCGTCGAACGCGGCGAACGGTTCCTATCTGCGGTTCAACCTCGAGACGCCGCCTTATGACAACAAGGCTTTTCGGCAGGCCTTGATCCACGCGATCAACCGGGATGCCCTCAGCGAGTATCTGTGGGCCGGCCAGGCGACCGTCGAACCATGCCAGACGCTGCCGAAAGGCGAGGTCGGCTTCAACGACACGCTTCGGGCCTACCCCTACGATCCGGCCAAGGCGAAGGAGCTGCTCGCGCAGGTCGATCTGCCCGCCGGCTTCACCGTCAACGCGGCTTTCACCACCGGAGGGTACGTCCCCAAGGATGCCGAGACGGGCCAGGCCATCGCCGCCGACTGGGCTGCCATCGGGCTCAAGACCAACATCCAGTACCTATCGAGCGACAAATGGCTGGACGACCTGCTCTCGGGCAGCACCAAGACGAAGTCCGGCAGTCCCCTGCCGCTTAGCTACGTGCACATCCCCTACCACAGCATGTACGCCGCGCGCATCGCCAGCCGCATCTTCGCGCGCACCAACAGGATGTCGACGCTGGGCACCAAGTATCCTGAAATCGATGATCTTCTCGCGACGGCCAATCAGTCGTTCGACGTGGCGAAGGCGACTGCCGCTTTCGAGCAGGTATACAAGGTGGGATGCGACGAGGCGCTCTATATTCCTCTCGTCGACTATCCGGACTTCTGGGGCGCCTCCGCGCGCGTCAGGTATGAAACCGGCCCGGGCGCGATCACGCGGCTGCATGTGGACAAGATCCGCCTCGATTGAGAGAGAGGCGGATCGAGAAGGGTGGGGCGGGCTTCGCCCCACCACGGCAGCGCCGCCCGGCGGCAGAAGCTTTTCCAACCCCAACCGCAGCCAAGACAATGGAAGTGGAGGAGATCATGAGATATCTTGACGGCCGATATCCGTCGGCGACTGTATTCAGCGCGGGCCGGCCGCCGCATCGTCTGCGCACGGCCGGGTTTGCCGGCGCCGCGGCGCTCGCGATGCTCGCCCTTGGCGGGCGGGCGCAAGCTGTCGAATGCCAGGAGCTTGGCGGTCCGAGCGGCGGCAAGTGCCTGAGCATCGCCTCCGCGCTCGAGCCCGGAAGCCTGCACATCATTCGCGACGGCGACGACGGCAACGCGCTCGTCAACTGGAGCATCAACGAGCCGCTGGTGGATCGTGACCGGACCGGAGCGCTGGTTCCCGTCCTTGCGGCGGAACTGCCCGTGCCGGACCAGGCCGACCCGACGGTCTGGCACGTCAAGTTGCGGGAAGGGATCAAGTTCACCAACGGCGAGCCGTTCAACGCCGAAACCGTCAAGCACAACGTCGATCTCGTCGCAAATCCCGAATTCGGCGCGTCGATCAACGGCATCGAAACGCTGAAGACTGTCAACGTGACCGGCGAATACACGTTGGACATCGTCACCAAGTCGCCCGACCCATGGCTGTTGTACCGCATTTCCACGCTGCGCTTCGTGCCGCCGGAGGCGTCGAAGGACGCCGCCGCCTATGCTCAGCATCCGATCGGCACCGGCCCCTACAAGTTCGCGAGATGGGACAAGGGGCAGCGGATCATTCTGGAGAAGAATGAGGGTTATTGGGGCGGCGACGACGCGCAGCTCAGCCGTGTCGAGTTCCGTTTCATTCCGGAATCGGCGACGCGCATCGCCAGCCTCAAGTCCGGCGAGGTCGACATGGTGGCCAGTCTGACCCCTGACGACCTCAGGAAGGTGCCGCAGGTGCTCAAATCGTCCAACGCGGCCAATGGCTCCTATCTCCGCTTCAACCTGGAAACGCCTCCCTATGACAACAAGGCTTTCCGGCAGGCGTTGAACTACGCGATCAACCGCGATGCGCTGAACGAGTTCCTGTGGGGCGGCCAGGCGATCGTCGAACCGTGCCAGACGCTGCCCAAGGGCGAGGTCGGATTCAACGACACGCTTCGGGCCTACCCTTACGATCCGGCCAAGGCCAAGGAACTCCTCGCGCAGGTCGAGCTGCCGGCCAACTTCACCGTCGACGCGGCTTTCACGACCGGCGGCTATTATCCGAAGGACAGCGAAACCGGACAGGCCATCGCCGCCGATTGGGCGGCGATCGGGCTCAAGACCAATATCCAGTATCTGTCGAGCGACAAATGGCTGGATGATCTGCTCTCCGGAAGTACAAAGACGACGTCGGGCAGTCCTCTTCCCATGACCTACATCCAGATCGACTACCACAGCATGTACGCGGCCCGGATCGCCAGCCGGATTTTCGCGCGCAACAACAAGATGTCGACGATGGGGACCAAGTATCCCGATATCGATACCCTTCTCGCGACTGCCAACCAGTCCTTCGACAAGGCGAAGGCGACGGCGGCCTTCGAGCAGGTGTACAAGACGGGGTGCGACGAGGCCCTGTACGTCCCGCTTCTCGACTACCCGGATTTCTGGGGCGCTTCCGAGCGGGTGAAGTACGAGACGGGCGTCGGCGTGATCTCGCGTATCCATCTGGACAAGATCCGTGTCGATTGAGATGAACGCGGCGGAACGGAAAGCGGGGCCTCAATGGCACCGCCTCGGCATGGCGTGGGTCGATGACGCGACCGTAAAGTGGCTGGCCGGTCGGCTTCTGACCAGCTTTGCCGCCGTCTTCGTCGTCATGTCGGCGGTCTTTCTGGTGACCAGGCTCATATCGAACCCGGCGCAGCGCATGCTGCCGCTGGGAGCGAGCCAGGAGCAGATCGACGCCTTGAATGCGAAGCTCGGGCTCAGCGACCCGCTTCTCCTGCAGTATCTTGGCTTTCTGAAGGAACTGGTCACGCTCAACCTCGGCGAGTCGATCTGGTACCACCAGCCGGCTCTGCTGGTGGCGCTCGGCAGATTGCCGGGGACCTTCAACCTGCTCATGTTGGCGCTGGCGATCAGCATCGTCATATTCGTGCCGATGGGAATCCTGGCGAGCACGCGGCCGGGAAGCCTGGTGGATCGGACGGTGACGGCCGCCTCGCTGGCGGGATTGTCCGTGCCGCAGTTCTGGCTGGGCGCCATGCTGGTGCTCATTTTCGCCGTGGAGCTGAACTGGCTTCCCACCTCGGGCGCGGGGTCGCTGCGACACGCCATTCTCCCGGCGGTCACGCTGTCCCTGACGATCGGAGGACGGCTGGCTCAGGTGACCCGGACATCGTTCCTGGATCAGGGGAAGATGCCATACGTGACCATGGCGCGCGCGAAAGGCTTCTCGCAGAGCTACATATTGCGAAAGCATGTGCTGCGAAATGCGATGCTTCCGATCTTGACGCTGCTGTCCTGGGATTCCGCCCGGATCATCACCGGACAAGCCGTCATCGTCGAGGTGCTGTTCGCGCGGCCCGGCTTCGGCCGGCTGGTCATCGAATCCGTGCAGCGGCAGGATTTCACGACGATCCAGGCATGCGTGTTCGTCGGCTCCGTCGTCATCGTCCTGGTCAACCTGGCCACCGACATCCTGGCGCGCATCGTCGAACCGAGGATCGTGAGCAAATGATCGGCATGTCAGGTCGCTCCGCGGCGGCGAAGAGGTCGCGTCATCGTCTGCTCCGCCGCGTGGTGCAGGACAAGGTCGTTCTGGCGTCCATCATCTTCCTGTCTGTTCTGATAATCGCGACCGTCGTCGCGAAGCTGGTCGGCGTGGACGCCTCGACCGCGAATATCAGGCTCAGACTTCAGCCGCCCTCCTGGAGCCATCCATTGGGAACGGATGGCCTGGGACGCGACGTGCTGCTGCGAATGGTCTCGGGAGCATACAACTCCATCGTCATCGGCGTCGGAGCGGTCCTGATTTCCGGAATCGTAGGGACGACGATGGGTGTCCTAGCGGGCTATTTCGGCGGACGATGGGACACGATCGTCATGCGTGTCGTCGAGATCCAGTTCGCGTTTCCCAACCTGCTCCTCATCGTCGCGGTCATCTACTTCTTCTCGGCCAGCATACCGATCCTGACCGTGGTTCTGGCGCTCGTCTATTGGATGGTGTTCGCAACGGTCGTGCGCTCGGCGGTCATGACGGCGCGGACCAGCCTCTACGCGCGCGCGGCGCATTTTGCCGGCTGCTCCACGGCGACCATCGTCAGACGTCATATCCTGCCTGCGGTGGCGCCGCTCATCCTGACCCAGGCAATGCTTGAATTCGCGGCCATCGTGCTTGCGGAATCGGGGCTCTCCTTCCTGGGCATGGGCGTCCAGCCGCCCGAGGCCTCCTGGGGTCTCATGATCGCCGAGAACCGTGACTACCTCGAAGATGCCTGGTGGAGCGTGCTTTTCCCGGGACTGGCGATCGTCTTCACGGTGCTGTCGGCAAACCTGATCGGAAGCGCCTTCCGCGTGTGGCTCGACCCGCGCCAGAACACTGAGAGGCATGTCACCGACGACGTCGCGAAGACCGACGCCGTGGTCTGAGGGGACGTCCGGGCCTGTCGAGATTGGAGGCGCAATGCTAGCCGAATTGAAAGAGATGAACCGGATGCCCACGGACGTCCTGCTCAACGTCGAGCACCTGGAGGTGACGTTCGGCGCCGTTTCCGATCCCCGGGCGGTGCGCGGCGTCCAGGACGTCTCGTTCCACGTGCGACCCGGCGAGACGTTGGGGATCGTCGGCGAATCGGGCTGCGGCAAGACCATGTCTGCCTTGGCCGTGATTGGCCTCCTGCCCGAATTCGCCGTGATGACGGGCGGCAGCATCGCCTGGAAGGGAAAAATCCTGAGCGCCCGCGACGCGCGCCGCCTGCGCGGCCGTTCCATAGCGATGATTCCCCAGGACGCGATGACGGCCTTGAATCCGCTGCTCACCGTCGAGTCGCAGATCGGGGAGGTGCTCCGCATGCATCGCGGCATGCGCGGCGCGCAAGTTCGGTCCCGCATCCTCGAATTGCTGGAACTGGTTCGGATCGACGAGCCGCGACGCGTGGCGGCGCAGCGTCCCTGGCAGTTGTCGGGCGGCATGGCGCAACGCGTGGTCATCGCCATGGCCTTGGCCGCGCAGCCCGAACTGCTGATCGCCGACGAGCCGACCACGGCGCTCGACGTCACGGTGCAGTCGGAGATTCTGGCTCTGCTTCACAGCCTGCAGACCGAGTTTCATCTGGCGCTGGTGATGATCACGCATGATCTGGGCATCGTCGCGCACATGACCCACCGCACCGCCGTCATGTATGCCGGCCGCATCGTGGAAACCGGGCTGACCCGCGACATCTTCAGGACGCCCTCGCATCCCTATACGAGGGGCCTGATCGCCTCGACGCCGCATCCTTTCGTTCGCCAGGAGATGGTGGGCATCCGCGGGCAAGCTCCCCTGGCGTTGGTCAAGGACCACGGATGCAGCTACCGCGAACGGTGCGACTACGCGATGCAGGACTGTGAGGTGCGGCCGGAATTGCTGGGGCGGGTGCCCGACGGACACAAGGTCGCGTGCTGGCGCGCGGATCTGGCGCCGGTGCGGCGCGTGTGAGCGCCGCCGGCCGTATCGCTGCGAAGGAACCGGAATGATGTTGAGGACAGGTCAATGACTGCAACGACTGAAGTGATGCGTGCCGATCTTCGCATCGGCTCGGCGGACAATCCCGGCATAGAGACCGCCGCCACGCTGGTCGCCCCTGCGGACGCCTCCGGCTGCGACACGGTCATATGCGCGTTTCCCGGCGGAGGCTACAATCGCCACTATTTCGATTTGCGCCATCCATCCCTGGGCGGCGCGACCCAAGCCGAATGGCACGCACGACGCGGCGTCATCTTCATTGCCTTCGATCCCTACGGCGGAGGGGACAGCACGGCGCTCGATGCCTCCCAATGCACGCTCGCGCTGACGGTGCGGGCGGTCCACGAGGCCTGTCTTGCGGCGATCGAAGGCCTGCGGGCGGGGACGCTGGTCCAAGATCTCGAGCCGATCGCTCCGTCCAGGGTGATCGGGATCGGACATTCGCTCGGGGGCATGCAACTCATCGCGCAGCAAGGCCAATGCGCCACGTTCGACGCGGTGGCGATGCTGGGCTTCAGCGCCATCCATTGCGTGACGCCCACGCCAAGCGGTTTCGTGTCGCCGCATTCATCCTCCGACAGCGATGCGGAATCGCTGGAAGAAGCCTGGTCGGGACCGCTGGTCGACGAGATCGCCAACCTGCGCTTCGCCTACCATTGGGAGAACGTGGCGCCGGACCTCGTGAACGAGGACATGAGCGCAGGCTTCCCCGTGCGGCGGGCCTCACCGCTGCCGTTCTGGATCACGAGAACCTTTCCGCCCTTCGCCAAGATCTGCATGCAGGAAGGTATCATCGCCGAGGATGCCGGGCATATCGACGTGCCTGTTCTCGTCGCCCTGGGCCAGCGGGACGTCGCGCGCGACCTTCGGCAGGAAGCTCTCGCATTCCCCAAGAGTGTCGACATCACGCTTTTCGAAGTCTTGCAGTGCGCCCACATGCACAATTTCTCTCCGGCGCGCGAAGTGCTGTGGCGGCGTCTGCAAAGCTGGGTCGATGGTCTGTCAAAGACTCGATGAAAGATAGGATCGCGCGCTTTGACAAGCGTGCGCCCGCGATCCATGAGCGCCGCCCGACATCCGCGGGATCGCCATCCGATCCGCGGACGTCGAGCCTGTCGTTTCCGCCAATGACCTCCTGTCGCGAACGGACTATGGTCTGCGGCAGGATCGAGCGCGGCATGGTCGGCTTGAACCGCGAACTTGTTTTGGAGGACTGGAAATGCGGCTGGCACGGTGGGGCGCGGCGGGTGAGGAGCGCCCCGGAATCTTTGCATCGGACGGGACGCTGCGCGACCTTACGGAGATTGTCGCCGACATCACCGGCGATGTCCTTTCGGATGACCAGTTGGCGCGCATTCGCGCGGTGGATGCTCTGGGGCTTCCGGTCGTCGCCGATGGCGTGCGTATCGGTCCGCCGGTCGGAAACATCGGAAAGCTGGTGTGCATCGGCCTGAACTATCGGGATCACGCAGCCGAGGCAAAGCTGTCCGAACCGAAAGAGCCGATCATCTTCCTGAAAGCCACGAGCGCGATTGTCGGACCCAACGATCCGATCAGAATTCCCGGCAATGCGGAGAAAGTCGACTGGGAGGTGGAGCTCGGCGTGGTGGTCGGACGACACGCAAGCAGGGTCGATGAAGCGCAGGCTCTCGCGCATGTGGCAGGCTACTGCGTTTTCAACGATGTGTCCGAGCGGGCGTGGCAGATGGAGCGGGGAGGGCAATGGGACAAGGGAAAAAGCGCCGATACGTTTGCGCCGATCGGCCCCTGGCTCGTCACCCGTGATGAGGTTGCGGACCCGCAAGCCCTGCGACTTTGGCTGGATGTCGACGGCGTGCGGCGTCAAAACGGTTCGACCGCCGATATGATCTTCGGCGTTGCCTTCCTTGTCGCGTATGTCAGCCAGTTCATGAGCTTGCAGCCCGGCGACGTGATCGCAACCGGCACGCCGGCCGGCGTCGGCATGGGATGCCGGCCTCCCGTCTACCTCCGGGCAGGGCAGACGATGAGCCTCGGCATCTCGGGCCTGGGCGAGCAGCGGTCCCGAACCGTGATGGGCTGAGCCATGGCGAGGCCGGTCGCCTCGGCGCCCTCGAACGGTGGTCATGCGGATTGACAACCACGCAAAATACAGTCTAACTGATCATATGGACTGAACTATCGCGTGCCGAACGAGAGACCGCATGCACACCGCCTTCAGGGATCGAACATCGGCTGGCGATAACGCACCACCGCCGCGGCTTGTGCCCAACGCTATCCAGGCCAATTCGCTTTCGAACCGGCCGCGCCGTCATGCGTTCAACGAAGACGCCGGACCGTGGCCATGGCCGCGAGAGGCGGCTGTGTGGGCGCGAACCGCGATTTCCGATGAAAGCTCATGCGTCGATTATTCGGCGGACGAGCAGCAATCCCCGCTGCAGTTCCCGGCGCTCGTCCGGGTTGAGCTGTTCGGCGATGACCTTGGTCAACCACCCTTCGCGTCTGGCATAGACGTCCTCAAGAGCCTGGAGGCCTTTGGACGTCAGCTCGATGAGCATCTGCCGGCGGTCGGTCGGATGAGGCCTGCGCCGGATCATCGCATTCTTCTCGAGCAATCCGACGGTGATGCTCATGGATTGCGGGCGAACACGCTCGGCTGCCGCCAGTTCGTTGGTGCTCTGTGCGCCTTCCCGGCGCAGGCGGCTGATGACGGCGAGTTGGGACAGAGGAGGGCCCGGTTCGAGATGAAGACGGCGAATGCCTCGTGAGATCGTTTCGCGCAGCTCGAAGGCGAGTGCCGGTACCGAGTCGTCATCACTGTCCATTTTGACCGATCTGAACTTGGTGGCATAGCATGGTGGTTTGATAGGCAGTGTCTTTCAAGTGGTCAATGGGGCGTCTGATCGCGCCCCGGCGCATCATCCCGACGCTCCCACCCAGACGATACCTCCGTGGACAATCGCTTCCCGTCGCCATGCCGCAAAGCATAGCCGGACCGGTGACGCAGGCGCTATGAGGAGAATAGATGGCCGAACGCAGTTTTGATCTGACAATACTGCAAAAGGACACCGTGGCCGATGGAGTCGTCCGTTTTACGCTGGCGCGCAAGGACGGCGGCCAACTTCTGGAATGGCAGCCCGGCGCCCACATCGATGTTCATTTTGTGTCCAACGGACAGGACTGCGTCCGGCACTATTCCCTGTGCGGGTCGCCGTCGGACCGAAGCCGTTGGCAGATAGCGGTCCTGCGGGTGAAGGAAGGGCGCGGCGGCTCCGCGCACATCCACGACGCTTTTGCCGAGGGGGATACGGTCCGTGTGACGGGGCCGCGCAACAATTTCCCGCTCGTCCCCGCGAGCCCGTATCTGTTCATCGCCGGCGGCATCGGCATCACGCCGATGCTGTCCATGGTCGAAGCAGCATCCGCCGCCGGCCGGGACTGGCGCCTGGTCTATTGCGGGCGTTCCGAAACCTCGATGGCGTTCGCGCAACACCTCGTTTCGTCGGCGGGCGACAAGGTATTGCTGCATACGAGCGACACCCATGGTCTCATCGACCTGTCCGCACTGATCGCCGCAAGCGCTCCCGACACGGTCGTCTATTGCTGCGGTCCGTCCTCCATGATCGACGCGGTCCGGGAAAACTGTTCGGCCTGGTCGCCGGACAGGGTGCATTTCGAGCGGTTCACCGGCTCCGAGCCTGTCGCGGCGGATGCGAATTCCTCGTTCGAGGTCGAGTTTGCCCGTTCCGGTCTGGTTCTGACGGTGCCTCCCGACCGCTCGATCCTGGCGATGGCCGAGGACGCCGGCGTCGATATCGATTCGTCCTGTCAGGAGGGCGTGTGCGGCACCTGCGAGACGCGGGTTCTCTCGGGCACGCCGGACCACAGGGATTCGGTGCTCAGCGCCAGGGAACGGGCAGCAGGCAAGACCATGATGGTTTGCGTTTCGAGATCCTGCTCGGCGCGACTGGTGCTCGACGCATGATGCAACGATGTCGAACGAACGGGCTGCAAAAATGCCGATGAGCTTTCGCGAGGTTGCCGACTGGGGCGACGACACCTGGTCCGACGACGTCACCGGCGTGGCGGTCGATTCCCGTGATCGGGTCTACGTCCTGCGGCGTGGCGCCCATCCCATCACGGTGCTGGACAGGCAAGGCACCGTCCTGGACCGATGGGGCAAGAGCTGCTTCTCCGATCGGCCGCATCACATTTCCATCGGCGCGGATGACAGGGTCTACGTCGCCGACGATGGCGGTCACCGTCTCCGTGTTTTCGACACGGCGGGCCGTCCCCTGGAAACCATCGGCAGCGGTGTTCCCGCCGCGACGGGGCGTGACGAGCAAGGCCGGCCGGCCGTGCCGACGTCGCTTGACCAGGTGACCGGCGGTCCGCCGTTCAATCGGCCGACCAAGGTGGTGGCGTCGCGCGACGGCGAACTGTTCGTCAGCGACGGCTATCGCAACTGCCGCATTCACCGCCTGTCGAAGGACCGCGAGGTCATCCGCTCCTGGGGCACGTTCGGCGCGGGCGAGGGCTCCTTCGTCATTCCCCACAGCGTCGCCATCGACCCGCGCGGTCGAATCCTTGTCTGCGACCGCGAGAACGACCGTATCCAGGTCTTCTCGCCGGATGGCGATCTGCTGGACGTCTGGACGGATGTTCGGCGGCCCACCGACGTGACGTTTGATCGCCAGGGTCGGATGTATGTGACCGAGCTTGCGCGTGGTCCGGGCGACCTCAAGTCATGGCGCCTCGGGCCCGCCGAGACTGAACGTCCGGGGCGAATGACCGTCTTTGCCCCGGACCGATCGTTAGCCGCGCGTATCACAATGGAAACGGTGAACCTTCTCGCGCCGCATGCGATCGCGGTCGATTCCGCCGGCGCGGTCTACATTTCCGAGGTTCCGGAATCGTTCGCCAGAAGCAGCGGGCGGCCTGTCGTTCCCCATCGCTGCCTTCATAAATTTGAGCCTCGCGACGCTCTGTCCGCTTCCAGGCCCGGATAGACGGTGGATGGCGCACGCCGGTATGGAGACGTATCGATGAATGCAGGCATCAACGTCGCGATCGTCGGGAGCGGCCTGATCGGATGCTCGTGGGCGGTTTCCTTTGCAAGGGGTGGCTGCACCGTCAAGCTCTTCGACCAGAGCGCGGAGGCGTCCATGCAGGCGCTGCGGCGGGTGCATGCCGTCGCCGCCGAACTGGCCGGAGCCGGCCTGCTCGGCGATGCGACCGTCGAGGACATCGCCGCGCGCGTCAGTGTGTCCAGGGATCTCGGAGAAGCGGTCGAGGCCGCGGCGCATGTCCAGGAGAACGTGTCGGAAAGGCTCGAGGCGAAGATGGCCGTCTTTGCCGAGCTGGACAGGCTCGCCGGGCCTCAGGCCATCCTCGCGAGCTCGACGTCGGCGTTGCTGCCGTCGGCGTTCACCGCGCATGTCGAGGGGCGGCACCGCTGCGTCGTGGCACACCCGATCAATCCGCCGAGCCTCATTCCGGCGGTCGAAATCGTCCCGGCGCCCTGGACCGACGCCGAAACGGTCGAGCGGACCACGCGACTGATGGAAAGGATCGGCCAGAGGCCGATCCGCATGACGCGCGAGATCGACGGTTTCATCGTGAACCGGTTGCAGGGCGCGCTTCTTCAGGAGGCTTTCCGCCTCGTTGCGGCAGGCGTCGCCAGTCCTGACGATGTCGATGCCGGCATCCGTGACGGGCTCGCCCCGCGCTGGGCTCTGGTCGGCCCGTTTGAAACCATCGACCTGAATGCGCCGGGCGGCGTGCGGGACTATGTGGCGCGCTACGGCGGGATGTACGAGACGATCGCATCCGGCCAGTGCAGGACGGTCGGCTGGGATGGTCCGGTCCTGGACGAGATCGAGGCGGCCCGGCGTAGCGTCGTCCCGCTCGATCAGATTCCCGCCGCCCAGGCGCGGCGTGACCAACGCCTCATGGCTCTCATGGCGCATCTGCGGTCACGCTCTCCCATCGTTTGAAACGCTCGTTTGGAAAACAGGATGCCCGCAAGCCGCAAGATCATCATAAGCTGCGCCGTCACAGGCGCCATCCACACCCCCTCGATGTCGAAGCATCTTCCGGTGACGCCACGGCAGATCATCGACGAAGGCATCGCGGCGGCGGAGGCCGGGGCAGCCATCCTTCACCTGCATGCCCGCGATCCGGAGAATGGGAGGCCGACGCAGGAGCCGGAGGCCTTTCGCGCCTTCCTGCCGCAGCTCAGGCAGGCCACTGCCGCCGTTCTCAATCTGACCACCGGCGGTTCGCCCCACATGTCGGTCCAGGAGCGTCTCCGCCCGGCGGCCGAGCTGAAGCCCGAAATCGCCTCGCTCAACATGGGGTCGATGAATTTCGGACTGTACCCGATGCTGAAGCGCTTCAGCGAGTTCAGGTACGAGTGGGAGCGCCAGCATCTGGAGAACAGCCGCGATCTGGTGTTCAAGAACACGTTCGCCGACATCCAGCACATCCTGGAAATAGGCAATGCGAACGGCACCCGCTTTGAATTCGAGTGCTACGACACGTCCCACCTCTACAATCTGGCGCATTTCGTGGATCGCGGACTGGCGAAGCCGCCGTTTCTGGTGCAGACCGTTTTCGGTCTCCTCGGCGGCATAGGCGCGCATCCCGAGGATGTCGCGCACCTGAAGCGCACGGCCGACCGGCTGTTCGGGGACGACTATGTCTGGTCCGTGCTGGGCGCGGGCCGCAACCAGATGCCGGTCGCCGCCCTCGCGGCGGCGCAGGGCGGGAACCTGCGTGTCGGGCTCGAGGATTCCCTGTGGATCGGGCCCGGAAAGTTGGCCGAGAGCAATGCCGACCAGGTTCGCAAGGCGCGCGAATTGCTGGCCGGGCTGGGCCTCGACGTCGCGACCCCCGATGAGGCGCGCGAGATGCTGGCGTTGAAGGGAGCAGGCAATGTCGGATTCTGATCGTGGTCCGGTGATCGTCACCGGCGGCAGCAGGGGAATCGGCGCCGCGGCGGTGGAGATGCTGGCGGCCGAGGGGCGTCCGGTCGTGTTCTCCTACGCGTCGAACGAGGCGGCTGCGCGACGCTTGTGCGAGCGGGTCGCCGCGGCCGGCGGGCGCGCCGTGGCCTACAAAGGCGATGTCGCGGCGGAAGAGGCGATCGAAGCGCTTTTCGCCACCTGCGCCGGCCGTTTCGGCCCGCCGACGGGCGTCTTCGCCAATGCGGGGATAACCGGGACAGCCTGCCGCGTGGCCGAACTGGACGCCGCGAACCTGCGCCGGGTCTTGGACGTGAATGTCACCGGCGCCTTCCTCACCGCGAAGACCGCGGTCCGGGTCATGTCGGCGGCCGGCGGCGGAGCGATCGTGCTGATGTCGAGCCGCGCGGCCAAGCTCGGCGGGGCCGGAGACTGGGTGCACTATGCGGCCAGCAAGGCTGCCATCGACACGCTTTGCGTGGGACTGGCCGCCGAGGTCGGAGCGCAAGGCATCCGCGTCAACGCGGTCGCGCCGGGATTGATCGACACCGAGATCCATGTGAACGCCGGTCGCGGCGAGCGGGTAAAAACCGTGGGAGTGACGGTGCCGCTTGGCCGGGCGGGAAGGCCGGAGGAAGTTGCGAGCGCCGTGCGCTGGCTGCTGTCCAGCGACAGCGCCTATGTGTCCGGAACCGTGGTCGGCGTCGGGGGCGGCAGGTAGGTCACGGCGGGCCGATGTCCGGATGCTGAAAGGGCGGGAAGGGCTGTCTTGCCCGACGTGACCGACAGTGGCGGCGAGCGGCCCCGCGGCCGGCCTTCAACCAGGCGGACAAACGGAGGAGACGCGAATGCGCTACCGTCAACTCGGTCGAACGGGACTACTCGTCTCGGAGCTTGGACTTGGGACGTTCACGTTCGGCGAAAAGACCGGCGCCGAAAAGTACGACCGCGTCGCAGGCCTTGACCAGGAAGCGGCCAACGGCCTCGTCCGCGCCGCTTTTCAGTCCGGCGTGAACCTGATCGACACCGCCGACATCTATTGCTTCGGCCGCGCGGAGGAGATCGTCGGCCAGGCGCTGCAAGACCTCGGCATCGCCCGCAAGGACGTCGTAATCGCGACGAAATGCTACAATCCCGTCGGCGCCGGACCGAACGACCGCGGTGCGTCCAGGGGGCATATCATGGACTCGGTCGAAGCCAGCCTGCGGCGGCTGAAAACCGGCCACATAGATCTCTATCAGATCCACGCCCATGATCCGATCACCCCGCTCGACGAGACGCTCAGGACGCTGGACGACCTGGTTTCGCAGGGGCTCGTTCGCTATGTCGGTTGCTCGAACTGGCCGGCATGGCGGGTGAGCAAGGCGCTGGGCATCTGCGAGCGCCGGGGCTTCGCAAGACTGGACTCCACGCAGGTTTACTACTCCCTGGCCGGCCGGGACATCGAGCGCGAGATCGCGCCCATGGCGGCCGAGGAAGGCGTCGGGATCCTGGTGTGGTCCCCTCTGGCCGGCGGTGCGCTGTCGGGAAAGTTCGAGCCGGGATCGTCAACGGGTGAAAAGCCCGAGGGGCGCCGGTCGGGCGGGTACAACTTCCCGCCGGTGGACGGCGGAAGGGCGTCGCGCTGCATCGCCGTCATGAGGGACATCGCGGCTCGTCATGACTGCGGCGTCGCAACCGTGGCTCTCGCCTTCATACTGTCCCGCCCGTTCATCACCTCCGTTCTGATCGGCGCGAAGCGCCTCGATCAGTTGCAGCAAAATCTCGCGGCCGCGAATCTGGAGCTCGACGCGGAAGATCTGTGCCGGCTCGACGACGTCAGCAGGCTTCCGGCCGAATATCCGGGCTGGATTGTCGATCGCCAGGGCGCGCGCCGTTGGCCCGGGGTCGACGGCTCGGTGTGACCCGCGGCTGTCTGCCCGCGAGCGGCGCCGCGCTTCAGGACGACAGGATCATTCGACCGAAGCAGCGATCGCCCCGGCGCTCGATTTCGACCGCGGTTCCGAAGGGGCGCGACAGGCCGTCGAGCCGCGAAAGTATCCGCGTGCCCTCCTCGACGCTCGTGAGCATGGGCGTGCCGCGGCGGCTGCGGGGCAGGTCCCTGCCCATGCTTATCGGATGCAGTTCCGAGGACGAAAGCTCGCCGTTCGAGAAGGTGAAGCGCGCCACCACGGATTCCCAGAAATATGGCTGTTTGTGGTAGCCGGTTACGACGTCGTAGAGGTCCGCCGTGGATGACGACAGCGGCATGCCCTGCTGCTCGTAGACCTCGAGCGGGAACGCGGACGTCACTTCGATGTTGAAGATGAAGTTTCCGAGCGAGTAGCAGATCGGCCGGTTGCGGTACAGTTCGACGCCCCGCAGCATGTGGGGCCCGTGTCCCATGACGGCGTGAGCGCCGGCGTCGATCAGCCGGTGCCCGAGCGGCTGCAGGAATTCGGCCGGAACGTCGGTGTTCCACCGGCCCTGGAGGCCTTCGTGACAGTGCAGGCCCACGACGACGAGATCGGCCATGCGCCCCGCCTCGTCCACGGCGCTTTCAAGCGCCTGGATGTCGCGCTCGAGCGCATCCGTCTGGATGCGGGGCTTGTCGTCGGGCACGAAGTGGACGCTCTCGACGGCGATGCCGCCGGCCGGCGGCCCGTCATAGATGTTCTTGTCGGGATAGGGGAAATGGATGCCGGGAGCGGTCGTGCCGGTGGACGCGATGTTGACGCCTGTCTCGGCAAGCAGGTCGCGCAGGTCTCCGAACCTGTCGCGCCTGACGTAGTGGGTCTTGTTGACCCGGACGGGCGCGATTCCGGCTCGGCCCGCATCCCCGGCGCCGATGTCGGCGGCCAGGGCCAGCCTTGCATTGCTCGACCCTGCCGAAATGAACGCGACGCGCCCGCCGGGCGTGTCGAAATAGCAGGCCTGGCGCGCCTCCCGCAGGGTCCGCGCGGCGCCGGCATAAGGCATGTTGCGGCGCTCGAGCGCTTCGAGGGTGGCGACGAGACCGTCGGTGCCATAGTCGGTGGCGTGGTTATTGCCCAGACCGAACAGGTTCACGCCCAGAAACTCGAACTCCGACAGAAGTGCGGGGTCGGCGCCCATCGGCGTGCCGTGCATCGTCGTCGACGGGTGCCGGCCCCGTCCCGCGTACGACATTTCGAGGTTGGTGATGGTCACGTCGGTGCCACGCAGGAGCTCCACGAGGTCCCGGAACGCCTCGTCCGGCGTGGCCGAGATCGCATGGGTCAGCATCGCATCCCCGGTGGCAAGGAAGCTCACATCAGGCATTACAGGTCCCCTCCCTGAAAATCAGCGCGTCCGGCCGGTGAAGACGAGCACCGGACGATCGGCCATCAATATGATCGTGTAAAGTCAAAGGACGGCAAGCATATCACGCCGCCGCCGTTCACAGGGCGCGACGATTCCGCTCGATATAGTCAGTCTATCTGCATTTCAGGCTGGCTGTCAAATCATCGGCGATAGCCACCTGCGATCGCAGGATGGGTCAGGCGACAGTTTGGCGGGACGATGTCTGCGCCGTTGCGCTTCCATTCGCACGGACGCGCACTTGCCACCCATTCTTTGTCCTGTGAGGCCGCATTGTCCGCAGCGCGGCGACATGCGCCTTTCATCCTGCCCCCGAACGCATTTTGCGCTCCACGGCATGCCTGGGCTTGACAAATAAATTTATACAGGCAAACTGATCAATATGGCAGATATATCCAACCTGATTGGAAACGAGATGACAGCGACAATTGCTCGGCCGGAGGAGCCCCGGAGCCAGGGCGGCACCGTGGAGGTCACGGTGATCGATACCGACGTGCACGTCGAGCCGCGTTCCTTCGAGCAGATCGTTTCCTATATGTCCCCGCCCTGGCGAGACCGTGCCATCAGCGACCGCGTTCCGTTCCGGCGCCCGACATTCGCCACGCTGGAAGGCGGGGGCAGGGGCGACTCGATCCCCGACGACGGCAGTTTCCTCGGATCCGACCCGGAGATGGCGGGAAGGCAGTTGTTCGTCGACGATCCGATGGATTACGCGATCCTGCTTCCCTGGAGCTTCCGGGGCTTCACGGTCGATCCGCTGCTGGACACGGCCTTGTCTGCTGCCGCCAATGATTGGGCGGCCGACACCTGGCTGTCGAAGTACAACACCGAGAACCGCTACATCGGCTCCATCACCGTCTCCGTCGAGGATCCTGTCGGGGCGGCCAGGGAGATCGAACGATGGGCCGGCGATCCGCGCTTCAAGCAGGTCGCGATCACCCATTACGGACCGCGACCGTTCGGGCATCCGATGTACGCGCCGATCTGGGAAGCGGCCGCACGCCACAACCTTCCCGTCGCCATACATTTCCGCGGCGGGGCGACGCAGCCCCTCGGATGGACGCCGACCGGCACGCTGCAGTATTTCGTGGAGTACCACTCGCTTATCGCGCCGCTGGCCTATGCCGCCCACATGGTCAGCTTCATCTGCAACGGCGTCTTCGACAGGCATCCCAACCTCAAGGTCCTCTTCATCGAGGGAGGGTTTCTGTGGCACCAGCCCGTTCTGGACCGTCTGGAGCGCCACTGGAAGCGCACCAGCCACGAACTGGCGGCCAAGAAAACGCCGCGGGAGTATATTCGCGACCATTTCCGGTTCGCGACGCAGCCGATCGAGGAGTCGATCACCCATCCCGACCGTATCGCCACGCTGTTCGAGCAGGCAAACGCGGCGAAGTTGCTGATGTTCTCCAGCGATTGGCCCCATTATGACTTCGATCCGCCAAGCAAGGCTCTTCCGCGCTCGCTCGAACCGGAGATCAGGAAGCGGATTTTGTGCGAGAACGCGCGCGAGATCTACAATCTACCGAAGACAAGGCCGGCGGACCGGTTCGATTTGGAGGCTGGCAGGAAATGATCATCGATTGTGCCGTTCATCCTGTTCTCGAACATGATGAGCTGAACCGTAGGATCGGTCCTCCCTTCAATCTCCGCCCCTTGCCGTCCCTCTTCGGGGACAAGTACCAGGCGCCCTTCGACCAGCTGTCGGTTTCGGTCGAAGACGCGGGCAGCCCCGCTGCCGTTGCCAGGTTCATGCGCGACGCGCGGATCGACTATGCGGTCCTGTCCCCCACCACGCGCGGATACTGGCCCAATCCGCAACAGGCCGACGCGGTGATGCGCTCGGTCAATTCCATGCTCGCCGAGCGCTGGCTTTCGGCTGTCGAGGGGGAGGGGCGCTTCTTCGGCTCGATCCGCGTCGCACCGAACGATACCGACCTGGCGCTGCGTGAAATCGACCGTTGGGCGGGCGATGAGCGGTTTGTTCAACTGGTCGTGCCGGCGCGCGCCCTGGCGGTCTACGGCGATCAGCGCTTCTTCCCGATCTGGCGCAAGGCCGCTGAGCTCGGCCTGCCGGTGTTCGTCCATGACGACATGGGCACCATCGTCGAGCCGCCGCCCTCGCAGGTCGGGTTCCAGAGCTTCTTCGCGGAGGCTCATGCCCTGCGGCCGCTGTCGTCCATCGTGCACGTCGCAACCATGATCACCGCCGGCGTATTCGACCGCCTGCCGGACCTGCGCGTCATACTGGGCGACGTGAGCGTTCATTCCGCGCGCTCGCTTCTGATCCGGACGGACAAGGACTGGCAAACGGAGCGGTTGGAAGTGCCCTGGGTCACGAAAGATCCGACGCTCTACATGGAAACCAACGTCCGCTTCATCTCCCAGGCCGACGACGAAATCTCGCCGCATAGCATCAGTGCGTCCGATACGGTGGGAGGAGAAAATTCCGCGCTGGTGATGTTCGGCAGCCGCCACCCCTATTGGGACGACACCACGCCCGCGCGGACTTTCCCGACTTGGAATGACGAGGCGCGGGCGCGTTGCCTGGCGGGCAACGCCCTGGATTTCTATCCGCGTCTCGCCGCGCGGATTTCCGCCGAAGCAACAGCCTGATCCGTGTAGAGGCGCTGAAAAGTGGCAACCCGATACGTAGTAGGTCCAGTGTCCAGCTATCCGCCTGGATCGTCCACGATAGTCTATCCCGACAAGGTCAAGAGCGGCATCGGGGTGTTCAATGTCGGTGGCGAATTCTACGCGCTCAAGAATACTTGCCCACACATGGGAGGACCTTTGTGCAAGGGGCGCGTCCGCGGCACCACTGAGGCGTGCGCGAAGGACGACGAGCGTCTGGGAATACAATGGGTGCGCGACGGCGAAATCATCGCTTGCCCGTGGCATCACTGGGAATTCGAGATCAGGACGGGGCGGACGATCTTTTCATCGCGGCAGAGAGTGCGAAGCTATCCGGTGACCGTTGAAGCGCCGGAGACGATGGAGCGCCTGAAGAAAGGCGTCGAGACGGTCCCCGTGTCTGTCGAGGACGCGCAGATCATCCTTGAGATATGATGCGTACGGAACTGCCGTGCGACTGCTCATTGCGCGTCGATGATGCGCCGCACGAGCAGCAGGGCGCGCCGCAACTCTTTCTGCTCGTCCCGGGTAAGCTGCTGGAGGATGATCGTCGTCAGGGAGTTTTCGCGCCGCGCGTAGACATCCTCCAGAGCCTTGATGCCCTTGGGCGTCAGATCGATGAGCATTTGCCGCCGGTCGGTGGGATGGGGGCGGCGCACGATCATGCCGCCTTTTTCGAGCAGTCCGACCGTGATGCTCATCGACTGCGGGCGGACCTGTTCGATCGCGGCCAGTTCGTTGGTGCTCATCGGTCCTCCCCTACGCAGGTGGCTGATCACGGTGAGCTGGGAAAGGGGCGGGCCGGGCTCGAGGTGGAGCCGGCGAATGCCCCGGGAGATTGTGTCGCGCAGCTCGAAGGCAAGTGCCGCGACCGAGTCGGTTTCTATGTCCATCTTGTCCAATTCTCATCCCATGAGATGACGGGTTGATACGGACCACCCGCAGGACGGTCAACGATTATCGAGGCCCGCAGATCATGCGGCCCGAACGGCCGTCGTCCGGGCGACGATGCTCTGAGCCGACACCGTGGCGCCGGCTGTTTGCGCGTCTTGACACAGCGCATCTATTCAGTTTACCTGAATAGCAGGAAGACTGCATTCTGAAGTTTCGGTAAGTCGTCCAAAGGTGGGGAGCCATCACCATGCCAGCAACGCCCTCTCAAGACAGCCCGGCGCAAGTGCTTCCGCGCCACCGCAGGATCTTGCAGGAACGAGGTCCCGCGAAGGGATTGATAACGGGTATCAACCATCTGGTTCTGTTCACGCACGACATGAACGAGGGTGTCCGCTTCTATCGGGATGTTCTCGGGCTTCGGGTTGTGCGCACCATGCGGTTCGTGCCCAGCGCGCATGGTCTGCGCGCGGCTGCCCACCATTCGAGCGGCAATGCGGTGTCCGGAGAGGCGTCTTCCCCCGCGCCGGCGTCGATGACCAGCAAAGTTCGTCAGGTCTTCTTCCAGATGGGCAACAGCGAGCTGTTCTCGCTCTACGAATCGCCCGAGATCTCGAAGGTTCCAGCCGCGCCCATAAGCACGTTCCTGTGGCCGTCCATAGAGGATGGACGGATCGGTCCGGCTCACGACAACCAGAAGTTCGATCATCTTTCATTCGATGTCCCGACGCATGCCGACGTCGTCTGGTTCCGCGAGCATCTGCTTGCCAGCGGTGTTCCGGTGTCCGAGGTGTCGGAGCGACGTGGCAAGGACAATGCGCATCGCTTCATCTCCTCGATCTACTTCTATGATCCCAGCAGTAATCCGCTTGAGATTTCCTCGATGAACATCGCCGATGAACAGTGGCGGTCCTACGACTTTTCGACGTGGTTTTTTGACGAGGACCCGGTGCCCTCGCTCCTCGACGACTCGGACAACCATCGGACCCTTGTGCCGAACTGGTCGCGGTCCCCGGACAGCAACGGATAGACTGGCAGTCTGCCAGTATGTCGAAGCCGGCCGAGCGTTTTCGGACGCGGTTGGAGCAGCCACGATCACTAGGACGGGCGTGATGTAAATCGACGGCCATTTGCCATGGTGCGCTAAAGTGCGACCGCGCGATCATCATTTCTACTGGGAGGAGAAATACATGAACGTTTGGTTTTCCAGACTGGCTTTATCTCTTTTCACTGCCGGCTTTCTTGGAACGGCGGATCCTGCATCGGCGCAGAACAAGGCTGAGGTGACCCTCACGGCCGCCAGCTATGCCCCCGCCAAGCAAGTGGGACATCGTTCCATCGAGGAATTCCTGCAGAATATCGAAAAGGTGAGCGGCGGGAAGATTGCGTACGCGTTTCATCCGAACGGGTCTCTGATCTCGCAGGCACAAATGCTTCAAGCCGGCCGGCTTGGCACCGCCGATATCGTGTCCATCACGACATCGGTGTTCCCGGGCGAATTTCCGTTCAGCGCAAGCGCAGGAACACTGATGTTCCTGTGGGACCTGGGCAATTTCGACAAGGCCTACGCGGTGCTCAAGCCGCATCTGGAGGCCGAGCTGGCCGCCCAGAACCTCAAGCCCCTGTGGCTGGCGGGAACGGTGACGCAATGGTTCCTGCAGAGCAAGACGGATCTCGACAATCCCGATTGGTCGGGAAGAAGAATTCGCGGCTTTGGCGGTTCCAGCACCCGCATGATCGAAATTCTCGGCGGAACGAATGTCTCGATAGCCAACAACGAACTCGCCATGGCGGCCAGCACCGGCGTCATCCAGGGCATCGGAACCAGCCTCGGAAGCTTCAGTTCTTTTGGTGTCGAAAAGCAATTGCCCTGCATGCTGGTGAACAACAACGTTCCGCTCATAAACGTGATCGCGATAAACGCCGATACATGGAACCGCCTGCCAGAGGACATGAAGGCCCTGATGAGCGCCGAAGCCGGGAAGATACAAAAGAAGTACGAACAAGTCCTGCGTGACGAGGAAGAGCCGGCACAAGCGAAGTTCGAGAGTATCACGGGCTGCGTGCAGCGGCTCTCCGACACCCAGCGCGATCACTGGCGGCAGCTTCTCGACGGCATATTCAAGGATTTCGAAGGAAAGCAGGGCGCGAAGGGCGCCGAGTTCGTGGCGGGCGTGCTCGATGCGTTGAAGGAATAGATGGCCGATCGGTGATCGGTGAGGCGACGCAGCCGGGATGGCGGTTTGCGTCGTCTCAGAAAACGCATCTCCCTTTCATGCAGAGCGTCTTTGCCAGGACAATACGATGCGAAAAAACCGATTTTCTGCCGCGGTCGAGGCTTCCGCCCGCCTTCTGGCGTCGGTGGGCGCGATTTGCGCCTTTCTGATGTTCGTTGCGATTATGGTGGATATCGTCTGGCGGGAGTTTTTGCGCGGATCGACGGAATATGCCGTTGACCTGAGCGAGCTGCTGATGGCGCCGCTGGTCTTCCTCATGCTGCCATACGTCGCTCAGGTCGGAGCCAACGTCAAAGTGGACATCATCGTCGACAGTCTGCGGCCGCGACTGCGCCGTGCCCTCGGCGTGGTCGCCAACATCTTGATGCTGGCATTCTCGGCACTGATCGGCTGGGCCGGATGGCTGGCCACGTACGACGCCTATCGCTTCTCCTCCATCACGGAATCCGGCATTCCGAAGTGGCTGTCGCTGGCAAGCATGCCGTTCGGCTGCTTCGTCCTGTGCCTTCAGCTCATGGTCATCATCGGCACTCCTGCCACGGCCAAAGGCCACTAGAGTATTTCCGGCAAGAGCGCGAAGCGGTTTTGCATCCGGAAACGCGGCCAAAACAAAGAAATAGAGCGGTTCTGCTGATTCCGTGACAACCAGAACCGCTCCAGGCGTCCAGCCCTCGGGAGAGACCCATGAATGTGTTTGTTGAACTCGCGCTTATTCTCGGGTCCAGCATGCTGTTTATCGCATTGGGCATTCCGATAGCCGTCGTGCTTGGCCTGGTGGGGTTCCTGGGTGTCGTCATCGTCTTCGGCTGGAAGATGGCCATGGGAGCGTTGACGGTCAACGTGACCACGGCCGTGCAGCACTTTACCCTCGTCTCGGTCCCGATGTTCATTCTGATGGCCGAGATACTGATTGTGAGCGACCTGTCGAAGCGCGTGTTCGACAACGCCAGCAAGCTTCTTGGCGGGCTTCCGGGCAGCCTTCTTCTGGGGTCGCGTTTTGCCACGACCCTGTTTGCAAGCCTGACGGGTTCGAGCGTCGCAGGCTGCGCGGCGATCGGCACGGCCGCCATCCCCGAGATGACCAGGCGCGGGTATGACCGCGGGCTCACGGCGGGCAGCGTCGTGGCCGGCGGAGGGCTGGCGCTCGTCATCCCCCCGAGCATACTTTTCATCGTGTACGGCATGCTGGCCGAGGTTTCCATTCCGGCCCTGTTCATGGCGGGCGTGATCCCTGGCCTGATCATGTCGGCATGTTATGTCGTCTGGAACCTTTATATCGCGATACGGCGCCCGGACATGGCCCCCCGCGCCCCGGCGGTGCCCGTTCGGGAGCGGTTGACGGCTCTGCTGGAGCTGATTCCATTTCTCGGTCTCGCCTTCCTGATCATGGGAAGTATCTACACCGGTGTCGCCACCGTCACCGAAGCAGCCGCCATCGGCGTCGCCGGAGCTCTCCTGTTGTCGGCTTTGGCGAGGAAGCTGACGATCGGCACGCTGCGTGTTGCGCTTTTGTCGACGGCCCGCGTTTGCGGCTTCGTCTTCCTGATCCTGATCGGCGCGCTCATCTTCGGCTTCCTGATCAGCTATATGCAGATCCCGAGCCAGATAACCCAGGCTATTCTTGCGGGAGGCCTGGACAAATGGACGATCCTTCTTCTGGTCTTGGTCATTTTCTGTCTTCTCGGCATGTTCATGGAACCTCTGCCGACCTTGCTGATTGTTGTTCCGATCGTGATCGGTCCCTTGAAGGCCCTCGGCTTCGACCCGATCTGGCTTGGCGTGATCATCGCCATCGTCCTTGAAATGGGAATCATCCTGCCGCCGTTCGGGCTCAATATATTCATTGTCCAGGGGACGGCCGCGCATGCCGGTTTCCCTGTGTCTTATCCGGAAGTCGTGCGCGGATCCTTGCCCTATGTGGCAGCCGACGGTGTCGCGCTCGCGATCATCATTCTCGTGCCGGCGGCGGCGCTTTGGCTGCCAAGCTACATTGGTTAGATCCAACGAAGAAGACTATTGAAGTCGTCGCAAAACGCGGACGCGGGAAGGCTGTCATTGCTGCCAAGGTCCACCAGCAGGCGGCATTGCGCAACGACAGAACAGCCTGCTCCGTCCCGAGGTGAAGGGCACGGGTTATGCTTGCTTGCCTATCGCTTGGGTGATTCTTTAAAGTCGACGTCACTCATGCATGTGCAATTCAAGCACATATCGTCAGAAAGTCTGGACGGAGTTCGACAAGAAGCTTTCCAGCACGCGCCGGGCGGCGGCCAGGTCGGCGGGTTGAATGTCGGCCAGTTGCTCTTCCTGGTATTTTGCCAGGTAGTCGATCATCCGGCGGCGACGGGCCTTTCCCGATGCCGTCAAGGCAAAGCGATTGCCGTCACACGGGGCGACATCCCCGTTTGCAACGAACTCGTTCAGCGAATCGTCGACCTGCCTGCGGTCGAGGTACATCTGCCGGGCGAGCTCGTCCGCGGTGAGGGGGGACGAATTGTAGAGGCCAGCCAGAACCTTGCTGCCCACCTGCGTATTTCCGGCGGCCGTTCTTTGCCCCTCCAGGTCCGCGTCGACCTTGTAGTGCGCCTTCGCGATGAGGCTCAGCAGCGGGAATTCGGCCAGGCCGGCGTCGTCCGCCTTGCGGGCCTGAGCCGTCACGCCCGTTTCGGGGTGGTCGACCGCTATTCCATACCGGCCTTGCGCAAAGGCGAGCGGGTTTCCCTCGTAGTGGCCGAACTCGACCACGCGACCGATCATGATCGTATGGTCGCCGCCCTCGTGGCGCGTCTCGCAAAGGCAATCGAAATAGGCGAGGGCGTCATCGATCAGCGGCGAACCGGTCTTGCCGCGACGCCATGCGACGGCGCCGAATTTGTCCTTGCTGGAGCTGGAGAATGCCTGCGAGACCTTCACCTGGTCGTCGGCAAGGATGTTGATCGCGAACCGATCGCTTGCAACGAATGCCGAATGGCTGCGGGAAGTGTGGGCGATGGACCACAACACCAGCGGCGGGTCGAGCGACACGGAGGCGAAGGAGTTGGCGGTCACGCCTACCGGCGCGTCGGTTCCAGGCGCGGTGATGACGGTGACGCCGGTAGGATAGTTGCCGAGCGCCCGTCGGAACGCCTTCGGATCGGCCGCGGGATCTCCGCCATCGACCTGTGCCTTTTTCTGTGCCGCCATATTCCGGGATCCGATTGAATTCATTTCTGAATACACTTTTCGTCAGTCGCGCGCAACCGCCTGTCTGTCGGCGTTCGAGTGATCGAGCGTCGCCAGATCGGCGACGGTAACGGGCTTGACGGGAAAGCGGTGACGGTAGGGCGCGATATCGCCGGCCTGAACGCCTTTGCACTGCGCGATGATCGCCGCGACCGTGGAGCCGCAGAACCGTCCCTGACACGGCCCCATGCCGCAGCGCAGGAGGACCTTCATCTGGTTGAGGCCGGCAGGCTGCAACTCGGCGCAGGCGGTCCTGACGGTCTGCACGGTGATGTCCTCGCACCTGCAGGCGATGGCGGAGGGCGCGCCGGCGACCAGATGGCCGCCCGGCCGATACAGCCGATCGAGCATGATCCTGCCGCTGCGGTAGCGTTGCAAGATACGGCGCGGCGCGGCTGCGGCGGCATCGCGGGCATCGGCATCGATCATGCCGAGGGCGTGGAGGCAGGACAGCCCGGCCAGCGTGCCACGCGCCGCTGCCGCCTCCGCGCCGCCGACCGAGGCGCCGTCGCCGGCGATCCACACATTAGACAGCGAGGTATGTCCCCATTCGTCGGCGGCCACGTCCCAGCAGGCCTGATCCTCGTTCCAGGCGAGTTCGCAACCCAGCGCATTGGGCAGGTTGATGTTCGGCACGACCCCCTGATGCACGAAGACGTGGTCGGCGCGGATCGTCCGCTCTGCCGCGTCCCTTCGGAACGATACCGTGAAGCCGCCCTGTTCGGCGGCGATCCTGACAGAACCCACGCCGCTGTGGACCGGTACGGAACGCTTGACCCGCCACAGCAGGCCAACCCCCTTCGAAGCATAGGGCGAGACAAGAAACCGGGGCAGGGCATGCAGGAGCGAGCGCAGCCGGCCTGCGGGGGTCGTGTCGACGATCGCCAAAGGCGGGTGGCCGGCGCGCCGATACTGGTCGGCGAGCAGCCACAGCAGCGGTCCGGAGCCGACCAGAACGCTCCCGCGTGCGACCATCGACGACGCTTTGAGCAATGTCTGCGCGGCGCCGACGGTGAGCACGCCCGGCAGATCCCAGCCGTCGACCGGGAAAGGCCGCTCGATGGCGCCCGTCGCAACCACGATCTTCCTGCCGTGCGCGACATGCGACGCGCCATCGGCCAGGAAGTCGACGCGGCCGTCCCGTTCGACGTTCCAGACGGTGCTGCCCGTGCGGTATTCCGCACCGCAGGCCCGAAGAGCGTCGGCGAGCGTCGCCCCTTTGGCATAGTCCTTGCCCAGGATACGAAGGAGCCTGCCCGACGCCCGTCCGGCGTTGCGGTAGATCTGGCCGCCTGGCGCCTGTCCCTCGTCGAGGATGAGGACCGAAGCGCCGCGCCCGGCCGCGGCGATCGCCGCAGCGACGCCGGCAGGGCCTGCGCCGATGACGATCACGTCATATGAGCCTTCGGCAGTCATCGTGCGGGATCCCGTCGCCCGATCTGCCGTTCGACGGCCATTCCCTCCTGCAGGGGAATGAGGCAAGCTTGGCGGCTCGCCCGGCCGTCGATGACGACGAGACAGTCGAAGCAGGCGCCGATCATGCAGAAGGCCGAGCGCTCGGCGCCGCCTACCGGCGTCGTGCGGAATACCTTGACGCCGTTTGCGATCAATGCGGCCGCGACACTGTCGCCGGCTCTGCCGGTGCACGGGCGCCCATCGAAGGTGAAAGCGATCTCCGCCCCGCTTTCCTCAAGCCGCTCGAACATCGAACCTCCCGGTGCCGAAGGCGGCAGCCTGCCCCGTAAGCGCGCCGCCGGCGACCTGGCGAGCCAGCTCGCCGGCATGGATGGCCGCGAGCGTGACGCCGCTGTGGCATATGCAGGCAAATGCGCCCGGTTGGCTGGCCGACTGCTGGTAGACCGGAAGACCGTCTGGCGACATGACCCGCAATGCGGCCCAACTGCGGACCACGGCCAGGCGGGCGATGACGGGGAAAGCCGCGATGGCGCGCGCCGCGGTGATGCCCAGAACGCCGGTCGTGACCGTGTCGTCGTGTCCTCTTTCCTCGACCGAGTCGCCCAGCATCACGCCCCCTTCATTGGTCTGGCGAACGGTCGAGACTGCGTAAGGAAGGAACGGGACGGCCTTTTCCGTGACGATGATCTGGCCGGTCTGCGGGCGGACCGGGACGCTCATTCCGACCAGCCCGGCCAGCCTCTCGGTCTCGATCCCGGCGGCGATCACCACGGTCCGGGCTCGAAACGTCTGCCCGCCGGCGACGACGGCGAAGCCGGCGCCGTCGCGCGCGATGCCCGTGGCCGGCGCGCCCGGCCGGTAGCTGCCTCCGAGCCGGCGCAGGGCGGTGATCAGGGCGCGATAGAGGTGCAGCGAGTTCACGTCGCCGTCGCGCGGCGAATAGCTGGCGCCGGCCATGGTCGGCCCGAGATGCGGAAAGGTCCGCCGCAACTCGAAGGCAGGCACCATCTCGAACGGATAGGCGTCGGCGCCGAGTTCGGCGGCATGACGATCGAGCATGGCACCCCGGCGTTCGAACCCGCCCTCGTCGAAACACAGATGGAAGCCGCCTTGGCCGCGATAGTGCAGATCGATGCCGGAGATGTCGGCCAGTTCCGCCGCGAAGCCCGGCCAGGCGCTGAGCGAGGCCTGTGTCCAGCGCGCGTAGTCCGGCGTGCCGAAACCCTTGCCCTGGCCCCAGACGAGCGCGAAATTCCCGCGCGACGCGCGATGCGCATCGTCCCCGCCGTCGAGAACCGTGACGCTGAGTCCCAATCGGCGGACGCCGTAGGCGATCGCCAGGCCGACGAGGCCGCCGCCGACAACCATGACATCCGCAGTGCCCTGTCGGCTCGATATGCGGAGCGCCTGAGGCACGTTCTCACCCTGCGAATGCGACTGGCCGAAAGCCTGACGATTTCTGTATACAGTTCTGAATTGAAGTCAATATTCATTTCTTGCCGTTCCGCCTGGTCCGCTGTATGGGAGGGTTTCAGGACACCACCTGTTCACGCTTAGGAGGTTTCGAATGGGCACGGACAGACAGATGAATCTCGGCTTCCTTTTCCAGATCTCCGGCGTGCATTACGGCGGCTGGCGCTATCCGTCGGCGCAGCCGGAGCGGGCGACCGACATCAACTATTATGCCGAGGTCGTGCGTACGGCCGAGCGCGGCAAGCTGGACTTCTGCTTCCTCGCGGACAG
This sequence comes from Mesorhizobium sp., assembly GCA_027492275.1. Classification (GTDB taxonomy): domain Bacteria; phylum Pseudomonadota; class Alphaproteobacteria; order Rhizobiales; family Rhizobiaceae; genus JAPUFC01. Next base: position 41,556 of record JAPUFC010000071.1, on the reverse strand, counting down.
CATCGCCGCCTATGAGGGGAGCGCCGACAAGCAGGACCGCTCCAAGGATGCGCTGATGGCGGCCGAGCCCAAGCGCCTGCTCGAGCCGTTCACGCTGCTTGCGGCGCTCGCGATGGTCACCGAGCACATCGGGCTGGTGACCACGGCCACGACCACCTACAATGAGCCCTATACGATCGCGCGGCTGTTCGCCTCGCTCGACCACATTACCCAAGGGCGCGCCGGATGGAACGTCGTCACCTCGGCCAACCTCGCCGAGGCCCATAATTTCGGCCGCGACAGCCACGTCGAGCACGGCGACCGCTACGACCGCGCCGAGGAGTTCATCGACGTCGTCTTCAAGCTGTGGGACAGTATCGAGGACGGCGCCTATATCCGCGACAAGATGGCCGGCCGGTACGGGCTCGCCGACAAGATCCACTTCATCAACCACGTCGGCCAGCACTTCAAGGTGCGCGGGCCGCTCAACGTGCCGCGGCCGCCGCAAGGGCATCCCGTCATCGTGCAGGCGGGGTCGTCCCATCCGGGCAAGGAACTGGCCGCGCGCACGGCCGAAGTGGTGTTCACCGCGCAGCAGACGCTGGCCGACGGCAAGGCCTTCTACTCGGACGTGAAGGGCCGCATGGCGAAGTACGGCCGATCGACCGACAGCCTCAAGATCCTGCCGGGCGTCGTCGTTTACGTGGCCGATACGGAATCCGAGGCGAAGGCCAAATACGAGGCGGTCAGCAATCTCGTGCCGGAGGAGTTCGGCCTCTTCATGCTGTCTGACCTGCTTGGCGAGATCGATCTCAAGCAATACGACCTCGACGGACCGCTGCCCGAGGACCTGCCCGAGGCGAAGGGATCGCAGAGCCGCCGCGACGTCATCGTCAACCTTGCCCGGCGCGAGAACCTGACGATCCGCCAGCTCTATCAGCGCATCTCGGGAGCCAGCGGCCATCGCAGCCTGTGGGGCACGCCAGTGCAGATCGCCGACCAGTTCGAGCAGTGGGTGTCGGAGGGCGCGGCCGACGGCTTCAACATCCTGCCGCCCTACCTGCCGGAAAGCATGACCGATTTCGTCAACCTCGTCGTCCCCGAGCTTCAGCGCCGCGGCCGGTTCCGCACGGAATACGAGGGCAAGTCGCTGCGCGACCGGCTGGGCCTGGCGCGGCCGCAGAATTCTGTGGCGAACGCGTCTTGAGACGGGAAAACAGCCGAGACAGCCTCGCCGATGGCGATGTATATTCACGGGACGCCGCCGTGCTTGTTGAAAGCCGGGGCGAGGGGAGGCATAGGTGACCTGTGGTCCGCGGCAATCGCTCGGCATCGACGAAACCGACTGAGGGCGACACCGAGGTCGATCAGGCACCGGTGCTCACGACCGCCGCGAAGCTGTATGACCAGCTCAAGGAAATGGCGGTATCCTACAATTTCCGTCCGGGAGAGCGGATCAACGAGGTCGAACTCTCCGGCCAGCTCAAGGTAAGCCGCACGCCATTGCGGGAGGCGCTGAACCGTCTCTCGACCGAGGGTTTCCTCACCACGACCGCGAACAAGGGCTTCTTCGCCCGCGAGCTGGATGCGAACGAGCTGTTCGACCTCTACGAGCTGCGCGCCTATCTCGAGCAGGCGGGCATCAGGCTTGCCTGCAAGCGTGCCTCGGACGAGGACATCGCGGCGTTGCGCGCCTTCGTGCTGGAGCGCGACGAGAACAGCGAAATCCTGGCGGGGGAGATGCTGAAGCTCGATGAGGAGTTCCACCTGCGCCTTGTCAGCCTGTCGCAGAACGAGGAACTCGTGAAGTCGGTACGGTCGGTCTCGGAGCGGATACGCTTCGCGCGATGGATCGACTGGCAGTCGCGCAGGTTGAGCCATGGCCAGCACCTGCAGATCGTATCATTGCTCGCCGAGCGGCGGGAAGAGGAGTGCGCGGCGTTCATGCTGACGCATATCCAGAAGCATTTCGACCAGATCCGCGAGATCATCCGCGGCGCCGTCACCGAGATCTACACCCGCAACAGCGAGAACCGTCGCAAGGAGCGCTGAAGCGTGGCTTATGCTCGGCCAGGCGCTTTCCGGCGTTAGCCTGTCGGCGGCGTAGGACAGAGCGCGCCGCGGAAGAACACCAGGGGCGAGTCCTGACCGCTGGCCCGCGAGCCGACGACGCGCCCGACGACGAGCTTTGCGTGCCCGAGGTCCACGACGCGTTCGACCTGGCAATCGAAGACGCCGGAAGCGTCGGGCAGCACGGGAGAGCCGGTGACCAGGGTCGTCCAGGTCGCGGGCGGAAAGCGCTCGGCGGCGCTGGCGCCCTTTTTCAGGAAGGCCCTGGCGACCGGCTCGTTGGCGGCCGACAGGAAATTGATGGCGAACGCGCCGGAGCGCTCGATGCGCTCCAGCGCCTTGTTGCGCGCGTCCAGCGCCACCGACAGCAGCGGCGGCTCGGCGCTGACATGCGCCACCGAGAGGCCGACGAAGCCGACCGGCTCGTCACCCATGGCGGTGACCAGCGTGAAGCCTATCGGCCTCTCGCCGAGCACGTCCCAGAACGGCGCCGGCTTGGCACGGTCGGCCCCGCCATCGGTGCTAGACGTCATCGGTGCGCCTCCGGGCCCCGAAGCTGTTCAGCATCTGGACGATCGCGATGGACAGCCCGACGATGATCAGGATCAAGGTCGACACGGCGGCGAGCGACGGGTCGATCTTGTAGCTCATCTCCTGCCAGAGCTGCTTCGGCAGCAGGGGCGTGCCCGCATCCGCGACGAACAGCGCGATCGCCAGCTCGTCCATCGCCTTGACGAAGGCGAACAGGAACGCCGTTACCATTCCGGCCTTCAGCAGCGGCAGCGTGACGCGCCGGAAGGTGACGCCGCGCGTGGCGCCGAGCGTCCAGGCGGCCTGATCCAGCCGCTCGTCATAGTTGCGCAGCACGGCCATCACAGTGATCACGACGTAGGGGAGCGAGAAGATGGTGTTGCCGATGATGAGGCCGATATTGGTGCCGACCAGGCCGATCTTGGCATAGAGATAGAACAGCCCGACGGCGACGATGATGTGCGGCAGCACCATCGGCAGCAGCATCAGGCTCAGGATGACGCTCTTGCCGATGACGTGATGGCGAGCCAGCACGAAGGCTGCGGGCACGCCCAGGATCATCGACAGCGCCGCCGTCGCCAGCCCGACGCCGATCGAGCGCAGCGTCGCGTCGACCCAGACCGGGGAGGAGAAATAGACCTCGTACCACCTCCAGGTGAAGCCCTGTGGCGGCCAGGCGAGGAAGCGGTTCTCCGAGACAGAGATCGGGATCAGGAAGAACGTCGGCAGGGCCAGAAATGCGACCCCGGTCATCCCCACGATCCACAGGATCGGCCGCCGCTCCGGGCCGAGCCGCCGGCGGCCGGGCATGATCCTGCCGAGCAGGATCTCCATGTAGACGGAGCCCCAGCCCAAGGCCGAGCCGAGCCGCTGGCCGATTTCGGAGGACAGCCTGCCTACCGGGCCCTTGCGGCCGGCGCCGGCGGCTCGCGTCTCGCCGGTCAGACTCGACAGGCCGAGCGTACGGTCGAAGATCACGACCACAATGATGGTGGCGGCGAGCAAAACGACGCTCAGCGCCGCCGCGAATTCCCAGTTCAGTGATTCTTCGAGCTGAACGATGATGAGCTGCGCCAGCATGATGTTGGACGGGCTGCCCAGGAGCTGCGGGGCGATGAAGAAGCCGAGCGAGGTGACGAAGACCATCAGCCCGCTCGCCGCGACGCCGGGCAGCGACAGCGGGAAATAGATGCGCCAGAACGCCATCGACTTTCGCGCGCCCAGCGTGCTCGCCGCGTTGGACAGGCTGCGGTCGATGTTCAGCATCACCGACAGCATCATCAGGATGGCGATGGGCATCAGCGAATGGACAGAGCCGACCATGACGCCGAAGAAATTGTAGATGAGGTTCAGCGGCTGACTGATGATCCCGAGCGACAGCAATGTTCGGTTGATGACGCCTTGCGCGCCCAGAATGACCATCCAGGCAAGGACGCGCACGAGGAAGCTTGTCCACAAGGGAACCAGGATCCACAGCATCAGCGGGTTGCGCTGCCGTGCCGAGATCGTCGCGATCAGATAGGCGACGGGATAGCCGCCGACGAGGCAGAACAGCGTGGTCCAGGCCGAATAGCTCAACGTATTGAGGACGACCTGGAAGTAGGTGGCGTTGGCGACCAGCCGCTCGTAGTGCAGGATCGTCGGGTTGCCCTTGTTGTCGAAGAAACTGAGGAAGAGGAGCTGGGCCACCGGTATGACGAAGACGATGGCCAGGAAGGCGACCGCCGGCACCAGCGGCATGTAGCGGGCAAATCGCCGTGGATCGGCGCGCACCGCGGGCATGTCGTGCGCGATCGCCGTCATCGGCCGCGCTCCGCCGACAGCATGACGGCCTTGGCGCCGTCCCAGCCGAGCCGGACCCTCTCGCCCGGATGGTGAGGCGCGCCCTTCTCGTCGCTCCAGTTGACCGCGACCATCCTTTCGCCGGTGGCGAGCCTGGCGATATGCCGGCTGAAGGCGCCGAGCATGACCGTATCCTCGAGAGTGGCTTCCACCACCGTGTCCGCTTGCTCGCCCTCCTTCAGAATACGGATGTTTTCAGGCCTCACCATGCACCGGTCGGACGCCGTCAGCTCCGGCGCGGGCTTGACGAAATTCGCGTGGCCGACGAATTCGGCCGCGAAGACGCTGCGCGGCCGGAAGTAGATTTCCGACGGCGTGCCGAGCTGTTCTATGCCGCCGTCGTTCATCAGGCAGATGCGGTCCGACATGGCCATCGCCTCTTCCTGGTCGTGGGTGACGTAGAGGATCGTCGCGCCGAGTTCCTTGTGCAGGCGGCGGATTTCCGTCTGCATGTCATCGCGCAGCCGCTTGTCGAGAGCGCCGAGCGGCTCGTCCATCAGGATGATCGACGGCTCGTAGACCGAACACCGCGCAAAGGCGACGCGCTGCTGCTGGCCGCCGGACAGCTCGCGCGGCAGCCGGTTGCCGACCTGCGGCAGTTGCACCACTTCGAGCATGCGCGCGACGCGCTTGTCGATCTCGGCGCGGGGCATTTTGCGCATCTCGAGCGGGAAGGCGATGTTCTGCGCCACCGTGAGGTGCGGGAACAGGGCGTAGTTCTGGAAGATCAGGCCGATGCCGCGATCATGCGGCGGCGTGTCGGTCGACCGCCGGCCGTCGATCCAGACTTCACCCTGGTCGCAGGCCGTCAGGCCGGCCAGAATTTGCAGCAGGGTCGACTTTCCCGACCCGGAAGGCCCGAGCAGGGTCAGGAATTCGCCTTGAGGGACGTCCAGGCTGGTCGGCCGCAACGCCCTCACCGGGCCGTAGCTTTTGGCGACCTGGTCCAATCGTAGTTTCGTGTTCATCTTCTATCCCGCTTGTCCGGCAGCCACGCGGGCGACGCTGCGGACTGGCCATCGATGGTGCGCTCAGTGCGCGTGGCGGCTTTCAGGGTATTCGAGGCCGAGATTCTCGCGCAACGTGGCCCCTTCGTAGTCCTTGCGGAACACGCCCCTGTCCTGGAGGATCGGCACCACGAGTTCCACGAAATCGTCCAGCGAGCCGGGCAGATAGGGCGCGGCGACGTTGAAGCCATCGCAGGCTCCGCTTTCGAACCACTCGATCATGGTTTGCGCAACCTGTTCGGCGCTGCCGACAAGGGACAGATGGCCGCGTCCGTTGGCCACGCGCTCGTAGAGCTGGCGGATGGTGAGCTGTTCGGTCCGCGCCCGCTCCTGCATCGACTTGCCGATGCTCTGGATCTTGCGGTCCTCGACCTGCGGAAGCGGGTCGTCGACATCGTAGTTCGACAGGTCCCCGACCATGGTGCCGATCACCGCCTTGCCGACGTCGGGCAGGATCAGCGACTGCAGCAGCCGATACTTCTCCTGCGCCTCGGCCTCGGTCCGTCCGACGATGGCCGACACGCCGGGCAGCACCTTCAACCCATGCTCCTTCCGGCCGTAGGCAGGCAGCCGCGACTTGACCTGACGGTAGAAGGTCTGGCCGGCTTCCTTCGTGGCCGCGGCGCAGAACACGACGTCGGCCGAGCGTGCCGCCATCTCGCGCCCCTTCTCCGAGGCGCCCGCCTGGCACACGACCGGCCGGCCCTGCGGCGAGCGCGCGACGTTGAGCGGACCACGCACGGAATAGAACTCGCCCTTGTGATCCAGCGTATGCAGCTTGGCCGGATCGTGGAAGCGGCCGCCCTCCTTGTCGAACAGGAAGGCGTCATCGTCCCAGCTATCCCACAGCCCGAGCACCACGTCGATGAATTCCGTGGCGCGCTCGTAGCGCAGTTCGATGTCGATCTGGTCCTTGAGGCCGAAATTCAGCGCCTCGGCATCCGACCAGGAGGTGACTGCGTTCCAGCACGCGCGGCCACCGCTGAGATGGTCGAGCGTCGCGAACTTGCGGGCGATGTGATAGGGCGCATTGTAGGTCGTCGACGCGGTGGCGACGAGACCGATGCGCTCGGTCAGCACGCCGAGTGCCGGCAGCAGCGTCATCGGCTCCATGCGGGCCAGCGTGCTGAAACCGGACAGCGCCCGCTCGTCGCCGTTCTCGCGGATGGCGACGCCATCCGCGAAGAAGATCATGTCGAACTTGCCGCGCTCGGCCGTCCGGGCCGCCGCGAGATAGTGCGACAGGCCCATTTCGCCGCGCGGGTCGACGCCTGGATACCGCCAGGCTGCGATGTGATATCCGACTCCCCGGACGGAGAGTCCGAGCTTCATCTGGTCCTGACGGCTCATGCTCTGGACCCTCAGCCGCGCAGGATCCATTCCTCGAAGCGGGTGTTGGCCGCCTCGCCATGCTTGAGCCAGAACTGCGCGTCCTGCTCGCGCATCTGCGCCAGGTTCTCTGGATAGGTCGGCAGCGTCTTGGCGAACTCGGGGTCGAGGTGGTCGAACGCCTTGGGATGCATCGGTCCCATCAGGGTCGACTTCATGAACTCGGCCTCGCGGTCGGGTTGTGCCGCGAATTTGATGAATTCGCGGGCGATGTCGCCTTGCGGGCTGCCCTTCGGGATCGACCAGCCCTGGGTGGTGAAATAGCCGTCGGTGTAGCTGATCTCGACGGGGGCGCCGTCGTTCTTCAGCTTCTGCGCGCGATGGCTGGTGATCGGGAAGATGTCGAGGTCGCCGCTGCCGATGAGTTGGTCCATCTGCGGGTCGGATTCCCACCACACGGCGATGTTCGGCCGGATCTGGTCGAGGCCGGCGAAGACCTTGTCCCAACCTTCCGGCGTCTCCAGCGTCGCATAAATCTGGTCAGCGGGAATGCCGATGCCGCGCGCAGCCATCTCGATCGCGTCGACGGAGCGCTTGCGCAGCGAGCGGCGTCCGGGGAATTCGGCAACGTTCCACATGTCGCGATAGGAGTTGAGACCCTTCGGGAAGGTCGGCGCCCGGTAGGCCATGGTAAAGCAGTAGAGACCGTAGGGCAGCCATTCGGGCAGAACGTTCTCGGCGGGACGGGCGGCGATGTCGGGCGCGTTGACGTCGATCGGATCCATCAGATCGGCATCCTTCAGGCGGAAGTAGAGCTCCTTGGTGATGCCGGCCGCCATGCTCCAGCGATAGGCACCCGTCTCCACCGAGATCTTGAACTCGTTGAACGGAAAATCCTTCGAGACCACGCCGGTCGCCTTGATGCCGGTCGCGGTTTCGAAAGGCTTGAAGAAAGCAGTGTCCCAGATGTCGCCGTAGCCGCCGGGAACACGGACGGTGAAGGCTCCCTGCGCCCATGCCTTGCGCAGGAAGGCGGGCGCGGCCAGCGAGCCCGCGCCAAGAGCTCCGATCTTCAAGATTGTACGGCGCGAGGTTTCAAGCGGCATGACATCTCTCCATTGATTGATCGCTTCTGACGGTTCCCCTTTCGCGGAGGAAGCGTCTCCCCGCGAAAATGCTGGCGCAGTCTGCATACAATTCTGCATATTATGCTGCACTTCACTATCCATGACCGGGTGGAAGGGATTTGGCAACCCCCGGCAGACACGAATTCGATTATCGTGGACAAAAATGTATTCAGGACAGTGTACCGTGTTGCGTGTTGGCCGGGCAGCGTCTAATGAGGGCGGACCAAAGGCGGCGGGATTTATGCGCACATCGACCACGGCCATCATCGGGGCTGGCACGATCGGGATTGCCTCGGCGCTGTGGCTGCAGCGCGCAGGCCAAAAAGTCGTGGTGATCGACCCCAATGAGCCGGGCACCGGCGCGAGCCATGGCAATGCCGGCTGCTTCAACGGCTCGTCGGTCGTGCCGATGTCTATGCCCGGCATGTGGACCAGCGTTCCGCGCTGGCTGCTGGATCCGCTTGGCCCCCTGTCGATCCGGATGGCCTACATGCCGTCGCTCTTTCCCTGGCTTTGGCGGTTCCTGCGCGCCGGCCGGCGCGCAGAGGTCAGGAGGCAGGCGGTTGCCCTGCGGGCGCTGCTCGGTCCGACGCTGCCCTATCTGAAGCAGCTTTCCACGGCAGCCGGCGCCGACGATCTGATCCGCGAGCAGGGACACCTCTATGTCTACCGCTCGAAGCAATCCCTGGATGGCGATCGTTTCGGATGGCAGCTCCGCAGCGATACCGGCGTCGCGCTGGACTGGATGAATCAAGGACAACTGCGCGAATTCGACCCGGCTCTGTCGCCGTACTACACGCATGGCGTGCTGATACGGGAGAACGGTCACACGGTTGATCCGGGAGGCCTTGTCCGCCGCCTGGCCGAGCACTTCGTCCGACAGGGCGGCGCGATCCACCGGGGCAAGGCGAACGGGTTCCGGCTGGACGGCGGCAGGCTGCAGGCGGTCGAGACCGACAATGGCGTCGTGCAGGCCGGTTCCGCCGTGGTCGCCGCCGGCGCTCATTCCAACGCCCTGCTCAAGACGCTCGGCGACTGGGTGCCGCTCGAGACCGAGCGCGGCTATCATGTGATGATCGCCGAGCCTGAGTCGCAACCGCACGTGCCGACCTGCGACGCGTCCGGCAAGTTCGTCGCCACGCCCATGCGGCAGGGCTTGCGTCTGGCGGGAACGGTCGAACTCGCCGGCCTTGAGATGGCGCCGAACTGGAAGCGGGCGAAAGCGCTGGTCGAGCTCGGCCGGCAGATGCTGCCCGGCCTGCCCGACGAAGTGGTGGAAGAGCGTCTCGTCCTGTGGATGGGCCATCGTCCGAGCCTGCCCGACTCGCTGCCCGTGATCGACCGGGCAAGCCGTTGTCCCGACATCGTCTATGCCTTTGGCCACGGTCACGTCGGCATGACCGCGGCGCCGATGACCGGCCATCTCGTCGCCGACCTGATTCTCGGCCGCGAGCCGAAAATCGACGTGGCGCCGTTCCGCCGTGCGCGTTTCTAAGAGAGAGGATTCCCATGATTCAGCGTGGCCAGCAGACCCCGATCTTCCATCGCTACGTGCGGCACGGCGATACGCTCTACGTCAGCGGCCTTATCGCCGGCGACCTCAGCCAGACTATCGGCGGCCAGACCCGCGACATCGCCGCCCGTCTCGCCGAGGTTCTCGCCGAGGCCGGCTCGGACATGAGCCGCATCCTGCAATCGACGGTCTATGTCACCGACATGACGATGAAGGGCGAAATGAACGAAGCCTGGAAAGCCAGCTTTCCAGCCGAGACGCTGCCCACCCGGGCAACGATCGGCGTCGCGGACCTGGGACCGTCCGTGCTCATCGAAGTGGTGTTCGTCTGCGCCGTCGTCGTTCCGGTTTGCGATCCCGGCCTCGAAGGGCGGCGGTGAATTCGGTCCAGGCATCGTTCGGGAGGCTGGTCTTCCAGGCCAGGATCATACTTGGAATCCGTGCCGTACGGGTGTTTTGCGACAGTTTCATCGCGCTGATGATTCCGCTCTACCTGACGGCGCGAGGCTTCGATGCGGTGGCGGTCGGGACGATCGCGTCCTGCATGCTTCTCGGCTCGGCCTTCACGATCGGCGCGGCCGGCGTGCTGGCGCACCGCGTGGGGCTGAGGGTGCTGTTGTGCGTTGCCAGCCTGAGCATGGTCGTTTCCGGTATCGGCTGGTCGCTGGATGCCGCTCTGCCTTCGCTCTTCCTCATCGCCTTCTTCGGCTCGCTCAACCCACACGGCGGCGAGGCGAACCTGTTTCGTCCGATCGAGCATGCTGCGCTGGCCGAACTCGTGCCGCCGGCCTCGCAGACGACGGTGTTCGGCTACTATTCCTTCATCGGCGCCATGGCCGGGGCGCTTGGCGCGCTGTCCATCGGCGTGCTGCCGGCGATCTTCGACGCGCTCGGCCGACATACCGCGTCGACGGCCATCTTCCTCGGCTACGCCGTGCTGGGCGGAGCCGTCCTCGCCATCTACGCCCGCCTCGGCCTGAACGGAGCGGAGGCGCCGCGTCAGCGCGCGCTCGCGCCCGGATCACGTGGCAGAGTGGCGAAGCTGACGGCGATCTTCTGCGTCGATGCCTTCGGTGGCGGCTTTGTCGTCAATGCGCTGATCATCCTGTGGCTCACCAGCCGGTTCGGCACGTCGGTGGCCGAAAGCGGCGCGCTGTTCTTCACGGCCGGCGTGATGGCGGCGGCGGCGCAGCTCTTCGCCGCTCCCATCAGCCGCCGCATCGGCCTCGGCGGCACGATGCTGATCGGCCACGTCCCTTCCAGCCTGCTGCTGATCGGCGCGGCGATGGCTCCCACCTTCGGCATCGCCGCCGCCTGCCTGATCCTGCGCGGGTTCCTCTCGCAGCTCGACGTGCCCACGCGCGCCGCCTTCGTGTTCAGCCAGGTCGCGCCGGTGGAGCGCGCGGCGGCGATCAGCTTGACGCTGATGCCGTTCAGCCTGGCTGCCGCGGCCGCCCCTTTCCTGTCGGGCTGGCTGCTGCAGGCATCGTCGACGATCGGCTGGCATCTTCTGGCGGCCGGTGTCGTCAGGCTGGTCTACGCGGTCCTCTTTTTCTTCTTTGTCCTTCATCATCGGATTGGTGACATACGGCCATCGCCGTAGCCTGGAGCCGAATAAGCAACTGGCCACTTCTTTGCATGAATTCCCGAAAGTAAAGGATGAAGTATAAATTCAATAGTGTAACAATAATATTTTTGGCGAAGCCATTAAACGTATTCTAAGGGCGACGTTAGGACGAGGAGCGATATGCTTAATGTCGAGATGATCAGGATCGCAGACCTCAAGGTCTCTAAGGTTCTGGCGGATTTCGTCTCGGACGAGGTTTTGCCTGGGACCGGGATCGAGGCGGACAGGTTCTTGGCCGGCTTCTCCGCCATCGTGTCCGACCTTGCGCCGCAGAACCGTGCGCTGTTGAAGACGCGCGATCTACCGCAGGGGAAGATCGACGTCTGGCGCCGATCGGCGACATCACGCCGGCAATATTTCCGCTTCCCCGGTTCGGAGCGGTGGTGAGGTGATATCGCGAGAATATCTATACCGGGTCGGGCGTGCTGCTGATGCGGGGACTCGATGCCGCCGGCCTGAGCGAGGACGAGATGGCTCGCGTCTATGTCGGCATCGGCAGCTATTTCGGCCAGGCCGTCGCCCAATCCTTCCAGGGTGAGCTGCTTGGCAACATCATCGACATGAGCGACGTCAAGGACAAGATCCGTGGCTACAATTTCGGCGGGTGCCAGAATTTCCACACGGACGGAACGGCCTGCGACATCGTTTCCCTGCTGTGTCTTCGAACCTCGCTGTCGGGCGGCGCGAGCCGGATAGTCAGCGCGGTCGCCCTGCATAACGCCATGCTCGAGAGATGGCCCGACCTGCTGGAGGCGCTCTATCAAGGCTACATCTACCGATACGGCGAATGGGACGCCAAGGACATCCCGGCCCCATACAGACCGATCATCGCATCCCGGTCTTCGCGCGCTCCGACATCGGCATATGCTGTGTCCAGGAGGCCAGCCATATTCGAAACGCGGCCAATGACGGCGGCGTGAGGCTGACGGCGACCGAAAGCGAGCCGTTCGACGAGTTGCAGCGACTTGCCAAATCGGAAGAGTTCTATCTGGATATGAACTTCCAGAAAGGCGACATGCAGTTTCTCAACAACCGCGTCACCTTGCACGGCTGTACGGACTACGAGGATCCCGAAGAAGTATCCAAGCGTCGCCATATGCTGCGCCTCCGGCTCAATGTCCGGAGTGGCCGAGCAGGCCGGCCAACCAGATCTTTGCCTATCTCGCCGTCGTCGGCGCGTGGCAGCGCCGGCGCACCGCCGGCATGGATCTGCCCGGCGCCTATCTCTCAGAGGTCGCTCGCATGCAGCAGGAGCGCCTGAGCAGCAACACCATGCTGCCGAAGAAGAAGGGCAATCTCAGCGCTTCGAATTGGTCGAAGCCTGCCAATTGAAGGTGTGAGGCGGTTGGACGACCTCGATCTCAAGCTAGCCAACATAACGGGTCGTCAGGCCAAGGACCTGCCGGCCCGTAACCCACTGATCATCATGCCTCTCGGCAGCATTGAGGATCAGGGACCGCACGCGCCGATCGGAGACTATGCGATCGCGGACCGGCTTTGCGAATTTATTGCCCAGGCCAACCGTGAGGCCGGCGTGCTTTCGCTCGTCGCGCCGGTCATGTTCGGGGGTGACGGTGCTGTCTCGGTCGCCCTTGGCGACTCGCCACCCCCGTTAACCTCCAATGTCGCCGATTGGACCGCTCGATCTCAAAAATAAAACAAACGACCGCTTGAAAACTTTGTTTCGCTCAGGTACATGCGGACTGCCTGGGGAGGTTCGCTGGAAGGGGAGGAGAACCATGCTCGACTACAACGTATCGCCTAGAACATCCGAGAATTTCCGAAATGGGCAGGAAGTGTTGTCGCATGTTGGTCGCAGGCGGCTGACAGGTCACCAACCATGATTGTGCAACAGCTTTTGAATGGGCTCATTTCGGGGTCTGTTTACGCGCTATTCGCCCTCGGTTTCACACTCATCTCCGGAACTCATCGTATTCTCAATCTGGCGCATGCTGGCGTCTTCATGACGGGCGCCTTTATTGGCTACTACTGCGTCGTCTTGGGGCTTCCGTTGTGGCTTGCGATCGTGCTCGCCATGATCGGGTCCGGCCTGCTTTCGTATTTCATAGATATCGTCGCTTTCCAGCAGTTGCGCGCGCAGAAGCAGATCGAGTTCGCCGCCTTGATTTCTTCGATCGGCGCAAATCTCATCCTCATCAACATCGCCCAGAGACTTTCCGACACGCAGGTGCTCAGCTTCCCCTTCGGTACATTTCCCACAATCTTCTTCCACTTCGCCGGAGTGCGCGTATCGGCGTTGCAGCTGATGATCGTCGCCCTCGTCGCGGTGCTTTTTGGGCTTCTTCTCTTTTACCTCTATAAGACATCTTTCGGCCGGCAAGTCCGGGCTGTCGCGGGCAATGAGCGCGCCGCCATGCTCCTCGGAGTCAACCCAAAGAGCGTCTATTTCCAGACCTTCTTCATATCAGGCGCGCTTGCCGGAATAGCAGGGGTACTGATCGGGCTATTGTTCAGCTCGGTCTACTTCCTGATGGGAGAGCCGTACCTGCTGCGCGGCTTCGTGATCGTCATTCTTGGCGGGCTCGGAAGCATCCCGGGCGCCGTTGTTGCGGGCCTGCTGCTCGGCGTCATGCAAACCCTGGCCACAGCCTATCTCCCGCCGGGGTTAACCGACGCGATGATCTACTCGCTGCTCTTCGTGGGACTTCTCATCCGACCGAGCGGCTTGTTTGGTGGTCAGGCGATCGCAGTGGCAGCGGGGCGACGTTGATGGGAATCTTTGAAGTCTATCATCCGTTGTTCAACTTTTTCCTGTTGAACGTCGGATATGCGTTCAGCCAGCAAATTGTGCTGCGGGCTGGCGTATTTTCAGTCGCCACGGGGGGATTTGCCGCCCTCGGCGCCTACTGCACGGCGATCCTGGTCGTTGACTACCAGGTCGGCGAGTTCCTTGCCCTCGCGGCCTCGCTAGCGCTCGGGATGCTCACCGGCCTGATCCTGTCATGGCCGCTCGCGCGCCTCCGCGGCGTCTATCAAGCCATTGCAACGCTTGCCTTTGTCCAGATCGTGACCGCTCTGCTGCTCTACGCGGAGGATATAACGGGCGGGGCCATCGGGATCAATCACATCCCGCGGCTCGCGACGACCTGGCAGCTGCTGATCGCAGTGGCGATCGTCACTTACATCATCTTCTCGATCGGCAGATCGGGTATCGGGCGAGCGTTCGACGCCATCCGGCAGGACGAAACGGTGGCAGGGATGCTGGGGGTCTCCATTCGAAGATACCACATCCTCGCCTTCGTGATCAGCGGGGCCATCGGTGGACTGTTCGGCGGCTTCCACGCCCTCCTAGTCTACTCGATCGAGCCGGCCCTCTTCGGATTCGAGTTCCTGGCCATGGTGCTCACGTTTATCGTGCTCGGCGGGAAGGGGTCCGTGTGGGGGCCGATCATCGGCACGGCCATCATCGTCTCGCTGCCCGAAATTGCGCGACCGCTCGCAGAGAACCGCCAAATGGCTCAAGGTATCCTGATGATGGTCATGATCGCGTACTTGCCCAACGGCGTCTACGACAGTCTCGTTTCACTTATCCGCCAGAGGCGTGCGGCGAAATGGGATCGAGCGAACCAGGAGAAGAGCCATGCCGTCGCTGGTGCTTGAGCGCGTGTCCAAGCGCTTCGGCGGGATCACCGCGGTTTCCGACGTGTCGTTCGAGGTGCCCGAAGCCGGGATTACCGGACTTATCGGACCCAACGGCGCCGGGAAGACGACCGTCGTCAATTTGATCACCGGCATGTACAAGCTGACGTCTGGAGAAATCCGTCTTGGAGGACGTAATGTCGGAAGCGCCCAGCCACATGAGGTGGCCAGGCTCGGAATCTCCAGAACCTTCCAAAACATCCGCCTTCTGCCGGAAGCATCGGTCCTCGACAACGTCATCATCGGCTTTCATCGCCACGAGAAGGCGTCCATCGCGGCGGGGATGTTCGGCTTCAACGCATCGTTGAGCGAAATTCGTGAGTTTCGGGAGCGTGCGCGCGCCTTGCTCGACCGGTTTCACATGGCCCGCTTCGCCGAGCATCCGGCAGGCTACCTCGCTTACGGCCATCAGCGCCGTGTCGAAATGATGCGCGCGGTCGCAATGAATCCGGCAATTCTTCTTCTCGATGAACCCGTGGCCGGCATGAACGATGTCGAGGCGGGCGAGCTCGGCGACGTGTTTCAGGAACTCGCGTCAAGCGGCATGGGGCTCTTGCTGATCGAGCACAACATCCGGTTCGTCACCAAGTTGTGCCAGAATGTACATGTGCTGGACACCGGGCGAACAATCGCTGCCGGACCGCCCTCCGTCGTCATGCACGATCCCGTTGTCGTTACCGCCTATCTGGGGACTGCATGATGTTGCGCGTCTCATCGCTCGCAGCTGCATATGATGGCATCGAGGCGTTGCGGGACATTGATTTCTCGATCAGCGAAGGCGAGATGGTTGCCCTGATCGGCCCCAACGGAGCAGGCAAGTCTACGCTCCTTAACTGCCTGTCCGGGATCGTGCCGCTGCGTCGAGGGTCGATCCATTTTCAAAGCGAAGACATTTCAGGAGCTGCCGCGTACTCCATAGCGCGCCGTGGGCTGCTGCACGTGCCGGAAGGACGGCAGATCCTCGTCGACCTGTCCGTCGAGGAAAACCTCCGCCTTGGCGAGTTGGCAAGAGGGTTGCGAAAATCACGATTCGGACTCCTCGAAATCTATTCGATGTTCCCGATCCTGCAGGAGCGTCGTGCGCAACTTGCGGGATCGCTTTCTGGTGGCCAGCAGCAGATGCTGGCCATTGGCCGCGCCTTGATGGGCGGCCCCAACATGCTGCTTCTCGACGAGCCGAGCCTCGGGCTTGCGCCACTGATCGTCGACCAGGTCTTCGATGCTCTGCGGCGGCTGAATGCGGAGGGATTGACGATTCTCCTCGTCGAACAAAATGCGCATCGCGCCCTGCAGGCTACCGGGCGCGCTTATGTCTTGGAGCGTGGGCGTATCGTTTATCAAGGACGCAGCGCCGATCTCTCTAGCGATTCAAGGGTGATCGAGCATTATCTCGGTCAGGAGCCGTCAATCACATGAGACAATTGTGTCTCCTTTTGGAGCGCAAGGCAGTAGAACGGACCGCGCTACAAATTTATCTCACGGTCCGCGCCGAGATTTATTATGAGGCTTTCGCCTCTGGTGCGAATCCTAGAGAGTACAGACCGACCCTGGCCAAAAAGGTCTACGAGCGTGCAAGGTTGGAGAGCGAGCCTGCGGCGCGTTCGGAAAAGCCGGAATCGTAGTACTGAAAAAAACAATCACTAGTTAGAATACTTGACTTGAATGCCGATGTTGGCCTAGGGTCAGTTGGTTGCTGTGACAAGGAGATTTCCACTCGGGCAAGCCGACGAGCGGAGCCAGCCGTAGAGTATCGTCGGGTTGCAAGCCCTTCTCTCGTGAGTGACAAATCAACAACGCGACCGACGTGATTGTTCAATCCGGCGATACATGCGGGATCATGCCCGCTTGGCGATAGTTGTCGGCCGATAACGCTGAGAGAAAAGCCGTAAACTCCAGAGGGGAGAATTCGGCAGCGACCTCAATTTTCTTGGATCTCAATGGGAGGTGGTAGTGACTAGAGAAGTTATGCAGCGCTTTAAACGCATCTTTATTATGGGGATGTTTGTGAGCCTTGGTGCCGGCGCTCACATTGCGATGGCGGAGGAAATTGCGATCGGTGTTCCGGTGGCGTTGACGGGGCCTCTGGCCTATATCGGCGCGCCCTATTTGAAAGGCATCCAGTTGGCCGTCGAGCAGGCCAATGACGCCGACATGTTCAGAGACAAGGACGTCGTCCTGGTGATCGGCGACAACGCCAGCGATCGCACGCAGAGCGTCACGCTTACCCAGCGCATGACGAAAGTCGATAAGGTTGTCGCCATACTCGGCCCGGAAGGAACGCCGAACGCTCTGGCGGCGAGCCCGGTCGCCAACGAGAACCACGTTCCCATCATCCCGGTGTCGGCATCGCCTGCGGTGTCGAAGATTGGCGAGTATGTATTCCATCTCGTTGCCGCCCCGGATGTCATGATTTCGTCGGCCCTGAAATATACTGTCGACCGCGACAAGCCGAAGACGGCTTCAGTCTTGTGGGCGCGGGACTACGAAGCCGCCGTCGCTCAAGCCAAATTCGTAGAGCAGTGGCTGAAAGGCAAAGTCGAAATGTTGCCTGGTTCGAGCGTCCTGTCGAACGAGACGGACTTCAGCGCGGTGGCGACAAAGCTTGCCGATGCCAATCCGGATTTGCTGTTCATCTGCACCACAACGGATGCCAGCGCAGCGGGTCTGGTCATCCAGCTGCGTCAGGCAGGCGTCAAATCCACGATCGTGGGAAACAACTCGATCACCGGCCCTGGCTTTCTGCGACTTGCCGGCCAGTACGCCGAAGGCACACTCTCGCCGGCGGACTATGTGGTCACCCGCGCCGGCCAGCTGAACCAGAATTTCGTCGCTGCCTATCAAAAGAAATACGGTCAAACCCCGGAAAACTGGGCTGCATTAGGGTACACTGCTGTGCAGGCGACCCTGATGGCGATCAAGGACGCTGGCGCGAACCCCACCGGTGAAACGGTTCGTGCCGCGCTGGCCAAGCTCCCGCAGATGCCGTCCGTCCTGGGATCGGGAACGTTTTCCTTCAACGCGGATCGCGAAGCGATCTATGACTTCACAATGCTGCAGTTGACGAATGGGGTCTGGGCGCAGGCTCCAAAGTAACATCGGGCGATTGATCCGCGACCGGCTCCGACAATTCGTCGCCGGTCGCGGAACTTCAATGAAATCGAAAGCAGCGCGAGACCGCCACGTCCCGATGATGCTGTCGCCTGTGGCGAACCATAGGCCGTGGCGGAAAGAGACTACATGAGTTCAGACCCGATCATCATCGCCGGATTTGCTCGAACACCCATGGCAAGTTTCCAGGGCGCTCTGTCAAACGTGTCGACGACCGAACTTGGCGCGGCCGCTATTCGCGCTGCCGTAGAGCGTGCATCGGCTTCACCGAGTGACATCGACCGCATCTATATGGGCTGCGTCCTTTCGGCCGGCTTAGGGCAGGCGCCTGCTCGGCAGGCTGCCTTGAAGGCAGGCCTTTCTAACTCCGTGCAGGCGACGACTGTCAACAAAATGTGCGGTTCCGGCATGCAGGCCGCCATCATGGCAGCGGAAGCGTTGGCCGCTGGAAATGCGGACCTCCTCGTCGCAGGCGGCATGGAAAGCATGACGAACGCACCGTTTCTCCTCGCCAAGCACCGCTCCGGAGCGCGCATCGGCCATGACATCGTAAGCGATTCACTCATGACGGACGGACTGGAGGATGCCTATGAACGCGGCAAGCCGATGGGCGCGTTTGCAGAGGACAGTGCAAGCAAGTATCAGCTCACCCGCGTCGCGCAGGAAACCTACTCGCTTCTCAGTCTGAACCGTGCCAAGGCGGCAATCGCAAACGGCGCGTTCGACGAAGAGATCGCGCCGGTGACCGTTTCGGCGAAAAATGGCGCCACCGTCGTTACCGAAGACGAACAGCCTGGGAAATCGAATCCGGAACGTCTGGCCTCGCTGAAGCCTGCGTTTGCAAAGGACGGTACGATTACCGCCGCGACTTCTGCTTCGATTTCGGACGGCGCGGCGGCCCTCGTCCTTACGCGTCGGTCGGTGGCTGAAGTCAGAGGGCTCGCGCAGCAAGCAGTCTTGGTTGCCGCAGCTGCGCACGCTCAAGCGCCTGCGCTTTTCACGACGGCGCCGGTCGCGGCGATCAGCAAGGTGCTGGCAAAGGCCAGGTGGAATATCGGCGATGTCGATCTTTTTGAGGTCAACGAGGCATTCGCCGTCGTGGCCTTGATTGCCGAGCGCGATCTTGGCATCCCGCGCGACAAGCTCAACGTCAACGGGGGAGCCACCGCCTTGGGTCACCCTATCGGCGCGTCAGGGGCGCGCATCGTTGCCACACTGGTCGCCGCTCTAAAGTCGCGCGGTTTGAAGCGCGGTGTCGCGGCGCTTTGCATTGGAGGTGGAGAGGCGACCGCAGTCGCCGTGGAGTGCCTCTAGTTCCATCTTGCAGAAAACGCCGCTGACGTCAGGGGATAGAAGTCGGCCAAGCGGCGGTCATTGGCCGAAGCCGAGTAGGGGCCGCGCCGCGGACCTTTGCGAACTGCCTGACTGATCGCCAAACCAGATACTTCCACGAGCGGTGATAAAAATACAAACAATCGTTTGATTTTGACGATGGCTCAGGTAAATGTGCGAGCCAGAATTCAGGCGGACATCTCGGGCCGCGGCAACATATCGGAAAGGACGCGAGGTGGATTTTGCGCTGAGTGACGAGCAACGGGAGCTGGTCAATTCCGTCCGCGGCTTTGCATTGGGCGAGATCGCTCCTGCGCAGGAGCAGATGGACGTCGATCATCAGTTTCCTTACGCCCTTTGGTCGAAGTGGAGTGAACTGGGCATGGCCGGGATCATGATCCCGGAAGAATATGGCGGGAGCGGACTGGATTCGCTTAGCTATGTGCTTGCGATGGAGGAGGTCGCCAGCGTCAGCCAAGCCTTCGCCCTGATCTGGCAGGTCCACGTGCTGGTTGCCAACATGTACAGCCAGTTGGGGACGGATGCGCAGAAGCGCGAATGGCTGCCCAAATTCGCCAGCGGGTCCAAGCTCGCGGCGATCGCTCTCACAGAGCCTGGGGCAGGTTCCGACGCCGGTGGCATGCGGACAAAGGGCGTCAGGGATGGGAACGGCTGGATCATCAACGGGTCCAAGATATTCATCTCCAATGCCGGCACGGACATCAGCGACGGCATGGTCGTCATGGCGGTCACTGGCGAGAAACCAGACGGCCGCAAGTCCATCTCGTCGTTCATCATGCCGCAGGGCACATCCGGTTACGAGCTGGGGCAATCATTTTCTAAGATGGCCTGGCACGGCATGGACAACCGTGAGCTCCTCTTCAACGATGCTCGGATCTCGAATGACTGCCTGCTCGGCGTGGAAGGGGAGGGTCTCAAGCAGGCCCTGACGGGACTAAACCTCGGTCGTATCGTCTTCGGAGTGCTTGGCTGTGGATTGATGCGAGCCTGTCTTGACGAGGCGCTGTCCTACGCCAAGGCGCGGACGCAGTTCGGCAATCCGCTCAGCTCATTCCAGCTGACCCAGGCGAAGCTGGCGAACATGGCCGCTCATCTGGAGATGGCGCGTCGGTTCTGCCACTACGTCGCCTGGATGCACGCCAACGACATGCCCTGCCATACGGAAGCGGCGATGCTGAAGCTTGTCGGTACTCGTTTCGCCGTTCAGGCAGCGACCGATGCCTATCAGATCCATGGCGGCTATGGGTTCATGAAGGAGTTCAAGGTCAACCGCCTCTACCGAGAGGCGCAGATCCTGGAGATCGGGGAGGGAACGTCAGAGGTCCAGCAAATCTTGATCGCCAGGGCGCTGGGGTGCTGAGATGGCCGAAGATATTTCCCGAGACACGGCCGAGCGCCTTTTCCGGCTGATGTGCGAAATTCGCAGCTTCGAGATTGTCGCGAGCGAGCGCTACCGCGACGGCGATTTGCCTGGATTCATACATCTTTCGCTCGGGCAGGAAGCTTGCGCGGCTGGGGCCTGCGGCGCGCTTGCCAGTGGCGACTATGTGACCAGCACGCATCGCGGCCATGGTCATTGCCTCGCCAAAGGCGCCGATCCCAGGCTCATGATGGCGGAGCTTTTTGCGAAAGCGCAGGGCTATAGCCGTGGCCGTGGCGGTTCGATGCACATTGCCGACGTTGCGGCAGGCGTGCTGGGTGCGAACGGCATCGTGGGGCAGTCGATGGGGCTCGGCATCGGAGCTGCTCTGTCCATCCAGGTGCAGAATCGGCCGAACGTCGTTGTAGCCTTCTTCGGAGAAGGCGCTTCTGGAGCAGGCATCGCGCACGAGGCAATGAATATGGCGGCCATCTGGAAGCTGCCGATCATCTTCTTCTGTGAGGCCAACCGGTACGCCGAACTGTCGCCCTTCTCGACCCATGTGTCACTGGAGCACATTTCCGACCGAGCTTCGGCCTACGGCTTCCCTGGTGAAACCGTTGATGGAGAAGATGTCTTCGCCGTCTACCGATCGGTTCGGGCGGCTGCGGAGCGTGCTCGTGCGGGAGGCGGACCGACTCTCATCGAGGCCAAGACCTATCGCTGGCATGGTCACTACGAGGGCGACCCGCAATTCTATAAGACCGCCGATGAAAGAAAGAACGGGCAGGCGTTCGATCCGATCGCGCGGATGAAGGCGAATGTCGGCGTGATCGCCGGTTTGACACCGGAGCGTCTGGCGGAAATCGAAGGAAACGCCGATGCAGTCATCCGTTCGGCGGCCGATTGGGCCGACGGGCTGCAAAGCGCCCCGGCTTCCGCCATGCACGAAGACGTCTATGCGGAGAGTGCCCATGCCACGGCTTAAATACTACCAGGCGCTGACTAGGGCGCTCCAGGAAGAGATGGCCCGCGACGAGCGCGTCGTCCTCATGGGAGAGGATGTCGGGGCGTCCGGGGGAATCTTCGCGCAGACGAAAGGGCTCCATGCAGCTTTCGGCTCGAACAGAGTGCGAGACACTCCGATAGCCGAGAACGGGTTCGTTTCTGCTGCTGTTGGCGCTGCGATGACCGGGCTGCGCCCTGTGGTGGAGATCGGCTTCGAGGACTTTCTGACGTGTTGCATGGAGCCGCTGGTCAATCAGGCTGCGAAGCTGCGATATATGCTCGGGGGCCAGGTCTCCGTGCCCATGCTGCTCTACACGTTCGGTGGCGGCGGCGTGAATGCCGGGCCCCAGCATTCGCAAAGCCTTGCGGCTTGGTTCGCGCATGTACCCGGGCTCAAGGTTGTCATGCCGGCAACGCCGGCCGATGTGCTTGGGCTGGTGAAAGCCGGGATCCGCGATGACAATCCGGTCATCTGCCTGCTGTCCAAGAAGCTGATTGGCACCAGCGCAGACGTGCCGGACGCGTCGACGGATCATCTGGTTCCGCTCGGTGTTTCGGACACAAAGCGCAGGGGCACCGATGTCACGATCGTCGGCTTTGGCCAGATGATCTTCTCTGCTCTGAAAGCAGCCGACTTGCTTGACAAGGACGGGATCAGCGCGGAAGTGATCGACCCGCGATCGGTCAGTCCCCTCGACTACGACGCGATAAGGGAGTCCGTCGAGCGCACCGGCCGCGTCGTCGTGGTGCATGAGGGGCATGGCCCGTTCGGGATCGCGGCGGAAATCCTCGCGCGCCTTGCCGAGACTTCAATGCACAAGCTGAAGGCCGCGCCTCGGCGGGTGACGCCGCCTTTCGCGCCAAGCCCGTTCAACCCAGTGCTGGAGCAGCTCTACCTCCCTTCGCCGGCGACGGTTGCCGAAGCGGTGAAAAGGACGCTGGAACGCGTGGCATGAGCTACGAAACTATTACGGCGGGCATCCAGGATGCGGTTTGTTCGGTGGTGCTGAACCGGCCCAAGGTTCTGAACGCGATGAACCGCCAATGCATCCTGGAGTGCGCCGACGCGATCCGCACCGCCGAGGACGATCCGTCCGTCAGGGTTGTGGTCCTGCGTGGGGCGGGCGAGCGCGCCTTCACCGCCGGGGCGGACATCAACGAATTGCGCACATTCGGACCGGCCGAGGTGCTCAGATACAATCGCGACTGGCTGAACCTGTTCCGAAGGATCGAATTCTGCCGCAAGCCGGTCGTCGCGTCGGTGCGGGGATGGGCGACGGGGGGCGGAACCGAGCTTTCGCTGGCCTGCGATTTCGTCGTTGCGAGCGAGACCGCCAAGTTCGGGCTGGCCGAAATCAACATCGGCGTCATCCCGGGCGCCGGTGCCGCTGTTCGCTTGACGCGTTGGGTCGGACGGCTGAGGGCCAAAGAGCTCCTGATGCTGGGGCGCACGATTTCCGGCCAGGAAGCGTTGGCATGGCAGTTGGCCAATCGCTGCGTGCCTGACACCAATCTCGAGGCAGAAACACACGATCTGTGCAGGATCCTGGCCAGCAAGGCCCCGCTTGCACTCGGCGCCGCCAAGGCCTGCGTCAACATCGGCGCGGAAGCGAGTTCGGATGTCGCTCTGGAATACGAACTTCGCGAATTCGCCCATCTCTTCACCTCGCGCGATCAGAAAGAGGGAATGACGGCATTCCTCGAGAAACGCGCCCCCAATTTCGAAGGACATTAGCACAAGCATGAAGATCAGAGTAAAGGTGCCGAAACTCGGCCTGACGATCGAAGAGGTCACGATCGCGACCTGGGAAGCGGACGAGGGGGCAACGGTCGAGGCCGAACAGGTCATCGCGACCGTCGAAGGCGACAAGGCCAACTTTGAAGTCGTCACCCCTGTCGGGGGCACGCTGCTCAGGCGTGTCGTGGCCATCGGCGATGTTGTCCCCATCGGCGGCGAGATCGCGGTCGTGGAAACCAGCTGATCGTGCAGGGGCTGTCATTCGAGTCTCTGGAAGTCGGCCGATCGTATGAGACGGCCGGCGCTACGATCACGGAAGACGCAATCATTCGATTCGGGCTGGAATGGGACCCCCAGCCCTTCCATATCGACCGGCTTTCCGCGGCTGAGAGCCTGTTCGGCCGCCTCGTCGGCAGCGGCCTTCACACCTTGCTGATGACGTACAGACTTTATGTTGACCACGGCTTGCTGCGCGGAACGGCTCTTGCTGGCCTGGGGATCGACAACATCCGCTTCATCAAACCCTTATGCCCCGGCGACACAATCCATGTGCTGATCACGATCGTCTCGAAGGGGCCATCCAGGACGCCGGGCCAAGGTATCGTTCGGTTGAAGCTCGAAACATCCAACCACCACCGGGACGCGATCCTCTCGATGGATCTCAAGGCGCTCGTCGCCTCGGGCGATGCCACCCTGCCGTCACCCTGAGCCGGCCCGTTTCTTTCAGTTGAAGTGGCCGGCGGGTGCCCCGCAGCATTGGCCCACCTCGTCACCAAGCTCCTTGCCAGGCGGGTTTACCCAGAATGGAAATGGCGTGCATGGAAGTTCGTCATGGCGTCGCAAGCAATGGTCGAACCTGACAGAACGAGCCCATGCCGGTGGCCCGGGAATGTGAGAAGCTCGACATTGCTCAACCTCTCCTTCAGATCGATCGCCAGATCAAACTTCACGAATGGGCTGCTTTGCGGCGCGAGGATCATCACCGGGGCGGTGATCGATGCCAGCTGGTCGCTGAGATCCTGCTTCAGGATATACCTGAAGATATCCGATACGACGTGCCCCGGACACGCGCACTGAGCCGCATAGGCCCAATCCAGAATGTCCCTGCCCACCGATGGGAAAAAGCGGGCCTCGTTCATCGTCTCGGCCCAGGCTTCGATACCTTTGTCTCGGATCAACTTCGGGAAGCCGTCGATCCGAGGCACCAAGGCGCCATTATATGTCGTCGACATCACGGAGATGGTTCTGGCGCGACCAGGGAACGCGGCGGCCCAGGCCAGGCCGACGGTGCCGCCCCACGATTCGCCGACGAAATGCGAGTCGACTATGCCCTCGGCATCCAGCACGTCATTCACGTCCGCGACGAACCGTTCTGTTGTCCAATCGTAGCCGGGCTCGGGCTTGGTGGATGCGCCATGACCGCGCATATCCAGGCGGACGACTCGATAGCCCGCTGCAAGAAGCTTCGGGAGCCACAGAGCCCAGGCATCGCGATTGAAGCCCACGCCGTGATGCATCAACAGGGTTGCCTGCGGCCTCTGCCAGGGCGCGCCTGCAAAGTTGACCTCGTAGGCGATGGACGCGCCATCCGATGCGGTGATGACAGAACAATTCATGGGGCACCTTGCTTATACGCTTTGGCCTAAGACGGCTTCGGTCTCGATTTGACGTCACGTCGCCCATCTGCTCGCCATATGACGGCCTTGGACGCGGTCAAATGGGTGAGCAATCCAGGAGGCGGCGCGCGGTTATGCGGGGCTCGTGCAGGCGAAGGAACTGAGCCTCGTCGCTTCAATCATCGTGCAGAGTGGGCAGGAGACGCGGCGCGTCCAACTGCGGACGTTGGAGCGGATCGACGACAGGCCCTGCAGCCCCGTGCGATCGAGGTGTTTGGGGTAGTCGTCGCCTACGAACATGCCCGACGGCTTCCAAAGGGTCGGATAACAGCGCCGCTCCTCGACCTCGTAGATCAGGCGGTCGGAGCTGTCCGGCGGAGCCGAAGCCGAGAAGATCAGCTCGAGCGTATTTCTTTCCGTCTCGTTGTTGTGAGAATGGATCGCCCGCGGAGGCGCGGGCATCCAGATCGGCACGCCGGGGTCCACGACGACCTGGTCGATCATCTCGACATGCGCGTAGCCCGGCTTCGAGCCATCGTCCATCCTCTCATAGATGTCCCAGCGGTCCCGCCCCCTGTACCCACACCCGACGACCCAGAAATCACCATGCTCATGGACAGGCGAGCGATAGCCCGGGTCCCACTGCGCGATCAGCAGCGCCAGATGCGGCGCTTCCCGCCAGAGCAAGTAGTTCACCGGCGACGTGTCGGCTGCACCCGCCGGCATGGCATAACGCAGCAAGTCGTCGCGCCGGGAGAGAACCGAGAGGCGGTCTCCAATTTCCATCTTCTTGGACAACAGAGGCAGGTCCTTGGCAAGGATACCCTTGGCATCGTCCATGAAAGCCTTGATCGTGTAGCGTTCAGCCATTCCAGTCTCCGGGCCAAATAATTATGCGTCTTGAGGATTCGGAGTGGTTAGTGCCTCTACAGAGAGGCATACTTTTCCAATGCGGCCCAAGCCTTGGCACCGAATTTTTCGCGCCACTCGGTGTAGAAGCCGGACTCCCTCAGTTTCAGCCTGAATGAGTCAAGGTTCGGATCGTTGAAGATCAGACCGGCGGTCTCCAACTCCCCGCGAAGCGACTTCGCTTTGTCAGCCGAGGCCTGCCTCTGCTGGATTGCGCCATCATTGATGTGCTTGCTGATGACAGCCTTCACGTCCGAAGGAAGGCTGTTCCAACGGTCCTTGTTGGCGCTAATCCAGATGGCGCCCCACAGATGGCCGGTCAGGGCGCAGTATTTCTGAACTTCGTTGAGCTTGAGCGTGCTGATGACGACCAGAGGGTTTTCCTGGCCGTCCACGAGGCCGGTCTGCAGAGCGGAATAGAGCTCGGCAACGTTCATCGGGACCGGTGTCACGCCCAGGTTCTTGAACAGCGAAACCAGGATAGGGCTGACCGGCACGCGCAGCTTCATGCCTTGGACATCCTGAGCGGTTGAGACCTGTTTTCGCGATGTCGTCAGATGCCTGATGCCGTTGTCGTAGGGACGGTCGAAGGCGTGGAGGCCGACATTGTCAAACGCGCTATGGATCTCCTCGCCGACGCCATGGTCCACGGCATCCCACCCATGGGCGTAGTCTGCAAAGGCGAATGGCACGTTGCTCAACGCCGCGACCGGGATCAGCGAACTCATCACCAACCCGTCCGTTGCATAAAAGTCCAGTGCGCCGGAGCGCACCTGCGAGATCAGGTCCGCGTCGGCTCCCAATTGGCTTTGCGGAAAGAGCTTGATGTCGACCCTCCCATTGGTCTCTTGTGCGATCGCTTCGAGGCTCGTCTTGAGCTGGAGATTCAAAGGATGCTGCGGCAGGTAGCCGTTCGCAAGTTTGAGCGTGAACTCCGCCGACCTGGCGGGTTTGACATACGGGCTGAAGACGGCTGTCGCCGTCAGCCCTATGGCAGCAATACCGAGTGTTCTCCGAGAGATACGGATATCTTTCGGCGTGGCTTTGTGTGATCGATCTCCCGAAGACATATTCTTTCCCCTGTTCTCACCCGAGGCCAATCGCCAGGACAATGACCGGTCACTTCGAGCTAGTCAATTACAAACGGGCGTTTGTTATTTTTACCCGACGACGCAGATTACAGCACGCCGATGGTTAGCGCCGGCACAAGTGCGATCAGGATCAGTCCAACGATCAGCGCGCCGAGATAGAACCAAACGAAGCCCAGCGCCTCCCGAGGAGCAACTTTGCCGATGCTGCAGGCGATGTAAAAGCCAATGCCGATGGGCGGGATGAACATGCCGATGTTCACGGAAACAATGATGACCATGGCATAGTGGACGTCATGGATGCCCAGGCTGCGCGCGATGGGAAACATCAGAGGCGCGAGAAGCACGATCGCCGGAAGTCCTTCGAGCATGCATCCCAGCGTGACAAAGGTCAGGATGGTGACGATCATGAACGACACCCACCCGCCGGGCAGATCGGTAACGAAATCAGTGAGGATCTGGCTGAAGCCGGTTTGTGTCAGCGCCCAGGCCGCGGCGGCGGCCGTGCCCATGATCAGCATGATCGCGCCAGACATCGCGGCGGTCTCGACCAGCATCTCGTAGGCCTTCCGAAGCGATATCCCGCCATAAAGCCAAGAGCCGATCACGAATGCGTAGGCGACTGCGACAGTAGAAACCTCGGTTGCCGTCGCGACCCCTTCCGTGACGGCGCTCCGGATCAGAAAAGGGAGGGCAAGCGCCGGTGCGGCGAACAGCAGGGCGCGCCCCATGGTGGCGAAGGTGGCGCGCTTGACACCCCGCATGTCCTCACGCCGGGCCTTCCACCGCGCGGCCGCTGCGAGAAGCAGCAACAGCCAAAATGCGACGACGAAGCCGCTAATGAACAGGGAAGCGATCGAGATGCCGACGACCGACCCCATCACGATCAGCATGATGCTGGGCGGAACCGTGTCGGCCATGATGGCGCCTGTCGCCATCAGCGATACCATTTCGCTGGGATTATTGCCGCGTCGCTTCATTTCGGGAAAGAGGGCCGGGGCGACCGTCGCCATATCGGACACTTTCGAACCCGAGATACCGGAGACGAGATAGAGAGAACCGAGGAGAACGTACGACATGCCGGCGCGCACATGCCCGAAGCACGATCCCAGGACGTTGACGATCGCCTTGCCCATGCCGGTGGCGTCAAGAATGCAGCCGAGCAGCACGAAGATGGGGACGGACAGAAGGATGAAGCCCGACATCCCCTCGTTCATGCGCCCGACGATTACCGACAAGGGAAGAGACGTCGAGAAGCTCAAGAACGACAAGACTGCGGCGCCGAAGCAAAAGGCGATCGGGATGCCGATGCAGAGGCAAAACAGAAGGACGCCGACCAGAAAGATGAAGATGTTTTCGGTGCCGAGGTCGAGAAGGGCGGGCCGCAGAAAAAGCATGAGTACAATGAACGCGCCGACCACGAGAGCCCCGAACAGAATGTCGAGCTTGTAATCTGCCTTGATGATCTCATCGCAGACGATCAGCGCCATCAGCGCGAATCCGACCGGAAGCGCTGCTGCTCTCCAGCCCTCGGAGATGTCCAGGCCAGGCGACACGATGAAGCTCTCTGCCCTGGCGTAGCGGAATGCTTCCGGGGTCAGCGCCAGGATGAAGACTGCGATGATCAACATTCCCAAAACGTTGACGAACGAGGCGACACGTGGCGGCAGCAAGTCGACTGCGATCGACAACCGTAGGTGCTCATGGCGATCCATGGCAAGGACAGCGCTCAGCATGACGAACCAGAGGAACATGAACGACGCGAGTTCATCACCGAACGACAGGGGCATGTTGAAGAAATAACGCATCACCACGCCCACGAAGATGAGCGCGACCAGAGCGATCAGCAGCCCTGCCAGCAGCGCTTCCAGCAAGGCGGCGCCAAGCCGCCGCGCAGCCGATTTACCGGGCCTGTCGGAAAGCGGAGTGGATGGTCGATCGAATTCCCGGTGCGTCGTCATGCTGTGTTCCGACTGGATCTGGATCCGATGGCTTTGCCAGTGCGTTGAACGCCGAATTTCGGGCACCGGCTCATGCTGGGTCAATGCCAGATTTGCCGCGAAGACCGGGCATCATCGTCCCGGCATGTCTCTGTACCTTGCCATCGCCCGCCGCGATGCGCTTCTAATCACGCGTGCGATGCTCGCGATAGAAAGTCCTGCAGCACGGCGGCACACTGAGCGGAATGCGAGAAGGGTAGCCCATGCTTGGCGTGCCCAACCACATGCAGTTCGACATTCGGAAGCCTGGAAACGAGGTCGGCTGTCACCTGAATTGGAACGAACGGACTGCCGTCCGGGTGCAGGATCAGCACCGGTGTAGCCAACGTGCGCAGGCGTTCCTTGAGGTCCGCGGCGACCAGAATCTTTCGTGCCTTGATCAGCGACTCCGGAGGATGGCTCGACTGCTGCTTGTGGTACCAGTCCCACTTTTCTTTCGACAGTGCCCCGTCGAAGAAGCGCTTTGGCATCATCCCGCGCGACCAGAAGTCAGCGCCCTGATTGGACAGTTCGCTTTCCCAGTTCTCGACATTCTGGATAGCGCTGCCGATGTGGGAAGCGTTGCTGACCGTAATCGTGGAGGCGCGGTCCGGATGGCGCAAACCCAGGACCAGGCCAACCGTTCCGCCAAAGGATTCGCCCACGAAATGAAAGTTTTCCGTACCAACGGCATCGGCGACGCTGATGACATCGTCCGCGTAGCTTTCGAAGCTCCAATGGTCTTCCTTCGCGGCGGCTGCCGATTCTCCCATGCCCCGCATGTCGAATGCCACGATCCTGTAGCGGTCGGCCAGCACCGGAATCCATTCGGACCAAACGCCGCTGATGGACCCGGCCCCATGGTGGAAGATAATCGTCTCATCGCGTTCCAACCAAGGGTTTCGGATATCGACAACCCGGTAGTGCAAACCGTCAACGCTCTTCATGCGTTCTTTCCTCGTCATCTAAGAAAACCAGTGTGGCGAGACGCGGGGAGACATTCCGATCGAATGGAACGGCTGCCCGTCCTGATCAGGCGCCGGCGCATCTCGCCGAGCCGCCGAATGCGCGGGCGGATCGTGCCTCTTCCATCAAGCCAGAGAGCCGGTATACCGCTCCAGGATTGACCAGCTTTCGTCGCCGAAGGTTTTTCTCCATTCGGCGTAGTATCCGCGCGCTTTCAGCTTGGCCTGGAAGGCCGCTATGTCGGCGTTCACAAATTGCAGTCCGGCGTCCGCGAGCGACTTGCGCAGCTTCTCGTTCGCCGTGTTCGACTCTACACGCTGCCACCTGCCGGCTTCATTGACATGCTTGGCTACGATCTCCTGCAGGTTGGCCGGCAGCCTTTGCCACGTCGAGGTCGAGGCGAGCGGCCAGAGGCCATCCCAAAGGTGATTGGTCACGCTGATGTACTTCTGCACCTCGTAGAAGCGGCTGTTGTAGATCAGTCCGACCGGGTTCTCCTGTCCGTCGACCAAGCCGGTCTGCAAGGCTGAGTAGACCTCGGCGAAGTTCAGCGCGGTCGGCGACGCACCCAAAGCCTTGAACAACGACAGGATGATTGGAACGACCGCCACGCGGATCTTGAAGCCGCTGAGGTCGTCGGGCGTAACGATGGGCTTCGACTTGCTCGAGATTTGTCGGTATCCCAAGTCCCAGATGTGATCGAACGGGTAGACGCCCGCGTTGGCGATGAGCTTGCTGCGGATGTGTTTGCCGAGATCTCCGTCCAGCGCATCCCACACCTTGCCGTAGTCCGAAAACGCAAAGCCGACGCCGGTGATTCCGGCAACCGGCACGATCGCGCCGAGAAACGGTCCTGTGGTGATGTAGAAGTCGAGCGCGCCCGACCGCAACTGAGAGAACATGTCGGTGTCACTGCCCAACTGGCCCGAATGGAACAGCTGAACTTGAACACGACCGGCAGTCTCTTCCTTGATCGCGGCAGCAGCTCGCTGAATGGCAAGGTTGCTCGGAAAATTCGGAGCGTGTGACGTACCCCACTTCAGTTGGAATTCTGCTGCATGTGCGTGGCGCAATACCGTTCCGGCCGTGATCGTCCCGCCCAGGCACGCCAGGGCCCTTCTGCGATTCATCTTCATGGTTGCTCCTCCGATGGGCCAAGTTTACTCGGCCTCCTGATTGATCTCGATGAGATTGGCAGACGGATCGTATACGTAGACCTGATAGACGCTGGGCATCGCCCAGTTGCCTCGATCGGCGTAGAAGTAGCCCATTGCGGACAGGCGTGCCTTGACGCTCTCAAGGTCCGCCACGGAAATCGCGGTGTGGCCGTACAGCGCGGAGTTGATCGGCGTTCCCGTCCTGTGGACGAAGTCCGGCATGGGCTTCAGCAGATGCAAGCCCTTGTTGCCGTCGCCGATGACGGCAAGATTTGACGAGTTTACACCCAGATTCGCGGTGCTCGTCCCTATGGTATGGGGTGTGCCGACGTCGAGGCAAAGGATGTCACGATAGAAGCGCACCGTCTCCTCAAGATTGTGAACCTGAAGATTCTTGTGATGCAACGACCACTTCATAGATATCCTCCCGGTCAAAATTCTAATGAACGTTTGGTATGTGGTCAAGCTTCCTACCGGTCATTTTCTCGCCCGAGTTCCCGACAAATGCCTGCGGGGGGGGGTGGGCGCGACCGGTTGATCTGGGTCCAGGATGGGCAGGCGATCCGGTTCGACGCATGGGGAAATCGATTGCGCGCCTTTGTGCATCGCGTTCGAGCAGGGATGACAAGGTGGCCTCTGAGGGCGAGTTCAGCCATGCTGATCAAGGGGCCGCGATTCAACGCGGAAGCGGCCTAGGACATCGCCTGATTGATCTCGATCAGATTTCCAGACGGGTCGTAGACGTAGAGTTGATGGATACCCGGCATGGCGTGATCGCGTGCGTAGGAATAGAAGATCTTGGCTTCGTCCAATCGGCGGATGACTTCGCGGATGTCTTCGACCTGGATCGCCGTGTGCCCCCCGACGGCCGGATTGATGGCGAGCCCCGTTCGCTTGGCGAAGTCCGCGAGAGGTTTCAGAAGATGTATTCCTGCGTTTTCTTCGCCGACGCATAGCAGGTTGCTGTCATCGACCCCCATGTCTCCAAAACTCGTTCCGATTGTGTGAGCCTTCCCCTGCTCGAGTTGCAAGGCGTCGAGGTAAAAGGATCGCGTCGCATCCATATCGAAGACGTTCAGGTTGACATGGTGGAGGTTCCATTTCATGCGCCGCGGGCTCCGTCGAAAAAAACAATCGTATGTTTGATTTTTGAACGATGCAATCTCTGTGTCAAGGTGTGTTGTTGCCTTACGAGAGTGTACTTAAATTCAGCAGAGTCTGAAGATCCGAGCAGTCCTCCGTCTCGCACCCATCTAAGCCTGTCCCCAAGCGATAAATTTTTCTAGCGATCGTTTGTTTTATGTTGCTCGGAATGGACTGCTCGGGTATCAGCGCGAAAGGCTCGTGGCGCGCCGGCCGGCAATCGCCAAAGGCGTAGCGCTGGGTCGGGCCGCCGCGGTTGGGTGATGTTCCGGGTTACGCTTCGCTTTAAGAATGACGTGCCTGACGGGATGGACAATACTGTCGCTCGATGACTTCTTGGGGAGGAATGATGTTGGAAGAGCTGGCGCTGGAAGATCGCGTTGTCGGTGCGAGGTTGCGTGCTGTGGCCGAGCGCTTGCCTGACGCTCCTTTCCTTGCTTTCCCATCGAAGTCGTTCAGCTATGGCGCCTTCGCTGAGCTTACGAACCGCGTGGCCAACAGTTTTGTAGAGCTGGGGCTGGGCAAGTTCGGCAAGCTGGCGATTTTCGTGCGGAATTCGCCCGAGTTCGTCGAGAGCTGGTTCGCCGCGGCTCGGATCGGCGCGATCTATGTGCCGATCAACACGGAATACAGGGGCGAAGTCCTGCGCTACCAGCTCGACAACGCCGAGGTCACCCATCTCGTCATCGCCCCCGAGTTCGTCGACCGGATTTCTCCGATGATCGAACGCTTGCCAATGCTCAAGCACGTCATTCTGACGCAGCCGGCCGAGCTTCCCGTCGAGATCACCTCCCGCGCCAACGTCCACTTGCTCGAACATCTGTACTCCGGCTCGATGGCTGATCCCGGAATCGACGTGGACTATGCCCATCCCCACGCGATCAGCTTCACGTCGGGCACGACCGGACTTTCCAAAGGCGTTCTATGCGTGAACGCGCATGTGATCACATTTGCCTCTGATTGGGCGCGCTACATGGCGTTTCAGCCGCATGAGGCGATCTACACTCCGCTTCCTCTGTTTCACGCGATCGGTGCCTGGCTCGGCGTCGTTCCCGCGATGCTCGGGGGCGCTAGGATTACGATTGGACAGAGATTCTCCGCGACCAGCTACTGGGACGAGGTGCGCGCTGCGGAGGCCGACATCGCCCATGGCATCTTCTCGATGATCCCCATTCTGCTGAAGCAGCCCGAGCGGTCCGACGATGCCAGCCAACCTGCGCGCGCCTTCTACATCGGCAACCACAACCCGACATTCGAGGAGCGATTCAAGTGTCACATCGTGGAGGTGTACGGGTCGACGGAAACAGGCATCGTCACCGCGACAAATTACGGTCAAACACGCGTGCCACGGTCCTGCGGGAAGGCCAATTCCGAGACGTTCGAAGTCGAGATCGTTGATGCGCAGGATCGGCCCACACAGGCCGATGAGGTCGGAGAGATCGTGGTGCGGCCAAGAAAGCCGTTCAGCATGCTGCACTCCTACTATCGACAGGAGACCGCCAGCATCGAGGCTTTCCGCAATCTGTGGTTCCACACTGGCGACAACGGCCGGCGGGACAATGATGGTAACATCTTCTTCGTGGATAGAAAGAAGGACGCCATCCGTCGCCGCGGCGAGAACATCTCGTCTTACGAGTTGGAATCGGCGATCAACGCCCATCCGGATATCCTGGAATGTGCTGCGATCGCCGTCCAGTCGGATCTCGGCGAGGACGAGGTGAAGATGGTGGTGGTCCTGAAGCCCGGTGCGGAAATGTCCGCCGAGGATTTCTGGCGTTTTTGCGAGACATCGCTTCCGCGGTTCTGGATTCCATCGATTTTGGAAGTCCGTGGACAAATGCCGAAGACCGCAACCAACAAGATCCAGAAGTATCTTTTGAAAGAGATCGGCAAAGAGGGTAGCGTGTATTCACGCGAATGGAGGTCCGGCGCCATTCGCAAGCTCTAAGGATGAGTTGAGCTTCCATCGCATTGATGTTCAACCGCACGGGCGCGACTGTTCCAGCTATGGGAAGGCAATCCTGCGGATTGCGGCAAGTCCGCCTCAAACGCGAGCCCGCGAGGAACACGCGATTGCGCGTTGATCAAGCCAGCGCCCAACACGTCTGAATCTCGTTGACCAGTCGTGTGGTACGATCTAAAAAAACAATCAGTTGTTTGATAATGAGAGAACCGTGTGCCCTCGGGGCATTCTGGCTCCATCGCTGCAGAAGCACACAAGAACGTCTGGGAGGAAAATTGTGGCTAAGACGACGGAATATCAGGGAGCGCCAGGCAATCTGCCGGCAGAGAGCGGATCGGGGGTGTCGCGGCGCGCACTGCTCATGACAGGCATCAGCCTTGCGAGCGGCTTGACATGCGGCGCAACGCCATCCTGGTCGGAGGAGCGTGCCAAAGAACCCTATAACGGGTCGCTTGCGGTGCCTCTCTACAAGGAGCTGCCGGACAATATTCCTCTGATCGTCGGTTTCAAGCGCGGGATATTCGCTGCCAACGGCTTGAACCTCGAACTGGCAAATTTCAGCGCCCCCTCCGACGTGGTGCGAGCAGTCGTCTCGTCGACGCGGATTGGCGCCGCCAGCAGCGTGGCGGGAATCGTCGCGCAGGAGCAGGGCTTTCCAAACCTTCGTATCATCGGCACGCTTATGGCCTCGACGGCGATCGACTTCCTCGTGCGGCCCGATTCCGGGATCAAGTCGCCACAGGACCTGAAGGGCAAGGTGGTCGGGGTAAACGTTCCGACGTCGTTAGTGACCTATTTCGCCCGCAGTATGTTGAAAGCAGTGGGGCTGGAGCCGGATCGAGATGTGACGCTGGTCAATGTCAAGGGGGCTGGACCAGGCGCTACTGCTCTCGAGAACCATGTCGTCGATTGCACCTGGTCCTCCCCGCCGCTCTCATCGCGTCTTGAGTTGGAGGGGAGGGGCCGCGTCATCTCCTCGTCGTCCGACGCTTTTCCAGGCATGCAGCAAAGCGTTTTCTACTCGACGACGGATTTCATCGCGGCGAACGAGAATGTGGTGGAGCGCTTTCTCGATAGCGTGAACAAGGCGCAGGCCTTCGTGCGGAACGAACCCGATGAGGCCGCCAAGATCTATGCCGAGTTCTTGGACATCAATGGGGATGTGGCAAAAGCTACGGTTCGGCGGCTTGCGCCCAGTTTCCGCTTGGACCTCTCACCGGAGGGCGTCGCCATGAACATATCGGCCGCCAAGACTCTTGGTCTGCTCAAGAGCGAACGACGGTTTGAGGATTTCGCGGATGCCAGCATCGCCAAGAAGGTATTGGCTCGGGGGATTTGACGTTCGTGCGCGATATCACACGAAGCCGTGTCGAGGACGATGTGGCAGTTGCTCTGGACGGCGTCGGCCGGGTCTTTGGTTCCGGCCAGACTGCCGTCACTGCGATCGGATCTGTGACCGCGCGCGTCAGGAACGGGCGCTTCGTGGCTATTCTCGGCCCGAGCGGCTGCGGGAAAAGCACGCTCCTGGATCTGGTTGCTGGCTTGCAGCGGCCTAGCTCCGGGACGATCTCCATCAACGGCAACGTCGTGTCCGGTACCACGCCAAACGTCGCGATGGTGTTCCAGGAGGATTCCACGCTGCATTGGCGCACGGTTCTGGACAACGTCCGGTTCGGGCTCGAAGTGGCGGGAGTACCCATGTCCGAGCAATTGCACCGGTCTCGGGAAATGATCCGCCTCGTCGGCCTGGAAGGGTTTGAGGGCCACCGGCCGAAGCAATTGTCTGGAGGGATGAAGCAGCGTGTCGCGATTGCCCGGGCTTTGGCGCTCGATCCTGCCATCCTGCTGATGGACGAGCCATTCGGCGCCCTTGACCAGCAAACCCGATGGATGGTCGGCGCCGAGCTGACGCGTATCTGGGAAGCTACGAAGAAAAGCGTGCTGTTCGTCACGCACGACATTCATGAGGCCGTCTTGTTGAGCGACGAGGTGTGGGTCCTTTCTCGACGGCCCTCTGTGGTGAAAGCAGTCATCGACATCAAGCTCGACCGGCCCCGCTCGCCGGCTCTCGTCCAGTCGGACTCGTTTCACCACTACACGGCCCAGCTGTGGGAGCTGCTAAGCAGCGAGTTTGATGCGGATATCGGACATTCTTGACGTGCTGCTATGAACGGGACCCAGGACGATCGCAACGGTGCAATAATCTGGATTGGACGCATCTCTGCGACCATCGGTATCTTTGCGGCTCTCGAAGCATTGACGCAAGTTGGTGTGATTTCGGCAGTGGTCTTTCCACCGCCATCGAAAATCGCCGTCGAACTGGCCCGTTTGCTCGGCACCAGCCATTTTTGGGGCGATGCCGGCCGGACCTTGATCGAACTCGTTCTGTCCTGCGTATTCGGTCTGCCAGCCGGTGTCATCATCGGCATCGCCCTGGCGGCGTCGACCACAGCCCGCGATGTGTTCGAGCCCTATCTTGTCACGCTCTATGCGATCCCGACCGTCGTCTTCTATCCGATCCTCCTCGCGCTGATGGGGCTAGGCTCAGGGCCCATAATCGCGATCGCTGCCTTCATGGTGATGGTTCCGGTCGCACTCAATACGATTGTTGCGATTACCGGGGTGAGTTCTCAACTGATCAAGCTGAGCCGGTCGCTGCGGTGCACGCCGCTGCAACGCATCTGGAAGATCGTCCTGCCCTCGTCCGCCCCAGTGCTGTTCGCCGGTGTAAAGCTCGGGATTATGTATGGCATTGTTGGTACGATCTCGATGGAATTCATCCTGGCCGATAAGGGCATCGGCTTCCGTGTGGGTAACGAATACAACAACTTCGCAATCCTGAGCATGTGGGCCCACATCGCGGTGATCGTAGTCTTCGCCATGGCGATTTCAGCGGCACTCGATCAGGTCGAACGACGACTGAGGATGGATTTGCAGTAGATCATGCATCCCGTGAACAACCAGCCTGCGAAACGCCCGCTGCGACTAGGACCGGTAGGCTCGCCGCTTCCGGTCGTCGCCATCTTCCGCGCCGGCGTGGCGATTCTCTTGATTTGCGGCTGGTGGACCGCCTCGGCCGTGAGTAACCTCGTGCCGTCGCCGGCGGAAGTCGTCGCAGACCTTGTCATGATGTTTGCCAAAGGAGCGATCTGGGCTCCGATGCTCGACACCGTGTCGGCAGTCGTCGTCGGATTTGTGGCCGCCATCGTGGTGGCGGTACCGCTCGGCCTCTGGTTGGGACGCACGCGGACGGCGCTGATGATCGCGACGCCATTCATATCCGGGCTGTTCGCGGTGCCACGTGTGATCGTCTATCCCGTTCTGCTGGCGATCTTCGGCGTGGGACTACAATCGAAGGGCTGGCTGGCCGGGATCAGCGCCTTCTTCCCAATCCTTCTGACGACGATCGGTGGATCGCGCGCCATCCCGCCGATCCTCACCAAGGTGGCGAGATCCTTGAGGTGCGGGGCGGCGCAAACCTACCTGCAGATCTATCTGCGCTCGGCCATCCACTCGATCCTGGTCGGTCTCCGCGTCGGCGCCAGTCTCTCCTTCGTAGCCGTCATTGTGGCCGAACTGTTTGCTGCGCAAGAAGGATTGGGGCTGATGGTGCAATCCTCCTACGCGCTTCAGAAATATTCCGAGATGTTCGCGATCGTGCTGTTGATTACCATCCTCGCTCTGCTCGTCAACGGAGCGTTTGCCCTGGTGGAAAGAGCGATCCGCCACGAATGAACGGTCAGCCGACATTTGGCCGTGGCTTTTCACTCTGCCAGGTTGAAACTCGCTGACGTCCCTGCCAAATTAGCGCCAATAGGGCGATAGTTAGAATCAGACATGAGCTTAAAGTCGGAAGCGCGACACATTCAGGCAGTGGCCGTCTTGATCGATTTGTTGCGTGTGACGCCAATGATCGAGCCGCGGCAGCGGGATCGTGTCAATCGCGCATTTGCGGGGCCGGCACCTTGCCGCCGGGGTGGCAAACCTTGAAAAGACCCGCGCCAAAGCGTCGGTCTGCCGAGTCGGACCGCAAAGGTGCAGTCGGGGACACCCGCCGTGAACGTATTCTGGAGGCCGCCGCGCTCCATTTCCACAAGACTGGATATGAAGCTGCTTCCATTCGCGACATCGCGGAGATGTCAGGCATCCTGGCGGGGTCGCTCTATTATCACTTCGAGTCGAAGGAAGAGCTTTTCCTCGCCGTCTACGAGGAAGGCATCACTCGTCTGCAGAATGTCGTCACCCTGGCGGGGCAGATTGGCGACCAGCCCTGGGACCGGCTCGAAAGTGCCTGCGTGATGCACACGAAGATGATGTTGAGCGGCGACCACTTCGTCCAGATCCTCGACTACGAGTTTCCGCACCGCCATTCCAAGTCGGTGCGCAAGATGATGGTGCCGCTCCGGGACAAGTACGAATCGCTGTTCCGCGATCTGGTTGATGCTCTTCCTGTAGATGACGGTGTCGACAAGAAGCTCCTGCGCCTGACACTTCTCGGCGCGCTGGCTTGGTCATTGATCTGGTACCGTCCGGGCCAATCGGAGCCGGAGAATATCGCCAAAGATATGATCCGATTGATCCGTCAGGGCGCGTACGTGGCTTCCGCCGGGGTGACCAAGGCGCCGACCAAACCGAAGTCACGGCGCACGCGAAGCAAGACGACGGCACCTGGCTGACTCGATGCCCGGCCTGCAATCTGGCCGGAAACACCCACGATGACCGCGCTCGTGTCTTCCAAAAAGTCTTCTGCCGTCTCATTGTGATGTGTCGACCGCACTGCATCGGCAGGGCGGCGATAAAGTCATTCGAGAAAGCGGAACTCCAGCCCTGATTGTGCTGCGAATGACGTCAGCGTCACCGCTTGACCGGTCGCCGGCCCAATGGTAGAAAAAGCAAACGACCGTTAGATTTTTTGCATTGTTGTGGATGTCTATCTGCGTCGGAGAGTGTGCCGCTTTGAGGAGCGGTGACGCACCTGCCCAGCCGCAAACATTGGGAGCGCATGATGAGCAAGTCCATGTTGATCGAGAACGGCGTCGTCATTGATGGAGCGGGGAACAAGCCCTTCCGCGCGTCGGTCCTGATCGAGAACGGCAAGATCGCCGCGGTCGGCGCGGATGCCGACGCTCGTGCACAGCAGGAGCAGCGGGCTGAGCGGCTGGATGTGCAGGGCATGACCATCATGCCCGGCCTGATCGATGTACACTGCCACCTTTCCTTCGACGATGCGGGATCGAACAACGAACTCTTCCATCATCGTAGGAATGGTCTGTCCGCCATCATCAGCTCCTACAATGCCCGGAAGCTTTTGAGGGCGGGGGTCACAGGCTGCGTCGATCCGGACTCGACGTTCGAGAACATGACTGACGTTCGCGATGCGATCGATGCGAACATCATCCAGGGACCGCGCATCGCCTGTGGCAGCTACGCCTTGATCACCACGGTAGGTGGCACCGCCGGCCGCTTGATCAGCGACGAAGGCGTGAGTGGATACTACAAGGTCGTGAAGACCAAGGACGAGATCGTCGCTGAGGTTCGCCGCCAGGTTAAGAACGGAACCGACTGGATCAAGGTCCACGTCACCGGCATTGTTCCGCGCCAGGCCCATAAGGGCGAGATGTGCGTATGGACGGATGACGAACTCAAGATCTTGTGTGATACCGCGCATGATCTTGACACGCCTGTCATGGCGCACTGTCGCGGTGCTGATCCAACATATCGGGCGGCGCAGGCGGGGTTTGACCTCATTGCGCACGCCAGTGGAATGGATGACCGGGCGCTCGGCGCGATAGTCGACAAGAAAATCCCCATTGTCCCGGCCTTTACATTCCAGGCAAACGTCGTGGACTTTGGTGAAAAGCTGGGAACTGACAAGTCCCTCATCGCCCACTTCGAGCGCGAGATCACCGACAGCATCGACACGATGACGCACGCTTATAAGGCCGGGGTCCCGTTGCTGTCGGGTAGCGAGAGTGGATTCAAGATTGTACCTTATGGTGAGTGGCATTATCGCGAAATGGAGGTTTTCGTCCGTTATTTCGGATTGACCAACCTCGAGGCGATCCAGTGCGCCACTCAACAGAGCGCCGTCGGTCTGAGACTGAAGGGTAAGACAGGCGAGATTTCGAAAGGATTCCTCGCTGACATCATTTGCGTCGACGGAGACCCTTCGCAGGACGTCACGGTTCTGGGGCAACCGGGCAAGATCAAGCACGTCATGGTCGGCGGGCGACTGATGGACCTGTCCGATCTACCCGAGCGCGGCCACATCTCCGGCTGGCGCGTCGCCGCCCTCACCGATGGTACGTCGCTGACCCGCGAATTCGCCTTCTCCGGGACAGGTAAGGCGAGCCCATCCCTTTACATCGAAGAACTGCACTAGTCGCCACGCCCAGGCTTGTAGGCGTCCCCAAAGCGTACAGGCGTGGAAACGCGCGGGCTTTGACGCTCAAACGGCTTCGTTTATCTGAGGACTTCATGGATATACCCATTGAGAGCGCTCTCTTCGAACTCACGCCGGAGCAGCGTCAGTTGAAGCAGAAGTTCATCGAGGACCATCGATACTGGAACAGCTTCTGGGATGGGCTGCTAACTCTAAGCCCATCCTTCTTCAAAGCCTACATGGAGTTTTCAGGAGTGCCTTGGAGGGCCGGTTATCTCGAGCCTAAGACAAAGGAACTCATCTACATCGCCATCGATGTGGTCACGACCCATCTCTACGAAAAGGGACTGCGCATCCACATCGACAACGCCTTCAAGATCGGCATCACCAAAGAAGAAATCATGGAAGTCTATCAGTTGGTCTC
Source organism: Mesorhizobium sp. (assembly GCA_027492275.1). Classification (GTDB taxonomy): domain Bacteria; phylum Pseudomonadota; class Alphaproteobacteria; order Rhizobiales; family Rhizobiaceae; genus JAPUFC01. The sequence continues at coordinate 677 of JAPUFC010000071.1, read as the reverse complement.
CGTGATCGGCATGCATACGTTTACGATGGGGATGCCGGCGCTGCTCGATGGTCTTCGGGAAGCCGGCATCGATTGCGGCCTGGACACGCCCCTCGATGCCCGTCGTATCGCTCTGAAGGAAGAGTTTGTCAGCGCGCGAGGGTATTGGAACACGCTTTGGGACAACCTGCTGAAGTTGGACCCGAACTTCTTCGAAGCTTATGTGCGCTTCTCGTCGGTGCCTTGGAAGGAGGGAACCCTCCCGCCCAAGATCAAAGAATTCATCTACATCGCAATCAATGCGGCGACGACGAAGCTCTATGAACCAGGACTGCGATTCCACATCCGGAATGCGTTGAAATTCGGAGCGACCAAGGAGGAGATCATGGAGGTTTACCAGATCACGTCCTGCCTCGGGATGCACACCTGCACGGTCGGTGTACCTATTCTCCTTGAAGAACTGTCCAAAGCGCCACGAGTGCCGGCAGAATTTCACTCATAGGCAGGTCTTCTGTGCGCAACCCACGGTTTGCGGTTGCTGCTTTTCAACCGCTTGGCAGTGAGCCGAGCTGCATCTCCACCAGAACGCTGCCCGATCGATCTGTTTCACCCGGGGCCGCGCCTCTCTATCGGTGATTGAACTCCATGAAGATCCTTGTGCCTGTTAAGCGGGTTGTCGACTACAACGTGAAGGTGCG
>JAPUFC010000070.1 GCA_027492275.1 Mesorhizobium sp. | reverse complement strand
ACCTGTCCCTGCTGATCGGTCCCGACCAGCCGTGGCTCTCCACCACGGGCTTCCTCGACAAGATCGACGAGAACCTGCAGAAGGCGATCGGCTGATTGGCGCGATAGCGTAGCGGTTCGGTTTTAACCGGAACTGCAAGGCGCCCCCTCCACCACCTTCGGTGGTCCTCCTCCCCCGCTTCGCGGGGGAGGGGATGCCGGCCTCGGCGATCCGATCCTCCCCTGTTTACGGGGGGAGGTGGCCCGAAGGGCCGGAGGGGGCCTCAGCCAGATTACCGGCTCGTGGCAATCACCGACGCCGTGCGGTTCAGACCGCGCCGGCCACGTGCAGGGCGAACCACAGCCACAGTACGCCGAGCAGCACGTAGCCCACGGCGAAGGCCAGCCCGCGCCGCGACACGCGGTTGGACGTCAGGTGGATGAAGGCGTGCGCGATCCGGGCCAGCACGAACAGCCAAGCCAGCAGCAGCGTCACGGCGGACACGCCCTGCGTGACGTAGAGGCCGAGGCACACGACGTAGAACAGGACCGGCAGCTCATACTGGTTGCTGAGGTTGTTGGCCACCGTCGCGCTGCTTTCCGGCTCGGTGGTGCGCAGCCTGAAATTGTCGGGGCTGGCGCCGTGCCGCAGCACCGCCTCCCGGCGCCGGTATCCCAGCACCGCATAGACCACATAGGTCAGCGCGACCTGCGCCAGCAGCGGCCAGAGGATGGCTGTCTCGTTCATCGCCGCGCCTCCGAAGCCTGCCGGCCCGCGGCCCGGCTCACATGGAACCCTGGTAGTTCGGGCTTTCGCGGGTGATCATCACGTCGTGCGGGTGGCTCTCGCGCAGGCCGGCGTTGGAGATGCGCACGAAGGTCGCCCTGTCGCGGAAATCCTGCAGGTCGCGGCCGCCGACATAGCCCATCGCCGCCTTGAGCCCGCCGGCGAGCTGGTGCAGCACGCCCGCAGTCGGTCCCTTGTAGGGCACCTGCCCCTCGATGCCCTCGGGCACGAGCTTCAGCGTGTCGCGCACCTCGGCCTGGAAGTAGCGGTCGGCGGAGCCGCGCGCCATCGCGCCGACCGAGCCCATGCCGCGATAGGCCTTGAACGAGCGGCCCTGGTGCAGATAGACCTCGCCGGGACTCTCGTCCGTGCCGGCCAGAAGCGAGCCGATCATCGCCGCGCCCGCGCCGGCGGCGAGCGCCTTGGCGAGGTCGCCGGAATACTTGATGCCGCCGTCGGCGATGATCGAGATGCCGGCCTTCGAGGCTTCCTCCACCGCCGACATGATCGCCGAAAGCTGCGGCACGCCGACGCCGGCAACGACGCGCGTCGTGCAGATGGAGCCCGGCCCGATGCCGACCTTGACGGCATCCGCGCCGGCGTCGATCAGCGCCCGCGTGCCTTCGGCGGTGGCGACGTTGCCGGCAAGGACGCGCACCGAATTGGACAGCTTCTTGACGCGCGCCACCGCTTCCAGCACGCGCTGCGAATGGCCGTGGGCGGTGTCGACCACCAAAAGGTCGACGCCCGCGTCGACCAGCTGCTCGGCGCGCTCGAAGCCGTCCTCGCCGACGCTGGTGGCGGCGGCGGCGCGCAGCCGCCCCTGCGCGTCCTTGGACGCATGCGGGTTGAGCTGCGACTTCTCGATGTCCTTGACGGTGATCAGGCCGACGCAGTTACCGCCCTTGTCGACCACCAGCAGCTTCTCGATGCGGTGGCGATGCAGAAGGCGCTTGGCCTCGTTCTGGTCGACGGTCTCCTTGACCGTGATCAGGTTCTCGCGCGTCATCAGCTCGTAGACCTTCTGCGCGGGGTCCGAGGCGAAACGCACGTCGCGATTGGTCAGGATGCCGACGAGACGGCCAGTGCGCTGCCCGCCGCTGCCGCCGTTCTCCACCACCGGAATGCCGGAAATGCCGTGTGAGCGCATCAGCGCCAGCGCATCGGCCAGCGTGGCGTCCGGGCCGATGGTGACGGGGTTCACCACCATGCCCGATTCGAACTTCTTGACCTGGCGCACCTGCTCGGCCTGCTCGACTGGCGTGAGGTTGCGGTGGATGACGCCGATGCCGCCGGCCTGCGCCATGGCGATGGCCAGGCGCGCTTCCGTCACCGTGTCCATGGCGGCCGACAGGATGGGGAGGTTCAGGTCGATGTCGCCGGCGATCCGCGTCGAGATGTCGGTCTGGCCGGGCATGACATCCGAATGGCCCGGCTGCAGCAGCACGTCGTCGAAGGTGAGAGCGAGCAAGCCCGTGGACGATTCTACGATCCTGGCCATGGCCATCCTTCCAAATGCGAAGCGGCGCCAACCACGATGGGTCGCGCCGACTCTGTTTTCCGTCTTGGATTGGCAAGGGCTGGTACCATTTCCGTTTCGCTGTGAAAAGCGCAAATAAGCGCCTGCTGCCCTGCGCGCCCGGCAGGCGAAATTGCCGGGCCAGGGAGGACACCGCCCAGGACTCGTGATAACGCACGCACAAGCGCCAGCGGCATCGGACGCCGCCATCCGGGCAAGACGTTGAACAGAACCATCCCGCTGATCCTCGCGGTCGCCCTTTTCATGGAAAGCATGGATTCGACCGCGATCGCCACGTCGCTGCCGGCGATCGCGGCCGATATCGGCACCTCGCCCATCGCGCTGAAGCTGGCGCTCACCGCCTATCTGGTGTCGCTGGCGGTGTTCATTCCGGCCAGCGGCTACATGGCCGACCGCTTCGGCGCCAAGCGCGTGTTCCGCGCCGCGCTGGGGGTGTTCGTGCTTGGCTCGATCGCCTGCGCCGTTTCGGGCAGCCTGCCGGAATTCGTCTTCGCCCGCTTCTTCCAGGGCATGGGCGGCGCGATGATGACGCCGGTGGCGCGGCTGGTCCTGCTGCGCGTCACGGAAAGACGCCATCTCCTGAACGCCGTCGCCTGGCTGACGATCCCCGGCGTCGCGGGGCCGCTCGTCGGCCCGCCCGTCGGCGGCTTCATCACCACGTTCCTGAGCTGGCACTGGATTTTCTTCGTCAACGTGCCGATCGGCCTTGGCGGCATATGGCTGGCGGGCCGCTTCCTGCCGGAGATCGCGCGCGGCGAGCCGCGACGGCTGGACGTGACCGGCTTCCTCCTGGCGGGCATCGCCGCGTCCGGCGTCGTCTTCGGCCTCTCCGTGGTCAGCCTGCCGGCTCTGCCGCCCGTCGTCGGCGTGATCACGCTAGCCGCCGGGATCGTCGCGATGGCGCTCTACATCCGCCACAGCCGCAGGACGGAGAACCCGATCCTCGACCTGCGCCTGTTCCGCATCAAGGTCTTCCGCGAGGTCAACGTGGCGAGCTCGCTGTTTCGCATCGGCGCGGGCGCGAGCCCTTTCCTGCTCGCCCTGCTTTTCCAGATCGGCTTCGGGCTCTCGCCCTTCCAGTCGGGCCTGCTCGCCCTGCCCTCGGCGATCGGCGCGCTTCTGTCCAAATTCCTCACGCGGCCCGCGCTCCGGCTCGGCGGCTTCCGCAACATCATGGTGTTCGCGGCGATCGTGGGCGGAGCCACCTTCGCGCTCTGCGCCTTCTTCACGCCTGCCACGCCGATCCTGTTCATCGTCTCCACCCTGATGGTCGGAGGCGTCGTGCGCTCGTTCTTCTTCACCTCGTGCAACACGCTGGTCTTCGCCGACATCGACGAGAAACAGGCCAGCCAGGCGACCTCGCTGGCCGCCGCGCTTCAGCAGATCACCATCGCCATCGGCGTCGCCCTGGGCGGCGGCGTGCTGGAGGCGACGGCCTATGTCGCCGGCGTCGATGCGACGAGCCGCACGGCCTTCGTCGCCGCCTTCCTGATCATCGGCGCGATCATGACGGCCGCTTTCGTCTCCTGCCTGCGCCTGCCGGCGGATGCGGGAGCGGAGCTTTCGGGGCATGCCGCCCGGCGCCAGGCGAAGGATCGCTCAGGCTGAGCCCTTGAAGTCCTTGGCGAGCAGATAGAGCTCGACCGATTCGGCCCGCGAGGCCGGCGGCTTGACGTGATGGACAGCGCGGAAATTGCGCTTGAGCATGTCGAGGATCTCGCGCTCCGTGCCGCCCTGAAAAGTCTTGGCCAGGAAATGTCCGCCCGGCTTCAAGATGGATACGGCGAAGTCCGCCGCCACCTCGCACAGATGCGCGGTGCGCAGATGGTCCGTGCGCCGGTGGCCCGTGGTGGGCGCGGCGAGGTCCGACAGCACGATATCCGGCGCGCCGCCCAGCTCCTCCATCAGCCGGGCCGGCGCATCGGGGTCGAGGAAATCCATCTGCAGGATGGTCGCGCCGGGCACCGCATCGACCGGCAGGTAGTCGATGCCGATCACGGAGGGGGCGCCTGCGTCCGAGCGTGCCCGGGAGACCGCGACCTGGCTCCAGCCGCCGGGAGCGGCGCCGAGGTCGATCACCTTCATGCCGGGCTTCAACAGCTTGTAGCGGTCATCGATCTCGATCAGCTTGTAGGCGGCGCGCGAGCGGTAGCCGTCGGCTTTCGACCGCTGCACATAGGGGTCGTTCATGTGCCGCTCCAGCCAGCGGCGCGACGATTCCTTCAAGGTCGACTTCTTGACGCGCGTCTTCAGCGCGCGCGTACCGCCCTTCGATCCCTCCGGCTTCCTCGTCATGCCCGCGCTCCGGGCCGCGCGCCACGCTGCGCGTGGCGACGCCACACGCCGTGATCGTTCATCAATTCCGTCAGGATTCCCTCCCGCAGGCCCCGGTCCGCGACGCGCAGGCGGTCGGCCGGCCAGACCTCGCGTATCGCCTGGAGGATCGCGCAACCGGCCAGGACGAGGTCGGCGCGATCGGCGCCGATGCAATTGTTGCTCACCCTCTCCTGGAAACTCCAGCCGAGCATCTTTTCCGTCATGGCGTCGACGCTGGCGCTGTCCATCCACAGCCCGTCGACGCGGCGGCGGTCGTAGCGCTCGAGGCCGAGATGCACGCCCGCCAGCGTGGTGACCGTGCCCGAGGTTCCAAGCAGATGAAAGCGCCCGCCCATCAAGGGGTCGAGGCGTCCACGCCCGGCAAATCCGGCCAGCAGCTCAGCGACATGTCCGACCATGGCGGCGAAGCTCTCGCGGGTGACGTCGTGGCCGCCGAACCGCTCGGCGAGCGAGACGACCCCGACCGGCAGCGAGGTCCAGGCGACGATGTGATTCGACAGGCGCGGCGAACGGTGGCCGCGAATGTCGATCAGCGCGATCTCCGAGGAGCCGCCGCCGATGTCGAAGAGGACGACGCCGTCCGTTCCCTGCTCGACCAGCGACCCGCAGCCGGAAACCGCCAGCCGGGCCTCGGTCTTCCTGTCGATGATCTCCAGCGCGATGCCGGTCTCGCGCCGCACGCGGTCGATGAAGGCGTGGCCGTTGGCGGCGGACCGGCAGGCCTCCGTCGCGATCAGGCGCGCCCCGGCAATGTCGCGGCTGCGCAGCTTCTCCGCGCAGATGCGCAGGGCTCCGACGGCGCGTTCCATGGCCGCTTCGGACAACCGGCCGCTGGCCGAAAGCCCCTCGCCCAGCCTGACGATGCGCGAAAAGGCGTCGATGACCCTGAACTGGCCCGGCCGGCCGGGCACGGCGACCAGCAGCCGGCAGTTGTTCGTGCCGAGGTCGAGCGCAGCGAAGACCGGCAGGTCGGACCGTCTGGCCGGACGCGCCGGAAGGATCGGCTGCTGTGCCGGGAGAGGCTGCGGGGCAGCCTCCGCCGCGAGCACCGCCGCGACACCCGCTGTCGATTCGGTCCGCGCGAAAACCTTGCGGCCGCGGCGGCGCTTGCGCGGCTTCTTGTGCTTCGGCCTGTTGGGCGCGTCGACCGGGCCTGCTTGCCCAGGCCGCGGACGGCCGGCTTCGCTGATGCCGCCGGCCTGTTCAGGCCGACCGGACGCGGAGCCGCTTCCTGCCACGCCCGCTTCCGGCATGAGGACGCCGGTATCGGGGTTCGTCACGTTCTGTCCCTCGGCGCCGCGCTGTCCGGAAGGACGCGGCAGGCACCTTGTCTCGAGTTGGGTGCACAATAGCAGCCGGCGAGGAAAACACAAAGGGCCGCGCCCTTGCCGACCCGCTCCAGGCCGGCCACGAAGCACACGGCAGGACGCAATCCCCGCGAACCTCCCAGACGCCTTGAACCGGAACAGCGGGTTGACTATTTCGCGGCCATGGCTAAAAGGCAGCGCAGTCGGCTTCGGCGCTTGCGCCGGCCCGCGGCCTTGGGGAATAGGTTAACGGTAGACCCACGGACTCTGACTCCGTTAGTCCTGGTTCGAATCCAGGTTCCCCAGCCACTTTTTTCTCTCTCTATCTCGAGCCGGGCATGCCACATTTCCTGCAGGCTTGGAGACTGCTGCTTCAGTTGCCCGTCGAACCGTCATCCGCATCGGCGATCTCTGCCTGAAGCGCCTGCAGATGCTGTTCGGCCGCCGAGGTGGCGGCGCGCTCGATGGCGCGGAAGCGGCTGACCACGGCCAGGCCGACGGGCGTGAGGCTGGCGCCGCCCCCTCGCCTGCCGCCGGTCTGGGCGGAGACGACCGGCTTGCCGAACATCCTGTTCATCTCCTCGACCAGGTCCCAGGCATGCTTGTAGGACATGCTCATCCTGCGGGCGCTGGCCGATATCGAGCCGAAGGCCGCGATCTGTTCGAGCAGTTCGACCTTTCCGGGGCCGATACGCCCGTCCGGGTCCAGATTGATCCTGATGCTCAGCGAGGGCATCGATCCTCCATTGCGTTCCGCCGCGGCGCGATCGGACGAATCCGCCGCCTTCCCCGGCGCGACTATAACAGGTCCGGGCCGCTGCCTGCGCGGCAAACCGAGCCGAAGGCGGCGCGCCACAGCTTTTGCGAGCCGCGACAGCTTTTCACCGGATGCTGCTTGCATTTCCCGGCAGCAGTCGCTAGGTAACAGCGCGCTTCGCGATGGCCCCCTCGGGCGGTTGCGCTAGCCGACAGGCGCCCGTAGCTCAGCTGGATAGAGCACCAGACTACGAATCTGGGGGTCAGGAGTTCGAATCTCTTCGGGCGCGCCATCAACCAATTGAAATCATAGAATTTTCTTTCCGCTCGGGGTGGATGCGCGGAGCGGGAACACTTGTGCGCGGAAGCGTAACGACGTGACATCCGATCTCCGCACAGGCAATTTCGTGTCGCGAAACCGGCCGGCGGGCATGTTGAAGTGCCGCAGGCGGCTGATCTACAGCTTGCGCGATGAAAGCGGGACAGGCATGCGTAACAACAAGATATTGAAGCAGGACCGGCGAATCTGAGAGACGCGGCGCGCGCCTGCGGCTTTCCCCTCGGCCCGGCCTTGCCCGGAATGGCTTTGTCTTATCGCGAAGCGGCAAGCCGGATCGGCTCCGTTGTGCTCACCCTTCTCAACATCCGTCAATCTGGTTCTGGACGATGCCTGAAACAGTCGAAGCCAAGCACCGGATCGTCTATCGCGACGAAAACGCCTTCGGCAGCCATCCTTTCCTCGGCGGCCTCTGGCGGGTGGCGAACGGGGATCTCGTCTGCGCCTTCATGCGGGCGGACTGCACCTACGAATCCGGCTCGGTCAATCACGACCGGATCACCATGTCGCGGCGGCAGATGTGCACCATCCGCTCGCGCGACGGCGGTCGAAGCTGGGACGCGGCGAGCCTGCAACCCATTTTCGAAACGCCCGAACCGGCCGGCGAGCAGGTCGGCCCCACATCGGACGAGAGCGGGGATTTCGACCTTTCCAGCGCCGATTCGATCGTCGCCATGGGCTCCTCGCCGGCCCTGCTCATTCCGGAAGCAACGCCGTGGATGCGCCTCTCGACGGATGGCGGCGTGAACTGGCGAAGGCCGATCCGGATTCCGACGGCGCAGTTCGCCTCGCTGTCCGGGCATGGCGGTTTCGCGCGCCGGCAAGACGGCCTGTGGATCGCCGGGCTGACGGCGGCATCCGCCGACGGGCGGCGCCGCCGGCCGGTGCTCTACGGCAGTTGCGACGGCCGCGACTGGGCGTTCCTCAGCTTCATCACGCCGGCCGCCTTCGACGACGAGGTGGATGCCCCTCCCTTGGTGACGCCGAGGTTCGGAGCGCATCGCTACATGTATCCCCGGCCGCTGCCGCTGCGCGACGGGCGGCTGATCTGCTCGGTGCGAAGCCAGCGCGATCCGGTCGGCACGCTGTGGACGGAAATCTTCGAGAGCGAGGACATGGGCCGCACGTTCCGTTTCCTGTCGCGCGTGAACGACTGGGGCGCGCCGGGCGATCTGGTGGAGATGGCGGACGGTCGCCTGGTCTGCGTCTACGGCTACCGGCGCGCGCCCTACGGAATACGCTACCGCATCAGCGAGGATGGCGGGCGACGCTGGGGGCGCGAGGGGATCCTGCGCCAGGACGGCGGAAGCTGGGACCTCGGCTATCCCCGCGTTATGGAGATCGAGCCGGGCCGCCTGCTCGCGGTCTACTACATGAACCTGGCCGGGGAGGCGCAGGCGGGCGGCGGCGTCCGCCACGTGGCATCGTCGGAATTCTCGCCGGGCTAGCCGCGCCTCTCCATCACGTCGATTTCCACGGGCTTTGCGCCCCGAGACGGAGCCCGAAGCCGGAGCGGACCGCGTGCCGAAAGGCCTCGCGGACGGCGCGGCCCCATCGCGACCACGCCTTCCTTCTGGCGTCCATCCGCAACGCCGCCCCACGGCGGGCATAGAAATCGATGTCGATGGACCCGTCCGGCCGCCGCCGGATCGCAACGTCGTCCGATGCGCGTGTCATGGCGTCGCTCTCCCGTTTCGATGCGGGACAATGTGCGCCCGCGATGCCTGGCGCGCTTGACCGCGACCTTGCGATTTCCTTGCCGTCCTCCGACTTTTTCCCGGCCATGGTTTTCCGGTGCGCGCGTCGTGCTATGATTTTTCCATGCGCTATCGGTTTGGGCAGTTCGAACTGGTGCAGGAGACCCGCGAGCTGCTCGCCTCCGGTCAGCCGCGCCCAATCGAGCCGCAGGTTTTCGACCTTCTGTGCCAGTTGCTGCAGGCGCGCGACCGCGTCGTCAGCCGGGACGAGCTGATCGCCTCCGTCTGGAACCGCCGCATCGTCTCGGACGCCGCCATCAGCGCCCGGATCAGCGCGGCGCGGGCCTCCATCGACGACGACGGCAGGGCCCAGAACTGGATCAGGACCATACCGCGCCGCGGCTTCCGCTTCGTCGGCCCGGTCGAAACGGACGACGAGTCTGCCCGGACGGTGGCGACGGGCAACCCGGCACGGCGCCAGCGCATCGCCTTCTGCCGCTCCCGCGACGGCACGCGCATCGCCTATGCGGCAAGCGGCGACGGCTATCCGCTGGTGAAGGTCGGCCACTGGCTCACGCATCTGGAGCACGACTGGAACAGCCCGATCTGGCGGCCGATGCTGGAGCGCCTGAGCGGCAGCTTCCATCTGGTGCGCTACGACCAGAGGGGAAACGGCCTGTCCGACTGGCATGCCGGAGAGTTGTCGCTCGACCGCTTCGTCGACGACCTGGAGGCCGTCATCGATCATGCGGGTCTCGCCCGCGTGGCGATCTACGGGACATCACAGGGCGCGCCGACCGCCGTCGCCTTCGCGCATCGGCATCCCGGGCGGGTCAGCCATCTCGTGCTCCATGGCGGCTTCGAGAAAGGACGCCTGATACGGGCGGACGAGAGCGAGCGGGCTCAGGCCGAAGCCATACTGACCCTGATGCGGCATGGCTGGGGCAAGCCCGGCAGCGCCTTCATCGACGCCTTCGCCACGCTGTTCATTCCCGATGGAGATCGCGAGCAGACGCAATCGCTGGTCGACCTGCAGAAGCAGACGACCTCGCCGGAGAACGCGGTCGCGTTGCGCGCGACCGTGGACCGGCTGGACGTCAGCGACCTCGTTGAGACGGTGGATGTGCCGACACTGGTGCTGCATTCCCGCCACGACGCCGTGCAGCCGATCGATCAGGGCCGCCAGCTCGCGTCGCGGATACCGGGAGCGGAGTTCGTCATGCTGGACAGCAGGAACCATATGGTCCTGCCGCAGGAAAAGGCGTGGCCAGTCCTTTTCGAGCGGCTCGAGGACTTCATCCTCAAAGCACAACGGCCTGTATGACCGGCTTCACGCCCGGCGGCTGCGGGGCCCTACCCGGCGGTCCGCGCAGCATGATTCGCTGTTGAAACACGCAATGATTCCAGCGAGATTTGCGTTCGTGAGGCGATTTCGGAGGCCTGCGGCGGCTTCTGCGGGTTCGGATGCCGCATTCGCAGCCCAGGCGGCGCGACCCGTCGATATTGTAAATACCGGCCAAATATCAGCATCAAAATCTTCGGCTAAACAACGAATTGGGCGCTTCCTATAGAAACCAAAATAGTTTCCTGCGCTGTTTTTACCTTACCGACTTTTGCATCATGGATTTTTTCTCTCTATGGACCTTACTTTTATTTGATAACTTTTGTATAAAAGTATAAACTAAGGTCATTTCTGATATTTTCTCCTTCCCAAGCGCGGATTAACAAAACATCAACGCCGGTTTCTGGTTACAGGAAGAATCTTCAAGCGTTAGGCGGATTGCATCCGATATCAATTTCGGGTAGCAAAGTGAGAATTCAGTTTCAAATCCGAGGAAATGATGTCCGATAACTCAGCGATCAGCCTTGCGCAGCTGACGGCGCATATTGTTGCGGCCTATGTCGAAAACAATTCTGTTCCGATCGCGGCACTCCCCGAACTCATCCGTTCGGTCAGCAGCTCCATCTCTGGCCTGGGCAGCCAGCCGGCCGAAGAGCCCGCCGCGGCGCCGGTTCCGGCCGTCAACCCCAAGCGGTCCGTGCATTCGGACCACATCGTCTGCCTGGAGGATGGCAAGAAGTTCAAATCGCTCAAGCGCCATCTGATGACCCATCACCAGATGACGCCGCAGGAATATCGCGCCAAGTGGAATCTTCCATCGGACTATCCGATGGTGGCTCCCAACTACGCCGAGGCCCGCTCCAGCCTCGCAAAATCGATGGGTCTCGGTCGCAAGCCCGAGCCGGAGCCGGTGAAGGCGCCCGAGCCCCCTGCCAAGCCGAAGCGGACACGCAAGGCTAAGGCCGCGGCCTGACATTTCCTGTCAGAGGCGGACTTGTGCAAAGTCCGCCTTGTCCCGGCCGGCGCCGGTTGAATGTACCATCGGCCATCGAGACGAGCCCGAACCAGCCTTGCCGTGACGGGTTTGTATGCGCCGTGACTGCTCAGGCGTGAGCGATGCCTAGCTGAAGCGCGTCGCGATCATTCAGATCCCGCGCTTTCTGTTTTGTCTTGACGCATGTCCTGGTCCCGAAACCAGGCTCCCGCTTTCGGGAGACAGGCTTAGCGTACCTGATCCAGCAGGCGCTTGCACTCCAGAAGATCGAAAAGCGCTTCCTGCAGCAGCGCCCTGTTGTCCTTGGACAGGGATGTCGAGCCCGTCGGCAGCGGACCTTCCTCCTCGCGGCTTCCCAGGCCGAAGAAGCGACGCGACGGCTTGACCTTCGCCTCTCCCAGCAGCACCTCGTCGTCGGCCGCGCGCGGCATCGCCGCCGGCGTCAGCGGCACCGCCTCGGCCTGCTTGCGCTGCGCGATGGCCTCGGCGGCGGCGCGGTCGCCGTTGCCGACGGCGACCAGGAACTGGCTGCCGTTCTCGCGCAGGATCTTCTGCACGCCCTTGATCGTGTACCCCTGGTCATAGAGCAGCGTGCGGATGCCCTTGATCAGGTCGACATCCTGCGGCCGGTAGTAGCGCCGTCCGCCGCCGCGCTTCAGCGGCTTGATCTGGGCGAAGCGCGTCTCCCAGAAGCGAAGCACATGCTGCGGCAGGTCGAGATCCTCCGCGACCTCGCTGATGGTGCGGAAGGCGTCAGGACTTTTATCCACGATGCTGCTCCCCGATGGCGAATCCATCCGCATTCCAGCGGTTTACCGGACGATATTCAAGAGGATTCCAGCGTTCCGGGCGTCAGGCCTGCTTGCCGGGCTTGGATTTGGCCTGATGCGTGCGCAGGATGCGGCTTTTAAGCACGTTCGACGCCTTGAAGGTCATGACGCGGCGGGGAAGAATGGGCACCTCCTCCCCCGTCTTGGGATTGCGCCCGACACGCTCGTTCTTGGAACGGACGTGAAACGTGGCGAAGGACGAGAGCTTGACCGTCTCGCCGCGCACGATCGCGTCGCAGATCTCGTCGAGCACGGACTCCACCAGGGACGCGGATTCGGTGCGGGACAACCCCACCTTCCGATACACGGCCTCGGCCAAGTCGGCGCGCGTGAGTGTCTTGCCTCCCATAGGGCCGTTCCATCCATTCCTGTGCCACGGTGAGGCGGACGTTAGAAAATTGGTACAGGCAGGTCAAGGATCGACGTCCGTGCCGTATCGGACAGGTGCGCCGGCAGCCGTTCCCCCTTGCGGACAGGAGGCGAACCGCTTAAACGTCGCGGCGCGATGGGGCGATTAGCTCAGTTGGTAGAGCGCTTCGTTTACACCGAAGATGTCGGCGGTTCGAGCCCGTCATCGCCCACCATTTTCCCTATTTTCCCCGTCCGTTCGCCTGGCTCGCGCCTCCAGCGCGAAGCGCAGAAACGACAGCGGACGGCGCGGTTTCCCGGCCGTCCGAAAAAAAGTCGGCGGGCCGAATGCCCGCGCGGCGCGCAGTCCTTAGTTGACGGCGTCCTTCAAGCCCTTGCCGGCGGCGAACTTGGGGACCGTGCGGGCGGGGATCTTCACTTCGGCGCCGGTCTGCGGGTTGCGGCCGGTCGAGGCGGCGCGCTTGGCGACGCTGAAATTGCCGAAGCCGACCAGACGGACGTCGCCGCCGCCCTTCAATTCATTGGTGATGACGGCAAACACGGCGTCGACGGCCGACTGCGCGTCGCCCTTGGAGAGCTTGGCGTGTTCGGCGACGGCAGAGACGAGTTCGTTCTTGTTCATCTAAAATCCCTTCCTAGAGAAAACCGGGCTCTTCGACTCGACCGGCAAGGACGCGACTGTAGAAAGAAGTTTCACAAAGACCAAGCCGGAAAATCACTCCGACGCGCTTAAAACCCTTGGAAACCTTGGGTTTCAACAAGAAAGCCGGACCATTTCGGGTCCGGCTTCCATTCGCTAACCTTGAATTAACCAAGGCTCAATGGGCGAGGCCCTTGCCGGCCTCGTCCACGGCCTCGGCCGCCTTCGGCGGCGTGACCGGCTCCACCCACTCGATCGGCTCCGGCATGCGCACCAGCGCATGGCGCAGCACCTCGCCGACCCGGCTGACCGGCACGATCTCCAGACCGCTTTTCACGTTGTCCGGGATCTCGGCCAGATCCTTGGCGTTCTCCTCCGGAATGAGCACCTTCTTGATGCCGCCACGCAGGGCGGCCAGAAGCTTCTCCTTGAGGCCGCCGATGGGCAGCACGCGGCCGCGCAGCGTGATCTCGCCGGTCATCGCCACGTCGGCCCGCACCGGGATACCGGTGAGGATCGAGACGATGGCGGTGGCCATGGCCACGCCCGCGGACGGTCCGTCCTTCGGCGTCGCGCCTTCCGGCACGTGCACGTGGATGTCGCGCTTGTCGAACAGCGGCGGCTCCACGCCGAAGTCGATGGCCCGGCTGCGGACATAGGATGCGGCGGCGGAGATGGACTCCTTCATCACGTCCTTGAGGTTGCCGGTGACGGTCATGCGGCCCTTGCCGGGCATCATGACACCCTCGATGGTCAGCAATTCGCCGCCCACCTCGGTCCAGGCCAGACCCGTGACCACGCCGATCTGGTCCTCGCCCTCGGCATGGCCGAAGCGGAAGCGCGGCACGCCGAGATAGTCGGCGATGTTGTCCGGCGTGATGTCGACGGACGGCTTCTTGGTCTTGAGGATCTCGGTCACCGCCTTGCGCCCGAGCTTCATCATCTCGCGCTCGAGGCTGCGCACGCCCGCCTCGCGGGTGTAGCGCTGGATGATCGTGCGGATCGCCTCCTCGCTGACGGAGAACTCCTTCGGCTGAAGCGCATGGTCGCGCACCACCTTCGGCATCAGGTGCCGCTTGGCGATCTCGACCTTCTCGTCCTCCGTGTAGCCGGCGATGCGGATGATCTCCATGCGGTCCATCAGGGCCGGCGGGATGTTCAGCGTGTTCGCCGTGGTCACGAACATCACGCTCGACAGGTCGTATTCGACCTCGAGGTAATGGTCCATGAAGCTCTGGTTCTGCTCGGGGTCGAGCACCTCCAGCAGCGCGGAAGACGGGTCGCCGCGGAAGTCCATGCCCATCTTGTCGATCTCGTCGAGCAGGAAGAGCGGGTTGGACTTCTTCGCCTTCTTCATCGACTGGATGACCTTGCCGGGCATCGAGCCGATATAGGTGCGGCGGTGACCGCGGATCTCGGCCTCGTCGCGTACGCCGCCCAGCGCCATGCGCACGAACTCACGGCCGGTCGCCTTGGCGATCGACTTGCCGAGCGAGGTCTTGCCGACGCCGGGAGGGCCGACGAGGCACAGGATCGGCCCCTTCAGCTTCTTCTGACGGCTCTGCACGGCCAAATACTCGACGATGCGGTCCTTGACCTTGTCGAGGCCGTAATGATCCGTATCCAGAACCTCCTGGGCGAAATTCAGGTCCTGCTTGACCTTGGAGTTCTTCTGCCACGGGATGGACAGCATCCAGTCGAGGTAGTTGCGGACCACGGTCGATTCCGCCGACATGGGCGACATCGTCCGCAGCTTCTTCAACTCGGCTTCCGCCTTCTCGCGGGCCTCCTTGGAGAGCTTGGTCTTCTTGATGCGCGCCTCGATCTCGGCGGCCTCGTCGCGACCGTCCTCGCCCTCGCCGAGCTCCTTCTGGATCGCCTTCATCTGCTCGTTGAGGTAGTATTCGCGCTGGGTCTTCTCCATCTGGCGCTTGACGCGCGAGCGGATTCTTTTCTCGACCTGTAGGACGGAGATTTCCGCCTCCATGAAGCCCATGACCTTCTCCAGCCGTTCCTTGACGGACAGCGTGGCGAGCATCTCCTGCTTCTCGGGGATCTTGATCGACAAATGCGAGGCGACCGTATCGGCGAGCTTGGAATAGTCGTCGATCTGGCTGGCCGCGCCGACCACCTCGGGCGAGATCTTCTTGTTCAGCTTGACGTAGTTCTCGAAGTCGGAAACCACCGAGCGGGCAAGCGCCTCGACCTCGATCTCCTCCTCCTCCGGCTCCGCCAGGACCTCCGCGTTGGCCTCGTGGAAATCGCCGCGCTCCGTGAAGGAGGTGATGCGCGCGCGCGCGCCGCCCTCGACCAGCACCTTGACCGTGCCGTCGGGCAGCTTGAGCAGCTGCAGCACGTTGGCGAGCGTGCCGATGTCGTAGATCGCGTCGGCGGCCGGATCGTCGTCGGCCGCGTTCATCTGCGTCGCCAGAAGAATCTGCTTCTCGGCGCCCATGACCTCTTCAAGCGCCTTGATGGACTTTTCCCGGCCCACGAAAAGGGGCACGATCATGTGCGGGAACACCACGATGTCTCGCAGTGGAAGGACCGCAAACACGCCGCCGCGGGGGGTTCGGGACAACTTGGCCATAGTTCTACCTTTCTTTCGCGGCCGCCGTAGAGCCAACCGCGAATCTCATATTAGCGGCACCGGGCCGCCTCGCCTACCCGACGTGTCGCCGGGGTTTCAGCAGCACGGGAGGCCCGGAACCGTACCACCGATAGTTGGAGTGTCCGGGGGTAAAGATCAAGGCCGCGCCCCGCGCCAATCCCCGGGTAGGCGACTGTCCCGGCAAACGAAAACGGCGCCTGGAGAGGCGCCGTTCCAACCCTTGCCCGCAAAGCCCAACCTGAACCCGTCAGGCGCTGACCGGGCTCTTCTTTTCCTTGGCCTCGGAGTAGATGTAGAGCGGCCTGGCGTTGCCCGACACGACCTCCTCGGAGATGACCACCTCCTGCACGCCTTCCAGCGCCGGCAGCTCGAACATGGTGTCGAGCAGGATCGCCTCCATGATGGAGCGCAGGCCGCGCGCGCCGGTCTTGCGCTCGATGGCGCGCTTGGCGATCGCCGACAGCGCGTTCTCGTGGAAGGTCAGCTCGACGTTCTCCATCTCGAACAGGCGCTGGTACTGCTTGACCAGCGCGTTCTTCGGCTCGGTCAGAATCTGGATCAGCGCCGGCTCGTCGAGGTCCTCCAGGGTCGCCAGCACCGGCAGGCGGCCGACGAACTCGGGGATGAGGCCGAACTTCAGCAGATCCTCCGGCTCGACCTGGCGGAACAGGTCGCCGGCGCGCCGGTCCTCCGGCGAGGCGACCGTCGCGCCGAAGCCGATCGAGGTCTTGCGGCCGCGATCCGAGATGATGCGGTCCAGACCGGCGAAGGCGCCGCCGCAGATGAACAGGATGTTGGCCGTGTCAACCTGCAGGAACTCCTGCTGCGGGTGCTTCCTGCCGCCCTGCGGCGGCACGGAGGCGACCGTGCCTTCCATGATCTTGAGCAGCGCCTGCTGGACGCCTTCGCCCGACACGTCGCGGGTGATGGAGGGATTGTCCGACTTGCGGCTGATCTTGTCGATCTCGTCGATGTAGACGATGCCGCGCTGCGCGCGCTCGACGTTGTAGTCGGCCGACTGGAGCAGCTTGAGGATGATGTTCTCCACGTCCTCGCCGACATAGCCGGCCTCAGTCAGCGTGGTGGCGTCGGCCATGGTGAACGGCACGTCGATGATGCGCGCCAGCGTCTGCGCCAGCAGCGTCTTGCCGCAACCGGTCGGGCCGATCAGCAGGATGTTCGACTTGGCCAGCTCGACGTCGTTGTTCTTCGTCGCGTGGGCGAGCCGCTTATAGTGATTGTGGACCGCGACCGACAGCACGCGCTTGGCGTAGGGCTGGCCGATCACGTAGTCGTCCAGCACCTTGAGGATTTCCTGCGGCGTCGGCACGCCCTCGCGCGACTTCACCAGCGAGGTCTTGTTCTCCTCGCGGATGATGTCCATGCAGAGCTCGACGCATTCGTCGCAGATGAACACCGTCGGCCCGGCGATGAGCTTGCGCACCTCGTGCTGGCTCTTGCCGCAGAAGGAGCAGTAGAGGGTGTTCTTGGAGTCGCCGCCGTTGTTGCTGACCTTGCTCATGCTAATCCAGTCCTTTCATCGCGGCCCGCCGGCGGCCAAAGCTCGCGGGCGCATATGACACTTCCGAAGGAACGCGCCGAAACCCGGCCCGAAACGCCTCCCTAACGCCTACCCCACCGAAAACGACCCATGATTCGCAAAACTTTCATCCAAAGCTAAGCCGCCGAAACTCAACATAGGCTTAACGGCGGGTTCAGCCTACGGGCTCCTGCGGGATGAGGGAACAGCAAATTGTGACCGAAATGCCGCAGCAGCCGTCAAAATTGCGTCAGATCGCCCATCCGCAAAGGTATACGCGGCGCGGGGCGATCCGGATCAGCGGTCCGGGCCGTCAAAGCCGCCCCTAGACGCCGACCGCCTCCTCCATCAGCTCGCGCGAGGTGATGACCTTGTCGATCAGGCCGAAATCCTTCGCCTCGTCCGCGGTCATGAAATGGTCGCGGTCCAGCGTGCGCTCGATGGTCTCGTAGTCCTTGCCGGTGTGCTTGACGTAGACCTCGTTCAGACGGCGCTTCAGCTTGACGATGTCCATCGCGTGGCGCTCGATGTCGGAGGCCTGGCCCTGGAAGCCGCCGGAGGGCTGGTGCACCATGATGCGCGCGTTCGGCGTGGCGAAGCGCATGTCCTTGTGGCCGGCGGTGAGCAGCAGCGAGCCCATCGACGCGGCCTGCCCGACGCAGAGCGTCGAGACCGCCGGCTTGATGAACTGCATGGTGTCGTAGATCGCCATGCCGGAAGTGACCACGCCGCCGGGCGAGTTGATGTAGAGCGCGATTTCCTTCTTCGGGTTTTCGGCCTCGAGGAAGAGGAGCTGCGCGCAGACCAGCGTCGCCATGCCGTCCTCGACCGGACCGGTGATGAAGATGATGCGCTCCTTGAGCAGGCGCGAGAAGATGTCGTAGGCCCGTTCGCCGCGATTGGTCTGCTCGACGACCATCGGCACGAGATTCATGTAGGTTTCGAGCGGATGCTTCATCGCTGACCCTTTTTGGTGGGATTGCCGCGCCGGACGGGCGGAATCGGTTCTTTGTTCCTCAGGAACCGTAGATAGGATGCCGACTCCGTCCTGCGCAAGGGCGCGCCGCCGGGGCGGACCGTTAAGGTTGCAGTTTAACCTTTCGCGGCCTCTGGCGGGCCGCCCGGGTGCGGGTTAGCCTGCGCCATGCCGCCGTCCACCCTCCCCTGCCTCAGCCTTGCAGACCGCCGCCTGCGCCTCGATCCGCACGAGCCGCATTTCGTGCAGGATCCCTATGCGGCCTACGCGGTCCTGCATGCGGCCAGCGGCGCGTTCTTCTGGGAGGACTACGGCTTCTGGTGCGTCGGGCGTTTCGACGCGGTGAACCGGCTGCTGCGCGACCGATCGCTGGGGCGCGAGCGTCCGGGCGGCTACATGTCGATCGCGGCCTGCGGCTGCCGCGCGCATCTGTCGGCCTTCGACCGGGTCGAGGCATCGTCGCTGCTGGAGCTCGAGCCGCCGGCGCACACGCGGCTGCGCGGTCTGGTAAACCGCGCCTTCGTCTCGCGGCAGATCGAGCGCCTGCGGCCGCGCATCGAGACGCTGGCGCACGAGCTGATCGACGGCTTCGAAGGCAAGGGCCGCGTCGACCTGCTGCCGGCCTTCGCGACGCCGATCCCGATGGTCGTCATCGCCGAGATGCTGGGTGTTCCGGTGGAGGCCGGGCCGCAGTTGCTCGACTGGTCGCATCGCATGGTCGCCATGTACATGCACGGAAGCGACCGCGCCGCCGAGGAGGCGGCGGACCGGGCGGCGCGCGAGTTCTCCGGCTTCCTCGCCGCGCAGGTCGAGGCGCGCCGTCGCAGCCCCGGCGGCGACGACCTGCTGTCGCTGCTGGTCGAGGCGCGGAAGGGCGGCGAGAAGCTGTCGCCGGACGAGCTGATCTCCTCCGTCATCCTGCTGCTCAACGCCGGTCACGAGGCGACCGTGCACCAGGCCGGCAACGCCATACGCGCCATCCTTGCGCAGGGCGGTGATCCGCGCCGCTTCTTCGCGACGCCGCAGGCGACGGAAGCGACTGTCGAGGAATGCCTGCGCTTCGACGCGCCGCTGCACATGTTCACGCGCTACGCCTACCGGCCGGTGGAGGTCGCGCCGGGCGTGACGGTCGAGCCCGGCGACAGGGTCGGGTTGCTGCTCGGCATGGCCAACCGCGATCCGGCCGCTTTCGACGCGCCTGACGCCTTCCGGCCGGACAGGCATGACCAGAAGACCGTCACCTTCGGCGCCGGGCTCCATTTCTGCATCGGCGCGCCGCTGGCGCGGCTGGAGTTGCAGGTGGCGCTGAAAACCCTGTTCGACCGCCTGCCGGGGCTGAGGCTGGCGGACGTGCCGCACTACCGCGACAGCTACCATTTCCACGGGCTGGAGAGGCTGGTCGTCGATCTATCGGCCCGATAGCAAACCGAGGACGGAAATATCCTCGTCTATCCCCGGCCAATGGATACCCTCGCCATGGCCGATCATACGCCAATGCGCGCGCTCGGCGGGCGCCGCATCACGCAAACGCGGATACCAGGCCAGCGGCGCCGAGATTTCCCGGCCATCCTGGAGCACGACGTGAAGCGCATGCTCTGAGACGCGAACGTCCGCGGCCAGCGGTTCGACGTCAAGCACCAAAGTGTTCATTCCATGCCTCCAGCAGGCGGTCACGGTACCTTATCACAAGTTCCCTGACTTCGCTAAGTTCGTGGGCTCGAAACCGCTTGGAGTTGGCGAGTTCGACCGGGTCCAGCCAATACTTGGCCAGCTTGTCGCCATGCTCGATGTGGATATGCGGTGGCTCCGCGTTTTCACGGCTGTAGAAGAAAAAGCGATATCCTGCCTCGAAAAGAACCGTAGGCATGAAGCCCTCACAGCCGGATCACATAGGCCTTGCGAGTCGTTTCAAGGACTTCCCAGCTTCCCCTGAAGCCCGGCCTGAGCACGAAGCTGTCGCCTGCCCGCACGGTGCGGGTGTCGCCGTCGTCCCCGGCAATCACCGAGACGCCGGAAAGAATGTGGCAGAACTCCCACTCGTCATAGGCGATGCGCCATTTGCCGGGCGTCGCCTCCCAGATGCCGGCGTAGAGGCCGCCGCCGGCATCCTCGGCGTTCCACGTCCGGAAGGCGGGCGCGCCGGAGATGACGCGCTCCGGCGCCGGAGCCGAAAGCTCCGGCTCGATACCGTCGATTCCGACCGGCAGAAATCGGGCCATCAGACCTTGGCCAGCGCCTGCTCCAGATCGGCGATGATGTCTGCGGCGTCCTCGATGCCGACCGACAGGCGCACCACGTCCGGTCCCGCGCCGGCCTTCACCTTCTGCTCGTCGGAAAGCTGGCGATGCGTGGTCGAGGCCGGGTGGATGACCAGCGAGCGGGTGTCGCCGACATTGGCGAGATGCGAGAACAGCTCCAGCCCCTCGACCAGCTTGACGCCGGCGTCGTAGCCGCCCTTCAGACCGAAGGTGAAGACCGCGCCGGCGCCTTTCGGCGAATATTTTTTCGCCAGCGCGTTGTTCGGGTCCTTCGGCAGGCCGGGATAGGACACCCAGCCGACCTTGTCGTGCCCGGCGAGGTATTCAGCCACCTTCTGCGCGTTGTCGACATGGCGCTGCATGCGCAGCGGCAGCGTTTCCAGACCGGTCAGGATCAGGAAGGCGTTGAAGGGCGAGATGGCCGGGCCGAAATCGCGCAGGCCGAGCACGCGCACCGCGATGGCGAAGGCGAAATTGCCGAAGGTCTCGTGCAGCTTCACGCCGCCATATTCGGGGCGCGGCTCCGACAGCATCGGATAGTTGCCCGACTTCGACCAGTCGAAGGTGCCGCCGTCGACGATGACGCCGCCGATGGAATTGCCGTGGCCGCCGATGAACTTGGTCAGCGAATGCACGACGACGTCGGCGCCGTGCTCCAGCGGACGCACGAGGTAGGGCGTCGCCAGCGTGTTGTCGACGATCAGCGGCAGGCCGTGCCTGTGCGCCACCTCGGCGATCGCGGCGATGTCGGTGAACTCGCCGTTCGGATTGGCGAGGCTCTCGATGAAGATGGCGCGCGTCCTGCCGTCGATCTGCTTCTCGAAGCTCGAAACGTCATGCGTGTCGGCCCAGCGCACCTGCCAGCCGAAGCTCTTGAAGGCGTTGCCGAACTGGTTGATCGAGCCGCCGTAGAGCCGGGTCGCGGCGACGAAATTGTCGCCGGACTGCAGCAGCGTGTGGAAGACAAGAAGCTGCGCGGCATGGCCCGAGGCCACGGCGAGCGCCGCCGTGCCGCCTTCCAGCGCCGCGACGCGCTCTTCCAGCACGGCCTGCGTGGGGTTCATGATGCGCGTGTAGATGTTGCCGAAGGCCTGCAGGCCGAACAGCTTGGCGGCGTGGTCGGCGTTCTCGAAGACGTAGGAGGCGGTCTGGTAGATCGGCGTCGTGCGCGCGCCGGTCGTCGGGTCGGGCTTGGCTCCCGCGTGAACCGCCAAAGTGTCGAAACCGGGTGTGCGCTGGGTCATTTCCATCCTCTCCCAAAAGTCGTCCGCGACGGCCGCTTCCATTCTGGCCGAAGCATAGCTCCGATGACAAAGAAAGAAATGCTGCAACGGGCCGAAACGCGTGAAACAGGCCCGCGCGAATGCGTCGCAGGCCGGAATGGCTTTGCGTCAGTCCCGGCGCGCCAGCAGATGCGACAGGCGGGGCATCTCGATCGCCGGGCAGCGGTCCATCACCACCCTGAGGCCGGCCGCCTCGGCGCGCGCGGCGGCATCCGCGTGCCGGACGCCGAGCTGCGTCCAGATGATCTTCGGCCGGGGATCGAGCGCCAGCGCCTCGTCCACAACGCCGGGAACGGCATCGGAGGCGCGGAAGACATCCACCATGTCGACCGGCTCGGGGATGTCGGCAAGCGTGCCGTACACCGTCTGGCCGTGGATTTCCTTGCCTTCCTGCCCCGGATTGACCGGAACGACCCGGTAGCCGCGCGACAGCAGGAAGCGCATGACGCCGTAGCTGGGACGCGCCGGGTTCGGGGAGGCGCCGACAAGGGCGATGGTTTTCGTCTCGTTCAGAATGCCGGCCAGATAGGAATCGTCGTAGCTGTCGTGTTTCATGATTCAGATTTGGCGCAGCCGCACCGGCAGTTCAAGCCTTACCGGTCCAGCCGCACCGCAACCGCCGCGATCCTCCAACCGCCTTCGCGCTTCTCGAAACACACATGATCGTTCAGATAGGGAGCAAAATAGCTCGGACCGTCGTCGAACCCGGTCCGGAAGAAGAAGCGCCCGTCCTCAGGCGACAAGACACCCAGCCAGCCGGCCGCGGCCTTTTGCTCCGGAGAGACCGGCACGAGCTGGAAGCGTTTCGGCCATTGTCGGTCGCCCGCCTGCCAGAGATCGTCCTTGTCGAATTCCGTTTCGACCGCGATGACCCACTCCGTCTCGCCATATGGCAGCCTTTTCGACAGCGCCATCCAGTCCGGCCACGACACTTTTCCATAGCTTGCCGTGCAGATGCGCCCGTCCAGCCAGGGCGTGGAGCCGACGACCGGGTCGGCCAGCATCCGGCCGATCGCCCGCATGGCGTAGCGCCGCTTCACCATGGCGTCGCCGCCTTCGCGCGGATAGGCGAGCCGGCCGACCATTTCCATCGCCGTTTCGGGCGCATGCAGGCCGAGCGAAACGAAATCCTGATCGTAAGACCGTTTGCCCTGCGCCACGAGGACTTCGACCGCCTCGGCCATCAGGTCGAGCATCGGCCGGGGATCGTCCAGCCATCCCCTTTCGGTGCGGATTTTCGCCTCGGCGGTTTCGCGGCCTTTCAAGCGAAAGGCGGCAAGGTCCATATCCGACGAATAGCTGTCGTCGGTGGCGACGAGAATTTCAGGATAGAGCGCTTGCGGGGGCTCATTGTCCGCTCGCGCCGTCGCGCCGCCGGTCAGAAGCGCGAGCAAGACGGCCGCGCCGGCGGCTCTCCGTGACAGTCCCACGCCCATGTCCAAGCCTCCACCCTGCCCATGCTCGGGGTAGCCGTGCTTCAGGGCGTCATGATGGTTCCGCTGCGGCAGGCAGGCGGCGGGTCTGCGAAACTTTTCAGGCCGGCAGGGCGATGTTGCCGTTCGCGTCGATCGGAAAATCCGGGTTGTGGGCGACTTCCCAGACATGCCCTTCGGTGTCGGCGAAATAGCCGTACCAGCCGCCCCAGAAGGCGCGTCCGGCCGGCTTGACGATCCTTCCGCCCGCTTTCTCGGCCTGGGCCAGCACCGCGCCCACCTCCGCCTCGGAGCGCGTGTTGTAGGCGAGGTATACCGCCGAGGGCGCGGCCCCGAACGTCACGCCGGCATCCGGCTCGGCGCTCTCGCGGGGAAAGAGAGCGAAGATAATGCCGCCCATCTGGAAGAAGGCGACGCCGTCGCGAATGCGATGGCGCCTCAGGCCCATCGCCTCGTAGAACGCCGCCGCCCGGTCGAGGTCGCGCACGGCGACGGTGACGATGGAGATGCGCGGCTCCATCATTCTCCCGTCCATTCGGGCTTGCGCTTGCCGATGAAGGCGCCGATGCCCTCTTCGGCATCGCGCGCCAGCATGTTTTCCGTCATCACGCGGGCGGCGTAGGCATAGGCTTCCTCCAGTCCCATCTCGGCCTGGTTGTAGAAAGCCTCCTTGCCGATCTTCAGCGTCAAGGGCGATTTGGAAGCGATGGTTTCGGCGTATTTCGTCACGATCTGGGACAGGTATTCCGGCGGCACGACGCGGTTGATCAGGCCGAATTCGCGCGCCGTCCGGGCGTCGATCGTCTCGCCGGTCAGCAGCATCTCCATGGCGTGCTTCCTCGAGACGTTGCGCGACAGCGCCACCATCGGCGTCGAGCAGAACAGGCCGATGTTCACGCCCGGCGTGCAGAAATGCGAGCGGTCGGTGGCGATGGCGAGGTCGCAGCTCGCCACGATCTGAAGGCCTGCGGCCGTGGCCAGCCCGTCCACCTCGGCGATCACCGGTTTCGGATGGCGCACGATGGTCTGCATCAGGGCGGCGGCGGCGGTCATGGTGCGCTCGAAGAAGGCGCGGCCGCGATCGGCGTCGGCGCGGCGCGCGGTCATCTCCTTGAGGTCGTGCCCGGCCGAAAATGCTTTTCCGCCCTGCGCGGCGACGATGATGACGCGGACGGCCGCATCGTCGCGCGCGCGGGCCAGCTCGGCCTGGAGCGCCGCCATCAGCGCCAGCGAGAGCGCGTTGGCCGGCGGGTTGGCCAGCGTGAGCCGCAGGATGCCGTTGTGCAGGGCCGACAGGACCGGCCCGGACGTCTCGTCGCGCTTCATCGCCAGTATCTCCGCCATCGTCCGCTCCCTTCCTGCCGGGCCGTTCTGACGAAAGGACTAGCACGGCCGGGCTTGAAGGACACGCCGGAGCGTTGTCTTTTCCGCCGAGGACGGACGGGAGACGGGGAATGCCGAAAAGCCAGCCTCCGCGCGCGCTGCTCTCGGCGGCGCAGGTCAACGCGCTGATGGACCGGGCCTATCCGCAGCTCAACGCGGCGGCGCGCTGCTATTTTATCCTCGACGTGTTCGACGGCGGCTGCCGCGCCAGGCTCGATGCCGACGACCGGCATCTGCGGCCGGGCGGCACGGTTTCGGGGCCGTCCCTGTTCACGCTGGCCGACATCGGCGGCTATGGGTGCGCGCTGTCGCATGCCGGCGGCGACGCGCTGGCCGTCACGACCAATCTCGACATCAACTTCATGCGCAAGGCGGGTCCGGGCCCGGTCGACGCGCAGTGCCGCATCCTCAAGCTCGGCCGCAGCCTGATGGTCTTCTCCTGCGAGATATTTTCCCCGGCAGGCGAGCTGGCGGCCTTTGCCACAGGCACCTATTCCATCCCGCCGCGCCAGGCCGCAAAATGATGCGGTATTACATTACCTCATGCCGAAGCGCCTATTTCCATTGGATATTTTACCGGACTGACGGTCCGGCGTCGTATTGACCGTCCCCGGCATTTCACCTATAAGCCCGCCGTGCCGGCAGTCTTCGGGTTGCCGGCTTCGCATTTGTCGGTTCCGGCCGCCAAACCAAGCAACAAGAAAAGCCTTCTCCGTTTCCGGACGGGAAGGATGAAGCTGAAAGCAGAGACCATGACAACCTTTTCGCAGAAGCCTGCGGACGTGGTGAAGAAGTGGGTGCTCATCGACGCCGAGGGTCTCGTCGTCGGCCGCCTCGCCTCCATCGTCGCCAACCGCCTGCGCGGCAAGCACAAGCCGACCTTCACTCCGCATGTCGACGACGGCGACAACGTCATCATCATCAATGCCGACAAGGTCGCCTTCACCGGCAAGAAGTACACCGACAAGGTGTATTACTGGCACACCGGCCATCCGGGCGGCATCAAGGAGCGCACCGCGCGCCAGCTTCTGGAAGGCCGTTTCCCCGAGCGCGTGCTCGAGAAGGCCGTGGAGCGCATGATCCCGCGCGGGCCCCTCGGCCGTCGCCAGATGAAGAATCTCCGCGTCTATGCCGGCGCGACCCATCCGCACGAGGCGCAGCAGCCCGAGACGCTCGACGTCGGCGCGCTGAACGCCAAGAACAAGAAGGCTTGATCCCAATGGCCGAACTCTCCTCCCTCGCCGAACTCGGCACGGTCGCCCAGGGCACGCAGCCGGCCGCTCCGGTCCATGTCCAGAAGCTCGACAAGCAGGGCCGCGCCTACGCCACCGGCAAGCGCAAGGACGCCATCGCCCGCGTCTGGGTGAAGCCCGGGTCCGGCAAGATCATCGTCAACGAGAAGGAATTCGCGGCCTATTTCGCGCGTCCCGTTCTCCAGATGGTGCTCCAGCAGCCGATCATCGCAGCCAACCGCGCCGGCCAGTTCGACATCATCGCGACCGTCGCCGGCGGTGGCCTTTCGGGCCAGGCGGGCGCTGTTCGCCACGGCATCTCCAAGGCGCTGACCTATTACGAGCCGGCGCTGCGCGGCGTGCTCAAGAAGGGCGGCTTCCTGACCCGCGACAGCCGCGTGGTCGAGCGCAAGAAGTACGGCAAGGCGAAGGCCCGCCGCTCCTTCCAGTTCTCCAAGCGCTGATTTCAGCTTTCCATCGTTTCGCGGAAGGCCGGCTCAGCGCCGGCCTTTTTCGTTTTGGTCTTCAGGCCTATAAAGACGCCATGCCCTCCACCTCCATCGACAACGCCTTCACCGGACGGACGCTCGGCGCAGCGGGCGACCCGACCTATGCGGGGGCGCTGTCGTTCCTTCGCCGCCGCTTTTCCAAGGACGTGTCGGGCGCGGATGCCGTCGTGTGGGGCATTCCGTTCGACGCCGCCGTGTCCAACCGGCCGGGCGCGCGCTTCGGGCCGCAGGCGATGCGGCGCGCGTCGGCGATCTTCGACAACGACCCGCAATATCCGTTCGCGCGCGACCTGTTCGAGGCGCTCGCGGTGGTCGACTACGGCGACTGCCTGCTCGACTACGGCAATCCGCAGGAGACGCCGGACCGGATCGAGCGCGAGGCGGCGACGCTGATCGCGGACGGCGCGTTCCTGCTGTCTCTGGGCGGCGACCATTTTGTCACATGGCCGCTGCTGAAAGCCCATGCGGCCAGGCACGGACCGCTGGCGCTGGTGCAGTTCGACGCGCATCAGGACACGTGGTTCGACGACGGACGGCGGCTCGACCACGGCTCCTTCGTGGCGCGGGCGGCGCGCAAGGGCGTCATCGACACGTCGCGGTCGATCCAGATCGGCATCCGCACGCATGCGCCCGAGGATTTCGGCATCAGGATCGTCCACGGCCACGAGGTCGAGGAGATCCGCGCCGGCGAGATCGCCGACGCCATCCTCGCGCGCGTCGGCGCGGCGAAGGCCTATGTCACCTTCGACATCGACTGCCTCGACCCCGCCTTCGCGCCGGGCACCGGCACGCCCGTCGCGGGCGGCCCGTCCAGCGCCAAGATCCTGTCGGTGCTGCGCGGGCTCGGCGGGCTGGATATCGTCGGCGCGGACGTGGTGGAGGTTGCGCCGGCCTACGATCATGCCGATATCACGGCCATCGCCGGGGCGACCGTGGCCATGTACCAGCTCGGCCTGCTGGCGGAGCGCCGGGCGCGGCGTTGAGTTTTTGAGTCAACGGCTTGCGAAGCCGAATCGGTTTCTCTACGCAAGCGGCTGAAAAGCGGGAGTTTTCCTGACCATGGCACCGAAAGTCTTCATCGACGGCGAACACGGCACGACCGGGTTGCAGATCCGCACCCTGCTCGCCGGCCGCAAGGACATCGAGATCATCTCGGTGCCGGTCGAGCGCCGCAAGGACGCGGCGGCCCGCGCCGAGTTCCTCAACGCGGCCGACGTGGCGATCCTGTGCCTGCCGGACGACGCGGCGAAGGAGAGCGTGTCGCTGATCGGCAACGGCACGACGCGCGTGATCGACGCATCGACCGCGCACCGCGTGGCCGAGGGCTGGGAGTACGGATTCGCCGAGATCGACCGCGACCAGCCGAATCGGATCGCGCAGGCCAGCCGGGTGGCCAATCCCGGCTGCTGGCCGCAGGGCGGCATCGCCGCGCTTCGCCCGCTTGTGACGGCGGGACTGATCCCGGAAAATTTCCCGGTCACGATGAACGGCGTCTCCGGCTACACCGGCGGCGGCCGCTCGATGATCGAGGACTACGAGGCCAAGGGCGAGGACGCGCCGGAATTCCTGCCTTACGGGCTCGGCCTGAAGCACAAGCATGTCGCCGAGTTCCGCAAATACGCGAAACTGTCGCGCGACCCGCTGTTTCAGCCGGCGGTCGGCAATTTCGCGCAGGGCATGATCACGGTGGTGCCGCTGCAGCTCGCCGACCTGCCCAGGGTGCCGTCCGGCCAGGAGCTTCATGCGGCGATCGCCGACCATTTCGCCTCCATTCCCGGCAGCGTGGTGGATGTCGCGCCCTTCGCGCCCGCCGAACGCCTGCCGCAGCTCCAGCCGGAGGTCCACAACGGCACCAACCGCATGACGCTCTACGTCTTCGCCAACGATGCGCGGGCGCAGGCGCTGCTGGTCGCCGTCTACGACAATCTGGGCAAGGGCGCGTCCGGAGCGGCGGTGCAGAACCTCGACCTGATGCTGGGACTCGGCGGCTGAGCGAGACGCCGCCCGCCTTCCCGGCCGACTGGCGGGTTTCCGATCCCGTCCTCGTCGCCGAAACCTTATCCAGCCTGATCTGGCGGGTTTTCCTGCCGGACGGTTCCCCGGCGATCGTAAAGGCGGTCAAGGATTTTCCGGATGCCTGGGACGAGCTTCGCGGCGTCCACTACCTGCGCTGGCGCGAGGGAAAGGGCGCGGTGCGGCTTCTCGCCGGCGAGGGCCTGCTCATGCTGCTGGAGCATGCCGGCGAACGTCACCTGAGCGACGTGATCGACCGCGAAGGCGACGAAGCGGCGACGCTGGTCGCGGCGGAGCTTCTCGCCATCCTCGCATCCGGCTCGGACCGCCCTGCCCCGCCTGAGCTTCAACCTCTGCGGGCGCGTTTCGCCGATCTTTTCGCCAAGGCAAAGAGGGATTATGCGGCCGGCATTGCCAGCCCCTATGTCGAGGCCGCCGGGCTCGCAGGCCGGCTGCTGGATTCGGCGGCGGGCGAAAGGCCGCTGCATGGCGACCTGCACCACGACAACATCCTGTCCGGCGCGCGCGGCTGGCTGGTCATCGACCCGAAGGGCGTGCTGGGCGACCCGGCCTTCGACGCGGCCAACCTGTTCTACAACCCGCTCGGCCGCACGGCGCTCTGCCTGTCGCCCGAACGCATCGCCTTCATGGCCGAGACCTTCGCCAGGGCGGTGAAAAGATCGCCGGCGGCCATCCTCGACCACGCCGTGGCCTATGGATGCCTCTCGGCGGCATGGCACGCGGGCGACGGCAACACGGCGGACGAGGAACGCGAACTGTCGATCGCCGGGGCGATCCGGACAGTCCGCCTCAGCTTCTGACGACGACCTCCGTCGGCAGCGGATAGGCGCCCTTCGTGGCGCGCCAGTGGGCGGCGGCGAAGCCGAGCACGATCAGCGCCACGAACTGATGCGTCAGCGCCGCGTCGAACCGCACCTGCGTCAGCAGGGCCGCGATGCCGACGGCCGCCTGCACGAGCACCAGATGGAACAGCACCAGCGCGCGGCGCGCATGGGTCGTCCCCGGCTCGCGGCGGCGCGTGCCGATCATGTGCCAGAGCGTGACCGCCAGCAGCGTATAAGCCCCCAGCCGGTGGATGAACTGCACCGTCTTGGGGTTCTCGAAGAGATTGCGCCAGGCGGGCTCGATGACGAACAGGTCGCCGGGCACGACGCGCCCGTCCATCAGCGGCCATGTGTTGTAGCTCATGCCGGCGTCCAGGCCGGCGACGAGCCCGCCGAGATAGATCTGGAAAAGCACGAGGATGACGACGATGCCGGCGAAGCGCTGCGTGCGCGCATCGGCGGGGGGCTCCGTGTGCGGGGCGAGGCCGCGCGCGACGACCATGATCGCGGTGAAGATGATGCAGGCCAGCGTCAGGTGGGTCGCCAGCCGGTACTGGCTGACGTCGACGCGCTCGACCAGGCCCGACGCCACCATCCACCAGCCGACCGCGCCCTGCAGTCCGCCGAGCAGGAACAGGCCCGTCAGCTTGGGTCCCATGCCCTTCTCGATGCGGCCGGTCAGCCAGAAGAAGGCCAGCCCCAGCGCGAAGACGAGGCCGACGCCGCGCGCCAGGATGCGGTGCGCCCACTCCCACCAGAAGATGCGCTTGAAGGCCTCGATGCTCATCCCCTTGTTGATCTGCTGGTATTCGGGAATCTGCCGGTACTTTTCGAGCTCCTCCTGCCACTCCTGGTCGTTCAGGGGCGGGATGACGCCGTGGATCGGTTTCCATTCGGTGATGGAGAGGCCGGAATCGGTCAGCCGCGTCGCGCCGCCGACGAGCACCAGCGCCACCAGCATCAGCAGGATCACGTAGAGCCAGCCGCGCAGCAGGCGGCGGTTGAACAGCAGACGCTCCTTCTCGCCGCGTATCCGTCCGGCGGTCTCGGTCACGCTCATGATCTGTCCTTGGGCATTGCCTGGGTGGGTCATATCCAAACGGCAGCTGTCGTGGACCATCGCGGCCGGCCGCGCAAGCGGCCCCCGCGCGACACGCCGTCGCGCGGGGCGTGCGCTGTTGCTAGCGGCGCGCCGAAGCCCTATGCGGACAGGCAAAGGAAAACGCCATGCCGATGCGCCTCAAGAAACTGATCGGGACCGTCCTGCTGGTGGCGCTGGTCATCGTCTACGCGCTGGTGGCGACGGCGGTGGCGACGGCGCGGCTGGCGGAATCCGGGCCGCTGGTGCATCTCGCCTTCTTCCTGTTCACCGGGCTCCTGTGGGTGCTGCCCGCCATGGGCATCATCCGGTGGCTGATGCTGCCGCCGCGTCCCGGCAAGGGCCCGGCCGGGACGCGGTAGTCAGAATTCCGCGCCGTTGTCGGCCAGCCAGCGGTCGCGGATCGCCTCGCGGCTGAAGGTGGCGAGATGGTCGCGGCCGCCGGGGGCGACGACCATCGTGCGCTCATAGCCCGCCGCGATCAGCGCATCGGCCGCCCTTGCCACCTCGTCCTCCGCGTCGAGCAGGCTGACGACGATCTCGGAATCGTCGCTCACCAGGCCGCGTATGCTCTCGGCATCGGCCGGGCCGCATTCCACCACGACAATGTCGTAGGCTGCCGTCAGCGAATCGATGATCACCGGCAGGCGGTCGGCGGCGCGCATGGCTCGGTTGGGATCGGCCATGCCGACGGGAATGACGTGGCAGTCCGAGAAGTGGTCCTGGTGGATGGCGTCGGTGAACTGCGCCTCGCGCACCAGCAGATCCGTGATGCCGGCCATCGAGGCGCTTTCCAGCATGGGCCGCGAGGCGGCGCCCGAGGCGGTCAGGTCCAGAAGCAGGACGCGCAGTCCGGCATCGGCGATGGCGCGGGCCGTCAGGATCGCCACCGCCGCCGCCTCGTCGCCCTCCGGCGAGACGAAGATGGCGCGGGTCGACGTTCCCGAAATGAAGCGGCGGGCCGCCGCGTCGGCATCGAGTTCGCCCATTCTGCCCATATGCTGTGCGTGCTGCATCGGCGCACGACCTCCCTGCAAGAGGAACGATTTTTTTGCTTTCGGCAGGCGCGGCGCGCCGCTCCCGTCCATGCGGCCGGCGGATGCCGCCGCGAACCAGGGCGTGCCCGCCCGTGCCGGCAGCACGATCGGTCTTTCGGCTTCCGCGCGGGCGACCGCCGCCTCGACGGCCGGTGCGGGCTCGTCATGCCGCGGCTCGGCATCCGTCACCGCCGCGTCGTCGCCCGGCGAAACCGGCATGGCAACCTCGTCGATCGGCATGGCGGCCTGCCGGAAGGCGCGCCGGTCGGCGGCGGCCTGGACGCGGCTCTGGACCAGCGCCAGCAGCGTCATGGACAGAAGAGTCGCGGCGAAGACGGCGAGCGACACGGGAAGCGGCCGGCTCAAAGGCGACTGCACCGGGGCGGCGGCGCGCGCGATCAGCCGGGCCTTCGCCGCGAGATACCGGCCGCCCGCCGGATGATAGCGGGCCAGTTCCGCGTCGAAGCGGGCGCGCGCCTGCGCCAGGGCGGCATCGAGCGCGCCGAGCGTCTGCGCCGCTCCCGCCTTGCGGGCGGCTTCGGCCTTCAGCCGCTCGCGCTCCGCCGACAGCCGATCCTCCTCTTTGCCGCGCGCGTCGGCTTCGGCGCGCAGCGTCGCCAGCGCCTGGCCGGCGGCCGACTTCAGGCTGGCGTCGGCGCGCGCGAGATCGGCCTTGGCGGCGCGCATGTCGGGATGGTTGCCGAGCAGCGTGCGCGACAGATCGTCGACGCGCGCGCGGGCTTCGGCGCGCTGCTCGATCAGGCCGCGAAGCGCATCCGCGGCCGGATGGTCCGGCAGGCCGTCCGAGGACACGCCTCCGCGTCCCACCGCCTCCAGCGCCGACACCGCCGCGCGGGCTTCGTCGGCGGCTTCGCGCGCCAGGTCCAGCCGGCGCTCGCCAGCGGCCAGGGCGCTTTCGGTTTCGGCACGCCCGGCTCCCGCGGCTTGAGCCTGTGCGACCTTCTCCCCGGCCGCCTTCACGGCATCGGCGAGCCCGGCGAGCGCCGGATCGCGGGCGCCGGCGGCCGGGCCGGGCTCCAGACGCGCGGCGTCCAGCAAAGCCAGATAGGCATCGGCCAGCGCGTTCGGAGCGGCGACGGCCAACCCCGCATCGGCCGAGGACATGCGGATGGCAAGCATGCGCGCGCCGGCCGGCACGATCTCGAGGCCGTCGCGCAGCTTGGCCGCCGCGCGGGCCTGCGGCGTCTGCGTCGCGCCGCCGCCCGCGCCGAACACGCGACCGAGACTCGCGGCCAAACCGGCCGTTCCATGCACGGGCGCGCGTTCCAGGTCGAGCGCCTGCGCCGCCTTCTTCAGCAGAGCCGGCGAGGAGATGATTTCGGCCTGGCCGGACAGCGTCGCCTCGGCGGAAGCACCGCCGTCCGCGTCCAGCAGCAGCCGCGCCTCGCCGTGATAGCGCGGCCCGACGAGGCCGACCGCCGCATAGGCGAGCACCGCGGCCGTCGCCGGCACGAGGACGAGCATCTTCCAGCGCGGGAGGATACCCCTGCCCCGCTTGCGTGTTCCAACCTCCGAGGATGCGTCTTCGTCCATGCGTCAGACCCCAGTCCGGCACACGGTAAAGAAACATGGTAACCCGCAGGTTAAGATCGCCTGCCCGATTTCCGATAGCCGGGGCGAGTCTTTACCGGCCATTAACCCTAACAAGCCGATAAAGTCGTCACGGACCGCCGCTCGCGCGGCCATGCTTGGGAACGTGTCACCGGTGGCCAACAGCCGATCCTTTTTCGCCATTGCGCTGATCGCCGCGAGCGTCGCCGCCGGCTGCTCGGGCTACAGGCCCGCGCCGGAGGCTTTCCACGCCGCCATCAACCAGCCCTACAGGCTCGGCGCGGGCGACCGCGTGCGCGTCACGGTCTACGAGCAGGACGGGCTCACCAACACCTACGGGATCGACCAGTCCGGCTACCTCGCCTTCCCGCTGGTCGGCTCGGTTCCGGCGCGCGGCCATACGGCGCAGGAGGTGGAGGCCGCGCTCGCCGCCCGGCTGCGCGACGGCGGCTATCTGCGCGACCCCGACGTCACCGTCGAGGTCGACCGCTACCGGCCGATCTTCGTCATGGGCGAAGTGACCTCGGCGGGCCAGTATTCCTACGTGCCGGGCCTGACCGTGCAGAAGGCGATCGCCATCGCCGGCGGCTACACGGCGCGCGCCAACCAGGCGAACGTCGACATCACTAGGGACATCAACGGCAAGGTCATGACGGGACGCGTGCTCACCAGCGACCCGCTGCTGCCGGGCGACACGCTATACGTGCGCGAGCGCCTGTTTTGAGCCTGTCCCCTGCGCGTTTTCCTCCATCGTGGCCGGCCTCGTCGCCGGTCCACCCATGCGGGTCAGATTGTATTGCGTCGCCCGCCCCTATCCTCGTCGTCCGTTTGCGGGCCGGAGCCGGTCGAAATCGAACGGTCTGCGCAAAGGTTTCTTAGGCGTCTTCTGCTATCGGCAGTCTGACGCATTCGGAAACCCAAGATGAACGAGATCGACCCGGCAAGGCGCTTTTCGCTGGAAGCCGCGCGAAAACTCCCCGGCGAGGCCGTCCCGGACGGTCCGGTGACGCTCAACGAGACGGCGCGGCGGGTCGCGGCGCAGTACCGCCGCGACACGACCTCGCCCGTCCTGGTCAGCGGCATCCTGCGCCTGGTCGAGTTCGTGCTGCTCGCCCTGTCCGGCGTCGTGCCGTTCCTGTTCCATGTGGGCGCGGACTCCGCGATGGCGTGGCAATATGCCGGCGTCATCCTCGGCGCATCGGCCGTCGCCGTGCTGATGCTCGACGTCAGCGACAGCTACCAGATGCCGGCGCTGACGCGGCCGCTGGCCAATATCGGCCGCGTCGCCCTCGCCTGGTCTGGCACGCTCGCCGTCTTCATCCTGGCGGCGTTCTTCCTCAAGATATCGGCCGAATTCTCGCGGCTCTGGATGGGCGGCTGGTTCGCCTGCGGCCTTTTCCTCATCGTGGCGCTGCGCATGGCGCTGGCCCGCCAGATCCGCCGCTGGACGCGCGACGGCACCATCGAGCGGCGCGCCGTCATCGTCGGCGGCGGCAAGGCGGCGGAGACGCTGATCCGCTCCATCGAGAAGCAGCCCTACAACGACATCCGCATCTGCGGCATCTTCGACGACCGCGACGAGCGGCGCTCGCCGCCGCTGGTGGCCGGCTACCCGAAGCTCGGCAACATCTCGGAACTGATCGAATTCGCCCGCACCGCGCGCATCGACATGCTGATCGTGTCGCTGCCGCTGACGGCGGAGGCGCGGCTCCTGCAGATGCTCAAGAAGCTGTGGGTGCTGCCGGTCGACATCCGCCTGTCCGGCAACTCGAACACGCTGCGCTTCCGGCCGCGCTCCTATTCCTACATCGGCTCGGTGCCGCTGCTCGACATCCTCGACAAGCCGATCAACGACTGGGATTCGGTCGCCAAGCGGGTCTTCGACATCGTGTTCAGCGCCGTCGGCATCGTCGTCTTCTCGCCGGTCATGCTGGCCGCCGCCATCGCGGTGAAGCTCGACAGCAAGGGCCCGGTGCTCTTCAAGCAGAAGCGGCACGGCTTCAACAACGAGGTGATCGAGGTCTACAAGTTCCGCTCCATGTACACGGAGCAGGCCGACCCGACGGCGATCAGGCCGGTCACCAAGGGCGATCCGCGCGTCACCCGCGTCGGCCGCTTCATCCGCAAGACCTCCATCGACGAGCTGCCGCAATTCTTCAACGTCCTGATCGGCAACCTGTCGCTGGTGGGGCCGAGACCGCATGCGGTGGCCGCGCAGTCGCACAACCTGCTCTACACGGAGGTGGTCGACGGCTATTTCGCCCGCCACCGGGTCAAGCCGGGCGTCACCGGCTGGGCGCAGATCAACGGCTGGCGCGGCGAGATGGACACCGACGAGAAGATCCGCATGCGCACCGAGTTCGACCTCTACTACATCGAGAACTGGTCGCTGATGTTCGACCTGAAGATCCTGTTCCTCACGCCCATCCGCCTCCTGGACACGCGCAACGCCTATTGAGCTTCCCTCACTCTGTCGTGACTTTTCACGCGCGAGGAAACCTGCGGCGGCGTCGGCCGTTTGATCCGGAACCACCGGGCGGACATGGAGCCGCCGGATGCCTCGACAGGAGATATCGATGAAGAAGCTCATTCTCGCGGCCGTCGCCGTTCTCGGTCTCGGCAGCCATGCCTTCGCGGCCATCGTGGACGGCGTCGTGCGGGCCTACGATCCCCACACCCGCGTGCTGTGGCTGAAAGGCGGCAGGGACTACACGCTTCCCCCCGGCACCCCGGTTCCGCCCGAAATGAGGCCGGGACACAAAGTCACGCTGGTGATCGACGACGACGACCCGACCGAGGTCCGGACCGTCCTGCTGTTTCCCTCCAGCCGCTGACGCGGGGATTGCGGACCCCTCGTTTTAGGGCTTGCGCGGCAACCCGGTAGACTATAGGGCTTCCGGCGGTCCGGAGTGTAGCGCAGCCCGGTAGCGCACTTGACTGGGGGTCAAGGGGTCGTGGGTTCGAATCCCGCCACTCCGACCATTTTTCCGACAGCCTCGAATGCTCCCTCTCCGCGTTTTTGCGGCTGCCTATGCCGAGGCTGCCAAGCGCAATGACGGCTCGGCCCCTTCCGCCAGGCGCGGCTCCATGAACGCGGCATACCAGTCCACGAACTGGATGACGCCGCCTTCGTGGATTTCCGAATAGGGACCGGGTTCATAGGCCGGCGAGCGTATGCCCCTGGCATTCTCCTCGACGATGCGGCGGTCCTCGTCGTTGGTCTCGGTCCACACATGGATGAGCCGCTGGAGGTCGTAGTCGACGCCCTCCACGGCGTCGCGGTGGACCAGCCATCTGGTCGTCACCATCGTCTCGCCGGGACCGAGCGGCAGCACGCGGAAGGTGACGGCCGAGTCGCCCAGAACGTGATTCCACGTCGTCGGGTAGTGGTAGAGCAGCAGCGTGCCGATCCGCTCCGCCGCAACGCCGTCGGACAGGTTCTTCGCGACGGCGCGACGGCCGTCCATGGTGTAGCTCACCGCATCGCGCAGCAGCGGGGCGCGCGTGGCGCGATACTGCCCGCCCGGGTCCATGCGGAAGCGGGACGGCAGGCCGGACGCCTCGCATGCCGTCCAGTGCGCCAGCATCTCCGGGTCGGTCTCGGCCCCGCCCACGCCGGTCACCGCCGGCGCCTCGGGATAGGTCCGGCACAGCTCGGGGTGATTGGCCGCGCAGTGATAGCATTCGCGGTTGTTCTCCCAGACGAGCTTCCAGTTGCCCTTTTCCACGATGGTCGCTTCGTAGGCGACCTTCGCTTCCGTCAGCCGGTGCGGCGCGAAATACGGCTCCATCAACTCCCGGAAGGGCGCGAAATCCATCGGGGTCTTCGCCAGGCAGATGAAGACGTAGCCGGCGACGCTTTCGCAGGCGACGGGCTTGAGGCCGTACCCCGCCTTGTCGAACCCCTCGCCCATCTGCCGCGCCACCATCAGGCTGCCGTCGAGCTCGTAGGTCCATTGATGATACGGGCATGTCAGCCGGCGAACCTGTCCCTTCCCGGCGGTGCAGACGCGGCTGCCGCGATGCCGGCAGGAATTGTGGAAGGCGCGGATGCCGCCGTCGCGCCCGCGCACGACCACGACCGGGTAATCGCCGACCTGGACGGTGATGAAGGCGCCGGGCGCGGGAATCTCGCAGTCATGGCCGACGAACAGCCAGTCCCTGTACCAGATCAGCTCCATATCCAGCCGGTGGAAATCGGGATCGACGTAGAAGGGCTGCTCCAGGCTGAAACCCCGCCGCCGGGAGCGGATCAGCCTCAGCATCTCGGTGCGCGCGTCCATGTCGATCCTCATTCGCTCCGGCGAAGCCTACGCCCGGGCCTCCGGCGCGCGCAGACGCGAATGCGACATGGCGGGCGGCAAAGGCGACAGGCCAAATCGCGCGCAAGGCAAATTTTCGGTTAGCGAATCGGAAGCCACGGCGCTTTTCCGGCCCGGAAAGCGGCGCATCGGCCCACATTCGCGCCGGCAACCGGATTGCGCACACGGGGCCCGTATCAGATTCTTTAGAACTTTATGGAATGCTGCGCGTCAAAGGTCCGGCTGGAAAGCAAAAAAGGACCAGGGACGGCGGGACGCGGAATGACGCAGTTACAGGACAGGGCGACGGCAGGCAGCCGTGCGGCGACCGGTGGGCACGCGGCCGAAAGCGACGATTTCCGGACGCTTTTCGTCACCCATCCGACACCGATGTGGGTCTATGATCCGCAAACCCTCAAATTCCTCACCGTCAACGACGCTGCCGTGACGCTCTACGGCTACAGCCGCGAACAGTACGGGCGCATGACCGTGCTCGACATCCGCCCCGACAGCGAGCGCGAGCGCATGCGGACCGCCGTCAGGTCGCTTTCGGATCTCGGCCGGCCGGAGCGCTGGCAGCACGTCAAGGCCAATGGCGAGCTGATGGAGGTGCAGACCTACGGCCGCAAGGTTCGCTTCGACGGCGTCGACGCCATCCTCGCCATCGTCACCGACCGCACCGAGGTGGCGCGCGCCTATCGGCAGGCCAGCGACACGCGCTCGCTGCTGGACAGCATCGTTTCCAGCCTGCCGATCGGCGTGTTCGTGAAAGACATGGAGGATGACGGGCGCTATCTGATCTACAACGCGGCCTGCGGCGAGATCGTCGGGCTGGAGCCGGGCGGGGTTATCAGCCGCACCGACCGCGCCATCTTCTCCGAGGCGCAGGCCGAACAGTTCATGCTGCAGGACCGGCACGCCATGGATACGGCGGGCGTTCTGGTGTTCGAGGAGAACGTCGAGCGCTGCGACCGCAGCCTGCGCACCATCCGCACGCTGAAACGCGCCATTCCGGCCGCCGACGGCTCGCGCCCGCGCTACCTCGTCGGCATCTCGCAGGACATCACCGACCGCCGCGACTACGAGCAGCGCATCGCGCACATCGCCATGCACGATTCGCTGACCGGCCTGCCGAACAGGAGCTTCTTCAGCCATCAGGTCACGCGCCTGCTGACGGAGGAGGCAAGGCCGCGCTCCTTCGCGCTGCTCTACATCGACGTCGACCATTTCAAGCACATCAACGACAGCCGCGGCCATCCGGCCGGCGACGCGCTGCTGGTCGAGGTGGCCCGCCGGCTGAAGGCGCTGGCCGGCGAGTACGGCATGGTGTCGCGGCTGGGCGGCGACGAGTTCGCGCTGATCTTCCTGCTCGACGAACCGGGCAGCCGCGATGCCGCCGCGCTCGCCCGAGGCGTGATGGACCTGTTCAGCGAGCCCTTTGACCTCGACGGGGCGACGGAGCATGTCGATTGCAGCGTCGGCATCGCGCTGGCGCCGCGGGACGGCGACGACGTCAACGTGCTGCTGCGCAACGCCGACCTCGCGCTCTACGCCGCCAAGGGCGACGGCCGCTCGACCTACCGCTTCTACGAGGGCGCCATGCGGCTCCAGGCCGAGCGCCGCCACGACCTCACCGTCGAACTGCGCCAGGCGCTCGCGGCCGGGCAGTTCGAACTGCACTTCCAGCCGGTGCTGTCGCTGGCGGACGACCGCATCTCCGGCTTCGAGGCGCTGGTGCGCTGGCGCCACCCCGACCGCGGCCTGATCGGACCGGCCGAGTTCATCCCCGTCGCCGAGGAGACCGGCCTGATCACGGCGCTCGGCGACTGGGTGATCCGCGAGGCGTGCCGCACGGCGGCGAAGTGGCCGGACGACATCAAGGTGGCGGTCAACCTGTCGTCCTGCCAGTTCCGGCAGTTCGGGCTTCTGGCCACCGTCGTCTCGGCGCTGGACGAGGCGAAGCTGCATCCGAGCCGGCTCGAGCTGGAGATCACGGAGTCCGTTCTGCTGGCCGAAAGCGGCCAGAACCTGCAGATCCTGCACGCGCTGCGCGACCTCGGCGTCCGCATCGCGATGGACGATTTCGGCACCGGCTATTCCTCGCTGAGCTACCTGCGCTCCTTCCCCTTCGACAAGATCAAGATGGACAGGAGCTTCGTCTCCGGCATCTGCACCGATCCGGGCAGCATCGCGATCGTGAGGGCGGTGACCGGACTGGGGTCCGGCTTCAACCTCACCACCACCGCCGAGGGCGTCGAGACGGTCGAGCAGTTGACCCGGCTGCGCAGCGAGGGTTTCAGCGAGATACAGGGCTATCTGTTCGCCCGGCCGATGCCGGGAGCCGACGCGGCACGCTTCATCGCCGGTTTCCGTCACGAGCAGTTTCGCGGCGAGGAAAGCCTGTCCCTCGCGTCGTGAACAAGATCAGGCTGGCGCTGGCGGGCGAAGGGGTCAGCGCGTCTTTCCGCGCAGCCATGACAGGCGTATGGCGGCGAAGGAACGCGCTTCCGCTTCCACCTCGAAGCTGACGACGGTGTCGCCGCCGTCGCTGACATTGTGGACGAACCACTCACCGTAACCTTCCGTGACATGCAGGTTGACGGTATTCGAAGGCACCACTTGCGGGTGTAGATGCATGGCCTTCATCCCTTTTCGGGGCGAAAGCACGATAGCCGCTTCCAGTCGCAGGCGCCCGTTTAACGAGCCTGCAATGGACCGACCCTATGCCTTGCGGGCATGGATGTCCAATCACTTCGCGGCAGACCGGCCCCGCGCGCCCGAGCCTCCGCTTCAAGCCTCTGAAATCGTTGCACTTTCGCGGGGCATCACGATAAAGTTTGCGTGGCCCTTGTCGGTGAAGATCCGCTCGACGCGGTAGGCCGAGCGCTCCAGCCACGCCGAAAAAGCCGGCATGTTGCGGTTCGCGATCTCGATGAAGATCAGCGGTCGGCAGCGCTCGATCAGCCCTGCCGCGCCCGCCAGGACCTCCATTTCCATGCCTTCCACGTCGATCTTCAGCACGTCGACATGCTCGGGCACGAGCCGGTCGAGCGTCGAAACCCGAATCTCCCCCGCCGCCTCGGTCCTCAGTCCGGTGGACCCCAGGCCGCCGCGCTCGGACAAAACGAAGCCCGCCCGCCCCTCGCGGTCGGACGCGCCGATGCCCAGCCTCGAAAGGTCGACATTGGCGAGGCCGTTGCGGCTGACCGCATGGCGCAGCGCCGAGACCGCGCGCGGCAGCGGCTCCAGCGGGACGACCATTTTTGCCCGCATCGGGCCGGCGAAGAACACGGTGTGGTTGCCCGTGTTCGCGCCGACATCCACCACGCAGGGCGCGGCCGGCGCGAGCAGGCGCAGTGCCTCCAGCTCCATGGCCTCGAAGAACTGCCCGCGCGTCTGTTCGCGCTCGATGCCGGGGTTGCGGCCCGTGTAGGGCAGGACATAGCGCGTCTCGCCATACTGGACGGGAACGTCCACGGGCCTCGCCTCCAGTCGCGCCAGCACGGTTTCGCGCCCTGCGCCGGACAGCGGCCGGGGCCGCTCGTCGACCTCCAGCAGCGGCTGAGCGGATTTCAGGCAGCGGCCATCGCTCCACAGCGCGAACAGATAGGACAGGAAGGAATCGGCGGTGCCCTCCGGCACGCGCTCCAGCGCGGCGAGCGCCGTTGCCGGGCGCACGAAATGGGCCTGCGGCACCCACCAGTTGAGCAATGCGTGCGGCAGCATGGCGGCGTCGTCGAAGGCCAGCCGGCTCGGCCGCTCGACCTTGTCCGGGCTGCCGCGCCGATGCACCGCGCCGAAGATCGCGTCGAAGAGATCGAGCGCCGGCGCGACGAGATCGAGCGCGTCGTCGGCGAGGCTCTCACCGGTGCCAGTGAACGCCAGCCAGTCGCGGCCGGCGTCGCGCGCCATGCCGGCCGCGGCGCGAAGCCGTG
Source organism: Mesorhizobium sp. (assembly GCA_027492275.1). Classification (GTDB taxonomy): domain Bacteria; phylum Pseudomonadota; class Alphaproteobacteria; order Rhizobiales; family Rhizobiaceae; genus JAPUFC01. Next base: position 13,303 of record JAPUFC010000070.1, on the reverse strand, counting down.
CGGCGAAATCGCCGCCATCGGCCAGCGTCCGAACCGCGACGGCGCCGAATCCGCCCGACGCGGGCGTGCGGGGGGGCGTCTGCGCGGCCACCAGCATCAACGTCGGCCGGGCCGCGCTCATGCGGCTTTTCCGCCATGAAGGATGCCGGGATCGACGGCGGCGAAACTGCCGGCGCGGCTGTAATTGTCGTGATAGACGTGCAGCGGCCCGTCGATGTCGCCGCTGGCGTAGACGCCGAACTTGAAATACGGGCCCTTGACCTCGTTGCGATAGCCGAGCGGGCCCTCGAAGCCGAACAGGGGCTCGCCGCCCAGCCAGCCGTCGATGCGCGAATCCCCTACCCGCGACCAATGGATGCGGAAGACGAAGTCCAGCCAGCGCTCATGGCCGATATCGGCGATCTCGTGGAAGACATAACGCCGGTCGGGGTTCTGCGAGGCGACTTCGGCGAAAGCGCCCGTGAAGCGCAGCGCGCCGTCCAGATAGCGAATCGCCAGCGGCGGCTTTCCGGCCGGGTTTCCCAGCTCCGCCTGATCGTGCCACTGGGCCAGCACGATGCCGACGTCGGGCGGCGGCGCGAAGGAGCGCGGCAGCCAGGTCGAGAAGCCGTACCAGGTATCCTCTTCGTAAGGCGCGTTGTACCAATCGCGCAGCTCGGCCCGCAGCCCCTGCGAGACGTAGTCGCCGGGCCTGATCTCGAAGCGGCAGGCATTTGTGCCGACCCGCACGACCTCGCTCTGGATCACGGCCGAATAAGGCCCGCACAGCCGGCGCACGCTCCAGCCTTCGAAATCGCCGCGCTCGAAATCCAGCGTGACGGTTTTCGCGCCGGCCGGATCGCTGCGAAGCGCGCGCAGGATATCGGCATGCTCCTCCGGCGTGCGGCCGGAGGCGGCGATCCGCTGCGCTTCGGCGGATGCGTCAGTCATCGGGACAGTCCATAAGCTTCGACAGTGTCGCACGTCCTTAACCGTTCGACCCGCCCGATGAAAGAGCGCCGGCGTCGCAGCCGGTTTCCGGCTCGCCCCAAGCCTATTCACAAACGCCCGCCCCACGGATAATGGTAGGTCGGTCGCGGTGAAACCAACAGAGCTGCTACGAGCAAGACCCGTATGCGTGACGGAATCCAGCCAGCATGCCGCGCACCGCGGATCATGTTCTACAGTCACGACACCTTCGGCCTCGGGCATCTGCGGCGCTCGCGCGCGCTCGCCGAAGCGCTGGTGTCCGCCTTCGAAGGATCGTCGGCGCTGATCGTGACCGGCTCGCCGGTGGCGGGACGCTTCGCCTTCGCGCCGGGCGTCGACCACATCCGCATGCCGGGCGTGGTGAAGACGCCGGACGGCGACTACGTCTCGGAATCCCTGACGATGGACATCGAGGAGACGACGGCGCTGCGCGCCAGCGTGGTGCTCGCCGCGACGGCCACCTTCAATCCCGATCTCATCATCGTCGACAAGGAGCCGGGCGGCTTTCGCGGCGAACTCACCACCATGCTGGAGATCGTCAAGGCGAACGGGCGCACCAAGCTGGTGCTGGGCGTGCGCGACGTGCTCGACTCGCCGGAGGCGCTGGCCGTGGAGTGGGAGCGCAAGGGCGCGCTTGCGACGGCGGAAAAATTCTACGACCAGGTCTGGGTCTATGGCGACCCCAACATCTACAATCCGTTCAAGGGACTGCACCCGTCGGCGGATTTCAGCAAGCGCATCCGCTACACCGGCTATATCCGCCGCGCCGTGCATGCCGAGCCGCGCCCGGCTCCCTCGCGCGAGCCCTATATCCTCGTCACGCCCGGCGGCGGCGGCGACGGCGAGGCGCTGGTCGACTGGACCCTGCGCGCCTATGAGGACGATCCGACGCTGAAGCCCAACGCGCTGATCGTCTACGGCCCGTTCCTCGACGGCGAGCGGCGCGCCGCCTTCGACCAGCGCGTGGCGGCGCTGGAGCCGAGGGTCTCGGCGGTCGGCTTCGATTCCCGCATCGAGAGCCTGATGGCCAACGCGCAGGGGATCGTCGCCATGGGCGGCTACAACACGTTCTGCGAGATCTTGTCCTTCAATTGCCGGGCGGTCGTGGCCCCGCGCACCGTGCCGCGCATGGAACAGCATATCCGCGCCGCGGTGGCGGAAAAGCTCGGCCTCATCCGCATGCTCGACCGCGACCGCGACGGGGCCGGCGCCGAGGTGATGGCGCAGGCGATCCGCGCCCTGCCCCTGCAGAGCCTGCCCTCGCAAAGCGCCCCGCCGGGGCTGATGGACGGGCTGGAAAAGGTCATAGCGCTGACCGGCGACCTGCTCGGAACGACCGTAAAGCGATGAACGACGTCAGTTCGTCGGCACGGCTCGCCGTGGTCGTGAAAGGATGGCCGCGCCTGTCGGAAACCTTCATCGCGCAGGAGCTGGTGGAGCTGGAGCGGCGGGGCATCGCCTTCGAGCTGTGGTCGATGCGCCATCCGACCGACGCCAAGCGCCATGCGCTGCACGACCGCCTGCATGCGCGCGTCCGCTATCTGCCGGAATATCTCCACCAGGAACCGCTGCGGGTGCTGCGCGCGCTTATCCACGCGCCGCGCCTGCCGGGCTTCGGCAAGGCGCTGAAGAGCTGGCTGCGCGACCTGCGGCGCGACTTCACGCCGAACCGCGCCCGCCGCTTCGGGCAGGCGCTGGTGCTGGCGCGCGAGGCCCCCGCCGGCCTGCATCTCATCTACGCCCATTTCCTGCACACGCCGAGTTCGGTGGCCTCCTACGCCGCCGAGATGCGCGGCGTCGCCTTCGCCTTCTCCGCCCATGCCAAGGACATCTGGACGACGCCCGACTGGGAAAAGCGCGAAAAGCTCGCCCGCGCCGCCTTCGGCACCACCTGTACGGCGTCCGGCGCGGCGCATCTGCGCGCGCTGTCGTCCCGGCCCGACCGGATGGACCTCGCCTATCACGGCCTCGACCTGTCCCGCTTCCCCGCCCCGCCGGCATCGCGCTCGCCGCGCGACGGCAGGGGCGAGCCGGTGACGCTGCTGTCGGTCGGCAGGCTGGTCGAGAAGAAGGGTTTCGACCTTTTGCTGGACGCGCTGGCGCGGCTGCCGCCGGCGATCGACTGGCGCTTCGTGCATGTCGGCGGCGGGGAGCTGTCCGCGCCCCTAAAGGCGCAGGCGGAAGCGCTCGGCATCGCCGGGCGCATCGCGTGGCGCGGCGCCTGCAACCAGGCCGAGGTGATCGAGGCGCTGCGCGCGGCCGACATCTTCGTGCTGCCCAGCCGCATCGCCGCCGACGGCGACCGCGACGGCCTGCCCAACGTGCTGATGGAAGCGGCCAGCCAGGAATTGCCGATCCTGTCGACACGCGTCTCCGCCATCCCGGAATTCATCGAGAACCAGCGCGACGGCCTGCTGGTCGAGCCCGACGCGACGGCTCTGGCCGAAGGGTTGGCCCGGATGATCGAAAATCCCGGCTGGCGCGCGGAGCTCGCAGCCTCCGCCCGCCGCCGGCTGCGGGCGGAATTCGGCATGGAGGCCGGCATCGAGCGTCTTCACGCCCGGCTGGCCGCCGCGCTCGCCGCATGAGCCGCATCGCTTTTTACGCACCGATGAAGCCGGCGGACGATCCGGTGCCGTCCGGGGACCGCACGGTGGCGCGCGCGCTGATCGCGGCGCTTGGCGGTCTCGGCGAGGTTTGGGCGGCGAGCCGGTTGCGAAGCCGCGACGGCGCGGGGGACGCGCGCGCGCAGGACGCCATTTTCGACGCCGCCGAAGCCGAGATCAAACGCCTTCGCCGGCTCGATCCGCTGGCGCTGTGGCTGACCTATCACTCCTACTACAAGGCCCCCGACCTGCTCGGCCCGGCGCTCAGCCGCCGCTGGCGCATTCCCTACGTCCAGGTCGAGGCAACGCGCGCGCGCAAGCGTCTCGAAGGCCCTTACGCGCGCTTCGCGGCGGCGGCGGAAGCGGCCTGCGACACGGCGCGGCTGGTTTTCCATTTCACGGAACACGACCGGGAGGCGCTGGAGCGATACCGCCCTGCCGGCCAGCGGATCATGCGCCTGCGCCCCTTCCTGGCGCGCGAGACCCTCGACCCCGAGCCACGGCGGCGGCAGGGCGGCGCTCTGCGGCTGCTGGCGGTCGGCATGTTCCGCACCCGCGACAAGCTGGATTCCTATGCCGCGCTGGCTGACGCGCTGGCGCTCGTCGTGACGGAGCGCTGGCAGATGACCATCGCCGGCGACGGCCCCGAGCGGAAGGCCGTGGAAGGGCTGTTCGCGCGCTTCGGGGAGCGCGTCGTGCTGGCCGGCCAACTCGGACCGGCCGAGATGCGGGACATCTACCGCAACGCCGACCTGCTGGTCTGGCCGGGCGTCGGCGAGGCGTTCGGCATGGCCTATCTGGAGGCGCAGGCGGAGGGATGCCCCGTGCTCGCCGAGGACCGGCCCGGCGTGCGCGACGTGGTGCGCGCCGGCGGCTGGCTCACACCGCAAGGCGATGCGGCCGCCTATGCGGCGGCGATCGACCGGCTGGCCGCCTCGCCCGACGCCCTGCTCGAAGCCGGCAGGCGGGCGCGGGCTCAGATCAAGGCCGACCATCTGCTGCCGGCCGCGCGCGCCACGCTGGCCGCCGGCCTGTCGCCGCTGCTGGAGGCGCGGTCGTGAGCAGGCCCGTCCGCATCGCCCTGCTGCGCCACGAGAAGACGGCGTGGAACCGAGCCGGGCGCATCCAGGGCCGCACCGACATTCCGCTCGACTCGGAGGCAGGCGCGGCGCTGGCGCGCCTTGGCCTGCCGCCGGGCTTCGAGCATTTCGCGGTCGCGTCGAGCCCCCTGGCTCGCGCATCGGAGACGGCGCGGCTGCTGACCGGAGACGAGCCGACGATCGTGCCCGCGCTGGCCGAGATGGACTGGGGCCGCTGGGAAGGGCTTCGCGGCGAGGACCTGCTCGCCGATCCGGCCTCCGGCTACAGGCATGTCGAGGACTGGGGATGGGATTTCCAGCCGCCGGGCGGGGAAACGCCGCGCCGGCTCTGGCTGCGGCTGCGATCGTGGCTGGCAACGCTAGACCGCGACACGCTCGCCGTCACCCATATCGGCGTGATGCGCGTGCTCATGGCGCGCGCCGCGGGCTGGGATTTTTCCGGCCCCTGCCCGTTCGCGATCAAGCGCCGGCGGCTTTACGTGATCGAGCGGGGCGAAGACGGGAGGCTCGCCCTCCACGGCGAGCCGGTGCGGCTCAGGGAAGCCGTGTGATGCGCGTCTCGATCATCGTCACGCATCTGCTCGGCACCGGCCATCTCAGCCGCATGCTGACGCTGGCCAAGGCGCTGCGCGCGATGGACATGTCGGTCCAGCTCATTTCCGGCGGCATGCCGGCGGATCATCTGGACAGGACCGGCATCGATGTCGTGCAGCTTCCGCCGCTGCGCGCCGACGGCACCGATTTCGTCAACCTGCTGGACGATCGCGGCGAGCGGGCGGGGCCGGCCTATCTCGGCGGGCGTCGCTCGGCGCTGGTGGAAACGCTCGGCCGGACGCGGCCCGACGTGGCGATCACCGAGCTTTTCCCGTTCGGTCGCCGGGCCCTGGCGGAGGAGTTCGAGGCCGGCCTGGCCGCGCTCAAGGATGCGCCCCGTCCGCCGATCGTGTTCGCGTCGGTGCGGGACGTGCTCGCGCCGCCGTCGAGCGAAAAGAAGGCGATGCGCACGCGCACGATGCTCGGCCGCTTCTATGACGGCGTGCTCGTCCATTCCGACCCGGCGGTCATACCGCTGGAGACGAGCTGGCCGGTCACGCCCGACGTCGCGGCGATGCTGCGCTACACCGGCTTCATCGCCGCCGCCGGGGGCGAGGAGCCCGGCGGCGAGGAACCGGGCGGCGAAATCCTCGTCACGGCGGGCGGCGGCCCGGTGGGGCGCAGGCTGTTTGAGACGGCGGTCGGCGCGGCGCGGCTTTCGGACGCCATGCGTTGGCGGCTGCTGGTTGGCGGCGCGGACGCAGGCGCGCAGTGCGAACGCGTCGCCGAGCTGGCGCAGGGACTGCCGGTGGCGGTCGAGCCCGTGCGCGCAGACTATCGCGCGCTGCTGCGGCGTTGCGCGGCGGCGGTCGGCCATTGCGGCTACAACACCGCGATCGACTGGATGCGGGCCGGCGTGCCCGGCGTCTTCGTGCCGTTCGCCGAGGGCGGCGAGGTGGAGCAGACCATCCGCGCCCGGCTGCTTGCCGCGCGCTTCGGGTTTTCGCTGGTGGAGGATGGGGCGCTCTCGCCGCAGGCGCTCGCCGACGCCGTGCATCGTGCCTTGCGGATCGGGAGGCCGACCGTGGCGGGCATCAATCTCGACGGCGCGGCCGAGAGCGGCCGCCTCATCCTCGCTGCGCTGCGGGACCGCCCATGACGGCATATGCACCGCTGCGGGAGGAACTGGCGCGCTGGCGCGACGCGGGACTGGGCCTGCCGCTCTGGTGGCGCGACGACGACGCCGTCGAACCGACGCCCGCGCTGGAGCGTCTGATCGCGCTGGCCGCCGGCCTCGGCGCGCCGCTGCATCTGGCCGTCATCCCGCGCCATGCCACGGCGGAACTGGCGCAGCGCCTGCGGCAGAACGCCGGCGTGCTGGCACTGGTGCACGGATGGGCGCACGCCAACCATGCTCCGGAGAGCGCGAAGAAGGCCGAGTTCGGGGCGCACCGTCCCCTGCCGGACCTCGTGCGGGAGGCGGAAGCCGGCCTAATGCGCATCGAGGCGCTTTTTGGTCCTTGCGCCCTGCCGGTCTTCGTGCCGCCCTGGAACCGGATCGCACCCGACCTGCCGGCGGCCCTGCCCGCGCAAGGCTTCCGCGCCCTGTCGCGTTTCGGACCGCGTGCCGCGCCCGGCCTCGCCGAGGTCAACACGCATGTCGACCCGATCGACTGGCATGGCGGCCGCAGCGCCGTCGCGACGGGGCGGCTGGTCGCGCAGATCGCCTCCGACCTCGCCCTTCGCCGCACCGGGCGGACCGATGCGGCCGAACCCTACGGGCTGCTGACGCACCATCTGGCGCATGACGAGGCGGTGTGGTCGGTCATCGAGGATCTGGCGGGGCTGCTCGGCGACAGCGGCGTGGCGCGCTGGGTCGAGCCCTTCGCCGCCCTATGATTTCACCCGCGCGTTGGCGGCCTTGCCGACGAGGTGGATGCGCTGCCCCTCGCGCACGGCGAAGGCGTTGGGAAACTGCTCCTGCGCCCGCTTCTCGATGACGTGGAGGTCGGGATCGGAACGCTGGTGCATGTGGTGGAAGAGGCCCCAGCGCTCGACGCCGGCCTCGGCGCACAGCCTGCCGCAATGCAGCCAGGTCGAATGGCCGAAATTCTTGAAATGCGGATATTCCTCCGGCGTGTAGGTGGCGTCCAGCACCGCAAGGTCCGCATCCTTCGCCAGCCTGCGGATCTCGGCGTCGCCCGGCCCGTCGTCATGCTCGAAGTCGGTCAGGTAGCAGAACACCGCCCCGCCATATTCGATGCGGTAGCCGACGGCGCCGTTGGGGTGGCGCAGAGAGCCGGTGACCAGCCGGATACCGGGCGCCGGTTCCAGCACGTCGCCGGGGGTGAAGCGCCGGTACTCCACCTTGGCCCGCATCCAGTCCTTGGTGATGGGGAAATAGGGCGGGCGGAAGATGCCGGCGACCAGATCCTCGGGCGACGAGCCGTCCTGCATGTGGCCGGCCCAGATGCGAAAGCGCACCTTGTCCCAGAAGGCCGGCAGGAAATAGGGCAGGCCGATGATGTGATCGTAGTGGCAGTGGGTGAAAAAGAGGTCGATCTCGGTGACCGCCTCGTCCAGCAGCGCCTTGCCCAGCGGCACGATGCCGCTGCCGGCGTCGAAGATCATGACGTGGCCGCCGGCGCGCACCTCGACGCAGGAGGTGTGCCCTCCGAATTCCAGCGCCTGCGGCCCCGGCATGGGAAAGGACCCGCGCGCGCCCCAGAAGCGTATGTCGATTGCAGGCTTCGAGGCCATTCTTCAATAACTCATTTCTCAGGCAAGTCCGGTCTCAGGCACGTCCGGTCTCTCAGGCACTTCTGGCGGCGCGCGCCTTCGCCAGATCGCTGGTGGTGTGCGCGAGGCGGTCGGCCAGCGCCCGCAGGACGGACACGGCGACCTCGGGAAACTCCTGCAGCAGGTTCAAAAAATCCTGTTTGCCGATCCGCAGCGTGGCGACGGGCGACAGCGCCGTCACCGTCGCGGTCCGCGGCATGTCGCGCAGGATCGCCATCTCGCCGACGATGTCGTTGCAGCCGAGCGTGGCGACCGTCGCCATGGCGCCGCCATCGACCCTGATCTTCACCTCCGCCTCGCCCGAGATGAGGATGAAGGCCTCCTCGCCCTCCTGGCCCTCGACGCAGATGTCCTGCCCCTGCGCGAAGAGCACGCGGCTGGAGGCGAGCGCGAGCAGCTTCAGCCGCTTCGGCGCGACATTGGTGAAAAGCTCCACCTTGGCGAGGAGCTTGGCGTCTTCCTCAAGGCTCATGCCGTTCCCCTTCCTGCAACCATCCTAGCAGCGTTATCTGACCAATGCGCTACCAACATCCCCTATTCCGCCGCGGCCGCCAGCGTTTCGTCCGAAACGATCATGCCACGCTGGAACTTCAGCGTACGCTCAAAAAGCGCCGCGTGCGATTCCACCGATGTCGTCCACAGCACGCCGAAGCCGTCCGACCTCGCCAGGTCGACGACGGCCTCGATGATCTTCTCGACCGTGCGGTTGTCGAGCGCGCTGAGGCTGCGGTTGACGATCAGGAATTCCGGCCGGCGCATCAGCACGCGGGCCAGGCCGAGCTGCTGGCGCTGCGACAGCGACAGCCGCCGCCCGCCGGAGCCGATCTCGTAGGTCAGGCCGCGTTCGAGCACGATGTAGGCGAGGTCGAGCTCGATCAAAAGGTCGCGCATCAGCGCACTGACGCGGTCGACCGCCCCGGAGCGCTCGTCGGCGATGCGCCCGAACAGGATGTTGTCCTGCACCGAGGCGAAGGGGTTGAGCGCGTCCGGCTCGTGGAAGGCGAAAATCGGCCGCATCCGCTCCGGCAGGCGCTCGTGGAAGATGGCGCGCGCGTCGACGATGCCGGCGCGCAACTCGTCGTTCAGCAGGCCGAGGCGATGGCGCGATTCGTTGTAGCCCATCGCCACGCGGATGAAGCGATGCTGGTCGGCCACGGGCACGTTGGCGAAGCCGACGCCCTCGGTGCGTTTCAGCGCCGCGCTGTAGTCGCCGAGCCTGGCCGGCTCGATCAGGTCGAGCCGTTCCAGGATCTTCATGTTGTCCGACACTTCCTCGAACAGGTCGACGATCACCGCGCTGGCCTCCCGCCCCAGCCGGTAGAACGGCTCGTCCAGCTTCTGCGAGGCGAGGAAGCTCCACAGCGGGCTGTCGGCCGGAAACTCCGCCGGCACCAGATCCGGCGAGGAGATGGAGCCGAAGACGAGGTTCTGGAACAGCGTCAGATGCGCGTTGAAGCGCTCCTTGTCGAACGCGTCGACATCCGCGGCGTTGGCGCCGGCCCGGATGCGCTCGGCGAACAGCCGGCGCGCCTCCAGGAATTTCTCGTCCAGGCCCGAGCCCGTCACGTCGCCCATCTTGGTGCGCAGGCCGAAGGAGTAGAAATCCTCCTTCAGGTGCACCAGGCTGAGGATCGCGTTGATGCGCTCCGCCAGCTCCTCGGCATCGGACACGCCCGCCGCATCGTAGTTGATCCAGTCGGCATGCCGGTCGAACACAGGGTTGCCCGAGGCCTGCGCCTCCCGCACGATGAGCGGCGACATCGCCTTGTCCTGCGGCGCCGGGCGGAACGGGGCGTGCCGCAGGCCCGACAGCAGCGCTTCGCGCGCCGTGCCATGGGCGAAGAAGGGCTCCGGCCCGACATAGCCGAGCCGCCGGCCGATATGCCATTCAGGCATGTTCTGCACGGCGGTCGAACCGACCGTCAGAGAGCCCGACGCCAGCGGCACCAGCCGCGCGATGAGGTCCCCCAGCACCTCCGCGCCGTCGCCGGAGCCGCCGAGGGCCGCAACCGACTCGTCGATCCCGATCGTCACGTCGACGCCTTCCAGCAGCGTCTTGCCGGATTCGTCCACGGCCGTGACGTGGCTGAACACGATCGGACCGTCGAGATGCGGAACCTCGCCGGACTGCAGCGCCTGTTCCTCCGCCGGGGCAAGCGGCGTCACGTCGAAGGCGTTGACGACCTGCTGGTACTTCACCTGGACGTCGAGGCGCTGGTAGTCCCAGTCGATCAGCTCCTTGATCGGCCCCGGCAGATCCTTGTAGGCGGCGATCACGGCGACGAGCTGGCCGATGTCGAGATTGCCGCGGATCGCCAGGATGCCGCCGCCCAGATAGAAGACGAAGGGCGTGAACTGCGCCAGGAAGTTGTTGATGAACTTCACCATGAACTTCCACTGGTAGAAGTCGAAGCGGATGAAGAAAATCCGCGCCAGGCGGTCCGACACGTCGGAGCGCTCGAAATTGGTGACGTCATTCAGCCGGATGTCGCTGGCGCCGTCGACGATCTCGCTGACGCGGCCGGACAGTTCGCGCGCGGTGAGCTGGCGCTGGAGCGCAAGGGCGCGCAGGCGCGCGCGCAGCTTGGGAATCAGCAGCGTCTGGACGAGCAGGATGCCCAGAGCCACGGAACCGAGCTGCCAGCTTTGCAGCATGATGAACAGAAGCGCGGTGAAGGCCTGCCCGACCAGGAAGGCCGGCGTCGCCAGCGCCTCGCCGATGAAGCCGCCGAGCGGATCGACCTCGTCCTTGATCATGGTGGCGATCTCGGAGGAGCGCACGCGCCGGTATTGCGACATGGGAAAGCGCAGCACGCGGTCGACGAGCTGGTAGCGCAGGCGGCGCAGCATGCGCTCGCCGAGGCGCCCCTTGAACGTGTTGATGTAGAGCTTGAAGAGGCCGTTGACGACCACGTAGAACAGGAAGGCCAGGCTGAGCGCGACCAGCGCGCCCATGCGGTTCAGCTCGAATCCGTCGAAGACCGTCCAGGAACCGTCGCCGAACGGATTGCTCAGCGTGACGGACAGCACCTTCTGCGTCGCGCCGGGCGCCTGGAAGCCGTCGCCCTGGATCGGGCCGTTGACGATCTGCTTCGGGATATCGAACGCCAGGTAGTAGGTCGGCATCGACATCAGGACGACGAACAGGATCCAGATCTGCTGCGGCCTGGAATGGGTCCAGATATACCGGAAGAGATTCCGCTCCATGCGGTCGCTCATCGCATCCGTCCCCCGGAATCCTCAGCAAGCCCCTCGCGGGACAGCATAAGCCCGTATCGCCGGCCGGCAAGGGCCGGTCTTGCTGCCTTCGTCATGGCCGGCGGCTCATTTGTAGGGATCGGCCGCGTCGCGAAGGCCGTCGCCGAGGAAATTATACGCAAGCACCACCAGGATCACCGGGAGCACGGGCCACAGAAGCCACGGATAGAGCGCCACCGCATTGATGTTCTGCGCCTCGTTGAGCAGCACGCCCCAGCTCGTGATCGGCGGCCGCAGGCCGAGCCCGAGGAAGGACAGCGTCGTCTCGCCGAGGATCATCATCGGGATGGCGATCGTGGAGGTGGCTATCAGGTGGGAGGCGAAGCCGGGAATGAGGTGGCGGAAGACGATGCGGCCGGTGCCGGCGCCCATGACCTGCGCCGCCGACACATAGTCCTCCTCGCGCAGCGCCAGAAGCTTGGAGCGCACCGTTCGCGCCAGCCCGGTCCAGTCAAGGAGCCCGAGGATCACCGTGATGCCGAAATAGATCACGATGGGCGACCAGGTGATCGGCAGGATCGCCGCCAGCGCCAGCCAGAGCGGGATGGAGGGGATCGACTGGATGACCTCGATCAGGCGCTGGCTCAGCGTGTCGAACAGGCCGCCGTAATAGCCCGCCAGCCCGCCGATGACGATGCCGAGCACCAGGCTGACGGCGACGCCGAGCAGGCCGATGGTCAGCGAGATGCGCGCGCCGTAGATGATGCGCGACAGCACGTCGCGGCCGAGCCGGTCGGTGCCGAGCAGGAACAGCGTGCCGCCCTTCGCCGGGCAGGCGATGTGGAAATCGGACGCGACCAGGCCCCAGAACTCGTATTTGTCGCCGCCGCAGAACCAGCGGATGGTCTGCACCTTGTTCGGGTTGGGCGTGTATTCGCGCTTCAGCGTCTCCATGTTCAGCTTGTAGTCGAGCCCGTAGACGAACGGGGCGCGAAGCGCGCCGTCATGGAAGATGTGCACGCGCTGCGGCGGGGAATAGATGTTCGTCGGATGGCGGGTGTGCAGATTGTAGGGCGCCAGCCATTCGCAGATCAGGATCATCAGATAGAGGATGCCGAGGAAGACGGCGGAGATCAGCGCCGGCTTGTGGCGCTTGAACTTCCACCACATCAGGCGAAGCTGCGAGGCCTCGAAAAGCTGCCGCTGCGCGGGCGAGTAGCTGTAGATCGCCTCCGGATCGAAGGGTGCCTCGGAGACCGTGTGCGGCAGGGGCTCGACGTTGGGCGGCAGGCTCATTTGCGGGCGCCGCCGCTGAGCCGGATGCGCGGGTCGAGCCAGGCGAGTGCGATGTCGGAAATGAGCACGCCGATGACCGTGAGCAGGGACAGGAACATGAGGAAGGAGCCCGCCAGATACATGTCCTGCTTCTGCAGCGCGGCGATCAGCAGCGGGCCCGTGGTCTCCAGCGACAGCACGATCGCCACCACCTCCGCGCCGGAGATGACGGCCGGCAGGATGGAGCCGATGTCGGAGATGAAGAAGTTGAGCGACATGCGCAGCGGGTATTTCACCAGCGCCCGGAACGGATGCAGGCCCTTGGCGCGGGCGGTCGTCACATACTGCTTCTGAAGCTCGTCCAGCAGGTTGGCGCGGATGCGCCGGATCATGCCGGCCGTGCCGGCGGTGCCGATGACGAGCACCGGTATCCACAGATGGCTGAGGACCGAGTGGAACTTCGCCCAGCTCATGGGCTGATCGACGAACTGCGGATCGACAAGGCCGCCGATCGAGGTGCCGAACCAGACGTTGGCGAGGTACATCAGCACCAGCGCCAGCAGGAAATTGGGCGTCGCCAGCCCCAGCAGGCCGAGGAAGGTGAAGCCGTAGTCGCCCCAGCTATACTGGCGCAGCGCCGAATAGATGCCGATCGGAAAGGCGATCAGCCAGGTGAAGATGATGGTGGCGAAACTGACGACGATGGTGAGGAAAAGCCGGTCGCCGACCACCGCCGTCACCGGCAGCTCATAAGCGAAGGAATAGCCGAAATCGCCGACGAACATGCCGGAGACCCAGGTGAAGTAGCGCTCTATCATCGGC
>JAPUFC010000069.1 GCA_027492275.1 Mesorhizobium sp. | reverse complement strand
TCTGCCGCTCGGCGAGCCCCTGGGCGATGAGACGGTCGGCGCGCCGGTCCATCGCTTGACGCACCTCCGCGCCGAAGCCGCCGCCGCCGAGCGCTACCGGCTCGCGGGCGATCGCCTGACGGTCGAGCCAGGTGGCGCCCGTCGCATGGACCTGTCGCTCGATATCGAGATCCGAGCGAACGGCGAGCGCGACACGCCGGCGGCCCTGCGCGTCGTCGAACTTGCGCAGCTCGACGATCGAACCCGGTGCGCTGTCCCCGGCGGCGTCGAGATCGGCGAGCTTGATGTGGTGGGTGCGCCCGTCGGTGCCGTCGACCACGGCATAGGCCGTGCCCTTCAGCTCGTCATCGAGGCCGCGGTCGACCAGCCGGCCGATGACCGGATAGTCAATGCTCTCGCCGGCGAGCACATAGCTAGCGGCGCCGCGCTCGATGCCGCGTTCGGTCAGGCCGCGGTGGATGCGCTTGATGATGTCGCCGCGCTCGCCGAGCGCGCGCAGCGTCTTCTCGGCATTCTCCGATACGACCCACTGGCCGGGACCGACCTGATCGGCGAGGCCGAGTGTCTCCAGCTTGCGCAGCCGACCGACCTTCAGCGCGTGGAATTCATCGGGCTGGCGATCGGGATGTGGGGCGAGGTCGGCGACGCCCGTGCGATAGCTGTCGCGGGCGATCTGGCGATCGAGATCGGTCCAGCGTTCCGCCTCGACCTGACGCCCCAGGTTGCGCCGGATCTCCTTCTCGGTGCGCGGCCCCAACTCCTGGGTGACGAGATCCTGCGCGCGCGCGCGCATGCCCTCTTTGATGTAGTCGCGGGAGATGACGAGGTCCTGGCCGTCATCAGTGCGCCCACGCAGGATGATGTGGACGTGGGGATTGTCGGTGTTCCAATGATCGACGCCGACCCAGTCGAGCTTGGTGCCGAGGTCCTTCTCCATCTGACCCATCAGCTCGCGCGCGAAGGTCTTGAGGTCGCTAATCTCGGTCGCGTCCTCGGGTGAGACGATGAACCGGAAGTGATGCCGATCGTCCTGGGTGCGCTCGGCGAAGGCTTTCGGATCGGCGTCCTCGGATGCGGGGCCGAACAGGTGCGCCTTCTCCCCATCCCTGGTGACGCCCTCGCGGCGGAGATAGCTGAGGTGTTCAGAGAGCGGCGCGGCCCGCGCGCTATGACGGACGACGCGTGTCTTGATGACTGTGTTGCGCGATCTGCTCGTGAGCAGCCGATTGGCCTGCACGGTCGCGCGCTGTCCGCGTCCGAACCGCGAGCGATTGCCCTTGCTGATCTGGCCGGAGCGCGAGACGCGTCCACCGGCCCGCTGTGCCGCGGCGAGCGCCTGGGCAATGAAGGGCCGCGCCTGCTGCGCACGGGTCGAACGGAGGCGGCCAGGCCGGATGCGGAAATCGTCCTCGCCGCTCATGGTCGAGGCCCCGCACATCGCGCAAACGCGCGGAAAGCCTTGGCGAAATGGCGAATGCGCAGGCCGCGCCGATCAGGCGCACCTCGCGCAGATGCGCCATAAGTCACTGAAAACACACGACCGCACCAAGCCGCACATCGCCGGCTTTTATCTCGCCATCGTGCGGTTGTGCTGTCGGCTCCTCCTCTCCAGACCGCCCTTCGTCCGACAGAACACGCCACAGTGCGAGGAGGTGCCAGCGCGATCATCGCGGGCCACCGGAGACGCTTCGGGCAACGAAAAGGCCATCGGTCCGCGAAGCCACCGGGCCTTGATCGCGCTCCGGGGCCGCCGCCGTGGTCGCGTCTGGCTCGCCCTCAGACTGCACCGGCACGGCAGACCCGCTGCCGGCCGACTGCACGACGAAGAGCGGCGCCCGGGTCCAGGCCAGCGGATCGGCGGCCGCCACCGTGACGGGGCCGGTGAGTTCACCGCCGCCGACAACAGGGGCGAGCGTCGCGACATAGGCGCGCGTTTCAGCCGGCAATGGGCGGCCCGCGAGATACTCTTCGTAGCGGCCCGGACCCGCGTTGTAGGCCGCCAGGAAGCCGGGCGATCCGTAGCGATCGTGCATCTCGCGCAGATACGCAGCGCCGGCCAGAATGTTGTCGCGCGGATCGTAGGGATTGCCGCCGAGCCGATGGCGGCCGCGCAGTTCGGCCCAGGTGGCGGGCATGATCTGCATCAGGCCCATTGCACCGGCCGAAGAGATGGCGCGCACATCGCCTGCGCTTTCGACGCGCATCACGGCGCGTATCCAGGTTTCTGGAACGCCGAACCGCTGCGCCGCCTCGGCGATGTAAACGCCATAGGGGTCGCTGCGTGATGGCCGCTCGGCCGGCACCTGCTGGGCATAGGCAGTGCTTGCGGCCGGTGCGGCGAGGATCAGGCCGGAAAGGAGAAAGAGGGCTGCACGTCGGAGGGCGATCCTCCCTCCGACGACAGGCTTGATGCGCAAGGCGGGCATCGCTCAGTCCCGCTCGCCGCGCTTCGGCGGGCGGTTCCAATGCAGACCCCAGGCGGACTTGTCGTCGGCCGACTGGAACAGGTTGGCGCGGATCGGGTGGTCGAAGGTCGGATCGTCGAGTTGCAGCGAGACGTAGTCGCCGGCCTTCTCGCCGGTGCGCTTCCAACCGGCGCCGATCTCCGCGCCGGTCTCGTTGCTCATGGTGTCGAGCACATGGACGCGGTAGTCCGGCGCGTTCTCAGCATCGGACGGCTCGGCCGCGACGATGATAATGTCCTGATCCAATGACAGCGTCGTCAGATGGCCGATGAAGCCATCATTTTCGCGCATGAATTGACCGATCACGGGCATGGGTCGTCTCCTTCAGAGTGCGGTGGACAGGGTCATGGGCGCGCCGTCACCGCGTCGGCGCGCGCCAGACGAAGCGGCCATCGCCGTCCTCGTCGGTGTAGAGAGGGGTGGCCCGGCCGATCACGGCGGTGGCCGGAAGCGGGCCGAAATAGCGGCCGTCGAGGCTGTCGCGGACTTGCCAGTTCATCAGGAACAGCTCGCCGTTCGCGACCAACCGGCAGCCCTGCCACACGGGGAGCGGGCGACCGCGACGATCGCGACCGAGCGCGTCGCCCATCGGCACGCCGTCGACCGTGATGGCGAGCCCGGCCCGGCAAACGCGCTGACCCGGGACCGCGGCGACGCGCTTCAAAAGCGGCACGCCGCGCGGCAGGTAGCCGCCATCGGACAGGAAGGTTGCGAGCGGCTCGGGCGCGTCTACGGCCACCAGATCGGTCACATCGAGCGCGCCCACATCGCCGATCGTGTAGAAGCCGACCGGCGTGCTGGCGGACGCGTTCCAGATCAGGCGCGGCGCGAACGAAGCGATCGAAGCCACGCCGATAAGCGAGACGGCCGCCGTCGTGACGATGGCGTAGGAGAGCCGGGTCATGCGCCGATCTCCCGACGCAAGAGAAAGGCGCGATGCTGGCGCGGACCATAGGCGCGCGGTGTTTCGCCGACGGTCATTCGGTTGTGGACGTGGCGCCAGTGGTCCGGCGAGACCTCGATCGGGTCGATGCCGCGCGCTTCGATGGCGTCGATGAGCTGGAGCATGCGCTCCACCTTCGGCCAGCCATCTACGTGCAGCAGGACCTCTGCGCCAGGCGTCACCGTCGGGACGGTCTGACACGGCGCGTCGCACTCGACCGTGCGCAGAATGTCGAGGCGCGAGACCACAGTGCCGTGTTCGTTCGCCGCCCAGCGCACCAGCGCGAGGACGCTGCCGGGAGGGAAGAAGAGGATCCGACGGCGGCGGTCGAGGATCTGCTCGCTCCGCTCGCGACCGAAGCGAATCCAGTGCTCGGTCTGCTTCTCGATCCAGACGAGTTCGAGCTGGGTGAAAGCTTCGGGTGGCGGCTCGGCGGCAGCACGGCCGACGCGCATTGGCGGGGCGACAAGGCCGGTCATGGTCCTTCTCCTGACGGGGGTGGGAATTCGCGCTCGAACAGCGCGCGCAGCATGTCGGCGACGGTCTGGCCGCGCTGAAAGGCGGCGATCTTGATGCGGCCCCGCATGTCGGCGGTGACGTCGATCGTCAGCCGGGCCGAGTAGTGCTCGGCGGCCTGACCACTGGCGGCGTGACGATCGGGCGCCTTGATCCAGCTTTCGGGATCGGCGGGACGCGCCGCAAAGCTGCGCTTCGGGGACCGCTCGCTCATGCGCCGATCCTCGCGACTTCCGCCGCGAGCGCGGCGATCTCGCGCGCGCCAGGGCAATCCTCGTCCTGCTCGGCGGCGAGCCGGCCGGTCTGCACGACGTCGGCAAAGACGATGCGCTGACCGATCGTGGTCGAGAGCAAGGGCGGGTCGTGATCCGCCAGCGTCTCGGCGGTCTCGCGCGCCAGGACCGTGCGGGCCGCGCAGCGGTTCAGCACGAAGCGCGCGGCGAGCTGCGGACGATAGATGCGCGCCTCGCCGAGCAGCGCGAGCATTTCGGCCGACGCCCAGCCATCGAGCGGCGACGGCTGTACCGGGATCAGCACGAGATCGGCAGCGAGCAGCGCCGAGCGCATCAATCCGGCGACACGGGGCGGGCCGTCGATCACGACATGGTCGGCGTCTCGCGCCAGCTCCGGCGCTTCACGGTGGAGCGTGTCGCGAGCTAGGCCGACGACACCGAACAACCGCTCCAGCCCCTCCCGGCTGCGCTGTTGCGACCAGTCGAGGGCCGAGCCCTGTGGGTCGGCGTCGATCAGCGTGACGCGCTGTCCACGGCGAGCCCATTCGCCGGCGAGATGGAGGGCGAGCGTCGTCTTCCCGACGCCGCCCTTCTGGTTGAGCAGCGCGACGATCATGACGGTCTCCCGGGAAACGGGGACTCGTCCACAGTGGCCGAAAAACGCGGTCGCGTTAGAAAGATTCCGTAGGAATCTAGGTTAGATAAGTTACGGGGCTCGCAAGCTGCTGATTCAGCGCGAGGAATCGACGATTCCGGTCCCCGATAGCACGAGAGTCCGGTCCCCGATGGCACGATAGTGCCGGTCCCTGATAGCACGAGACGATTCACAGCTTATCCCCAGGGCGAGAGGTGGTTTGCCGGCGACGGCGCGGGATGCCGAGGGCATCCGGGTCGGTCGGCACGAAGGAGAGGATTTCCGGCCCGCCGAGGCACTGCGCGATGGTCAGGCGGTAGCCGGGAAGCGGCTGGCGTTTGACGATGTCGCGCAGGTCGTAGGCGAAATGCTTGAGCGGCGAGAGGCTGCCCGACTTCGCGTGGAGATGCGGAAAGTCGAAGCTCCAGCCGAACTCTTGGCGGCCGCCGTGCTTGCGCACTAGGCGATAAAGCCAGCGCTCCAGGCCGCCCGTCAGACCGAAATAATTGCGGTCGATCGTCAGCACGAGTGCGTCGTCGAGGACGGCGGCGTAGAACCAGTCGGGCAAGATCAGCTCGAGACCGAGCGGCCGGCCCTTGCCGTCGGCGCGCTCCTTCCATTCGTTGATCCAGGAGAAGCGGTGCATCCGCCGCTCGGTCGGCTGGCGGATCGAGGTCGCGACCGTGGTCGATTGTAGCCGGTCGAGCGCGGCCTTGAGGCGGTCGTAATCGCGCAGCGACACGCCGCGTCCGATGAAGTTCAGGATCTCATAGGGGGTGGTCGCCACCAGGCGTGAGGGGCACAAGCCCACGTCTCGCGCTTCGACGATCTGCGAGGCGGCCCAGATGAGGACGTCCGCGTCCCAGATCGTCGCCATTCCGTGCTCGGGCACAGCCTCGACGCGGATTTTCACCGAGCCGGCCTTGAAGTCTATCGGCGCCAGACGCTTCGACTTGGCGAGCGAAAAGAACGGGTAGGCCATGAGGTCCTGCGCATCGCGGGGCGCGAGATCGCCGGGCAGCGCCCGGAACAGGTCGAGTTGGGCGCGCTCATCGTATTGGGTGTGGCGGGACGACATGGCTGGTCGTCTCAGCGCGTGAAGCGTCCGCCGACGGCGGTCGAGGCTGTTTGGCGCTTGGCCGGTAAAACAGTGCCGCCCCGCGGATCGGAGGTGGAGGTGACGACACCGCGATCCGCCCAGGCCTGAAGGTCGTCAACGGAATAGACCACGCGACCGCCGAGCTTGCGGTAGATCGGACCGGTCCCGTAGGTCCGATGCTTCTCGAGGGTGCGTTCGGAAAGGCCGAGGAAGCGCGCCGCCTCCTGCGTTCTCAGGTAGCGTGGCGGTAAATTGGCGGCTCCTTCGGCCATGATCGCACCTCCGTGGTCTCGCGGGCGGCCGCTCCGAATAAGCGGCGGGTTGCGAGCACGGTGGCGCGAAGACGGTGCCCCGGACGATGTCGAAGTAAGATGCTAAAATCGACACGCGAGCGGGTATCAGCGATCCCGGCGTGGGCGACGCAGCAATGTTCGATAGCCGCCGCGAACGAGCTTCATGCCGTCGCGGGCGAGACGGATGGTGATCTCCCGGATCGGGTCGCCGACCCAGGATGCTGCATCAATCTGGTGCTGGGGGAAGAGATGCTCGGCGACGGTGCGGTAGATGGCGCCGCTCGCGCGCGCGTCGATGGCGCGCAGCATCTGGCGGGCGCGCTGACGTCTTTGTCGCGTCAGGCGTGGATCGGGCGGCACGCGCTTGCCGAACATGGCGTGCCAGAGGCGTTCGACCGCGGTCAGTCGGTCGGGCGTCAGTTCATCGAATAAGATGAACGCGCCAAGGGGGCGGGCATCATCGACGTTGAACAGGGCCACGTCGTGGGGTTCGCCGCGCAGTACGATCCGGATCAGGCCAGGATCATGCTCGATAATGGCATGGGCGTGCAGATCCTCAACTTGGAGGCGGAGATGTCCCGCCGGGTTCGGTCCGATGGTGAACGGGAGTGTCGCGGGATCGGTTTGCGGGATCCAGAAGATTGGCTGGATGAGCGCGGAGTTGCGAGGGTCGGCGACGAAATCGCAAGCCCCATTGCTCGGCGAACTCGCCCGCGACATCCTCGGTTAACCGCCCGACGGCTACCAGTTCCTGATAGGATTTTCTGTAGTCTGAGTTGCGACGCAGGAACTCCCAGGCGAGATCGCCGGGGGTCAACTTGTCAATATAGTCATAGGTGGCTTCAGACCGCCAACTTTCATCCTCAGACATTCTCCACTGCCTCCGCGTAAGGTTGTGCAACGCGAGTTTTGCAGTGGATACGATTCCGGGTTGAACGGAGCGCGGGAAGAACGAAGTGGCCGCAACGTGATGCGGTTTACGCATCACCTCAGTGCAGTCGGCCCTGGAGCAGCTCGCAAAAGCCGCTCTTCGTCATCCATTTCGCGCGGTCGAGATGGCTGGTGTAGATGCGCTGAGCGCGCTCCGGCTCGGCCTCGGCATCGAGGCCGAAGAGGACTTCGACGACTTCGCGCCAGTCGGCTTTTTCAGCGGCGGCATCCAGCAGCCGGACGTACAGCTTCAGATGCGCCTCGTCATAGGCGGTCAGAACCGCCCCGGTCGGCGGCTGATCGAGAAAATCGTCTCTGGTCACAATATTCCCCGATCGCGAGATGTATCCAAACTGGAGGATATTGTTAACCGTGATTTGATCGGATTGATGATGCATGACCTTGACGCGAGACGAATTGGCAACGCCGCGATCTGTCGAACGTCAGGTTTCCTTCTTCGCATCAACGAGCAGCACTCCCTTGCCCTGATCGGAGTTCAGGAAGACGATGCCGGCGCGTTCGAAAGCCCTTCTCACCTCATCGCGCGTGCTCTCAAAAACCTCGAGGCCACTGGTGGATTCAAGGCGTTTGAGCGCGGTCAATGAGACCCGGGCCTTGTCAGCGAGCGTCTCCTGTGTCCAACCCAGCAACGCGCGTGCGGCCCGAAACTGTCGGGCGGTGATCATGCATGATCACCTCCCACACGGACCTACGCGTACGCCAAGACTACGACTATAATAGTCGTTCTTGTCGACGTGTTCTAGTCGGAAGTGCTTATTTGCCCTCTGTCAGGCCGCCGACAGCGCAACCGATTCGGTCGCAGTAAAGCCGAGGCCCCGGCCTTCCGGCCGGGGCCTCAGTCGCCGCGGCGCCCATTGGGACGGGACCAGATGAGCGAGAGGGTCTCGCCTTCCTCGTCGTCGAAGAGGTTGGCGTAAATCGGGGCGTTGAAGCTGAGGTCGTCGAGCTTCAGGCCCAGATAGGCGCAGCCCTCGTTGGAGGTCTTGGACCAGGCGGCGCCGATCTCGGCGCGGCCGACGAACACGCGGTGGCTGGGGGGGGAGTTCTCGCCGGTGGCGCGGGCCTCGGGGACGATGCGGACGTTCTTGGTCTGGACGCTGAGGGTGGCCGAAGCTCCAATGCGTCGGTGCGTCGGTGCGTCGGTGCGTCGGTGCGTCGGTGCGACGGCCGTGTCGGTGCCGGGCAGGATCAGGGCCAACCGCTCCGAATCGTTGCGGTTCGCCTCGACATGGATGAGCGCGCTTTCCACCACCCGCGTCCGGCTGCGATCGGCGCGGTCGCGCACCGATCGAGCCAACTCGGACAGCGACCGGTAGCGCTCGTCGGCCGGGCGCGAGAACCATTCGGACGAGACGCGGCCGACTCGCTCGCCACGTCCGACGTCGACCTTGTAACCGCCGCTGGTATCACGGCGCGCCTCGAGGACCTGCATATTCATGGGACCAATCTCCATGACGGGCGTCAGAGACCTCTTCTCCGACCTTCAACCCGTCACGGGAAACAAGTCCACTCTCTCACTCTCAGCGGGGCGTTGCGGGGCAGCCGCCCGCAGAAGAGGTCGGTCGAGACCAAAGGCTCGGGCGCAGGGGAAAGCTTTCCCCTCCTTCTGCGGCAAATATCGAAATGAGGCACTCACTCTGCCCGGGAAGGCCGAGCTGAGAATCTTGAAGTCGGCTGCCATTAGTCAGATATGAGTATTTATTAGCCTTTTTCCGTCAAATATGGATGATTGATATGGGTTCGCCCAAGACGAAACCAGCACTGGAGCGGCTGGGCCACGATATCCGCAACGCGCGTCTGCGACGTCGCATCACCGTAGCGGATCTCGCCGTTCGTGCGGAGACCTCGGCGAGTTCCATTGCCCGCCTTGAACGCGGCGATCCGGGCGTTGCCATCGGAACGCTTGCCGACGTTCTCGTTGTGCTCGGCCTTCTGGAGCGGCTCGCCGACCTGATCGATATCCGCAAGGACGATCTGGGGCTGGCGCTGACAGCGAAGCAAGGACCACTGCGGGGCCGCTCCTTCGCGGCAAGGCTGAAAAAGCAAAAGACCCGGACGGAGGAAAAACAGGATCGTCAGGACGTTGTGGACCCTGACGGGGCTTCCTTCTGATGGCCGATTTCATCACCCACGTCGCGCTTGGCGAGAGCCGAACATCGGAGGCCAGCTGCGCTTAACCCATGCCGTGCCGCATGGATCGAAAACCCGCGCGCCTCGCCATACAGCCCATCTCCCTCTTGAGGCTGGCCGCTATAACCGGCCGCCCCGGATTGTAGCGTCGCATCATGGTTTCCTCTTCCGCCGGAGCAAGCAAGATGATACAAATCCTCGGATAATAGAAACCGCAATCCGAGCATACGTATCGTGCACGAAGCCGCGTCTCAACGCCACATTGCTCAATCCGTGCTGAAAGCGCGCGGTATCGCGCGTCTCACCGAACTGCGTGCCGCGGGCGTAACGGCGGCAACCATGAGCCGCATGGAGAGGGATGGCGAGGTGCTCCGACTTGCGCGGGGGCTTTACCAACTTCCTGATGCTCCGCTCGACGCTCATCACAGTCTCGCCGAGGCAGCGAAGCGGGTGCCCAAGGGTGTGGTCTGCCTCGTCTCGGCCCTCGCGTTCCATCAGCTTACCGATCAACTCCCAAGACAGGTGTGGATCGCCATCGGCCAGAAGGATTGGGCTCCGAAGGGGCATGGCGTGCCCGTTCGGCTCGTACGTTTCACGGACCGCCTCCTTACGGAAGCCGTCGAATTCCATACCATCGAGGGGGTGCCCGTAAAGGTTTTCGGGGTCGCCAAGACGGTCGCCGACTGTTTTCGGTATCGCAACAAGATCGGTCTATCGGTGGCGATTGAGGGCCTCCAGGAGGCGCTTCGTCAACGCAAGACAACTCCCAGTGAAATGGTCAGGCAAGCGGAGCGAGGAGCAATCGCGACAGTTATTCGACCTTATCTCGAGGCGCTGACCGCCAATGGCTAAGGAAATCAAGATTAGCGATACATTGGCATTATCTCCCTTGCGGTATGCAATCCGGAAATTGGTGTGAGGTAGAACCGATGAAGATCATCGACAACACCTCATTCCTTCTCGGAGATGACCTTAAGGCGACACTGGGACGTGGTGCCCGGCTCAAGATCGCGGCATCATGCTTCTCGATCTATGCCTTCGAGGCACTCAAGAGCGAATTGTCAAAGGTCGAAAGCCTTCAGTTCATTTTCACGGCGCCCACCTTTGTCCCGATGGAAATGACGGACCGCCTCCGCAAGGAACGGCGAGAGTTCTTCATTCCCAAAGCGACACGCGAGCGAGGCCTGTATGGAACCGAGTTCGAGATACAGCTTCGCAATAAGCTGACCCAGCGTGCAGTCGCGCGCGAATGCGCTGATTGGATACGCAAGAAAGCTCGCTTTCGGTCGAACACGACCAAGGCGCCGATGCAGCAATTCATCCATGCGGCCGCCGAAACGAGTGACGTCGCCTACATGCCGATCAGCGGCTTCACAGCTGTCGATCTCGGCTATCAGAAGGGCGACGCGGTATCGAACCTCGTCACGCGTATCGACGATGGTGCGCATACGCAGATCTACTTGCAGTTATTCAACCAGATCTGGAACGATGAGGAAAAGATCAGCGACGTCACGGCCGCCATTTGCGATCACATCGAGTCCGTCTACCAGGAGAACTCCCCGGAGCGGATCTATTTTCATATTCTCTATAATCTCTTTCAGGACTTCCTCGAAGAAGTTGATCAGGACGCGCTGCCGAACGATTTGACCGGTTACAAAGAAAGCCTCGTCTGGAACAAGCTCTTCAATTACCAGAGGGACGCCGCGACCGGCATCATCAATAAGCTTGAAATGCACAATGGATGCATTTTGGCGGATAGCGTCGGCCTTGGTAAAACCTTCACCGCCCTAGCGGTGATCAAATACTACGAGCTACGCAATCGGTCAGTGCTGGTTCTGTGCCCGAAGAAGCTCGCGGACAATTGGCGCAATTACAATACCAATCTGACAACGAACATTTTCGCCAAGGACCGCTTCAACTACGATGTCCTGAGCCATACCGATCTCTCCCGCACATCAGGAGAGGCGTTCGGCGTTCCGCTGAACCGGGTGAATTGGGGCAATTACGATCTCGTCGTCATCGATGAGTCGCACAATTTCCGGAACAACGATGTCTTCAAGGATCGAGAGACTCGCTACCAGAAGCTGATGAACAAGGTCATCCGTGCTGGCGTGAAGACCAAAGTTCTGATGCTATCGGCGACGCCGGTGAACAACCGGTTCAACGATCTGCGCAATCAGCTCGCGCTGGCTTACGAGGGTGACTCTGAAAACCTCAGTCGCAAGCTGCAAACCAACACTGGAATCGAGGAGATTTTCCGGCGTGCGCAGAAGGCATTCAACGCTTGGTCCGATCTGCCTCCAGAGGAGCGAACCGCGGCCGCGATCTTGAAAGCCCTCGACTTCGACTTCTTCGAGATGCTCGACGCCGTGACGATCGCAAGGTCCCGCAAGCATATTGAGACCTTCTACGACACCAAGGATATCGGCAAATTTCCCCAGCGCCGAAAGCCGCTGTCGTATCAGTGCCCGATCACCCATCGATCGGATGTGCTAGGCCTCAACGATATCTTCAGCAGCCTGTCGGTGCTCAAGCTCGCGGTCTATGCCCCGATCAGCTACATCCTGCCGAGCCGGCTTCGTAAGTACGAAGAAATCTACGACACCCAGGTGGAAGGCGGTCGCGGCAAGCTGCGCCAGGCCGACCGCGAGCGAAGCCTTCAGGCTCTGATGACCATCAATTTGCTCAAGCGGTTGGAGAGCTCTGTCGAAGCATTCCGCCTCACCCTGCGGGCACTGCACGGAAACATCGCGCAGACGCTCCGGGCGATCGACACTTATGAACGCACGGGCGCCGCCCAGAGCGTGAGCGACCATCTCGGCGATCCCGGTGTCGACCCGGACGATGACGACCTGAGCGGACTCGATGAGTTCACGGTCGGCAAGAAAATTCAGATCAGCCTGTCGGATATGGACATTCCGTCGTGGAAGCACGACCTCGCCGCGGATCTCACGCTCATTGGTGATTTGATCGCTTCGATGGACAAGGTGAGACCGGAGGATGATGCCAAACTGCAGCATCTGAAGGATGTCGTCACCCGCAAGGTTGCCGAGCCGCTCAATCCGGGTAATCGCAAGGTTCTCATCTTCACCGCCTTCGCGGACACGGCGAAGTACCTTTACGCGAATCTGGCATCGGCATTTCTCGAGTCGGACGGCCTGCACTGCGGCATGGTCACCGGCTCCGATGCGCCGAAGAGCACGCTGAAGAAGAGCTATGACTTCCAGTCCTTGCTCACGCTATTCTCGCCGCGCGCTAATGAGAAGCATCTGGTCCTGCCGCACGAAACGGGTGAGATCGACATCCTCATCGGGACGGACTGTATCTCCGAGGGTCAGAACCTTCAGGACTGCGACTATCTAATCAACTACGACATCCACTGGAACCCCGTGCGGATCATCCAGCGGTTCGGGCGCATCGACCGTATCGGGTCACCCAATGCACAAATCCAGCTAGTCAATTACTGGCCGGAAATCTCTCTCGACGAGTACATCAATCTCAAGGAGCGTGTCGAAAACCGCATGATGATCGCCGATGTCACCGCGACCGGCGATGACAATGTGCTGACCGCCAAGAGCAGCGACATCGCTTACCGCAAGGAGCAGCTCAAGCGGCTCCAGGAAGAGGTGATCGAGCTGGAGGACGTGCGGACCGGGATCTCCATCACGGATCTCGGCCTCAACGATTTCCGCATGGATCTCTTGAACCATATCAAGGAGCACGGCGACCTCGAGCATCTGCCAAACGGCATGCACGCGGTGGTGCCGGCGCAGCCGGCGCTCGGACTGATGCCCGGCGTGATCTTCGCGCTGAAAAACATCCACGACAGCGTGAACATCAACCAGCAGAACCGGCTGCACCCCTATTACCTCGTCTATGTCGGTAACGACGGTGGGGTCGTCATCGACCATACCGAGGTGAAGCGCTTGCTCGATCTG
Organism: Mesorhizobium sp.; assembly: GCA_027492275.1. Lineage (GTDB taxonomy): Bacteria > Pseudomonadota > Alphaproteobacteria > Rhizobiales > Rhizobiaceae > JAPUFC01. The sequence continues at coordinate 41,327 of JAPUFC010000069.1, read as the reverse complement.
ATCCGCACGAGCTGCAAGGGCCAGTCGGAGCCGATCCAGGCGGTCTGCCATCTGTTCAATGAGCGGACGCAGGACGGTCGCAAGATGGAGCAATGCTCCGCGCTTCTGAGCGCCGCGATCCGCTCAATGATCGAGGTGAAGGAAGAGAAGGATATCGACAGTCTGTTCAGCGGCGGGCGGACCACGGCGCTGGTCCACACAATCGCTGGGCTCGACGATTTCGAGCTGATCGCCTTCCTCGTGATTGAGAAGGGGGCGGCATGACGGCAGCGTTCTTCGATTATCCCAAGGCCGCAGCGTTCGGCCGCGTAGTCCCGAAGAGCCGCATCTACGATCATGCTGGCGCTAGTACGGCGCTTCGGGACCTGTTCGTGACCCAGGTCGATCAGATCGTCTGGAAGTACAAGCTGGCGCCGGAAACGACCAACCTCGCGGCAACGAAGGCCGTCAGCGAAATCCAGGTGTTCGGCATCAGCCTGCGCACCGGAAAGCTTGACGAAGAGGTGTTGCGTGCGATCGACCGCGCTATCCCGTTCCCGCTGATCTTCGAACTCACTTGGCAGGGCAAGCGCAAGGCGGCGGCCGCCTTCAAGCGGCCGAGTGATGCCGATTCCACGAAGTGGGTTGTCAGCAGCTATTTCGCGACCGAGTGGGCACCTGACGACGCGCCGCGTCGGCCATTGCCGGTCGCGCTTAATCTTGGCGGCCTCTACGACGCTCTCATCACGGCTTTGATGCCTGAGGCCGCTGTCGGACGAGAAACGGTCGTCGAGGACATCCAGGCGCGCGTGGGGCGGATGGAGGCGATCCGGGCCAAGACGCGGGAGGTGGACCGGATCAGGGCCCGCCTTGCCCGCGAGAAACAGTTCAACAAGCGCGTGGCGATCAATGCCGAGTTGCGCGCCGCACGGCAGGACCTGGAGCGCCTTTCCGGCGGCGTGCCCGTCACTGCTACGACGAATAAGTAAGGGAATGACGATGGATAAGCTGAAGATGCATAGCCCTGACCTGAGCCAGGAGAACATCGCGAAGATCCGCGACCTGTTCCCCGGCTGCGTGACCGAGGCGCGCGACGAGGTGACGGGGGCGGTGCGTCTGGCGGTAGACTTCGATCAGCTGCGCCAGGAGCTGAGCGATCACATCATCGAAGGGCCACAAGAGCGGTACCGGTTGGATTGGCCCGGAAAGCGCGAGGCGTTGATCACTGCGAACTCGCCCGTCTCAAAAACCTTGCGACCTGCACGGGACGAAAGCGTCAACTTCGACACGACGAAGAACCTCTTCATCGAAGGCGACAACCTTGAGACCCTGAAACTGTTACAGGAAACCTATCTCGGTCAGGTGAAGCTTATCTACATCGATCCTCCCTATAATACCGGGAAGGACTTCATCTATCGGGACAATTTCACCGCAGACAAAGAGCAGTTCCAAATCGATGCGGGCGAGAAAACCGACGAAGGCGGGCGTCTGGTAGCGAACCCGGATACGCGCGGTCGATATCATTCGGACTGGATGTCAATGATCTATGCGCGTCTTACGGTAGCGAAGAGGCTCTTGAAGGATGATGGAATCATTCTCGTTAGCATCGACGACTACGAACAAGCTGCGCTCCGAAATTTGATGGATCAGGTCTTTGGCGAGGCCAATTTCGTAGCTCAACTGGTCTGGGAGAAAGGCCGAAAGAACGATGCAAAGTTCTTTTCGGTTGGTCACGAATACATGATGGTTTTCGCGAAGAACGTGACGCTGCTACGCGAGAAGCAAGAAGTTTGGCGGGAGGAGAAGCCTGGTGCCCGCGATATTTGGGCCGAATTCGTCAGGTTGCGCGAAGTTCATGGTGACAACTTCAAGGCGATCGAGGCTGACCTTTCTCAATGGTACTCCGACCTCCCGAAGGGCCATCCCGCAAAGAAGTGGGCGCGATACAAGCGGGTCGATGAAAACGGTCCCTGGCGAGACCGCGATATCTCTTGGCCCGGTGGAGATGGGCCCCGATATGATGTGATCCACCCAGTGACAGGGCTTCCTTGCGAAGTGCCCGAAGCGGGCTGGAGATATTCAACGTCTCAGGAGATGCAGAGGCAAATCAAGTTCGGGCTCGTCGAATTTCGCGAAGACCATACGCAGCCGCCGTTTAGAAAGGCGCATATTCGCCCGATCCCCGAAGAGGCGGATGGAATCCAAGTCGACTCGAATGATGTTGACGACGACAGCGAAGAGGAATCGGATTTCGCCACGCAGGTTCGTGGGTCGTATTTCTATAAGCAATCTCAAGTCTCGGTAAAATACTTGCGCAAGCTCATGGGGGCGAAGGTCTTCACGAACCCGAAGGATCACGATGAGTTGGCAAAATTAATCGAGTACATGACGCCGAATGACCGTGCCGCCCTCGTGATGGACTTCTTTGCTGGATCGGCCAGTACCGCCGAAGCTGTCTTCCGGGCTAATGCCACCTATGGAACCAACCACCGTTTCATCATGGTGCAACTCCCCGAGGATTTGCAGGAGGCAGAAGCCTCGACCACGGGGACTGCCAAAAAGACAGTGCAGGCCGCAATCAAGCTCATGAAAAAGAAGGACCGACCGCTGGTCTTGTCTGAAGTGTCTAAAGAACGCGTGAGACGGGCAGGGGCAGCGGTGTTGTTGGAGACTTGCGATCCGGGTTGGAACCGCGATGTCGGCTTCCGGGTCCTGAAGGTCGATACATCCAACATGCAGGATGTTTATTATCGCCCGGACCAGATCGATCAGAAGGATCTGCTCACCGCCGTCGACAACATCAAGCCCGATCGCACCCCTGAGGACCTACTGTTCCAGGTGCTCGTCGACTGGGGCGTGGACCTGACGCTCCCGATCCAGCGCGAGACGGTGCAGGGAAAGACCGTGTTCTTCGTGGACGGAAATGCGTTGGTCGCCTGCTTTGAAACGGGCGTGACAGAGGAACTGGTGAAGGAGCTTGCTGGCCGCGAGCCGCTGCGCGTCGTGTTCCGCGACAACGGCTATGTGTCCGATGCGGTGAAGATAAACGTCGAGCAGGTCTTCCGCCAGGTCTCGCCCGGCACCGACGTCAAGTCGATCTGAGGGGACGACCGTGAAACTGAAATTCAAGGTCCAACCCTATCAGACGCAGGCTGTGACTGCGGTCATGGATTGCTTCGCCGGGCAGCCAATGTCGAACGGCATCAACTACCGGATCGATCCGGGCCGGAAGGCGCAGACGAGCGCCTTCGAGGAAGGGTTCAAGAACGCCGATTTGGCGCTGACTGAGCTTCAGGTGCTGGCCAACATCAAGGACGTCCAGCGCCGCCAGAACCTGCCTGTTTCCGACAAGCTGGTCACCAGCGCCGGGTGCCGGATCAACCTCGACATCGAGATGGAGACGGGGACCGGCAAGACCTATTGCTACATCAAGACAATCTTCGAGATGAACAATCGCTACGGCTGGTCGAAGTTCATCATCATGGTGCCGTCGATTGCCATCCGCGAGGGCGTCCACAAGTCGCTGCAGATCACCGCCGACCATTTCACCGAGAGCTACGGCAAGAAGGCGCGCTTCTTCATCTACAATTCCAAGCGGCTGCACGAGCTCGAGAGCTTCTCGTCGGACGCGGGCATCAACGTGATGGTGATCAACATCCAGGCGTTCGCGGCCCGTGGCGCCGACAACCGCCGCATCTATGAGGAGCTGGACGACTTCCAATCGCGCAAGCCGATCGACGTGATCGCCAGCAACCGGCCGATCCTGATCCTCGACGAGCCGCAGAAGATGGAAGGGACAGCCACGATGGAGGCGCTGCCCAAGTTCAAGCCGCTCATGATCCTGCGCTACTCCGCGACCCACAAGACGCAGCACAACCGCGTTCACCGGCTGGATGCGCTCGACGCCTACAACCAGAAACTGGTCAAGAAGATCGCAGTCCGGGGCATCCAGACCCGCGGGCTCGCCGGCACCAACGCCTACCTCTACCTTGAGGGGATCGAGATCTCGAAGAAGGCGCCCGTAGCCCGGCTTGAGATCGAGGTGAAGCTCGCGAGCGGCGAGATCAAACGCCAGCTCAAGCGACTGGAGTTCCGGGACGACCTGTTCGCTGAGTCCGGCGAGCTGGACCAGTATCGGGACGGCTTCACGATCTCTCAGATCGACGCGCGCAACGACACGGTCGAGTTCACTAACGGCGTAGTGCTGCGTGCCGGAGAGGCGACTGGCGATGTGTCCGAGCGCGACATCCGGCGCATCCAGATCCGCGAGACGATCAAGGCGCATCTCGACAAAGAGAAGCAGCTCTTCGCCCAGGGCATCAAGGTGCTGTCGCTGTTCTTCATCGACGAGGTCGTGAAGTACCGCGATTACGCACAGCCGGAAGAGAAGGGTGAGTATGCCCGCGTGTTTGAGGAGGAGTACGAGCTTCTCAAGGCAGAATATCTGGCTGAGTTGGCGATTGATAACGACGCCTACCGGAAGCATCTGGCGGGCATCGACGCAGCCAAGACGCACAACGGCTATTTCGCGATCGACAAGAAGACCAACCGGCTGAAGGACCCCGCCGTCGGTGCGCGATCGGTCGATTCAGACGATGTCGACGCCTACGACCTGATCCTGAAGGACAAGGAACGGCTGCTGTCTTTCGCCGAACCCACGCGCTTCATCTTCTCGCATTCCGCACTCCGCGAAGGGTGGGACAATCCCAACGTCTTTGTCATGTGCATGCTCAAGCACAGCGACAACACCGTTTCGCGGCGCCAGGAAGTAGGCCGCGGACTACGCCTGTCGGTGGACCAACACGGCGACCGGATGGATAATCCCGCAGTCGTCCATGAGATAAACGTCCTCACCGTCATCGTCAGTGAGAGCTACAAGAACTTCGTGGCCGGTCTCCAGAAGGAGATCGCCGACACGCTGACGTCGCGTCCGCGCAAGGCGACGGAAGCATACTTCGCGGGCAAAACCATCACGACGGATGCCGGCCCGGTCGAGATCACGCCGGCCATGGCGAAGCAGATCTACCGCTACCTCGTAAAGAACGACTATTCCGATGACGCGGACCAGATCACCGAGGCCTACCATCAGGCGAAGGAGGCGGGAACCTTGGCGGCTCTGCCGGATGAGCTGAAGGCGCACGCCGATCAGATCTTCCAGATCATCGACAGCGTCTTCAGCGACGCGCAACTGCCTAAGGTCGAGGATGGCCGCAAGCCGAAGACCAATCCACTGAACGAGAATTTCGAGAAGAAGGAATTCCAGGAGCTCTGGCGGCGCATTAACCAGAAAGCCGTCTATCGCGTCGAGTTCGACTCCGAGGAATTGGTCCGCAAATGCGTAAGCGCCCTCGATAGCCAGCTTCGCGTGACGCCGCTCCAGTACACCGTTCAGGCAGGGATTCAGGCCGATGGGCTGACTGACGAGCAGCTCAAGGCAGGGGATGGTTTTGCCCTGACAGGGTCGACGACCGAGCGCGGCGGATCGGTCCATTCGCTCGTGAAGTACGACCTCCTCGGCAAGATCGCCGAAAACACGGAACTCACACGCAAGACTGCAGCCGAGATCCTGACTGGCATCCAGGGCGGCGTGTTCGGGCAGTTCAAAGAGAACCCGGAGCACTTCATCGCCGAGGCGTCGCGGATCATCGCCGAGCAGAAGGCCACGATGGTGATCGAGCGGTTGGCCTATGACGGGCTCGCCGAGCATTACGACGTTGACATCTTCACCGCGAACCAGACCGGCCAGGACTTTTCCAAGGCCTCGGCCAAGCTCAAGCGGCACGTCTACGATTATCTGGTGACCGACTCCGACATTGAACGCAAGTTCGTCGACAGGCTCGATACCGCCAGCGAGGTGGTGGTCTACGCCAAGCTGCCGCGCGGCTTCCTGATCCCGACACCCGTTGGCGACTACAATCCCGATTGGGCGATTTCCTTCAAGGAGGGAAGCGTAAAGCACATCTACTTTGTCGCCGAGACCAAGGGCACAATGTCCTCGATGAAGCTCCGGGAGATCGAGAAAACGAAGATCGCTTGTGCTCGGAAATTCTTCGACGAGATCGGGCGGTGCGTGTCCGAGGATCGGGTGAAATATGACGTGGTCACCAGCTACGAGAAGCTAATGGATGTTGTCGGTGGAGCCCCTGCATTGAACTAGTGGCTTGGCGAGCGGAGAATGAAGAAACAGAACGGTCGCCCTCTATCGATCCAATCTGACTCTCAGCCTCCGCGCCCTTTCCCTGAAGGCTTCCCCGCCACCCTCCAGGATGTCGCACACCGCCTTGCGGATCTCAGCGTTCTCCAGCCCCCCGGCCTTATAGGTGATTGGCGGAAGGCCGCCTGCTGTATGTGGCCCGGCGTCCGCGACGATGATCTGATCGGCATCGGTATTGATGACAAGGTTGGCGTTATGGGTGACCATGATCACCTGCCGCTTGGCCTTGGCCAAAATGAATAGAGCGACCAACTCCTCGAACACCGATTTCGGGTCGAGGTTTTCTTCCGGCTGATCGATGATGAGCGGCCGATCGTCCGCATCGTCGAGCGCCAGATAGAGGAGAAGCAGCACAATCCCTCTCGTGCCGGGCGAGAGTTTGCGGATGTCGATGCCATCATAGACGATCTCGTAGCGCACCGAGATGTGGTCTGTGGCGAAAAGCCAATGTGCGAACTGCTTCAGCCAGGCGCGAAATTCAGCCTGCTGGTTCTGCGCGTAAGGGGCATGACCGATCAGGTCTCTCATATATTGGGCGATGAAGTTGGCCATCGCCGTCTGCACATCGGCCGCCGATCCTGTTTCCCATGCCGGGCGCAAGGTCGCGTCGGCAAGCGAGGTGAGCGCGCCGCGCCCCTGGAATGGTCCGGCTTTACGCCGGTCGAGAAGATTCTCTTCCGCCACGGCTCCCCAGCCGGCGACATCGACGATACGGCGCACCGAAAATCCGAGTTTGCGCAGCGTACCGGTCGATGCCGTGAGGCGGGCCATCAACGGCGCGTAGAGGTCAGCAAGTGCGGCCTGTTCGTTGATGATCGCCTGGAACACTCGGCCGTAAGCCGCGTCGCGCTCGCTTTGAAGGTCCTTGCGACGCGCGGCAGCTCCCTGGGCGTCGGTCAGTCGCGCCTGCAGGTTTTGAAGCGCCGCGTTCTCCTGCGCGATGCGCTGCGAGAGGGTGGTGTATTGGTTGCGGACGATGTTGTCGGCACTGACCAGCGCCTCGAGGCGGGTCATCTCCGCCAGCAGCGTGTTAAGAGGCAACTTGGTCAAGTCCGCCGTGTCGGGAAATACGGGCGTATTCGGATTCCCAGGCGGCACGGGGACGCCTGTGAGCGCCGAGATCTGCTGATCGGCCCATGTCACGTAGCCGGCAAGGCTCGTGTCGACGTTGCCTTTGTAGATGAGCAGGAATTCATCCCACTGCTGCGCGCTCAGGCCGCTGTGCTGATGCCGCTCCTTGGCCTGGCGCAGAAGTTCGGGCGCCTTGGTGGCGCGGGTGCTGGCCACTTCGTCTTGCAGCGCGACGAAGGTGCGACGTTGGTTGGCGTAGGCCTGGATCGTGCCGCGCAGCGCCTGAACGGTCTGTCCCAGCTGCGCGTGTCGAGCGGCTTGCGCCTCTGTGCCCTTGACGACGAGCTTGGCGAGATCCTGATTGTAGCTCTTGATCTGCCCGTCCTTTTGCGCGACCTGCAGGGACAGACCGGCGATCGAAGCTTCCTTCTCGATCTCCGTGGCGATGCGTTCGGATATGTCGGCGATCGCGTCGGCTTCCCGTTCCCGGGCCTGCTGGAAGCGGGCGGTCCGGAACTCGCGCAGCTCGGCGAAGTCGATGGCGCCGTCGCGATCGTCCTGGAGGTGGGCCTCGAAGATCACCCGTTCGATCTCCGCGATCAGGCCGTCCGAAACACCGGCGGAGGAGCAAAGGTCCTCGACGAACTGCTGAGACAAATAACGTGCGCGGGGAAAGGCCAGATGGCCGTTGGCGTCGCGGCCGTCCAGGAAGCGCGTGACAGTGGCGCCGCCGGCCCAAGCCAGCGTCGCGGTCGAATTGCCAAGAAGTTTGCGGGCGCGCACGAGGAAAGACGGGCTGATATTCTCGTTGGCTCGCCAAGCCGCCGGTGTGATCGCGTCGCAGCCGGCGGCGATCACGTCGGCTAGCGCGGTCTTGCCGGAACCACGCGCGCCGATGATGGCGACGAGTCCGGGGTTGAGCGGAATCGAGGGCGTGGCGGCCCACCCGGCGTCAGCGAGCGAGACGTGGGAGATTACCTGTGAAGGCATCGCCGCGCGCGGCGGTTCGACGGCGACATGAGCGCGACCCTCGGGATCGATGCACGCCTGGCGCAGCGCGTCGAATTCCAGTCCGCCCTTGATCCACGAAAACCGATCTTCGACCGGCTGGCCGACGGTCTGCTGATCATGCGCATCGCTGCCGTGGAGGCAGGGCTTGCAGCCGCCATAGCGTTCGCGAAGCTGATCGAGCGTCACGCCCCGGCGTCCGCACCAGAATTCGCGCTGGGCCGGGCTGCTCGAAAAGATGATGTGGGCGAATTTCTCGATTTCCTGGCGCATCGTCGCGTCGGCGGCCTGCCGCAGGCCTGACGTGCCGTCGCCGGCGGCGCCCGCAACCGCGATCAGGATGTTCGCCTTCGCCCAATCGCTTTCGCGCATGACGCGGCGGAGCTGGTCGAAATTGACTTTGAACTGCGTCGCGCCGTGGGCGAGCGCGGCCCGGTCGTCGATGATACTGGTGTCTGCCTTCTTGCCCAGCGAGATCAGGTCCTGGCGCGTGCAGTTGAAGGTGTCGCCGTGCGCCTGGAACTGGAGTCGCTGCAGGATGCGGTCCAGCTCCTCGACATGCCGGGGATCTTCCGGGCTGACGAGAAGGTGAAGGTTGACGAAGCCGGTCTTGGCGGCGACGTCGAGGCGCAGTTCGACGTTCGGGAAAATGAGCTGGACGCTGGGCAGGCGGCCCGCTGCCTTGTACCTCAGCACTTCCTGATAGATGTCCGTCAAATAATAGTCCGTCACCGCGATCGCCTCGATCTTCGGCGTGGCGGTTTCCAGGGACGTTAGATAGGCCTCCCACGGCGTGCCCCCGCCGAACTGATTGTTCAGTACGGTGCCCGGGGCGTGAATATGTGGCTCCCAGCGCCGCCATTCAGATCCGCGACCGATCATGCTTCCTCCTGTGTCCCGGTCGTTGTCCGCCCTGACGGTCGTGCCCCCGGTCGATGTGTTCCAGCCCAATGATGATGCGCCGAGGCCGCGCACTCGTCGGCCCGATGCAGTAATTTAAAGGTCTATCGACTCACGCGAAAATCCCAACCCAGTTCGTTTCGCTGATCATTCAGGCCATCGGAATAATCGTGAAGAAAATCTCCAACCTGATGTTCGTCGAGGGCGCACGGATTCTCCAGGGCCGTCTGATCCCAGCCCACATTCCAGATCGTCAGCAGTTCGGGTTTCTCGCTCCAGCGCGGCAGGAAGAACGTGATCGCCATCAGGGTAGGGAATTGGCGGAGAATACCGACCTGAGTCTGGTGGCCCGCCAGATTGCTTTTGCCGTCGAACTCCGGAAGCGAAAGGATCTGCTCCCCGGGCAGGCCGAGCGCGATCTGCCAAAGTTCGCCACTTACACAGCTTTCCGCCGGAGGTCCGGCGTGGAAGAAGACGGGCAATAGGCCGGAAGGGCCTTGCGCGATGCTGCTGAGGCGCCCGAGATCGACGACAAGCACGGTCGGGCCGTACTCAATCTGGCCGGGCTTGATGTTGTTGCTGATCTTCTGGATCGTGTCGTCGATCCGCGCGACGGAGCCTGCATTGGGCAGGTGGCCTGATATCTCCAGCGGCTTGCCGAAGTGAATTCCTGGTTGCCGCGCGCGTCCGTCCAACTCGGCCGCGACCTCCAACGCCTCGTGACCGATTTCCTTGTGACGCCGCAGCGGTTCGGCGATTTCGAGGGCCTTGACCTCGAAATAGAGTTCGCCTGCGCCGTGCGAATAGCGGAAGTCTGGCCGCTTTGCCTTATGGCCGCCGGTGCCTGGCGTGCGCTCCAAAACGACGCCGCGATCCTTCATTGCCAGATAGAAGGACGCTTCGGAGTAGGCCTCATAGGCCTGCGCCATCTGGACATGGTCCTCGGGTGCGGTCACCGCCTTGAGCTTGGCGCGCAACTCACGATCCAGGGATGAGAGCGTCGTGTCGGCCGCCGCGTCGGAAACGATCCTTTCGACCTCGTCCCGCGTCATCATCATGATGGGGACCGAAAGGGTCAGGCCTGAGAGCAACTGCGAGACGCGGATGAATTCGTCGATCGATGTCGTCGCCATGTCAGACCTCACGCGCGCCGCAGCATCCGCTCGACGCGGACGCGTTGATAGCCATTTAAATGCACTTGCTGGCGTAACTGGCTGATGTCGCGGACGCCGAAGGCCACGGCGGCTTTGATTGGGCTGGCGAAGGTGGCGTAATAGGTCCAGCGCGCGTCCTCGGGCAGAGAAGCGTTCTGGCGACGGTCGGTGATGACGACGTCGCGCGGATCGCCGGTGTTGCGGAAGGCGTGGAAGGTGAACCAATCCGGCCGGCGATAGCGCGCGGCCTTCGTAAAGGGCACCGACTGCACCTTGACGTCGCCCTGGTCGAGCACCCAGCCGCGTTGCTCCAGAATCTGGCGCACCATGTGGCCGATCATCTGCTTGACCCGATCCGCCAGCACGTCCTCGCGGAACGCTTCGAGAAGCCGTTCCTCGATGCCCTCGACGGCGGGTTTGCTCAGTTCCGAAGCCGTCTCGAGGCGGGCGACGTTTTCGCGCAAGATGAGAAAGGCCCAAAGCTGCTGGCCGAGCTCCGACCCATACAAGGACGCGAACTTTTCTGGGTTGTAGACAAACATAGCTGATCCCTAATTTAGGCAAATATGCCCGGTCATAAAGGTCCGGTCAAGAGCGACCTCCGTTATTGCAGTCGCGCCTTGAAAACTGTCAGAAAGCCGCGTATATTTCTGACAGGAGATCGCCATGCAACGACTGACCGAGCAGATTCTGTCTTACGCGGGGGGCTTGCCGGAAGGGGCGCCTGTTTCCGCCAAGGGCCTGCTGCATCTCGGGAATCGGGCTGCGGTGGATCAGGCATTGTCGCGCCTCGTCGAACGCGGCCAGCTCATGAGGGCCGGTCGCGGCGTTTACCTGCGTCCGATTTCAAGCCGGTTCGGGATCAGATCGCCTTCGGTCGAACAGGCGGTCGAAGCGCTGGCCAGTCAACGCGGCGAAGTCATCGTACCTAGCGGGGCGGCTGCCGCGAACACGCTCGGGCTCACGACGCAGGTGCCGGTCAGATCGGTTTACCTGACCTCTGGTCGCAGCCGCACGATGAGCCTGGGAAAGCAAGTGGTCGAGCTTCGGCACGCGCCGCGTTGGCAACTCGCCTTGGCCAATCGTCCCGCCGGTGAAGCCGTGCGGGCGCTCGCGTGGCTCGGGCCTGAAAAGGCGGAGGCTGCGCTTCAGACGCTGAAGCGCAGGCTGCCTTCGACAACCTTCCAGGAGCTGGTGGCGGTGGCGCCGCAGCTTCCGACGTGGCTTGCGCGCAGTGTCGGAAAGGCCGCGCATGGCTGACGTGTTTCTCCGACTGTCGGCGTCGGATCGCCGTGACGTCCTGGGCATTGCCGCCGACAAATCAGGTCGGCCCGCGCATCTGCTCGAAAAGGATGCCTGGGTCGTTTGGGCGCTGTCGGCGCTCTACGACACGGCGCTGGGCGAGCACCTTGTCTTCAAGGGCGGCACGTCGCTCTCGAAAGCCTATGGCGTGATCCGGCGCTTTTCGGAGGATGTCGACCTCACCTATGACATTCGGGCGATCGCGCCCGACCTTGTCGGCGAAAAAGGCGAGGCCCTGCCGCAGTCGCGCAGCGAGGAAAAACGGTGGTCGAGCGAGGTGCGAAAGCGGCTTCCTGAATGGGTGGCCGGAACGGTCCATCCGACGATCGCCGGGGCTCTGGAGAAGGAGAAACTCGCAGCGACGGTTCGCGCCGACGGCGAGAAGCTTTTCATCGACTATGAGGCGACGAGCGCGGGTACGGGCTACGTCGCTCCGAGCGTCATGCTGGAATTCGGCGCGCGCTCGACCGGCGAGCCGGCGAGCGAGCGCGATGTTGCCTGCGATGCGTCTGGCCTGGTCGAGAATGTGGTTTTTCCAACTGCCCGGCCGCGGGTGTTGCACGCGGAGCGGACCTTCTGGGAAAAGGCGACCGCGATTCACGTCTTCTGCCTGCAAGAGCGACTGCGCGGCGAGCGCTTCGCCCGCCATTGGCATGACGTGGTGCGATTGGACGAGGCAGGCCTCGTCGAGGCGGCTTTTGCCGATCGGGATCTGGCGGATGCGGTTGCTCGACACAAGGCGATGTTCTTCGCCGAGAAGGCGGCCGATCGTGAACCGATCGACTATCTGGCTGCTGTCCATGGCGGACTGCGCCTCGTGCCTGCGGGCGATGCGCTGAAGGCGCTCGGGGACGACTACACTCGCATGGTCGAGGATGGCCTTCTGCTCGATGACGCGGAATTTTTTGAAACACTGATGGCGCGCTGCGCCGACATCGCCGGGCGGGCCAATCGCGGCGATCAAGCATAAGAAGCGGGGGGAGAAAGGGTGCGCATATCACGCGTAAGAATAAGCAATTTCGCAAACTTCTCGGACATTGATGTCGAGACGGGCGACAGCATCGTCATTGTCGGCGAGAACAAGGTCGGCAAGAGCAACTTCATCCGCGCTCTGCAATTGATCCTGGACCCCGGCCTGTCGGAGCGGGACCGTCAGCTCGGGCTCGAACATTTCTGGGATGGCCTTGGCGAGAACAAGCTCGGCGAGACCATCGAAATCTCAGTCGACTTGACCGATTTCACCGGCGATCCGCGCCTGATGGCACATCTCAACGACTGCGTAGTGGACCCGGGACCGCCCATGGTCGCGCGTCTCACATATCGCTTCCAGCCGAAGGCAAATCTCGCTCGCGAGCCGGAGAGTCTGGCCGACTACGAGTACGTCATTTTCGGCGGTGACGACCCCGACATGGCGATCGGCTCGACGTTCCGCCGGATGCTGCCGCTCGATGTTCAGGTGGCGCTGCGCGACACCGAGAAGGACCTGGCGAGTTGGCGAAACTCGCCGCTGCGGCCGTTGATTGAGGAGCTGGCGACCTCGCTCGACGAAGATGCGCGCGAGGAAATCCAGCAGCAGGTCAATGACGCTCAAGCCGAGCTGTCTGGACACGCCGAGGTAGTCGCAACCGCCCAACGGATCAGCGATCGTCTGATCGCGATTGCGGGCGAGCAGCACGCCGTCCCGCTGACGCTCGGCCTGGCTCCGACGCGGGTTGACGCGCTGCTGCGCAGCCTGCGGCTACTGATTGACAATGGCGCGCGCGGCATTGGCGACGCCAGTCTCGGCACCGCCAACCTGATTTTTCTGGCGCTGAAGAGCCTGGAGCTCGATCGACTGGTGACGGATGGCGAGCGCGACCACACCTTCTTCGTGGTCGAAGAGCCCGAAGCCCATCTTCACCCGCATGTGCAGCGGCTCGTCTATCGGTACTTCCTCGGCGGGGCTGCGGAGGCACAGGAAGACGCGCCACCGCTCACGACCATCCTCACGACGCACTCACCGCACATCGCGAGTGTCACCCCGATCCGCTCCGTCGTCCTGCTCCGGCATGACGGCGGCGAGGACGCGACGACTGCGGTGTCCACGGCGACGGCGCCGCTGACCGAGCGGGATGAGGCGGACCTCCAGCGCTACATCGATGTCAGCCGCGGCGAGATTTTCTTCGCGCGAGGCGTGATCCTCGTCGAGGGCGATGCCGAGCGGTTTCTCATCCCTGCGTTCGCCGAGGCCCTGGACATTCCCCTCGACATGCTCGGCATCACCGTCTGCTCGGTGGGGGGCACCAATTTCACACCTTACGTGAAGCTGTTGGGTCCGCAGGGTCTGAATATCCCGCACGTCATCTTGACGGATCGAGATCCCAACGGTGCGAGCCATCCAAGGGTTCGGCGGCGCCTGATCAATGTGCTCGAACTGCTCGAAGAGGGCGTCAATTATCGGCGTCTTGACGCGGACGCCGTGATCGCTCGGGCCGAACCGTTCGGCTATTTCGTCAACAGCAACACGCTCGAACCGGAACTGTTCACGGGCGGCCTCGCCGAAGCGATGCAGGAGATCATCGAGGAAGAATTGTCCATCGGCGACGAGACCCGAGCGGCGCTGCAGGAGTGGGTGGACGATCCCGATGACCTTGATGAGGACCGCCTGCTGGCCCTTATCGAACGCATTGGAAAGGGACGCTTCGCGCAGGCGCTAGCGCCGCACGTCGACGATGATACGTGTCCGGCTTACATCCGGCAGGCGCTGGAGCATATTCGCGATGCCCTTGCGTAGTGTCAGCGCCGCCTATCTGGCCCACGCGGGCGATCTGGCCAGCAATCCGGGTCAGCAAGCGGCCTACGATTCGATGGGCCATTGCGTCGTGCTCGCCGGGCCTGGGAGCGGCAAGACCAAAACGCTGGTGCTCAAACTTGCTCGGATCATGGCCGAGGACGTGCGCGCGCCCCGTGGCGCGGCATGCATCACCTACAGCCAGGAATGCGCGCGCGAACTGACGCGCCGGCTGGAACGGCTGGGCTTGCGGGAAGCGCCGAACCTTTTCATCGGCACCGTCCATGGTTTCTGCCTGAGACAGCTGCTGATGCCCTATGGTCGGCTTGCAGATCTGCCGGTGCGCTTTCCGCTTGCCGTCGCAACGCAACGGCAGGCCGATCAGGCGATGAAGCGGATTGGCGACAGGCTTTTCGGCGTGGGCCATCCCAACAAGCCGATGGACCTTGGGCGTCATCGCCGGTCGATCCTCGACAGGACGTCGGAGGCCTGGACCAGCGAAGAGGAGCTTGCGGCCTGGGCGGAGGGCTACGAGGCCGAGCTGCGGCGCACGGGTCTCGTTGACTTCGACGACCTCGTGATCTTCGGCCAACGCTTGGTGTCGGAGCATGATTGGGTGCTTCCGCTGCTTCAGGCGAAATTCCCGGTCCTGGCGGTGGATGAATATCAGGATCTCGGCGTGGCGCTGCACCGGATCGTCAAGCGCGTGGCCTTCGACGGCGGTGTTCGTCTCTTCGCGGTTGGCGACCCGGATCAGTCGATTTACGGCTTTACGGGCGCCGACGGGGCATTACTGCAGGAACTGGCCGAGCGCGAGGACGTCGAGCGCGTACAGCTCCAGCTCAACTATCGCTCGGCCTCGCGGATTGTCAGCGCTTCGGAAATGGCGCTGGGGGAGGCGCGCGGCTACCAGTCGAATGACCCGGATCGCCAGGCGTTGATCGCCTTCGTCGAGTGCGATGATGGCTTGGAGGGCCAGGCGGCGCACGCCGTGGCCGAGATTATCCCGGCGGCGCTTGCCGCCAAGCCCGGGCGTGCCCTCGGCGACATCGCTATCCTTTACCGAGACTATCGGGCCGGCGACGTGGTGGCGGAAGCGGTGGCGGCAGCGGACCTCGACTTTGTGAGGGTCGACACGGCCGCGCCGTATCGCAAGGTCGCGCTTACGAGCTGGATCGAGGATTGCGCGGCGTGGTGCGCCGGAGGCTGGCGCGAAGCGCGGCCGCAATTGCGCGGTCTGCTCGATCGATGGATCGGTTTCCATCGCGCACGGATTTCGGATGCCCAGGCGCGAACCGAGCTGCAAAGCCTGACGAGGCTTCTCTGGTCCCTTCGCGTCGAAGAAGGGCTCGCCCGAGACTTTGTGGCGTCGTTGCGCGATGGCATGCTCGATGCGCTCATGGCGGCCGAGCCGAGTCTCGCGGATCAGAGCGAACAGGTCGATCGCATGTCGACGGCGCTCGCTGCTGGCGGGCCGCTCGCGGATCTCGATCTCGCCAGCCTTGGCGGCCGCGACGGCTCGCCAGTCCACCTCAATCTTTTGACGCTGCACTCCGCCAAGGGCTGCGAATACGACGTGGTCATCATGGTCGGACTCGACCTGGGCAGCTTGCCATGGCGGAACGAGTTGCCCGCGGTGCGGCGGGAAAGCCGGCGCCTGTTTTATGTAGGGCTGACGCGGGCCCGAGATGAAATTCACATGCTGTATTCTGGTTACGTCGATACGCGCGGCGGGAGGATGAATTGGGGGCGCTCTCCGTTCCTGAACGAGCTTGAAGCGCGAATGCAGGAGGCCGAGGACGAATAATATGCTGTCATTCCGCGAAGCTCAGACTGTCGAAGACCTAGCCGACCTGTTCTACGATTTCCTGCCGGGAAGCGGAAACAACAAGACCGCCTTTCCGTTGGCGGCGGCGCAAGCCGGAATCGGCGATCTGTGGGTCCCGGGAAGTAAAAGGCCGGCGATCGTGCAGCTCCTGACGTCCACGCTCGAACATCGGCGCTCTTATTTCACAAAGTTGATCGTCGCGATCGTCAGGCAGGCGATGACCTATCGGCGCGGCAAGGGAAATCCACTGACCCGCGACGAGATCGATCGGCTGAACACCCTTCTTCCCGGGGTGGAGTTCAAGATACCGGAGTTGCTTGACCCGGCTTTCCTCAACAGCTTCGCTCAGCCGAAGGCCGAGGAAGGACCGCCGCAAACCGCCGGAACGTTGAGCGCGGCCAAAGCGCAGGAGCTGGCGGCGCATCTTATCGAGATCACGAAGCTGGACCCGCAGGCACGCGGCCTTCGCTTCGAGGGCTTTCTGAATGAGCTGTTCGCGGGCTTCGGCCTCGCACCACGCGGAGCGTTTCGGCTCGTGGGCGAACAGATTGACGGCAGCTTCAAGCTGCAAGGACAAACCTATCTGGTCGAAGCCAAATGGCATGGGCCACAGATTGGCTTTGCCGACCTGATGACTTTCTCTGGGAAGGTCGCGGGCAAGGCGTCCTGGTCGCGCGGACTGTTCGTCAGCAATTCCGGATTCACGGCCGATGGGCTTGAGGCCTTCTCGCGTGGCCGGCAAACCAACCTGATTTGCGCGGATGGCCTTGACCTGTACGAGGTGCTCTCGCGCAAGGTGTCGTTGACCGACGTGCTTGAGGAAAAGGCCCGCCGCGCCGCGGAAACTAATCGAGCGTTCATCGCTGTCCGCGATCTGAACCTGCGAAGTGCTTGAGGTGAGCTTCGCGGTTGCCGCCATGCCTCGCGGGATTGATACGTGCTACGTAGCTCTGACGGTATCGTGTTTGACGCGATCTGGCGGCGATGCTTATCGAGAGAGTGGGATTACATCCGATCGACCTCGATAGATGCGAGAATTTGCAAAATTTTTTTCTGCGAATTTTCGCTTTAAAATCAAAAGCGTAACTTTTTGACGGCATCGCTGGCGGGATAACGCTGCTGATTTGTGAAAAAGATTAGCAATTTCAGTCGGTTATGGGGTATATGAACAATCGAGTGGGAATGATTCAGACCCACGCCTCGGCCAACAGGCGTGCCGCTACTGCTGCTTGATGCGGGCGCGGTTGCGGCCGGAGCGTTTGGCTTCGTACATGGCCCTGTCCGCCGCCTCCAGGAAACCGGAGGGCTGGTCCTCCGGTTTCGGCACGTAGGCCGTGCCGCCGACGCTGATCGTCACCACCTCGGCCACCGTGGAAGAACTATGCGGGATGGCGAGCCCCTCGACCACGCGCACCGCTTCGTTGCCGAGCGCGGTCAGTTCGTCGAGCGTCGTCTGCGGCAGGATGACGACGAACTCCTCGCCGCCCATGCGCACCGCCAGATCCCTGGGACGGCTGAACGTGTCCTTGATCGCCCTGGCGACCGAGCGCAGCACCTCATCGCCGGCGAGGTGCCCGTAGGTGTCGTTGTATTGCTTGAAGTGGTCGATATCGATCATCAGGAGCGAGATCGGCTCGCGCGTGCGCATGGCGTGCCGCCATTCGGTCTCGAAGTACTCCTCGAAATAGCGCCGGTTGCTGAGGCCCGTCAGGCCGTCGACATTGGTCAGCCGCTGAAGCTCCAGATTGGTTTCCATGAGCTGCTGCTGGCTCCGGCGCAGCGCGCGGTAGGCCTCGTCGCGCTGGATCTGCGACAGGTAGCCGGCGGAATGGTAGCGGATGCGCGCGATCAGCTCGATGCGGTCCGGAAGCTTGACCAGATAATCGTTCGCGCCGACCCGGAACGCCTCGCTCTTGACGCTGGCTTCCTCCTTGGTCGACAGCACGATGATCGGGATGTCCTTCGTGTCGGCATCGGCCCGGTACTGGCGAACCAGATCCAGCCCGTTCATCGTCGGCATGACCAGATCCTGGAGGATCACCGTCGGCTGCACGCTCCTGGCCACCGCGATGGCCTCGGCCGGGTTGGAGCAGAAGTGGAACTCGATCCCGGGCTCGTCGAGCAGCGCGCGCCGGACGGCCTCGCCCACCACCACCTGATCGTCGACCAGAAGCACCATGACCGAGCGTTGGAAGAACGACGCGGCCGCCGTGTCGTCGGGTCCGTTTTCGGGAATGCTCATAGGGCCTGTCCCTTTCTGCTGCGCGGCGCGCCGGCCAGCTCGACCAGCCGGGGAGCGATGCGGTCGAGCGGCAGGATGTCGACGGCCGCGCCTAGGGCGGCGGCGGCCTTGGGCATGCCGTAGACGGCGCTGGTCGCCTTGTCCTGCGCGATCGTGTGATGGCCGAGGTCGCGCAGCGTCTTCAGGCCGCGCGCCCCATCCGAGCCCATGCCGGTGAGCAGCACGCCGATCAGCGGGCCGCGCCAGAACCGGCCGGCGCTCTCGAAGAACACGTCGATCGAGGGCCGGTAGATGCGGTCGGCGGGATGGGGCGTGTAGCCGAGCCCGTCCTTCGACGTGAAGACGAGATGATCGTCGGTGCCCGCCACCAGCACCTGGCCGGGCAGGGCGCGTTCGCCTTCGCCGGCCAGCCGCACCGGCATCGCCGAATGCTGCCCGAGCCACGAGGCGAGCCCCGGCGCGAAGCGGGCGTCGACATGCTGCACGATGACGATGGCGGCCGGGAAGTCGCGCGGAAGCGCCTCGATGACGGCGGCCAGGGCGGCGGGGCCGCCGGCCGACGCGCCGATGGCGACCAGCCGGTTCGATGCCGGGCGTCTGGCGGCGTCGTCGCTGCGGTTGCCGCCGTCCTCGATCAGCCGGCCGACGGCCTCGATCTTGGTCAGCAGCGGCCGCGCGCTCGCCTGCAGGTCGCCGGAGCCGAGCAGCGGCGTGTCGACGGCGTCCAGCGCGCCTTCGCCCATGGCGGCGAAGACGCGGGCGGCGTTGGATTCGATGTCGGCGGTCACGATCAGGATGGCGCAGGGCGACTGCGCCATGATGCGCCGGGTCGCCTCGATCCCGTCCATGCGCGGCATGATCAGGTCCATCAGGATCAGGTCGGGCCGGTCGCGCCCGCACAGCTCCACCGCCTCGACCCCGTCCAGCGCGGTCCACGCGATCTGGTGCCTGGGCGCCATGGCGAGCACGCGGCGCAACGCCTCCACCGCGATCGCCGTGTCGTTGACGATCGCGATCCTCATGCCGCCTCACCGATCAGATCGACGACGGCGTCGATCAGCGCGTCGCTCTGGAAGCTGCCCTTGGTGAGATAGTAGTCGGCGCCGGCCTCCAGGCCGCGCTGGCGGTCGTCCTCGCGGTCCTTGTAGGACAGGATCATGACGGGCAGGGACTTGAGCGAGGGGTCCTGCCGGATGCGGCGCACCAGCTCGACGCCGTCGATGCGCGGCATGTCGACGTCGGTGACGACGAGGTCGAAGCCGCCGCCGCGCAGCGCGTTCCACCCGTCCATGCCGTCGACGGCGACCTCCACCTGGTAGCCGTGCTGGTCGAGCAGCTTGCGCTGGAGCTCGCGCACGGTGAAGGAATCGTCCACCACCAGAACGCGCTTGCGGCGCTTCTCGGTCTCGGGCCCGGCCTCGGCTCCGACCCTGGCGAGGCGGTCGGCCGAGGACATCTTCTCCATCGAGCGGATCATGTCCTCGACATCGACGATCAGCAGCGGCGACCCGTCCTCCATCAGCGCGGCGGCGGCGATGTCCTTGATCTTGCCGAGGCGCGGGTCGAGCGGCTGCACCACCAGCTCGCGCCCTTGCAGGAAGCGGTCGACCACCAGCCCGTACGTGCCCTGCTGGCCGCCGAGCAGGATCACGGGCAGTTCGTCCGGATGCTCGGCCTCGGCGCAGCCCAGCACCTGATGCGCGCCGACAAGGCCGATCTGCTGGCCGTCGAGGCTGAAATGCTGCCGTCCCTCAAGGATTTGGACGGCGCTGACGGGCACCTTCACGGCACGCACGACATGCGCGAAGGGGAAGGCGTAGGGTTCGCCGCCGATCTCCACGATCAGCGACCGCACGATGGACAGCGTCAGCGGCAATTCGAGCTTGAAGCGCGTTCCGATGCCCGGCTGCGAGCTGACGCGGACCAGGCCTCGCACCTGCCGGACCATGTCCTGCACAACGTCCAGCCCGACGCCGCGGCCGGAAATCTCGGTCACCGTCTCTTTCATCGTGAAGCCGGGCAGGAACAGGAATTCGAGCAGCTCGCCGTCGCTGAGTTTTGCCGCGGTTTCCTCGGCGGCCAGCCTGCGGGCGACGACGGCGCGGCGGATGCGCTCCGGGTCGATGCCGCGCCCGTCGTCCGAAACGGTGATCTGCAAGGCGCCCGCGTGATGGTGCGCCTCGATGCGGATGACGCCTTCGGCGGGCTTGCCCGCCGCGATCCGCTCGTCCGGCGTCTCGATGGCGTGGTCGAGCGCGTTGCGCAGCAGGTGGCCGAGCGGGGCGTCCAGCTTCTCGAGTATGTCGCGGTCGACCTGCGTGCGCTCGCCGGCGATGTCGAGACGCGCCTGCTTGCCGAGCTGCCTGCCGATGTCGCGCACCATGCGCGGGAACGCGCCGAGCCCGTCCGCGAAGGGCCGCATCCGCACCATGAGCGCCTGATCGTAGAGGCGATGGGCGAGGTCGTTGGTCTGCCGGTCGGAGGTCTCCAGGTCCTCCAGTCTGCGCGACAGGAGCCCCCGGCACTCCGCCAGCCGCGCCTGCGTGTCGGCCAGCGCCGCCCGCGCCTGCTCGTCCAGAAGCGCGGCCGGCAGGGCGTTGTGCAGCGCTTCAAGCGCGGTGGCGGCCTCGCGCTGAAGGCGCTTCAGCCGCAGCAGGGACTGGCCGAACGGCCGCAGCCAGCGCGACTCCACCAGCGATTCCCCGGCAAGGTCCAGCAGCCGGTTGAGGTTGTCGGCGCTGACGCGCAACGCGCGCTCGCTGGCGTCCGAGGCGGAGAGGGCCGGCTCGGGCGCGGCGGACGGCGGCGAGGGGGCAGCCGCCTCGGGAAGGAGATCGCGCTCCGGCACGGGATCGGGAGCCGGCTTCGTCTCGTCGTCGCCGAGACCGGCATCGGCCAGCGCCAGCACGAAGCGGTCGGCCTCCACCTGCCATTCGCCGTCGCGCGCCCCGCTTTCGAGATCGGGCGAGGTGGCGATGGCCGCGATGAGGTCGACGCCGCCGAGCAGCATGTCGATCTGCCGGCGGCGCAGCCGCACATCGCCCTTCTGGGCCAGCACGAACAGATCCTCCATCGCATGGGCGATCGTCACGGCGGCGTGGATCTCCACGATGCGCGCCGCGCCCTTCAGCGAGTGGGCGGCCCGCATGCAAGCCTCGAGCTGGTCGGCGCGGACGGGGTCCTTCTCCAGCGCCAGCAGCGATGCGGTCAGCGCCTGCGTCTGCCCTTCCGCCTCGATCCGGAACAGGTCGCGCATGGAGAACCGGCTGAGGTCTTGGCCGCTCATGCCAGGCATCGGCCGAGCCCCTCGAACAGCAGCGCCTCGTCCAGCCGCGCGATGGTCCTGTCGCCCCACGAGACCAGCCCCCGGGTGTAGCTGGATGCGGAGCGCGCCACGGTGGAAGGGGCGGGCTTCATCTCGCGCAGCCTGTATTCCAGCGTGTGTTGGACCTCGTCGGCGGGCAGCGCGAAGCGGCCGCCGGCGTGGCGCGCCACCAGCAGCCGCTGGGCGCCCGGCGCGGGCGCCGCGCCGAGCAGTAGCTGCGCCGCCGATATGCAGACCACGAGCTGGCCGCGCACGTTTATCAGGCCGAGCAGGGCGGGGTGCCGGCGATGCGGCAGCGTGTGCACGGGACGCGCCGCGATGATCTCGTCCAGCGCCGTGGTCGGCAGGCCGAACCATTCCCGGGCGAGACGGAAGACCGCGATCGACTCCGTCTCCGCATGCTCCTCGGCCGCCCCGCCCAGCGCCCGTTCCGACAGCGACCGCGCGAGGTCCGCCGTGATCTCCCGGTCGAGCAGACGCGCGGCAGCGTTGGCGACGGTCATCCGTTCCTCCGTCCGCCCTGGCGGCGCATGCGCTCGTCAAGCAGCCTGGCGCCGGCGTGGTCGCCCTGGCGCCGAAGCAGCAGCGCGAGATGGCCGAGCGCTTCCGGATTGGCCGGGTCGAGATAGAGCGCCTTGCGGTAATAGTTCGCCGCCGCGATCGCGTCGCCGCCCGCGTCGCGGATCAGGCCGAGCAGCAGGAAGATGTCGGCGGACGGTCCGTTGTCGCGCATGAAGGCCTCGCAGCCGCGCGCCGCTGCCTCGACATCGCCGGAATCCGCGATGCGGCGCAGGTCGTCGATGCTGTGCTGCCGGGGTTTCTCGGGCGCGGCGACGATTTTCGGCGCGAAGACGGGCGCTGCCTTCTTCACCGGCGCGGGCGGGCGGCCGGCCGCGGCGCGCGGGAGAGGAGGAGAAGGAAGCCGGGTGAGCGGCGCCGGCTGCGCCTCGGCCCTGCGGAAGGCGAAGGCCATCGGGATTTTTGCCGAGGCGAAGCCGTTCGGCGGCATCAGCCCCGTCTCGGAATGGCCGACGAACAGCACGCCGCCCTTGCCGAGCAGCCGCCCCAGCACCGCGACCGCCCGGTTCTGCGTGGGCGGGTCGAAATAGATCAGCAGGTTGCGGCAGAAGATGACGTCGTAGCTCTCCGCCCCCGTCATGAAGGTCGGGTCCATGATGTTGCCATGCCCGAAATGGACCGGCGCGCGCACCGTGTCGAGCAGGCGGTAGCCGCCCTCGGCGTTCTCGAAATGGCGGTCGCGGAACGACAGGTCGCGGCTGCGAAAGGAATTGCGGCCGTAGACGCCGAGGCGCGCCTTGGCGAGCGCCCGCAGGCTGACGTCGATCGCGTCGATGCGGAAGCGATGGGCGGGCACGCCGGCGTCGAGCAGCGCCATCGCCATCGTGTAGGGCTCTTCGCCCGTCGAGCAGGGCAGGCTGAGGATGCGCAGCAGGCGCGACGGATCGCTCCTCAGCCACAGCTCGTTGACGATGCGCGCCATCGCCGCGAACGCCTCGGGATCGCGGAAGAACCACGTTTCCGGCACCACGACGGTCTCGATCAGCTCCTGCATCTCCTCGCGCGAGCGTTGCAGAAACTCCCAGTAGCCGTCATCGTCCAGCGCGCAGGCGCGCCTGCGCTCGTCGACGGCGCGGTCGATGGCGGATGTCCCGATCGAGGCGGCGTTCAGCCCCAGCATCCGCTCCAGCAGCTCCTCGAAACGCGCGCGGCTCATGCGGGCACCGCCGGCTGCCCGGGCAGGGCTGCGAGAAGCACGGGCGGCACCAGGCTTTCGAGGTCGACGCGCTGCACCAGCCCGTCGGGACCCTTGGCGAACGGCGCGAAATCGGCCGGGTCGAGCTTGATCGTCTCCGTCGCCTTCTCGACGATGAGGCCGATCAGCCCTTCCGCCACGCCCGGCCGGCTCATGACGACGATGCGGGTGCTGAGCCGGCGCTGCGCCGGCCGGCCGAGCTCCAGCGCGCTGAGATCGACCACCGGCACGAAGCGACCGCGATATTCGAGCAGGCCGGACACGCCGGCCGGGGCCTGCCGCATGGTCTTCAGGTCCAGCAGCGGCACCACCTCCACGATCGCGTCGGTCGCCAGCGCGAAAGACCCGTCGCCGATGCTGAAGAGGAGGAAGAGCATTCGACCCGGCTCCCGATCCGGCGCTCAGGTCCCAGCCAGCTTGAAGCGCGCGATGCTTCCATGCAGGTTGGTGGAGACGTGGTTCAATTCCTCGATCGCGGCGCTCGACTGCCGCAGCGACTCCACGGTCTGCTGCGTCGCCTCGGTGAGCTGCACCAGCGCCTCGCTGATCTGCTCCGCGCCCGTCGCCTGTGCCTGCATGCCTTCGCCGACCGTCTCGAACTGCGGCGCCAGCGTCTGCACCTGGGTGATGATCTCGGACAGCTTGGCGCCGATCTGGTGCACGTCGCGCAGGCCGCGCCGCACCTCCTCGGAGAACTTGTCCATGCCCATGACGCTGGCCGACACGGCCGATTTGATTTCCTTCACCATCTGCTCGATGTCGTAGGTGGCCACCGCCGTCTGGTCGGCCAGGCGCCTGATCTCCGAGGCGACGACCGCGAAGCCGCGCCCGTACTCGCCGGCCTTCTCCGCCTCGATGGCCGCGTTCAGCGACAAAAGGTTGGTCTGGTCGGCCACCTTGGTGATGGTGGTGACCACCTGGTTGATGTCGCCGGCCTTCTCGTTGAGAACGGCGAGCTTGGCGTTGATCGAGCTTGCCGCCTCCATCACCTGGTTCATGGAGTCCTCCATGTGCGCCAGCTCCGACTGGCCGCCGGAGGCCAGGCCCGCCGCATGCTCCGAAACGGCCGTCACCTCGGCCATGGTGCGCACCAGTTCCTTCGACGTCGCTGCGATCTCGCGCGATGTCGCGCCGATCTCGGTCGTCGTGGCCGCGACCTCGGAGGCCGTCGCCTGCTGCTGCTTGGAGGTCGCCGCGATCTCCGTCATCGACGTGCTCACCCGTATGCCCGAGCGCTGCACCTGGCCGATCAGCTCCATGATGTCGTCGGCCATGCGGTTGAAGCCTTCGCCGAGGCTGCCGAGCTCGTCATGGCGGGTGATGGCCATGCGCTGCGTGAAGTCGCCCTGGCCGACCCTGTCCATCAGCGCGCCGAGCTGGCGCAGCGGCACGGTGATGGCGCGCAGCAGCAGGAAGCCGGTGACCGCCGCAACGGCCAGCGCCAGCGCGAAGCTAACGGTCGTCGCGTTGAGCAGAGACAGGATGTCGTCGTCGACGACGTCCGCCTTGAGGTCGGCGTCGCGCTGCTTGAGATTGGCGACCTCCGCGATGGCGTCGAACGCCGCCTCGAAGCGGGCGCCCGCCTCCCGCATGGGCTGGTCGTCGGCGAACGGCGCCACCGGCGTGCCCTGCGCCAGCAGCGCGGTCCTGGCGGCTTCGTAGCCGGCGAGGGCGCTCTTGAACGCCTCGAAGTTCCGGCGGTCGGCTTCGCCGAAGATCGTCTTCTCATAGCCGGCGACCAGTGCCTGCATCTCGGTGCGGCGGTCAGCGATCCCCGATTCGGCCCGTGCGCGCGTCGACGGGTCGCGCAGCCTGCTGACATCCAGATAATCTTTCGCCAGCGCATTCTTGATCAGGCCGCTCTGGTGCAGGCCGGCGACCGATTCGGTCTTCAGCGCCAGCGCGTGATCCTCGATGTTGGCGAGGCGGAAGCGGGCAAATGTCCCCACCGCCAGAAGCACGAGAAGGATAATGCCGAAGCTCAGCACGATCCGCAGACGTATCGACAGGCGCTTCATGATCGCGTTACCTCGAGGGACTTGGCCAAGGTGCCAGCCGGACTACGCCTGATCTGCCAAATCGTTGCCGATCGGCTCTTCATGACTCGGAATGGGTTAGTGTTCCCCTAATGACGGCCCGGCCATATTCGCGGCGGGCGGTTGCAGGCCCGGCGGAATCGGCCTGGGTGGGGGCGATGGTCAGCCGGGGCGTGGGATGCTAACCATGCCGGCGGGAAAGAGCGGGGCGGGCGGCATGGTCACGATCTACGGCATCAAGAATTGCGACACGATGAAGAAGGCCCGCGCCTGGCTGGCGGCGAACGGCGTGGACCACGTCTTTCACGATTATCGCGAGGCCGGCATCGACGCCGCGACGCTGAAGCGCTGGGCCAAGGCCGTCGGCTGGGAAAAGCTGCTCAACAAGGCCGGCACGACCTTTCGCGGCCTGCCGCCCGAGAAGAAGGCGGTGTCGACGGAGAGCGGCGCGATGGCCCTGATGCTCGAGGCGCCGACGCTCATCAAGCGGCCGGTGCTGGACCGGGACGGCGACATCCTCGTCGGCTTCAAGCCCGATCTGTATGCCGAGGCCTTCGCGCCGGGCTGAACCGCCCGCGCCGCCATTTTCAAGCCGCATGAATTGTGGATTGATGCCGCCGACAGGCGGAATGTCGCGCCGCCACCGAGGATGCCGCCGTGTTCATATCCTTCTTCCCGAGGCCGAAGCTCTTCTTCCTCTCCGTGCTCCTGTGGAGCGCCGTCATGGTGGCGGGCTGGTTCGCCGGCGGCGAGCAGCTCGGCTCCCTGTTCGGCATGCCGCCGGCCACGCCCGACGCGCCGCCCATCATCGGCATCAGCGTCTTCTGGTCGCCGCCCTTCCTGTGGTTCTACCTCTATTTCTGGGCCGGCGTGGCGATCTTCTACGCCTTCTGGAGCTGGTATGCGCCGCACCCATGGCAGCTCTGGTCGGTGCTCGGCTCGGCGCTGATCCTGTTCGTCGTCTATTTCCAGGTGCAGGTCAGCGTGGCGGTCAACAACTGGTACGGGCCGTTCTACGATTTCCTCCAGAACGTCATGGCCAAGCAGACCACCGCGACGGCCGGCGAGATCTATTCCGGCGTGGCGAGCTTCACCTGGCTGGCGCTGCTCGGCATGAACATCTCCGTGGTCAATGCCTTCTTCGTCAGCCACTGGATCTTCCGCTGGCGCAACGCGATGAACGACTACTACATGTCGTACTGGCCGCGCCTGCGCCACATCGAGGGCGCCTCGCAGCGCGTGCAGGAAGACACGATGCGCTTCTCCCAGATCATGGAGGGGCTGGGCGTCTCCTTCGTCGATTCGATCATGACGCTGATCGCCTTCATGCCGGTGCTGATCCGGCTGTCGACGCACATCACGGAGCTGCCGCTGGTCGGCGCCATCAACCATCCGCTGGTCGTGGCGGCGATCGCCTGGTCGGTGCTGGGCACGGTCAGCCTCGTGCTGGCCGGCTGGATGCTGCCCGGATTGCAGTTCCGCAACCAGCGCGTCGAGGCCGCCTACCGCAAGGAGCTGGTCTACGGCGAGGATCACGAGGAGCGGGCGCAGCCGGCAACCGTGCGCGAGCTGTTCTCCAATGTGCGGCGCAATTATTTCCGGCTCTATTTCCACTACGTCTATTTCAACGTGGTGCGCTACACCTACCTGCAGGCCAACAACGTCTTCGCGCTGCTGGTGATGGTGCCGTCCATCGCCGCGGGGACGATCACGCTGGGCGTGCTCAGCCAGATCAACTACGCGTTCAGCCAGGTCACGGCGTCGTTCCAGTTCCTGGTCAATTCGTGGTCGACCATCGTCGAGCTCCTGTCTGTCCACAAGCGCCTGCGCGCCTTCGAGGCGACGCTGGAGGGCGCGCCGCTGCCCGACATCGACCAGCGCTATCTGGAGCGGCAGCAGGCGGGCGTCGATCCCGAGGATCAGCCGGCCGGCTGATCCTGTCGGCGGCACGAAGACGGCCGGCGCTCAGCCGCCGGCCGGACTGTCCCGCTGGTCCGCGCGCGACAGATAGCCGGCATAGCTGGTGCAGACCACGTCGGGCTTCACGCAGACCTCGCCGGCGAACTGCTCGAGCGCGTTCCAGTAGGCGCCGTCGTTCATCAGGGTGAAGTGGAAGCCGAGCTGCAACGGCATGCGCTGGCCGCGATACTGCTCGTCGAACGCGGCCTTGAAGGCCTCGTAGGAGCGGGCCTGGAACGCGGCGGCCTCGTCGGGCCGGTCGAAGCCGCCTGAATGGCGCACGAACAGGTTGTAGTCCATGGCGATGACGCGCCGCGCCTGCGGGCCCTCCGGGATTTGCGGCAGCGCGAAGCGCTCGACGCCGCCGGCCGCGGCAGGCTCCACCGGCCCGCGCGAGACGCCGCTGGCGTCGTAGGCGAAGCCGGATTGCGCCAGCGCGGCGTACATCGCCTTGGCCGTGGAGAGATAGGGCGCGCGAAAGCCCTTGATCCTGCCTGCGGCGGCCTCGCGCCAGCCTGCCGGCTCGCCCGCGATCCCGTTGATGCGATAGGCGTCGCGGAAGACGTCGCGGAAGGCGGCGAACTCCGCCAGCCAATCGGCCTTGCTCCAGCCCTTGCCGTCGAAATGGCCGCAGGCGTGGCTGCCGATCTCATGACCCTCGGCCAGCGCCCGGTTGATCTGCTCCAGCCTGTCGGCCACCTCGGCTTTGGAGCGGGCGAAGCCGATGTTGGAGCGGCCCGGCCCCTTGCCGGGCGCGTCGTAGAGCCGCTTCGTCTCCGGCGTCAGCAAATAGACGCAGGACAGGAAATAGGTGAAGCGCGCGCCCGTCCGCGCCGCGAGCGCGCGACTGCGCTTCCATTGCGCGATGTCCTGCGCGCTGTCGAAGGAGATGATGACGACCTGCGGCGGCGTCCTTGGCATCGGGGCCGCGCCGGCCAGCGCGAGGGTGGAAGTGGCGAGGAGGGCGGTCAGGCAGGCGGGAACGCGGACTGGATACGGCATGAACTCGTCACGTTTGCGCGGCAGGTCGGGCCTGCCTAGCGGCCGAATGTGGCGCGGGTGCGTTGCGATTCTGTAGCCGCCCCCTTCCACCCCGTCAAAATTCCGCTACAACGCGGGCTCACCAAAGCCGCCGGCCGCGCCGGACGGCCGCGCGGACCAAACGGACGAGAGAAGACGAGCAGGAATGTCGGACGAGGGCTTTTTCCGCGAGGTCAACGAGGAACTCCGCAAGGATCAGGCGAGGGCCGTCTGGGACCGCTACGGCCCGGCCGCGATTGCGCTTGCCCTGCTCGTGATCATCGCCACCGCCGGCTGGGTCGGTTACGACTACTGGACGACCGCCAGGGCCAACAGCTCGGGCGACGCGTTCTCGCAGGCGTTGAGGCTGGCCAATGACGGCCGCGCCGACGAGGCGCTGGGCGCCCTCCAGACGCTCGAGACCGGGGGCTACGGCTCCTACCCGACGCTGGCGCGCATGCGCGCGGCGACCGTGCTGGCCGACAAGGGCGACCAGACGGGCGCGGTCGCCGGCTTCGACGCGGTGGCCGCCGATGGCTCCGTCGCGCAGGTCATCCGCGACATGGCGAGGCTGCGCGCCGGCCTGATCCTCGTCGACACCGGCTCCTACGCCGACGTCGCGCAGCGCGTCGAGGCGCTGACCGGCGACACCAACGCGCTGCGCCACACCGCGCGCGAGGCGCTCGGCCTGTCCGCCTGGAAGGAGGGCCGCGCCGCGGACGCCCTGAAGCTGTTCGAGCAGATCTCGTCCGACCAGGCCGCGCCGCGCAACGCGCGCGAGCGCGCCGCCGTCATGCTGGAGCTCGTCCGGGGCTCGGGCGCGGCGTCCTGACCGGCCTCGGCTTTTAGGGGCCGCATGAGCTTCACCCTCGCCATCCTCGGCCGTCCGAACGTCGGCAAGTCGACGCTGTTCAACCGGCTGGCCGGGCGCAAGCTGGCGCTGGTGGACGACACGCCGGGCGTCACGCGCGACCGCCGCGTCCACCCCGCGCGCCTCTACGACCTGAAATTCGACGTCATCGACACCGCCGGTTTCGAGGACGCCGCCGCCGGCACCCTCCAGGCGCGCATGCGCGCGCAGACCGAGATCGCCATCGCGGAAGCCGACATCGTCCTGTTCGTGGTCGACGCCAAGGCCGGGCTGATGCCGGACGACCGCACCTTCGCCGACATCGTGCGCAAGTCCGGCAAGCCCGTCGTGCTGGCGGCCAACAAGGCCGAGGCGCGCGGCGCGGATGGCGGCGTGGTCGACGCCTGGGAACTCGGCCTCGGCGAGCCGGTGCCGATCTCGGCCGAGCACGGGCAGGGTCTGCCCGATCTGCGCGACGCCGTGGTGGAGGCGCTGGGCGAGGAGCGCGCGCTCGGCCGCGACGAGGACGAGCAGGAAACGGGCGACAGCCTGCCGCTCGTCGGCGAGGACATCGCCGACCCGGACGCCGAGCCGGCCTATGACGACACCAAGCCGATGCGCATCGCCGTCATCGGCCGTCCGAACGCGGGCAAGTCGACGCTCATCAACGCGCTGATCGGCGAGGAGCGCCTGCTGACCGGCCCGGAGGCCGGCATCACGCGCGATTCGATCTCGGTCGAATGGGAATGGCGCGGCCGCGCCCTGAAGCTGTTCGACACCGCCGGCATGCGCCGCAAGGCCAGGGTGCAGGAGAAGCTGGAGAAGCTGTCCGTGGCCGACGGCCTGCGCGCCATCCGCTTCGCCGAGGTGGTGATCGTCGTGCTCGATGCGACGATCCCGTTCGAGAAGCAGGATCTCCAGCTCGCCGACCTGATCATCCGCGAGGGCCGGGCGGCGGTCATCGCCTTCAACAAATGGGACCTGATCGACGAGCCGCAGCAGGCGCTGGCCGACCTGCGCGAGCAGACGACGCGCCTCCTGCCGCAGGTGCGCGGCATCCGCGCCGTTCCCGTCTCGGGTCAGACCGGGCGCGGCCTCGACAGGCTGATGGAGGCGGTGGTCGAGGCGCACCGCGTCTGGAACACGCGCATCTCCACCGGCCGGCTCAATCGCTGGCTGGAGGGCGTGCTGGCGCATCACCCGCCGCCCGCCGTGGCCGGCCGCCGCCTGAAGATCAAGTACATGACGCAGGTCAAGACGCGCCCGCCGGGCTTCGTGCTGTCCTGCACGCGGCCGGACGACGTGCCGCAATCCTACATCCGCTACCTGGTCAACGGCCTGCGCGACGATTTCGACATGCCCGGCGTGCCGATTCGCATGTCCGTCCACGCCTCCGAGAACCCGTTCGCCGGGCGCGCCAGGAAGCGCCGATAGCGTTTTGCGGGTCCGCGCCGGCGCCGCCGCGCGGGGCGCGGGCAAAATTGACGCAGGCCCCGGCCACAGTCTCGCCCCACCGCCGCCGTTAACCGCGCGTCAAGGTTAATGCATCACGTTCTCTCTCCAGAGGGTCTGGTTGCGTTCTGGGGAGTTCTCCGTGTTTCGACGTCTTGTGAGGCGGCGTGTTGCTGCTGCCGCCACCTGCCGCGACCTGCGCGCATATCTTCCTTCCGTCATCGTCGGCCTGGGCATGTGGATCGGCTTTCCCACCGCCGTGTCGCTGCAGGACATGGCCAGCCTCGTCGCCGGCAATGAAGGCGCGGGCGCCCGCTGGAACGCCTATGTCGAGCGGGCCGCCGCCGGCTCCGTCCACGCCGCGCAGATGCCGTTCCGCGACGCCGGCGCGACCACGGGCGCCATCGCCGGCTCCGGGCTTTCCGCGCCGGGCATCGGCACCGTCGCCTTCACCGCCAAGACCGGCGTGCTGGACGAGATGCCGGACGAATTGCGCGTCGTGCGCGGCGACAAGAAGGGCCGCGTCGTCAAGATCGCGCCCGTCGCGCCGCCGAAACCGTTCGGCGCCGGCTCGGTGTTCAAGCGCACCAGCCTGCTGATGGGCCCCGCCGAGCGCAAGCAGGTCCGCATGGCCTTCGCCCACCCCGACATCGCCGGCAAGGAGATGCAGATCGCGCAAGCCTTCTACGTCAGGCAGGAAAAGAAGGTCGCGCCCGGCGTTCCGGCCTATCTGGCCGATCTGGTGACCAACGACAGGCCTGACATCCTGGCCACGGCCTACGCGCCGCCGAAGCCGGACTACGCGCGCGCCTCCCCCTTCGAGAGCCTGCTGCGCGACGAAAGCGCCGGCGCCGGCCGCTTCATCCCGCCGATCGCCAAGGGCGACCATGACTGGATGAAGACCCCGCTGCCGGCCAGCGTGTTCAGTAAGGCCGAGCAGACCTGCCTCGCCAACGCCATCTACTTCGAGGCGCGGGGCGAAGGCCTGAAAGGGCAGGCCGCGGTGGCGCAGGTGGTGCTGAACCGCGTGCGAAATCCGGCCTATCCCGGTTCCATCTGCGGCGTCGTCTACCAGAACAGCAGCTGGAAGAACCGCTGCCAGTTCTCCTTCGCCTGCGACGGCATACCGGACCGCATCCTCAGCCCCGCGCACTACAAGGTCGCCGAGCAGATCGCCATGGCGGTGACCGCCGGCAAGATCTTCATTCCCGAGGTCGCCTCCTCCACGCATTACTACGCGCAATATGTCAGCCCCGGCTGGGCGCGCTCCATGGAGAAGATGAAGAAGATCGGCCTGCACATCTTCTACCGCACCTATGGCGGCGGCTGGAGCTGAGCCGTTTTGGGCCGCCACGGCGGGGGATTCGCCGCCCCGCCGGACGAAAACGCCGCAGGCAGGATGTCGCACTCGCGTAACCCGCTGAAATCAAAGCTGAAAATTCGTGGTTTGACGAGCGCCCGCGCGGCTTGACGCGGCAAGGGCCCCTAACTATGGTGCGCGCGACTTTGAAGCGGGCAGCCGAGAGGGGTTGGCCGGGCAGGGAGGTCGTGATGGCAAAACCGGACGATGCCGGGGACGCCGGAGATTCCAGGCCCGGGCATGCAGCCGGAAAAGCCATCCGCGACGACGAACTGCAACGGCGCAGTCGCGAGCTCGAAGCCGTCCTGGCGACGAAGCGGACGACGCGGCCGGAACAGTCCGGCGGATCGAAGTCGGGAAGCATGGCCGGCTACGGCAAGGCTCTGAAGCTGTCGAGCGAGTTCATCGCCGGCATCGCCGTCGGAGCCGGAATCGGCTGGCTGATCGATTCCTGGGCGGGTACCTCGCCCTGGGGGCTGATCGTCTTCCTGATGCTCGGCTTCGGCGCGGGCGTCCTGAACGTGGCGCGTTCCGCCGGCGTCGTCGCCGAGTTCGGGCAGGCCGACAGGACCGACCGCGAGAAATGAGTTTCGCGCCGCCTTTGCGGCAGGATTGTGAAGACGGGCTCCCGGCCCGATGGGGATAGAACGTGGCAGCAGCCGACAAGGTCGATCCGATCCATCAGTTCCACATCAACAAGCTGATTCCAATCGAGATCGGCGGCTACGACCTGTCCTTCACCAACGCCTCGCTGTTCATGGTCGCCACGGTCATCGTGGCCTCGGCCTTCCTCTATCTGACGACCTCGAATCGCGGCCTCATCCCGTCGCGGCTGCAGTCGGTCTCGGAGATGGGCTACGAATTCGTCGCCTCGATGCTGCGCGACGCCGCCGGCACGCAGGGCATGAAGTTCTTCCCGCTGGTCTTCTCGCTCTTCATGTTCGTCCTGGTGGCGAACCTGCTCGGCATGGTGCCTTATTTCTTCACCGTCACCAGCCACATCATCGTCACCTTCGCGCTGGCCTCGCTCGTCATCGGCACCGTCATCGTCTACGGTTTCTGGAAGCACGGCCTGCACTTCTTCCACCTCTTCGTGCCGAGCGGCGTGCCCGGCGTGCTGCTGCCGCTGGTGGTGGCGATCGAGGTGATCTCGTTCCTGTCGCGGCCGATCAGCCTGTCTGTCCGTCTGTTCGCCAACATGCTGGCCGGCCACATCACGCTCAAGGTCTTCTCGGGCTTCGTCGTGTCGCTGTCGGCGATGGGCGCGGTCGGCATCGCCGGCTCCATCCTGCCGCTGGCCATGGCCGTCGCGCTGACCGGTCTCGAATTCCTGGTGTCGTTCCTGCAGGCCTACGTGTTTGCGGTGCTCACCTGCATGTATCTCAACGACGCGCTCCATCCGGGGCACTGACCAACCTTCGGTCCCGACTGTGCGGGGCCGCGGCGAAATTCTGAAAATTCCAGGGATTTAAAGGAGATTTCAAATGGAAGCAGAAGCAGCACGCTACATCGGCGCCGGTATCGCTTGCATCGGCATGGGCGGCGCGGGCATCGGCCTGGGCTCGATCTTCGGCAACTACCTCGCCGGCGCGCTCCGCAACCCCTCGGCAGCCGACGGCCAGTTCGGCCGCCTGATCTTCGGCTTCGCCGTGACGGAAGCTCTGGGCATCTTCTCGCTGCTCATCGCCCTGCTCGCCCTGTTCGGCTGATCGCCGCAGGCATGCGCCCGGCGGCGACGCCGGGCCAGGCTTGACGTTTCGGGAAACGACCCATGCTAGTCACATCTGCTCACGCGCAGGAAACGACGCCGGCCGCGCCCGGCGCCGAACCGCACGGCACGCCGCCGGCGGATGCGCATGGCGGGGCCGCCGCCCATACCGAGGTGCCGGGCGAGGCGGCGCATGGCGCCTTCCCGCCCTTCGACGCCTCGACCTTTCCCTCGCAACTCCTGTGGCTGGCGATCACCTTCGGCCTGTTCTACCTCTTCCTGAAGCGTGTCGTGCTGCCGCGCATCGGCGGCATCCTTGAGCTTCGGCGCGATCGCATCGCGCAGGACCTCGACCAGGCCGCGCTGATGAAGAGCGAGGCCGACGCGGCCGTCGCAGCCTATGAGCAGGAGCTGACCGAAGCCAAGGCGAAAGCCAACGGCATCGGCCAGCAGGCCCGCGACGCCGCCAAGGGCGAGGCCGACGCCCAGCGCCGCAAGGTGGAGGGCGAGCTGGAAAGCAAGCTTGCCGAGGCCGAGGCGCGCATCGCCTCGATCAAGGCCTCGGCCATGGCCGAGGTCGGCTCGATCGCCGAGGACACGTCCGCCGCGATCGTGCAACGGCTCACCGGCGGCAAGGTCGATAGGGCGGCGCTCGCCGCCGCCGTCAAGGCCGCGCGCGGCTAGGAGGACCAGATGGACGCCACTTCGCTCGCCACCGTCTGGGCCACCGTCGCGCTGGTCCTGTTCCTGGCGCTGATCGCCTACATCAAGGTGCCCGGCATGATCGCGCGCTCGCTCGACGAGCGGGCGGGCCGCATCCGCAACGAACTCGAGGAGGCGCGCCGGCTGCGCGAGGAAGCCCAGCAGCTTCTCGCCGAATACCAGCGCAAGCGCCGCGAGGCCGAGAAGGAAGCGGCCGACATCGTCGCCGCCGCCAAGCGCGAGGCCGAATCGCTGGTCGCCGAGGGCCACCGCAAGACCGAGGAATACGTCGCCCGCCGCACCACCATGGCCGAGCAGAAGATCGCCCAGGCCGAACGCGAGGCGGTGAACGAGGTGCGCAGCAGCGCCGTCGACATCGCCGTCGAGGCGGCCCGCAGGCTTCTGGCCGACCGGGTCGACGCCAAGGCCGACGCCGAGATGTTCAAGGCGTCGCTCGGCGAGGTGAAGACCAAGCTGAATTGACCGTTTTCAGGGCCGGGCGAGCCGACCCGACCTGACGATGACAAAAAGCCGTCCGCTCTGCGGGCGGCTTTTCTGTTCCGAAGAATCAGGTGATTCGGGATGGCTGTCGTCAAGCAGTCGTCGCCGCTACGGCGGCCGGGCTGGTCTGCACGCGACAACGGTCAGGACGCCGACGGGGTCACGCCGCCTTTTCGCCGGGCCGGCACCCTCAGGCGGCGTCGGCCGTGTCGAACCCAAGTCCGCCGCCGGCCTCCTCGATCGAAGCGGGCTCGCCGCCGAGGCGGAAGGGCGCGAAGCTAAGCCTGTGCAGGCGCGGTGCCGCGCCATGCGCCTCGATCGCGGTGCGGTGGCGCGGCGTCGCGTAACCCATATGCACGTCCAGCCCGTAGCGGGCGTCGGCGCGGCCGCAGGCGATCATCATGCGGTCGCGCGTGACCTTGGCGACGACCGAGGCCGCGGCGATCGACTGCGAGCGGCGATCGCCCTTGATCAGCGCGCGGCACTCGCACGGCAGCCCGGGAGGCACGTCGCGCCCGTCGGCCAGCGCCAGCAGCGGCGACAGCGGCAGGCCGGCCAGCGCGCGGCGCATCGCCTCGAGGCTTGCCCTCAGGATGTTGCTGCGGTCGATGCCCTCGGCCGAGACGGAGGCGACGGAGACGCCTAGCGCCGTGCCGACGATTTTCGGGAACAGCGCCTCGCGCTGCTCCGCCGTGAGCCGCTTGGAATCGTCGAGCCCTCGCGGGATGCGTTTCGGATCGAGCACCACGGCGGCCGCGACCACCGGCCCGGCGAGCGGCCCCCGTCCGGCCTCGTCAAGGCCGACGACGGGCCAGAGCCCGCCGGCCATGGCCTTCTTCTCGACGGAGAAATCCGGCCTGTCGAGAAGGACGAAAAGGGTGGGAGAATCGGGGATCGTGCGAGCCATGGTTGGCAGAGATGCTCGCATCCTCCCCGATTCTCCGCAAGTCTTCCCGAAAACGCGCCTGGGGACGAGGCAGGGAAGACGCCGCCGGGCTGGGGAGGCCCGGCGGAAACTCGAAAACCTTACAGCAGCATCAACTGCTTCTCAGGCTTGTCGGCGGCGACGAACAGGTCGGTGCGCAGCGGCGTGCGCGCCCTGTTGAAGCCGAGGCGTTTCGCCGCAAGCTCGAAGCGGCGGCCGATCTGCCAGGCATAGGGTCCGGTGCCGCGCATGCGCGTGCTCCAGTCCGAATCATAGTCCTTGCCGCCGCGCATGGAACGGATCAGCGACATCACGTGCCGAAAGCGGTCGGGATAGTGCCTGAGCAGCCAGTCCTTGAAGATCGGGCTGACCTCCAGCGGAAGCCTGAGCAGCACGTAGCCGGCGTCCAGCGCGCCCGCCGCCCGGGCCGAATCCAGGATGCGCTCGATCTCCGCATCGGTGAGGCCGGGCACGATGGGCGCCACCATCACCGAGGCCGGGATGCCGGCTTCGGTGAGCTGCCGGATCGCTTCCAGCCGCTTCTGCGGCGTGGATGCGCGCGGCTCCATGGTGCGGGCCAGCATGCGGTCGAGCGTCGTCACCGACAGCGCCACCTTGGCCAGGCCCTGCGCCGCCATGCGCGCCAGAATGTCGATGTCGCGCGTGACCAGCGCCGACTTGGTGACAATGCCGACCGGATGCCGCCGCGCCTCCAGCACCTCCAGGATCTCGCGCATGATGCGCCATTGCTTCTCGATCGGCTGGTAGGGGTCGGTGTTGGTGCCGATGGCGATGGTGCGCGGCTGGTAGTCCGGCTTCGACAGTTCCCGCTCGAGCAGCTTCGCCGCGTCCGGCTTGGCGAACAGCTTCGATTCGAAGTCCAGTCCCGGCGACAGACCCATGAAGCTGTGCGTCGGCCGCGCGAAGCAGTAGACGCAGCCGTGCTCGCAGCCGCGATAGGGGTTGATGGAACGGTCGAAGGAAATGTCCGGCGACTGGTTGCGCGTGATGATGGTGCGCGGCTTCTCCACCTGCACCTCGGTCTTGAACGGCGGCAGGTCCTCGATCGTGCTCCAGCCGTCGTCGAAGACATGGCGCGTAACCGGCTCGAAGCGCCCGCTGGGATTGATGCCGGCGGCCCGCCCGCGGTTGCGGTCCTCGTGGACCCTGATGCCGCTTTCCTCGATCATCGCATTGGCCATCTCGGCGCCTCCGCCCTTGAAAGCTGCAATGTCGGCGCGCGCGATCTGTTCCACCCTGGCGCGCTCGAAGGGGCTTTCCCGGCCATGTCCGCTTGCTGTGCTCATGAAATTATTCCTAGCCGGCAGATAGGAACAAAGCAAGAACAATTGTAGCGGCGACGCAAAAACTGGCGAAACCGGCCGCATTCCGCTATTCGGCACCGATGCTGACCGTGCTGATCGAGACGCTCAACGACGAGGAAACGCTGCCGCTGACGCTGGCGTCGCTGATCCCCGCCGTGATCGAGGGCGTGGTGCGCGAGGTGATCGTCTGCGATCGTGGCTCCACGGACCGCACCGACCATGTCGCCGAGCATGCCGGCTGCGGCTACCTGGCCTCCGGCGGCCTGGCGGCCGGGGCGCGCGCGGCCAAGGGCGAATGGCTGGTCGTCATGGAGCCGGGCGCGCGGCTGGTCGAGGGCTGGATGGACGGCGTGCTGGCGCACATCTCCGCCGGTCCGCTCCCGGCGCGCTTCGGCCGCGCGCGCGACGAGGCGCAGCCGCTCCTGTCGCGCCTGTTCGCGCGCCGCCGCCCGCTGGCGGAAGGGCTGCTGATCCCGAAGGGACAGGCTCTGGCGCTGTTGCGCGGCCATGCCGACGCGCACGGTTTGGCGCGGGCGGCGGCCGCGAAGCGGCTGTCCGGCGCGCGCATTCGGCCGGCGGTCAAGAAAGGCTAAAGCATTTTCAGCAAAAGTGCGAAGCGGTTTTTGCGTCCGGAAATGCGGCTAAGAGATAGAGCGGTTCTACCGATTCCGTAAAAAACGAGAACCGCTCTAGCGTCCGCCGCGCCGCAGATGCTCGTCCAGCCGCGGCATGATCTCCACGAAGTTGCAGGGCATGTGCCGGTAGTCGAGCTGCGCTTCCAGGATGCCGTCCCAGGCGTCGCGGCAGGCGCCGGGCGAGCCCGGCAGCACGAAGACGAAGGTGGCGTTGACGACCCCGCCGGTGGCGCGGCTCTGCACGGTGGACACGCCGATCTTGTCGTAGGAGATGCGATGGAAGACGGCCGAGAAGCCGTCCATGCGCTTCTCGAAGATCGGCTCCAGCGCCTCCGGCGTCACGTCGCGGCCGGTGAAGCCGGTGCCGCCCGTGGTGATGACGACGTCGATGGCCTCGTTCCGCGACCAGTCGAGAACCTTGCCGCGGATTTTCTCGATGTCGTCGGTGACGATGTCGCGGGCGGCGAGCACGTGCCCGGCCTTCTCGATGCGGTCGGCGAGAATCTGGCCGGAGCGGTCTTCCGCCAGGCTGCGCGTGTCCGACACGGTCAGCACCGCGATGCGGACGGGAATGAAGGCGCGTTCCGTCATGGCTGCTCCCCGGATGCGTTTGTGCGCGTCGCGGCGACGAACCAGCCGGGATGGCGGGCGCGGATGGCGGCGGCGGCGCGTTTCGCGACATTGCCCGTCTCGAACAGGCCGAAGCACGTCGCGCCCGAGCCCGACATACGGGCAAAGCCCGCATCGGCTTTCCGGAGCGCCGACAGCGCTTCGCCGATAGCCGGCCGAGCCTCCCGCGCGCAGGCCTCCAGATCGTTGCGCGTCGTCTCCAGCCAGCCGCGCAGGCTGTGAAAATCGATGCTCCGAGGCAGCGGCGGCAGCGGCGCGTTGTCGCGCTTCGGCAGGGCGGCGAAGATGTCGGCGGTGGAGACGGCCACGCCGGGATTGACCAGCACCAGGCCGAAGCGCGGAAAATCCGGCACCGCCGCAAGCGTCTCGCCGATCCCCCGCGCCACCAGCGGCTTGGCCGCGAGGCACATCGGAACGTCCGCGCCGAGCGTCAGGCCGATCCGCGCCAGCGCCGCGTCGTCGAGGCCTAGGTTCCACGTGCGGGCCAGTCCCCGGAGCGCCGCGGCGGCGTCGCTCGACCCGCCGCCGATGCCCGAGGCGACCGGCAGGTTCTTTTCGAGGCCGATCGCCACCGGGCCTGCCTGACCGGGCGCGGCCTGGCGAAGCGCGTCGCGGGCCTTCAGCACCAGGTTCGCGCCGTCGAGCGGCACCTCGGCGGCATAGCGTCCGGTGGCGGCAAAGCTGTCGCGCTCGGCGCTCTCGATGGTCAGGCGGTCGCCGAAGCCGGCGAAGACGACCAGGCTGTCGATGAGATGGTAGCCGTCTGGGCGGCGGCCGGTGACGTGCAGCGCGAGATTGACCTTGGCCGGCGCGAATTCGGCGAGCGCGGTTCTCTCAAGCATGCCGGCGCGGCCGATCAGTCCTTGTCCAGCCGGTATTCGCCCGTCTTGGGATCCTTGACCAGCGTGCCGTTCGCCCCGGTGGAGGCCTGCTTCTCGGCGCGGCGCACCTTGGCCGTCACCCGCTCGGCCTCGCGCACGAAGGAGCGGTAGCCGATATAGGCGGCAATGCCGACCAGGGCGAAGAAGATGAGCTGCGGCATTCCCGAATTCCTCCCTCATGGCCGGGAGCGTATTGACGATCGCACCCAAGCATAGACTGCCCGGCCGCTCAAATCAAAGCGGCCCCTGAATCAAAGACCGGATCAAAGCCCGTACCGCGCCCACAGCGCGCGTTCCTCCGCCGCCTCGATCAGCCCGCCGGCGGCGGCCGAGGCGGCCTCGGTCATGGCCTGCGGGCCGATGCCGAACAGGCCGAGCCGGCGTCCGAACAGCCCGCGCGGCGGCGTGATGAGCTGGAGCCGCGTTTTTTGGCCGTAGCGATCCTTCAGCACCTGCCGCATGTCGCCGACGGCGTCGACCAGCCCGAGCTCGACCCCGCGCCTGCCGGTCCAGAACAGGCCGGAGAACAGGTCGGCGTCGTCCTTGAGCTTCGCGCCGCGCCGTTCCTTGACGAGATCGATGAACGTGTCGTGGACCTCGAGCTGGAGCGATTTCAGCCGCTCGATGTCTTCCTCGCGTTCCGGTTTGAACGGGTCGAGGATCGCCTTGTTGCGGCCGGCCGTGTAGACCCGCCGCTCGACGCCGATCTTCTTCAAGAGCTCCGGGAAGCCGAAGCCGCCCGAGACCACGCCGATCGAGCCGACGATGGAGGAGGGGTCGGCGACGATCTCGTCGCCCGCGACCGCGATCATGTAGCCGCCGGAGGCGGCCACGTCCTCCACGAACACCAGAACGCGCTTGTTCTTCTCGGAGGCGAGATCGCGGATGCGCTTGTAGATGAGCCGCGACTGGACCGGCGAGCCGCCCGGCGAATTGATGGCGATGGCGACGGCGGGCGCGTCCTTGAAGGAGAAGGCCTTTTCGATCACGCCGGCGGTGGAGGCGAGCGACAGCGAGGGCCTGAACTGGCTTCCCCCGCTCATGATCGTGCCTTGCAGGCGCACGACGGGGATGGTGATGGCTCCCGAGCGCATCGATTTCGGGAGGAGGCGGCTCAGGATCTGTCTCACGCGGGCTCCGGCTCTCTTTCAGGGCGATGTAGGTATTGCGCGGCGCGGCGCAATGGCCGGCACGGCCTCGAACCGCTGAAAAGCCTTGCTAATCGCCGAAAAGCGAGGCCAGCCCGTTGTTGACGGCGTCGGCTTGCGCGCAAAAGCGGTCGCTGGCGGGGTCGTGCAGGATCAGCGGCGGCGCGAGGCTGAGGTCGCGGTTGCTGCCGCGCACGGCGCGCACGACGATGCGCGTGGCGGCGCGGTCGGCGCGCGGATGCAGCGGCTTTACCTCCGCCGCGCCGAAATAGGGCCGCAGCCCGGCGAGGATCGCGAGCAGCGATTGCGGCCGCGCGATGACCGCGACGCCGCCGCCCGGCCGCACGATCCAGCCGGCGGTCTTCAGCCAGGTTCCGAAGACGTCCGCATCCTCCATGACATGCGCGTGCCGGCGCAGCGCATCGGGCGAGGCCCTGTCGTCCGGCCGGTTGAAGGGCGGGTTCATGATCGCCCAGTCGAAGGAGAAATCGGCAAGCCCCGCCGCCCGCCGCGCGCCGTCGGCCAGCCGCACGTCGGCTGCCAGCACCGCGCAGCGCTGGGCGAGGTGGGCGTTTTCCGGCAGCGCCAGCGAGCGTCTGGCATAGGCGACCATTTCCGGCGCGTTTTC
>JAPUFC010000068.1 GCA_027492275.1 Mesorhizobium sp. | reverse complement strand
CTCCAAGAAGGAGCAGCTAAACTGATTCCATCACATGATGGGACCAGACACCTAGAGCAGTTCTGTTTTTTGCGGAATCGGTAGAACCGCTCTATCTGTTTGTTTCAGCCGCATTTCCGGACGCAAAACCGCTTCGCACTTTTGCTGGAAATGCTCTAGCGTTTCTCGCGCGTCTCGGTCTTCGGCGTGGCGACGTCCTCCAGCAGGTCGACCATGCGGTCTATCCGGCGGAAGCGCTCCACGCTCTTTTCGCCCAGCAGCGCCGCGACCGTGCAGGAGAGATAGTCGACGATGGTGATCGCCGCCGTGAAGGAATTGAATGGCGCCAGCGAATGGCAACGGCATCGTATGGCGTGATCGGCCGCCTTGGCGCTGTCGGAGGCGCTGATGTCCGTGATCAGCGTCGTGACGGCGCCGGCGGCGCTCAAATCCGACAGCATGCGGGGCAGCGTCCGGGGCCTGCGCCGGAAGGCGAAGCAGATGACGTGGTCGCCCGGCCCGATCGACGACAGCTCATGCGCCATCGAGCTTCCCGTCGCCGGCAATACGCGCACGTCGTCCTTGATCAGGCCGAAATAATGCGCCGCATAGTGCGCAAGCCCGAACCCGTTGCGCATACCGATCAGCACGATGCGGTCCGCCCTGACAGAGGCGTCGACGACGGCGGCCAGGGTCTGCGGCGAAACGCTGTCCGCCGTGGCGCGGATGTTGTCGATGTTGGTCTGGACGACGGCGGCCAGCGACGGCACCGGCTCCTGCGACCGGTCTATGGCGCCGCCCTGCGGCGACCCCCAATGCGCGGATTCGCGGATCTCGCGCTTGGCCGCCGGATAGGACACGTAGCCCAGCGACCGGATCAGGCGCGCGGCCGTCGCCGTCGAAACGCCGGCCTCGCGCGCGAGTTCGCTCGCCGTGTAGAGCGCCAAGTCCATCTGGTGCTGCAGCATGACGTCGGCGAGTTTCCGTTCGGCCGGCGGAAGCTGCGCGTAGACCGCATAGATGCGCGATTCAAGGGAGCGGGCGGACGACGAGGGGGGCGGGTTCATGAGGCGTCGCGATTGAAGGCGCTTCTTGATACCAGCGTCGCGGCGAAACCCAAAGCAATGTCGGTCGAAAACGTCACGAGGCGGGCTTCGACGCCAGCACGACCACCTATTCGAGGTCGGGGCCGGTAATTCGTATCCCGGCGCCATCCTTCACCTGGTGGCGCTTGTTGATGGAGATGAGAACCGACGTCATCGCTTCGGCCGCCGCGGAATTGGCGAGCGGGCCGGCATGGAATGCCCTCAGCCCGATCCCGCCCAGGCTGTCTACGATGGCGCCGCGCGCGTCGACGTCGTCGCCGAAGACAAGGACGTCGCAGCCGGGATCGCCCGGCATCCCGAGCTTGGTGGCGGAGATGTTGTGCAGGCCGCTGACGACCCTGACGTCCGGGCCAAGGAGTTCGGCGGCGATCTGGGCCGCCGAGCCCTGCGCGGGTAGCTGAACGCGCGCGACCTTCGGCGGAACGAGAGGGACGGTCGTGTCGACGACGATCTTGCCGCGACAAGCGTCGCGGACGGCCTTCAACGTCTCCTCTTGGCTGGAGAACGGCACAGTGACGAAGACGATGTCGCCCGCCGCGGCTGCCGCGCGATTGTCGAGGCCGGTCACCTGGCCGCAACCCGCGTCGGCAGCGATCTTGGCAGCGGCGGCGGCGGCCCGCACGGCATCCCGCGAGCCTATGGTCACCGCCAGGCCGGCGCGGGCGTAGCGCAGCGCGAGCGCTCCGCCGAGCGCGCCGGTTCCGCCCACGACCGAGATCCGGTTCGGCAAGTCAGCCTCCTGTCCGTGTCCAGTTCATTTCGCCTGCACCAGTATGTCGAGGGCGACGCCGCCCCTGGCGCGGGCCAGGAACGGGTTGATCTCGATGCTCTCGACGCTGTCGCGGTTCGCCGCCGCGAACTCGGAAACCGCCGTGATCGCCTGCGCAAGGGCTTCGCGGTCAGCCGGCGGCGCCCCCCGCCACCCCTCCAGCAGCGCGCGGGCCTTGATCGATCCTACCATCTCCAGAGCCTGTGCCCGGCTGACGGGGCACGGCATGAAGACGACGTCCTTCAATGCCTCGGCGGCCGTGCCGCCCAGCCCGAACATGATCACCGGGCCGAAGACGGGATCGTTCCGCGTGCCGATGATCGTCTCGACGCCGTCGGTGATCATCGCCGAGACGGTCGCGCCGTTGATGCGGGCCGACGGCGCGCTGGCGGATACCGACGACATCATGCGGTCCCACGCGGCCGCGAGCTCGACGCCGTCGGCGATGCCCAGCGCCACGCCGCCGACCTCCGTCTTGTGCTGGATGTCGGGGGAATCGATCTTCAGGACGACCGGGTAGCCGAATTCCTCGGCGCATTGCAAAGCAGCCGCCTTGTCCCGCGCAAGACGGGTCGGCGGCGCCGTGATGCCGAGGATGTCGAGCAGGCCGGCGGCTGCGTCGGTGCCGGCCGCCAGCTCGCGGACCGCGTCGGCGGACAGCTTCGCAGCGCCTCCGCTGCCTTGCGCTTCGGGGGAGGGGGATGTCGAGGCGGCGAAGAAGCGCAGCCCGGCGACCGCCGCGACGGCGCGGTGGGGATCCTCGAACACCATCATCCCGGCCCGCGTCATGTCGTCCCGGAATTCCGTCGATGCCCGGGTGATCAGCACGATGGTGCGCTCGCCGGCCGCCTCGGCGACGGAACGGAGGATGGGCGAAAGCAGCGACGTGACGGCGTCGGTCTTGCCCATATGCGCCATGAAGACGAAAAGGATCGGGAATCCGTCCTGGCGCGCCACGATCTCCACGACGCGGCCGAACATGCTGAAATCGTTGGCGACCTGCGCCGTCGTGTCGATCGGATTGAGCGTGCTGGCCAGCGGCAGCATCGCCTCGATCGCGCGCCGCGCCTCGGACGGAAGCGGCGGCAGCGCGATGCCGGCCTCTTCGGCGGCGTCCGCTATCATGATGCCGACGCCGCCGGACGGCGTGATCACCGCCGCCTCGCTGCCGCCCGGCACCCGGCCGAGCGAGCAGGCGTAGGCGAGATCCACCGCCTCGTCGATCCGCTGGGCCGGCCACGCGCCGTGCGCCCGCAGCACGGCGTCGAAAACGACCTTCGATCCCGCCAGCATGCCCGTATGCGACCGCACGGCCGCCGCGCCGCTTTCCGTCGCGCCCGGCTTTATCGCGATCACCGGCTTTCCGGCGCGGCGCGCCGCGTCAAGCGCGGCGACCAGCCTGCCGCCGTCGCGGCAGCCTTCGAGGTAGGCGACGATCACACGGGTGTCCGCGTCGCGCGCCAGCCAGTCGATGCAATCCGCGACGTCGATATCGGCCTCGTTGCCGGTGGCGATGAAATGGCTGATGCCGATCCCGGCCTCGGCCACGAGCGCCATGATGTAGCTGCCGACTGCGCCGCTCTGGCTGGCGATCCCGACTGAGCCCTTCTTCGGCCAGACATTGTCCAATGCCGAGGAGAAGGTGGCGTAGAGACCCGCGTGGAAGTTGATGAAGCCGAGACTGTTCGGCCCCAGCAGACGGACACCGCGCGCCGCGCATTTTT
Source organism: Mesorhizobium sp. (assembly GCA_027492275.1). Lineage (GTDB taxonomy): Bacteria > Pseudomonadota > Alphaproteobacteria > Rhizobiales > Rhizobiaceae > JAPUFC01. The sequence goes on along the minus strand of JAPUFC010000068.1, from coordinate 51,627 downwards.
CCGCTATGCGCTGCTGCGTCCGCCGGCCGGCTTCATCGATCTCGCCGAAGCCGGCGGTGAATAGAAGGATCGAGCCGACCCCCTTTTCGAGACATGCGTCGACCGCCGGCTCCACCGCAGCTGCGGCGACGGCGATGAGGGCGAGATCGACGCTGCCGTCCAGGGACGCGATGTCGGAAACGGTCCGAAGGCCCGAAATCTCCGAGCGGTTCGGATTGACCGGGAAGACAGCGCCCCCGAAGTGCTGCTTCAGCAGCGCGACGGGCTTGCCGCCGATCTTGGACGGATCGGCCGACGCGCCGATGACGGCGACGCTGCGCGCGTTCAGCAACCGATCGAGCGAAACCTCCGGCGCGGTCGCCGGGTGCGGCTTGAGGTGACTGTTCAAATCCTGCAAACCTTATCACGCGCCCCGGGGGGCTTCGGCGAGGCCGTCGCCGCCTCGCCCGCCTTCAGTTGTGCGCGCCCGCCGAAGCATCGCGCGCCTGCACGCCTTTGGATGGCGACCTGCCCATCAGCCGGCGTCCCCATCCGGCGATCCTGTCGAACTCGCCCACGATGCCCTGGCGGAACACCAGCACGATGACGATGAAGATGACGCCCTGGATGACCTTTATCCATGCGCCGTAAGCCTGAAGATAGCTCTCCATGGCGATGATGGCGAACGCGCCGAAGATCGGGCCGAGCACGGTGCCGAGCCCGCCGAGCAGGACCATAAGGATCACCTCGCCCGACATGGCGAAGTGGACGTCGGTCAGCGAGGCGATGCCGAAGACGATGACCTTGGTGCTGCCGCCCAGCCCGGCGAGAGCGCCGGCCAGGACGAAGCAGATCAGCTTGAACGAATTGGTGCGGAAGCCCAGCGAGACGGCGCGCGCCTCGTTTTCGCGGATCGCCTTCAGGGCATGGCCGTAGGGCGAGGTGATGATTCGCACGAAGGCGGCGAAGCCGATCAGGAAGATCGCGAGGACGACGTAGTAGAGCGTCAGGCGGTCGTTGAGGTCGATGAAGCCGAAGAGCATGCCGCGCGGAACGGACTGGATGCCGTCCTCGCCCCCCGTGAAGGGCGCTTGCACGGCGACGAAGTAGAGCATCTGCGCGAGCGCCATGGTGACCATGGCGAGGTAGATGCCCTGCCGGCGGATGGCGATCGAGCCGATGATGACGCCGAGGGTGGCCCCGGTGGCGACGCCCGCCAGGATGCCGAGCTCGGGCGGGAAGCCCCAGACCTTCATCGCATGCGCCGCGACGTAGGCGGAGCCGCCGAAGAACGCGGTGTGGCCGAACGAGAGCAGACCGCCATAGCCGAGCACGAGGTTGAACGAGCAGGCGAACAACGCGAAGCACAGCGCCTTCATCAGGAAAACGGGGTAGAAGAAGAAGGGCGCGACGATCGCGAGGAACAGCAGCGCGGTCGACAGCCACGGATTGATGGAGGTGTCCGCGCCGCCCCTGACCACGGATACCGCCGCGGGAACGCCCTGCGAGCGGCCGAAGAGCCCCGCGGGCCGGATCAGCAGGATGATCGCCATCGCAACGAAGATGATCAGAGAGGAGGCCGGCGGGTAGATCGCCTTGGTGAGCCCCTCTATGAGCCCGAGCGCGAAGCCGCTGACGATCGAGCCCATGATCGAGCCCATGCCGCCGATGACGACCACGGCGAAGACGACGATGATGATCTCGGCGCCCATCATCGGGCTGACCTGGTAGATCGGCGCGGCCATCACCCCGGCGAGCGCCGCCAGCCCGACGCCGCCTGCATAGGTCAGCATCATCAGCACCGGGACGTTGACGCCCAGCGCCTGCGTCAGCTTGGCGTTCTCCGTGGCGGCGCGCATCTGCGAGCCGAGCTGCGTACGCTCGATGGCGTACCAGGTGACCAGGCAGATGGTCAGCGAGGCGACCAGCACCCAGCCGCGATAGTTTGGCAGGTACATGAAGCCCATATTGGTCGCGCCGGTCAGCGAGGAGGGCATCGCATAGGGCTGGCCGAACGTGCCGAAGGCCTGCCTGAACACGCCCTCGATGATAAGCAGCAGGCCGAAGGTCAGAAGCAGGCTGTAGGCATGATCGAGCTTATAGGTGTGCCTTATCAGGGTGCGCTCGATGATGATCGACAGGCCGCCGACGATCAGCGGAACCAGCAATAGCGCGGGCCAGTAGCCGATGCCCGCATAGTGCAGCAGCGCCCAGGCGCAGAATGCACCCACCATGTACTGCGCGCCATGGGCGAAGTTGATGACGCCGAGGAGGCCGAAGATGATCGCCAGGCCGAGGCTGAGCAGGGCATAGAAAGCGCCGTTGATGAGCCCGATCAGGAGCTGCGAGTAGAGCGCGGCACCGGTCGGAATGCTCACGTCGATCCATTCGAACATGCCCAGCTCTCCCGATGAACCCCGAAGGGCTCATACTCCCAGATATTTGCGGATCTTGCCTTCTTCCGCCTGGACGCGGTCGTTGGCGATGACATCGACGATCTTGCCGTCTTCCATCACGTAGTGGCGGTCGGCCATCTGCGAGACGAAGACGAAGTTCTGTTCGACGAGAAGGATGGTGAGGCCTGCTCGCTTCAACTCCAGGATGACGCGGCCGATCTGTTCGACGATCACCGGCGCGAGACCTTCCGTCGGCTCGTCGAGCAGCAGGAAGCGCGCGCCGGTGCGCAGAAGGCGGCCGATGGCCAGCATCTGCTGCTCGCCGCCCGACAGTTTGCTGCCGAAGCTGGCGCGCCGTGCGAGCAGGTTCGGAAACAGCTCGTAGATGCGCTCCAGCGACAGAGCGGGATCGCCGAACCTGGGGGGAAGGATCATGTTCTCAGCAACCGTCAGGCTCGAGAAAATCCCTCGTTCCTCCGGGCAGTAGCCGATCCCGGCCAGGGCGATGCGGTGGGATGCGGCGCCGCGGATGTCGCTGCCCTTGAAGGTGATCGTGCCGGCGCACCTGTCCATCATGCCCATGATCGACTTGAGCGTCGTCGACTTGCCGGCGCCGTTGCGGCCGAGAAGGGTCACCACCTCGCCTTCGCGTACGTCGAGATCGATGCCCTGGAGCACGTAGGACTCGTCGTACCAGGCCTCCAGGTCGCGCACGCAAAGCATCGGCGCGGTGCCGGCCTCAGGCTGCATGCACGCCTCCTATGTAGGCTTCCTGGACGCGCGGCATGGTGGAGACTTCCTGATAGGTGCCTTCCGCGAGCACCTCGCCGCGGCTGAGCACCGTGATCCTGTCGGAAAGATCCGAAACGACCGAGAGATTGTGTTCGACCATCAGGATCGTGCGGTCGGCCGCCAACTGCCGGATCAGTTGCGCGATCCGGGCGATGTCCTGCCGGCTGAGGCCGGCCATGGGCTCGTCGAGAAGGAGCAGGGTCGGCTCCAGCGCGATGGTCGTCGCGATCTCGAGCGCCCGCTTGCGGCCGTAGGGCAACTGCACGGCGGGCGAGTCGGCGAAGCCGGTCAGGTCGACCACCGCCAGCAGCTCGTCGACGCGGGCATCCAGCCGCCGCAGCGTCTTGCCCGAGCGCCAGAAGGCATAGGATTCGTCGGTCTTGCCCTGCAGCGCGACGCGGACGTTCTCCCGCACGGTGAGGCGCGGGAAGATCGCGGAGATCTGAAACGACCGCACCAGGCCGATGCGCGCCACGTCGTAGGGCTTCATCGCAGTGATGTCGCGCCCGTCGAAGACGATGCGTCCGGAGGTCGGCGGATACGTCTTGGTCAACAGGTTGAAGAGCGACGTCTTGCCCGCGCCGTTTGGGCCGATGACGGCGTGGATGGTGCCGCGTCTCACCCGGAGGTCGACGTTGCGCACGGCCACGAAGCCGCCGAAGCTCTTCGTCAACCCCTCGGTGGTCAGGATATTGTCCTCGGACATGGTGAGCCTCCCGCGCCGTTGGTCTAGAGGCGACCGAGGACGTCGCGGTCCATCCGCTTGAGCAGCGCCACCAGGTCCATGCGCTCGTCGGCCGAGGCCTGCGGCGTGAGGATCACCTGGTCGAGGCTTTCGCGGCTCATCAGTCTGGACAATTGCGCGCGCACGATCCCGGCGTCGCCCGCGATGGCGTAGCGGTCGACGATCTGGTCGGGGAGGATGCGCGCATGGTCGGCGTTGGAGCCGGCGTGCTGGAAATCCTTGTAGGAGGCCTGCACCTTCTCGACGGCCTCCCGCTCCGGGCCGTCGAACCACTCCGCCTTGGCGTTCATGATCGCGCCGGCGACGCGCACGCGGACCTGGTCGCGGGCGATGTCCGGCCGATCGTCGATGCCGAGCGGCACCCAGCAGGCGACGTCGAGCTCCTTCGGGTTTCTTCCGACCTCGGCGGCCCCTTCGGCCAGCCACTCGTCGGCGCGGTCCAGCAGGGCGTCGGAAATGCCCTGCAGCAGGATCGCGCCATCCGCGATGCGGGAGACGAGCTGGGTCATCTTCGGACCGGACGCGGCGCCGTAGATCGGCACGCGGGCAGGCTTCGACAGCCATGCCATCCTGGCGCTGGTGCCGTTGGCGAAGGTCGCCTCCTGCTGCGCCAGGAGCTTGCGCACGGCGCCGACGAACGCCTCGAACTCCGACATCTTCGCTGCGGGCATGCCGAGTGTCCGCAGGGAGGAGAAGCCGGTCCCCATGCCGGACATGACCCGCCCTCCCGATATCTCGTCGAGCGCGGCCAGCGCGCTCGCGGTGACCGCGGGGTGGCGGGTCGCCGGCTGCGTGACGCCGGTGGCGATGCGGATGCGCGACGTGCTCATCGCCAGCGCCGTCAGGACGACAAAGACATCACGGCACAGGAGCTGCGAATCGATCACCCAGACGCTGTCGAAGCCGATCGATTCGGCGAGCCGGACCTGCTCGACGATGCGCGGCAGCGGTTCGGTCGCCCAGATGGCGAGGCCTAGTCTCTTGGGTGCGACGTGTCCCGCGGCGCTGCTCGCTGGATTCATTTGCCGGCTCCTCCCGCAAACGACAACAAAGCGGACCGGTCAAAACATTGTTGACCGGTCGGTTGGTTATTAAAGTGCCCTATCGAGCATGACGGCGTCAAGGGGCAGGATTGCACGCCGACCGTGATCCTGGGCGATTTGTTGGTGCCCGACTGGCAAAACCACATGTCCTGTTGCTGTTCCGGGTCGCAGGTTTGACAGGTTGCGGCCAAACATCGCAATCGCCGGATACCCGCGGCCAGCAAGTCATTCGAAACTCGACTGAGTCAAGGAACGAGGACAGGCTTGCTAATAAACCGGTTGTCCGGTAATTAAACGACGACGCCTCCATGCGGGCAGACGATGGGAGAGAAACGGACATGGATTTCGAATGCCTGCGGCTGGAGATAGACGGGCGCGTCGCCGTGGTGACGCTGGACCGGCCGAAAGTGAATGCCCAGAACACGCGGCTGCGCGAGGAGGTGATCCGGGCGTTCGACATGATCAACGACATGGACGAGGTTCGGGCCGCGATTCTCACGGGCGCCGGCAAATGCTTCTCGGCGGGCGCGGACCTGTCGGAGCGCGCCGAGATCGGCGCGGAGCCCGGAGGCTTCTGGCGCCACAACAGACGCACGCGCGAGGCGCCCAACGCGATCCACGAATGTTTCAAGCCGGTCATCGCGGCGGTGAACGGCCCGGCGCTCGGGGCGGGCCTGCACATCGCCGCGTCCTGCGACATCATCATGGCGTCCCATGACGCGGTCTTCGGAATGCCGGAGATCGATGTCGGGCTTGCCGGCGGCGCATCGGTGCTGAACCGCCTCTTCGGACGGTCGCGGGGGCGGCGCATGTTCTTCACCGGCATGCGGCTCTCCGCGGCCGAGATGTACCGCCTCGGCGTGATCGAGGAACCGGTCGCGCCCGACCGGCTGATGCCCGAGGCCATGGCGATGGCGCGCGCCATCGCCTCCAAGAGCCCGATCGCCATGAAGATGGCCAAGGAAGCGTACAACGTCGTGGAGGCCATGCCCGAGCGGGAAGCCTACCGCTTCGAGCAGAACATGACCTTCGCGCTGTCGAAGACGGAAGACGCCCGGGAGGCCCAGCGGGCCTTCATCGAGAAGCGTGAGCCGCAGTTCAAGGGGCGCTGAACGCGCCTGCCTCCCGGAAACAGCGACCTGACCCGCATGGATATCGATCTTACACCGCAGCAACAGTCTTTCCGCAGAGGCCTGCGGCAGTGGCTGGACGACAACCTTCCCGAGAACTGGGGCGGGCCTGCCTATCTGGGGCCCGACGACGATGAGGAGAACGCCGTCCTGCAGACGCTTTGGGAGCGCAGGCTTTACGAAGCCGGCTACCAGGGCGTGGCGTGGCCGAAGGCCTATGGGGGCCAGGGGCTGACCATGGTCGAGCAGCTCATCGTCAGCGAGGAGCTCGGCCGGCGCGCGGCGCCGGAAGGGATCAACACCATAGGCAAGGAGCTGGTCGCCCCCATCATCCTTGCCGCCGGAACGGAAGAGCAGAAGCGCCACTACGTTCCCCGGATCCTGACGGTCGAGGACATCTGGTGCCAGGGTTTCTCCGAACCCGACGCCGGCTCCGATCTGGCCGGCGTGCGCACAAGGGCCGAGCGGGACGGCGAGGAGTGGGTGATCAACGGCCAGAAGGTGTGGACGAGCTTTGCCTTCCAGGCCAACTGGTGCATCCTGCTTGCGCGCACCAACCCCGACAAGCCCAAGCACAAGGGCCTGACCCTGTTCCTGGTCGACATGAAGACGCCGGGCATCGAGGTCAGGCCGCTGGTCCAGATCACCGGGCGGAAGGAGTTCAACGAGGTCTTCTTCGACAATGTGCGCATTCCGGCGGGGATGAATGTCGGGGCGATCGACGACGGCTGGAACGTCTCGGTGAACCTTCTCGGCTACGAGCGCGCGACCGCGCGGCTCTATCGCCAGGCGCGCTTCATGAACGAGTTCGAACAGCTTCTGCGGAAGCTGGATGCCCGTCCCGAAATCACCGGCAATCCCTACTACCGGCAACAGATCGGCCGCTTTTATGCCGAGCTCGGAATCCTGCGGCAACTGAACCTGAAGACGGTGAGCCGCATCGTCAACGGCGACGGCATTGGCGCGGAGGCAAGCGTCGTCAAGCTGTTCTGGAGCGAGCTGCACCAGCGGATCGAAGATTTTGCGTTCGAGGCCATAGGGCCCGCCTTCGTCACCGATTCGAAGGACATTGAACGGTTCCGCTACAATTTCCTGCAATCGCGCGCCGTGACGATCTACGCCGGCACGTCGCAGGTGCAACGCAACATCATCGCCGAGCGCATGCTCGGGCTTCCGCGTTAGAGCGGTTCTCGTTTCACGCAATCAGTAGAACCGCTCTATCTCTTTGTTTTAGCCGCATTTCCTGACGCAAAACCGCTTCGCACTTTTGCTGGAAATGCTCTGGGCACAGGAACTCATTGGCATGCGATGCGATTTTTCCGCGGAACAGAAGATGCTGGCGCAGAGCGTCCGACGCGCCCTGGAATCCCTCGAGACGACCAGGCTCCAGCCCGGTGAAACGGCCGACCAGATCAGGCCCACCGCCGCTCAGGCGAAGGACAGGCTGGTCGACCTCGGCGTCTTCGGCTTGCTCGTTCCCGAAGATCAGGGCGGGCTCGGCCTCGGCATGGTCGAGGCGGTGGCCGTCGCCATGGAGACGGGACGCGCGGCGCTGCCGTTCCCCGCGATCGAGAGCATCGTGGCCACGGCGGTCGCCGCGAGGACGCGCGCCGACATTCTGTCGGACGTGCTCGACGGGAGCGCCTACGTCACGGCGCCGGTGCATGGCGAGCTTTCGATCTCCGACGCCCCCAATACGGTGGTCGCAGGAACGGTCAACCTGCCCTTCGCGTCGGAAGCGAAGTACATGCTGGCATCGCTGAAGAACGGCCACGACAGGGATCGGTCGGTTCTCATCGAGCTCAACGGGCAGCGCGGAGAGGCGACCGACGCCATCGACCTGACCTATGGCTCGAGCCGGCTGGAGATCGCGCAGACCATATCCGGGAACGAGATCGTCGACATGCGCTCCGACGCCATGCTCGGCATCCTCGCCGCCGCTGAGATCGTCGGGGCCGCCGAGCACTGCCTTGATCGCACGGTGGCCTATCTGAAGGAACGCAAGCAGTTCGGAAAGGTGATCGGAACCTTCCAGGGGCTCAAGCACATCGCCGCCGACTGCTGCATGCAGCTCGAGGCCATGAAGGCGAGCGTGGAGTACGCCGCGGCGCTGTTCGACAGGTCGGCCGCGCGTCCTGACGACGCCCGCGCGGCATCGGAGGCCGAGACGGCATACCACATGGCCAAAGCCTATTGCTCCGAAGCCGGGCTGAAGATCGCCGAGCAGTGCATCCAGATGCATGGCGGCATAGCGTTTACGTGGGAATACGGGCTGCACCTGCATTTCCGCCGGATCACGCGCCTGGCAGGCTCCCACGGAACGGCCTACGCGCACAGGGAGAGCCTGGCGGCGCGCGCGCTGGCCGGCGCGGCGGTGGCGGGCGGCCTGGCGGCAGATCCCGAGCTTGGGTGAGACGGCCATGTCGCAACCCGGTGCTGCGCCGCTGACGGGCCTGAGGGTCCTTGATTTCACGCGCGTCCTCTCAGGACCCTATCTGACCCAGTTGCTGTCGGACCTGGGGGCCGAGATCGTCAAGGTCGAGTCGCCGGAAGGCGACGACACCAGAGCCTACCTCCCGCCGGGCCGCGCGGGGGAGTCCGCCAACTTCATGGGGCTCAACCGCGACAAGAAGAGCGTCGTCCTGGATCTGAAGGATTCCGGCGATCGCGGGCGGGCGATCGAGCTGGCCAGGGCGAGCGACGTGTTGGTGGAGAACTTCCGCCCGGGAACGATGGAGCGGCTGGGGCTGGGCTATTCCGCCCTGTCGCTGCTCAACCCGCGGCTCGTCTACTGCTCCATCTCCGGCTACGGCCAGACCGGCGCCTATTCGGCCCTCGCGGGTTATGATCCGATCATCCAGGCGGAAACCGGGTTCATGTACCTGACCGGCGACGCCTCCCAACCCGCGACGCGGGCGGGGGGCTCGCTGATCGACATCCTGGCCGGGACGCATGCGGGAATGGGAATCCTGTCGGCGCTTCGCGCCCGGGACAGGACCGGCGAAGGCGATCTCGTGGACGTTTCGCTGTACAACACCGCCATTGCAGCCGCGGCCTTCGTCTACCAGGGGGTGCTGCTGACCGGCGAGAACCCGCCTCGGCTCGGCAACACGTCGTTCTTCATGTGCCCCAACGGGCTTTTCGACTGCGCCGACGGACAGGTGATGATCAGCGCCGGCAACGACCGGCTCTACCGGCGGCTGTGCGAGGTGCTGGAAGCGCCCGAGATGGTTGCGGACCCGCGGTACAAGAGCAACCGGACCCGGCTGGAGAATGTCGACGCGCTGTCCGCCGACATCAATGCAAGGCTGCGGACACGCGAGCGCAGCTTCTGGGTCGGCCGTCTGCGCGAGGCCGGCGTGCCGGGCGGCGCGGTGCGCAACCCCGTCGAGGCCATTGCCAGCGACGAGACCCGCGCATCCGGCATGATCGTCCAGGTGGAGCACCCGACGGCCGGAACCCTCGATGTCGTGCGGGCCGGAATCGCGATGCGGAACTCGCCGCTGCGCACGCCGGGGCCGGCACCGCTTCTCGGCGCGCATACCGAAACGGTGCTCGCGTCGCTGCCGCGCGAAGGCGGAGACCGGAGCTAAAGCGGTTCTTGTTTTCACGGAATCAGTAGAACCGCTCTATCTCTTTGTTTTAGCCGCATTTCCGGACGCAAAACCGCTTCGCACTTTTGCTGGAAATGCTCTAGTCCCGGCGGCGGAATCCGTCGAGCAGCAGATGCGCGAAGGAGACGGCGATATCGGCGGCGCTGCGCGCGCCGTTCGGCCGATACCAGCGCGGCATCCAGTTGACCATGGACAGCGCCGCGCGCGTCGGCATGCTCGGCTCCTCCAACGCGAACTCGCCCGTCTCTATGCCGCGCCGAACGATCTCGCGCAGGATGCTCTCGTAGCGATCGCGCAGTTCCACCGCCTCATGCCGCATCGCGCTGGAGGAAACACCGGCGACGCCCAGCACGGTGGCGTTGAAATCCCAGTAGTGGGTGTCGAAATACTCCGCGTGCGCCCTGAAGAACGATATCAGTTGATCCCGGGCGCTCGCCTTCTTGTCGATCGACTGGTCGACGAACGACGCCATCTTCTTCAGCGTGCTCAGGAATATGGCGTCGTAGATGTCCTGCTTCGTCTTGAAGTAGTGATACAGGGTCCCTTTGGATACGTTCGTCGCGTCGGATATGTCCTGCATCGAGCACCGCTCGAAGCCGACCTTCCCGAACAGCCGCGCCGCCGTGTCCAGGAGCATCTCACGACGGTTTTCGACAAGGGGCGGACGCCCGATCTTCTTTCTTGGGGCATCGGCCATCAACTCACTCCCGAATGCGTCAGGCTGCCACGCGCGACCTTCGCACGACCCTTATCACAAATCGATCGGCCGGTTGAATATTTTGAGCCCGCTCCGGGACGTTTCCACTCAGGCTTGGCAGCTTGCGACGAAGACCGCTTGATAACAAACCGATCGGTCGGTATATATGTCCGGCACAGCCTGATCCTGGCGTGACGCGACGGGACGGATGGCCAATCGGGAGGATCCACATGGCATCTATGAACAGACAGCGGCGGCACCTGCTTGCCGGCATGGCGTTGACGATGGGCGCGCTCGCCTTCGGCACGCCCTCCATGGCGCAGAACAGCGGACCGCTGCGCATCGGCATGATCGACGACCTTTCCGGGCCGAATTCCGGCACCAGCGGCCCGGGCGCGATCGAGGCGGCGAAAATGGCCATCGAGGATTTCGGCGGCGAAGTGCTCGGCCGCAAGATCGAACTGCTCGTCGCGACCGACGAGAACAAGCCGGACATCGCCGTGGCGCTGGCCAGGAAGTTCTACGACGAGGACGGCGTGCGCATGATCGCGGGGCTCGCCGCGTCCAACTCGGCGCTGGCGGTCCAGCAGGTCGCCCATCAGGCCAAGAGGATCAGCATCACCACCGGCGGCGCGTCCGCCGAGTTGACCGGCAAGGGCTGCACGCCGCACAGCATTCACTGGATGTTCGACACCTATGCGGCCGCGAGCTCGCTGGTCGAAGGCGTCGTGCAGCAGGGCGGCAAGAAATGGTTCTTCATCACGGTCGACGTGAATTTCGGCCTGGACATGGAGGCCGTCGCCACCAAGTTCATCGGCGAGAAGGGCGGTGAAAAGGTCGGCTCGGTCAAGCACCCGCTCGGCAACCTCGACTTCGCCAGCGCCGTGCTGGCCGCGCAGAACTCCGGGGCGGAGGTGATCGCCCTGGCGCAGGCCGGAGACGACCTCGCCAACACGATCAAGGCGAGCCACGAGTTCGGCATCCTGCAGGGCGGCCAGAAGCTCGCGGCGTTCTTCCTGCAGACCGCCCAGGTGCAGTCGATCGGACAGGAAGCCACGCAGGGCCTCGTGACCGCGACGCCCTTCTACCCGCAACTGAACGAGCAGACGCTGGCCTGGACCAAGCGGTTCAGCCAGCGGGTGCCGGGCGGGCGGGCGCCGACGGCCAACCAGGCCAATGCCTACGCGGCCGTGACGCACTACCTGAAGGCCGTCGCCGCAGCAGGGACCGACGAGACCGAAGCGGTTCTCGCCAAGATGCGCGAGATGCCGGTCAACGACATGATGACGACCAACGGCGTCGTGCGCGAGGACGGCCGCGTGCTGCGGGATCTCATCATGGTCGAGGTGAAGGCGCCGGGCGAATCGTCGGGGGACTTCGATTACTACAAGCCGATTACGACCATCCCGAAGGAAGGCATCTACCGCTCCATCAAGGACGGCAACTGTCCCTTCTTCCAGTAGGCTGCCTGACACGAGCCCGGGGGAGTTCGCGTCCTTCCAGGTCGCCGGCGGCGGTTCCCGAACGGGGCCGCCGTCAACCTCGAGAAACGGGATCGATCATGGACACAGGGCATCGCCGGATCGCAAAGGTCGACGCCCATCATCATCTCTGGGACGTCGACGCGGACCGCTATCCCTGGCTGGTGTCGCCGTCGCCGGTCCAGCGGGTGTATGGGGATTCGGCGGAGCTGCGCTTCAACTACCGGCTGAACGCGTATCTCGATGACGTGAGGAACCAGAACGTCGTCAAGTCGGTGCATGTGCAGACCGGCTGGCGCCCCGAGGATCCCGTCGGAGAGACGCGGCATCTGCAGGCGATCGCCGACGCCAATCCGGGCGGCTTCCCGCATGCCATCATCGGGGCCGCCGCCCTCGACCAGCCCGACGTCGAGCGGGTTCTGGAAGGGCACGCCAGCCACCGCAACGCGCGCGGCGTCAGGGTGTCGCTCAACTGGCACGAGAACCCCGTCCTGCGCTGGGCGGACCGGAGCGACTATCTGACGGACAGCGCGTTCCGGCGGGGCTTTTCCAGGCTGTCGCGATTCTCGTTCTCGCTCGACGTGCAGGCGTATCCGGCCCAGTTCGCGGACATCGGGTCGCTTGCCGCGCTGGACGACGCGGTGCCCGTCATCCTTCTTCACGCCGGCATGCCCATCGCGCGCGACCAGGAGGGACTTCGGGCATGGCGCGACGGCCTCCACGAACTCGCGCGACATCCCAATCTGTCGATCAAGTTCTGCGGCCTGAGCATGATCATCCATGGCTGGAACGCCGCGATCATGCGGGACTACCTGACCATGGTGGTGGAGGCCTTCGGCGCCGACCGGGTGATGATGGCGAGCAACTTCCCCGTCGACCGCCTCAAGGGATCGCTGGACGACTATTTCGACGCCTATGCGTTCGCGGCGGCGCGTTTGACGGCAGACGAGCAGGCGGCGTTGTTCCGCGAGAACGCCGAGCGGATCTACCGCATCTAGGCTCGAGGCCGGACCGGCGGTCGTGCAACGGCCGCAGGCCAGGTACAAGCCCGCCCCAGGCCCGTGAACGGGCCGCTCGACCACGCCGCGCTACGCGTCGGCCAGCGCTTTCGCCATCGTGCGCAGTTCGGTCTTCAGCACCTTGCCGTAGTTGTTCTTCGGCAGCTCGGCGACCGCGTGATACAGCTTGGGCCTCTTGAAGCGCGCGATCTCGCCGAGGCAGTGCTCCGAAAGCGCGGCGGTGTCGAGCGTATGTCCGGGGGCCAGCACGACGAAGGCGACGATGTCCTCTCCCCATTCCGCCGAGGGCGCGCCGACGACGGAAACTTCCCTGACGGAGGGATGCGACAGCAGCGCTTCCTCGACCTCGCGCGGATAGATGTTGGTGCCGCCGGAGATGATCACGTCCTTCGAGCGATCCTGGAGGGTCAGGTAGCCGTCGGCATCGAGCATTCCGACATCGCCGGTCATCAGCCACCCGTCCCGCACCGTGGCGGCCGACGCTTCCGGATTGTTCCAGTAGCCGCGCATCACCGGCAGGCCGCGCACCATGATCTCGCCGACGCCGCCGGCCGGCAGGACAGTCCCGTCCTCGCCGCCTATGGCCACCTCGACGGCGGACTGCGCGCGGCCCACGGACACCAGCCGCTCGCGCCAGCGCCGATGGCTGCGATCGGTGATGTCGGCGCGCGAGAGCGCGGTGATCGACATGGGGCACTCGCCCTGCCCGTAGATCTGCACGAATTTCGGCCCGAACCAGTCGACGGCCTCCTCGATGTCGGCGCGGTACATCGGCCCGCCGCCATAGACGATGGTGGCTATGCCGTCGCCACGGCTGCCGCGCGCCCTGGCCACGTCCGTCAGCCGCCGCACCATGGTGGGCGCCAGGAACATCGAGGTCGGACCGCAGGCGACGGACAGGTCGAGCAGTTCGTCGGGATCGAAATTGGCCGCCTTCGGGCAGATGTGCCGCGCGCCCCTCAGCACGTGCACCGGCGCGTAGAGGCCGGCGCCGTGGCTCATCGGCGCGGCGTAGTAGGCCGCTGTCCCCTCGGGGATCGCATCGACGTCGGACAGGTAGGACAGCGACATGGCGGCGAGCATGCCATGCGTGATCTCGACGCCCTTGGGCCTGCCGGTCGTGCCCGACGTGTAGAAGAGCCAGGCTAGCGCGTCGGGCCGGCAGGATCTCACCGCCGCCGGGCCGGCTTCCAGCATCTGCCGGAACGCCGCGCCATGGACGTCGACGATGCCGCCGGACAGCTCGCCGAGACCGGACTTCCCGTCGACGAAGGCCAGTTTCGCGCCGCTGTCGTCGACGATCCAGGACGCCTCCTTGGGATGCAGCTTGGCATTGATCGGCACGGCGACCGCTGCCGCGATCCAGACCGCATAGAGGGCGATCAGATATTGCGGACAGTTCTTCATGAAGAGGGCCACGCGGTCGCCGGGCTCGATGCCGGCCTCCCGCAGCGCGGTCGCCAGGCCGCCGGCCTCGCGGAAGAAGGCGCGGTAGCTGCCGACGACGGCGTCGCCCAGCAGCAGGGCCGGCTCGTCGCCGGACTTCGCGGCGGTCCGCTCCAGCCACAGGGCGATGTTCATCAGGCGCGTTCCGTCTCGAGGATGGAGCAGTAGTTGGCGACGCCCGATCCGCCCATGTTGAACACCATGCCAAGGTTTGCGCCCGGCACCTGCATGGCATCGGCGGCGCCGGTGAGCTGGCGAGCGATCATCACGTGCATGGACACGCCCGTGGCGCCGACCGGATGGCCCTTGGCCTTCAGTCCGCCCGACAGGTTGACCGGCAGCCTGCCGCCCGGCAGGACGATGCCTTCGCGCAGCGCGCGCTCGCCCTGGCCGGCCGGCGCCAGGTCCATGGCCTCGTAGATCATCAGCTCGGCTATGGTGAAACAGTCGTGCACCTCGGCGACATGCAGGTCGCCGTTCTGAACGCCCGCCTGTTCCTTGGCGCGGCTGATCGCCCGGCGCGGTCCCTCGAAGGCCGTGAGATCGCGGCGCGACATCGGCAGGAAGTCGCTGACATGCGCGGTTGAACGGAACCGCACGGCGCGTGGAAAGGCCTTCGCCGCCTCGTCCGAGGCGATGACGATGGCCGCCGCGCCATCGGAGACGAGCGAGCAGTCGGTCACCTTGAGCGGATCGGCGACCATGGGATTCTTGTTGCTGACGGTGCTGCAGAACTCCAGCGTCAGCGGACGCTGCATCTGCGCCAGCGGATTGGCCATCGCGTTCTGGTGGTTCTTGACCGCGATCTCGGCGAGCGCGCGGGACTTGTCGCCGAACGTGTCGAAATAGGCACGGGCGAACTGCGAGAAGACCTCGGGAAAGCTGACGCCCGCCTCTTCAGGCTGGTAGGACGCGCCGCCAAGCGCCGCCGCGACCTCGGCGGTGGGCAGATGGCTCATCTTCTCCACCCCGACCACCAGGGCGATATCGATGCGGCCGGACCGGATGGCGTCGAGAGCCGAATAGGTGGCGGCCGAGCCGGAGGCGCAGGCGTTTTCCGCGCGCGCGGCCGGCACGAAGCGCATCGCGTCGTCGATCGACAGGGCGAGCGAGGACGGAAACGCATCGCCGACCATGCCGGCGTTGAAGTGGCCGACCCAGACGGCGCCGACGTCGCCGGCCGCGATGCCCGCATGCCGCAGCGCTTCCCCGCCCGCGTCGCGGATCAGGTCCTCGATGCTCTTGTCGGGGTGCCTGCCGAAGGGGGTGTGCCCCCAGCCGACGATCTGAGCCATGCTGTCCTCCTGGCGTGTCTCGCGCACATGATGAATGGCGCTGTTCCTGCTTCTCTGCAATCCTGTAGAAATACGTAGGAGGGGCGCGGCGCGATGACGGGGGCGGTCAGGGATATCGACGTGTTCGGGAATGCTCCGGTGGCGCTCTGCATCTCGCGCGACAGGATCATCCAGACGTGCAATCCGCGCTTCGCGGAGATGTTCGCCGGCCGGCGCGAGGATTTCGACGACCGGCCGCTGCTTTCGCTCTACCCGTCGACGGAAGACTATGAACGCATCGGCAAGGCCGGCCTGGCCGCCATGCTGGTCAGCGGGCGTTTCGCCGACGAACGGATCATGCGCAGGCTGGACGGCAGCCTGTTCTGGTGCCAGGTCAGCGGCCAGTCGCTCAGCCCGGAAGCGCCGTTCCGGCTTGCCCTTTGGAGCTTCGCGGACCTCTCCGCCGCGCGTCCGGTGGTCGACCTGACGGTCCGCGAGCGCGAGGTGATCGTCATGACCTGCCAGGGCATGACGTCGAAGGAGATCGGCGGCGCGCTCGGCGTGTCGTACCGCACGGTCGAGCTGCATCGCGCGCGGCTGCTGCAGAAATTCGCGGCGCGCAACATCGCCGAACTGGTGGCCAAGTTCGTCGGCCTGCCCATGTGACCGCATTTGCGTGAACCGGATGTGCGCGATAGCCAATACTGGGGCCGGCCGCGCTCGGCTAGGTTGAGGCGGATACCGGAGGAACGCGATCTTGAAGACCTGGCAACTGCACACGAGCCTGACATCGCCGTTCGGCCGCAAGGTCCGCGTCGCGGCCGGCATATGCGGGCTGAGCGAGCGGATCGAGCTGGTTCCGGTCAACGTGATGGACCCCGATCCTTCCTTCCGCCGGCAGAACCCGCTGGCGAAGGTGCCGGTGCTGGTCGACGACACCGGCTATGCGCTCTACGATTCCCGCGTCATCCTCGAATGGCTGGACGGGCAGGCCGGCGGCGGCGTCGTCCTGCCCGCGGGCGCCGCGCGCTTCCCGGCGCTGCGGATGCAGGCGCTCGCCGACGGCATCGGCGACGCGCTGCTTCTGCTCGTCTACGAAAGACGCCTGCGGACGCCGGACATGCGGTCGGCCGTGTGGATGGAGCGGCAGGCGCGGCGCAGCGATCTCGCGCTCGCGACGCTGGAGGAGGCGCTCCCGGCCTTCGACTCGCGCACGCCGCATGTTGGCGACATCGCGCTCGCCTGCATGCTCGGCCTGGGCGACTCCCATTTCGGCGGCAAATGGCGCGCGGATCATCCCAGGCTGGTCGAATGGGTCGAGGCGTTCGCGGAGCGCGTGCCGGCTTTCCGCGAAACCGTCGTGGCGCCTGTGCCCGACTGAGCGGGCCGGGGCCCCGGCTTGCATTGCCGGCCGTCCTGACGAAGAATCGACGGCGGGAGGAGCCCGCCTTGCGCTTCGATTGGGACGATCTGAAATATTTTCTGGCTGTGGCGCGGGCAAGGAAGCTGACCGCCGCGGCGCGGCGGCTGGGCACCGACCACACCACGGTCAGCCGGCGCATCCGCGATCTGGAATACGCGCTGGCGGCATCCCTGTTCGAACGGTCTCCGCGCGGCTATGCGCTGACGGAAGACGGCGCGCAGCTCCTCAGGCACGCCGAGGAAATGGAACGCATCGCGGCCCTCGCCTCGGAGAAGGTCGGAGGGGCCAAGGCCCTTCTCAGCGGCCGGGTCAGGATCGGCGCGCCGGACGGTTTCGGGGCGTATTTCCTGGCGCCGAGGGTCGCCATGCTGTGCGCGCAGAACCCCGATCTGGAGATCGAGATCGTCCCGGTGCCGATGAATTTCAGCATCCCCAACCGGGAAGCCGACATCGTCATCGCCATGGGCGCCCCGAAAGAGGGACGCCTCGCCAGCAGGCAGCTCACGAAATACCGGCTGAGGCTCTACGGCGCGCCAGGCTATCTGGAGCAGCACGATCCTGTCCGCACCCTGGACGACGTCGCGAAGCACCTGCTCATCGGCCACATCTCCGACCTGATGTTTTCCCCGGCGCAGGACTATCTGCCCGAACTGTCGGCGATGAAGCGGCCCCAGGTCTCCACGTCGAGCTCGGTCGCCCAGCTCAAGGCGACGCGGTCCGGATCGGGCCTTTGCGTGCTTGCCGACTTCATGGCGCGCACCGAGGACAACCTCACGCCCGTCCTGCCGGAGCGGACGACGATCTTTCGCGAGCTGTGGCTGATCACCTCGGTCGACTACCAGGACATCGCCCGCATCCGCGCCGTGATCGACTTCATCGTCGATTCCGTCCGGCGCGAACGGGCGCTCTTCCTTCCTCCCGACTGAATCCGCCGGTTCGGAACGCCTGCAAGCGGGCGGAGGGCAGAACGATATTTCCCGGACGGCCGCAAAAGCGGAAACGCGTTAGTCGCCCGGGCAGGCGGTCCCTCCCTACGATCGGGCGCATCCGATTGTGCATGAATCCACATATGCAGCACCTTGCTGTGCGAATAGCATCTGACGTGGAACAACCCTAATTTCTCGGGAGGATCACATGGGTTTCCTGAAAGCACTCGCCGTCGCGGGTTTCATCGGCCTGTCCGCGGCCGCGACAACCAGCGCCATGGCGCAGGAAAACTATCCGAGCCAGCCGGTGACCCTCATCATCACCTTTGCCCCGGGAGGCGGCAACGACGTCGTGGGCCGCATGTTCGCCGACAAGATCGGTCCGGCGCTCGGCCAGCCCATCGTCGTGGAAAACCGCGCCGGCGGCGGCGGCACGACGGGCGCGGCCCATGCCGCCAAGCAGAAGCCCGACGGCTACACCATCCTCATGGCCAACGGCGCGTCGCACCTGATCGGTCCCGTCCTGTTTCCCGATGTCGGCTACGATCCGGTCAAGAGCTTCGACCATGCCGGTCTGCTCGGCGAGCAGTATGTGCTGCTCGTCGTGAACGCCAAGTCGAAATACCAGTCGTTCAAGGATCTGGTGGACGAGGCCAGGACGAGCGAACGCGGCATCAAGTACGGGCTGGCCTCGGCGGCCTCGATCAACACCGTGTTCGCCAACCGCATGACCAAGACGACGGGCGCCAGGTTCGCCCCGGTGATCTACAATGGCGGCGCGCCGGCGCTGACCGCGCTCGCCGGCGGCGAGATCGAGGTCATGATCTCGGCCTATTCGGAAGCCGCGCCGCACATCCAGAGCGGCGCAGTCCGGCCGATCGCCATTTCCTCGACCAAGCGCATCGGCGCATTGCCCGACGTTCCGACCTTCGCGGAGCTCGGATACGAAGCGCTGAACATGCGCAACTGGTACGGCATCGAAACGCCGGCCGGCACGCCGAAGGAGGTCATCGGCAAGCTGAACGAGGCGATCCGCAAGGCGGGCAGCGACCCGGAGCTGATCCAGAAGCTCAACCAGATCGGCTTCGTGCCGACGCCGACGACGCCCGAGGACTATGCGTCCTTCCTGGCAGAGCAGGTCGCCACCTGGCGCACGGAGGTGGAGGCCATCAAGCCGGGCAAGTAGCCGCCAGGCCGAGACAGGCGGCGGCCGGGTCCGCCGCCGCCGGAGGATCATGCTCATGACACCGCATCTCTACCGGCAGAATCTGTGGGTCGGCCTTGGATGCCTGACGATCGGGGTGGTCTTCGCCGCCAACGCCTGGTCGAGCCTCGAGATGGGCAGCCCGGAAAACATGGGTCCCGGCTTCCTCCCCGTCGCCGTATCCCTGCTCTTCGCCTTCCTCGGCATGATCATCGCGATCAAGGGATATCGGGAGCCGCCGGTCGAGGCGCCTCCCATGGCGCTCTGGCGCCCGGCGGTCGCGGCCGCCGCGATCATCCTGTTCGGCCTGATGGCGGAACGGTTCGGCCTCGTCCCGACCGTGGCCGCCACGGCCCTGGTCGCCTCGCTCGCGCTGCCGCGAAAGCCGTACCAGATCGTCCTCAACGTCGCGGCGGTCGTGGCCTTCTGCGCCATCGTCTTCAACCGGATCCTCGGCCTCAGCCTGCCGCTGTTTTGAGGGACCATGGAAACGCTTCAGAACCTCGAACTGGGCCTGCTGACCGCGCTGCAATGGCACAACCTCGTCGCCTGCTTCACCGGCGCCCTGCTCGGAACCATCATCGGCATCCTGCCCGGCGTCGGCGCGGCCGCCACGATCGCCCTGCTGATGCCGACCGCCGTCGTCCTGCCGGCCGACACCGCGCTCATCATGATGGCGGGGATCTTCTACGGCGCCCAGTATGGCGGGTCGATCACCGCCATCCTGGTCAACGTGCCGGGTGAGGGCTCCTCCGCCATCACCGCCCTCGACGGCTACAACATGGCCAAGCAGGGCCGCGCCGGGCCGGCGCTGGCCGCGGCGGCGATCTCCTCCTTCATCGCGGGAACCCTCACCGCGCTCATCATCGCCCTGTTCGCCGCGCCGCTGACCAGGGTGGCGCTGTCGTTCGGCGCTCCCGAATACTTCGCCACGATGCTGCTGGGCCTGATCTTCTGCGCCTCCATCTCCGGCGGCTCGATGCTCAACGCGCTGGCGATGGTGCTGTTCGGGATCATGCTCGGCCTGATCGGCACCGACGTCTTCACCGTCGCCAGCCGCTTCACCTTCGGCATACCGGCGCTGCGCGACGGCATCGACATCGTCACCTTCGCAATCGCGCTTTTCGGCATCAGCGACATCCTGATCAACCTGGCGACCGGGCTTCAGGGGGCGGCAGGCTCGCGCGCCATCGACCGCGTGTTTCCCAGCCGCGCCGATCTCGGCCGCATCATCATGCCCAGCCTGCGCGGCACAGGCATCGGCGCGCTCATGGGCGTGCTGCCGGGCGGCGGAGCGACGCTGTCCTCCTTCGCCGCCTATGCCATCGAGAAGCGCGTTTCCAGGACGCCGGAAAAATTCGGCACCGGACACATCGAAGGGGTCGCCGCGCCCGAAGCCGCCAACAATGCCGGCGCGCAGACCTCCTTCATCCCGCTGCTGACGCTCGGCATCCCCGGCAACGCCGTCACCGCCCTGATGGCGGGGGCGCTGATGATCCAGGGGATCGTGCCCGGGCCGCAGGTCGCCATCAACCAACCGCAGCTCTTCTGGGGCTTCATCGCCTCGATGTGGGTGGGCAACGTGATCCTGCTCGTGCTCAACCTGCCGCTGGTGCGGATCTGGGTGGCGCTGCTGCGCATCCCCTACGCGACGCTCGTCCCGTGGATCATCGTGTTCGCCTGCGTCGGCGCCTACAGCGTCAACAACAACACGGCGGACGTCTACATGATGGCCGCGATCTCGGTCATCGGCCTGCTGGTCGTGCGGTTCGGGTGCCAGCCGGTCCCGATCCTGCTCGGCTTCATCCTGGGGCCGCTGATCGAGGAGAACCTGAGACGCAGCCTCGTCCTGTCCGACGGCGACTTCTCCGTCCTCTTCACGCGGCCCATCAGCGGCACCTTGATGGCGGCATCGATCCTGCTTCTGCTGCTGATGGCCTATCTGACGCGACGCAAGATGGTCGGCTTCCGCAAGCTGGTGGAAGACGATGTCTAAGGCCGGCCGGCGCATCGAACGCATGGGAATCCAATGAGCGAATTCGCCTACAAGCACCTTTTCCGCGACGGCCTTCCGGCCGTCCCGCCGCCGCCTCCGGTGGAGCCGCGGATCGTCATGGATTCGGGGCACAACGCGCCCGAGCTGATCCCCAGCGCGGATCTCGCGGCGGCGGCGCAGCGCGTGATCCTGCGCGAGGGTCCTTCGCTCGCCCGCTATTTCATCGGGCCGCTCGCCTTCGGCCATGAAGGGCTGCGCCATGTCCTGGCCGGCATGGTGCGTGACAGCCGTGGCATCGACGTCGGCATCGGGAACATCCTCGTGACCTCCGGCTCCGGGCAGGCTATCGACCTGGTCGACTGGCTCTTCATCAAGCCCGGCGATGTCGTCCTCGTGGAGGAGTTCGCCTATCAGGGCGCCATGAACCGCATGAGGCGCGAGGGCGCCCGCCTGCTCCCCGTCGCCATGGACGGCAGCGGCATGCGCATCGACGCCCTGGAAAGGCAGCTCGAGCGCCTTGCGGCGGACGGCATCAGGCCGAAGTTCCTCTACACCGTCCCGACGGTCCAGAATCCGACCGGAACCGTGCTCCCGCTCGACCGCCGAAAGGCGTTGCTCGACCTGGCGCGACGCCATCACCTGCCCATCGTCGAGGACGACTGCTACGCCGACGTCTTCTGGGGAGAAAAGGCACCGCCCGCGCTCTACGCCCTGTCTCCGTCGCAGGTGATCTACCTGTCGACCCTGTCGAAGTCGTTCGCGCCGGCCGTGCGGCTGGGCTACATCATCGCCGATCCGGCGGTGCTCGACCAGGCGGTGCAGATGAAGCGCGACGCGGGCACGCCGGCGCTCGACCAGATGATCGTGGCGGAATACCTGTCCACCTCCTATCGCGGGCACATCGCCCAGGTGCGCGAACGCCTGCACCACAAGATGAAGGTGATGGCCGAAGCGGTCCGGCGCGAGTTCGGCGTCAGCGCTGAATTCAGCGAGCCCGACGGCGGCATCTTCCTGTGGCTGAAGCTGCCCGACACGGTGGACGGGAAGTCCTTCTTTGCCGCGGCCGCGCGGGAGGCCATCACCTACAACACCGGGCAGGAGTGGTCCGTCGAGCCGCAGAACGGCCGAAGCCATATCCGGCTCTGCTTCGCGCTGTCGTCCGAGGACGAGATCAGGGAAGGCGTCGCGCGCCTGGCGCAGCTCTGCTTCGAGGCGAACGGCGTTCCGGCGCGTCGCGACAACCTGTCCCGCACCAGCGAGGCCGCGCGATGATCGACCTCTACACCTGGACGACCCCCAACGGCCGCAAGGTTTCGATCCTCCTGGAGGAACTGGGCCTCGACTATGCCGCGCACGCCGTCGACATCACCAAGGACGAGCAGTTCAGGCCAGAGTTCCTGGCGATCTCGCCCAACAACAAGATTCCCGCCATCGTCGACCATGACAACGGCCTGTCGCTGTTCGAATCCGGGGCGATCATGATCTATCTGGCGGACAAGGCCGGACGCCTGCTGCCGACCGAGCAGGAGGCGCGCGCCGCCACCCTTCAGTGGCTGATGTGGCAGATGGGCGGTTTCGGCCCGATCCTCGGGCAACTGCATTTCTTCCGCAAGTACAACAAGGGCCTGTCCGACGTATCGGAGAACCGCTTCGGCGCGGAAGCGGAACGGCTGTACGGGGTGCTCGACAGGCAACTGGGCAGGAGCGCCTATGTGGCCGGTGATGAGTACAGCATAGCCGACATCGCCATCTGGCCCTGGGCGTCCCGCCATGACTGGCAGGGGATGGACATGGCCCGGCTGCCGAACGTCCGCCGCTGGTATCGCGAGCTGGCGGCGCGGCCGGCGGTGCAGCGGGGCTACGACGTTCCCTTCTTCGTCAACGCCATACCGCAGGTCGCCTGACCATGACGGCCGGATCCGGACCGATCGTCTCGGCGGAGCGGTTGTCCGCCGGTCTCGACGGCGTCAAGGTCTTCGACTGCACGGCCATCCTGTCCAGCGACGGACAGGAGGCGCGTGACGGCTTCCTTGCCGGCCACGTCCCGGGCGCTCGGTTCCTGGAGCTCGAACGGGTTTCGGACCGTGCGAGCCCGCTGCCGGCCACCTTCCCGGCGGCGAGCCTGTTCGAGGCGGCGATGCGCGAGCTCGGCGTGGACACCAGCGACCGGCTGGTGTTCTACGATCGCGTCGGCATGGCCTATGCCTGCCGATTCCGGTGGCTGGCGACCGTCTTCGGCCATGCGCGGGCCGCCGTGCTGGACGGCGGCTTCGACGCATGGACGCGCCTCGGCCTGCCGGTCGAGACGGGCGCCGCCGCGGCGCCGGACCGGCCCGGCGACTTCGTCGCGCGACCGAACTACCGGCGGCTCCGGGGTCTCGGCGGCATGCTCGACAACATCGCCGGCCGGCAGGAGCTGGTGCTCGACGCGCGGCCGCCGGGGCGCTTTGCCGGCGGCGAGCCCGAGCCCATGCCGGGCCTGCGCGGCGGACACATTCCGGGCAGCCTCAACCTGCCGTTCTCCAGCCTTTTGCGCGAGGACGGGACGTTCCGGCCGGCCGGGGAACTGCGCGCCCTGTTCGAGGCGGCGGGCATCGACGGCAGCCGGCCGGTGGTCGCCTCCTGCGGCGGCGGCATATCGGCCACCGGCCTGATCCTGGCGCTCGAACTGGCCGGCCTGCCGGCAGGCGCGGTCTATGACGGGTCGTGGAACGAATGGGGCAGCCGCGCCGACCTGCCTGTCGAAACCGGCCTCACCCCAACCTGAAGGACGACCGATGCCGAGTTATCTCATCGCCAACATCACGATCGAAGACGCGGACGCCTTTGCCGCCTATCAGGCAAAGGTCAAGCCGATGATCGCCATGTCCGGCGGCAGAACGATCATCTCCTCTACGGATGTCCGGCGGCTGGAAGGCGATGTGCGGGACCGGGTCGTCATCGTGGAATTCCAGGACGATGATGGCGCCGACAGATTCTACCGAAGCCAGGACTATCTGCCGCTCATCGACATGCGCAACGCATGCTCGAAGGCCGACGTCTTCATCGTGCCCGGCCTGCGGCCATGATGCCGGCGGCGGGGCGCGCCGTCGCGATTCCCCGGCAGCGGCATCCCTCCTCACACTCCACAGTTTGAAAGGCATCTCCTATGGTTCCCCAGTCCCTCCACGGACGTACTGCGCTGGTGACGGGCTCAGTCCAGGGCATCGGTCTGGCGATCGCCTGCAAGCTGGCCGGCGCCGGGGCGCGCATCGCCGTCCACGGATTGGCGAGCGAGGAGCAGGCCGCCGAGGCGGTCGCCGGCGTATTGGCGGCCGGAGCGCCCGAGGCCCGCTTCTTTCCGGGAGAGCTGCGCTCGGCGGAAGCCATCGCGACGCTGGTGGATGCGTGCGAGAACTGGGGACCGCTGGACATACTGGTGAACAATGCCGGCATCCAGCGCGTCGCCAGTCTCGAGACGGTTACGCGGGAGATCTGGGATTCGATCATCGCGATCAACCTCACCGCGCCGTTCGAGACCATGCGCCGCGCGCTGCCGAACATGGCGCGACGCGGCTACGGCCGGGTCGTCAACATCGCCTCCGCCCACGGCCTCGTCGCGTCCGTCGACAAGGCGCCCTATGTCGCGTCCAAGTTCGGCCTGGTCGGCCTGTCGCGGGTCGCGGCGCTGGAATATGCGGCGGCCGGATCGCGGGAGACGGGCGGCGTGACGGTGAACTGCATCTGTCCCGGCTTCACCGAGACGCCGATCATCGAACCCCAGATCGCGGCGCGCTCGGCCCTGCTGAACGGCGCGAGCCGCGAGGACAGCATCCGAAGCCTGCTCAGCGAGAAGCAGCCGACCGGCCGCCTGTCCCAGGTCGAGGAGATCGCCGAGATGGTGCTGTTCCTGACCGGCCGAACGGCTCACAACATGACGGGAACGGCGCTGCCTATCGACGGGGGCTGGACGGCGCACTGACAAGGGAGACCGGGGCTCGCGCCCCGGGCAGCGATGCCGGCGTCACCCTTCGTTTGACGCATGGAGCTGGATCTGGTCGCTCCATGCGCCGGGACGGCTTTCTCCCACCGCATAGCCGGCCCGCCGCGCCAGCGGCGCGAAGACGGCGAGACCGCGCGGGATGAGCGAGAAACGGTCGGCTCCGACGAAACCCTGCCGCGACTCGACGCCGCGGGTGACGGAGCCGGCGACGTATCGCGCCCCCGCTCCGTTCGCGTTGAGGGCCGACAGGTTGGCGACGATCGCGTCGTCGCTGCCATATTCGAACAGGCCGCCCTCCGAGGACGCGATCACATGCGCCCCGGCGGCGACAAGGCCGTCCATCAGCGTCTCGAGCTCGGCGACGTCGTTCCAGTTGTAGCGGACATGCGTCATCCCGATGTCCAGACCGCGCAAGGCGCCGCCGTCTTCCCGCAGGGCCGCCAGCGCGTTCGAGCCGAAGAAAACGCCTTCCGGGTGAAGGTCGAAAACATGGATGGTGATCGGCCGACGCAGCAGCGCCGGCGCGCTGCGGGCCGTGAGGATCAGGGCGTTGAGGCTGTCGATGGACGGCCCGCCGGCGATGTTGATCAGGTGCAACGGCGTGTCGTCCGACGGTGAAAGCTGCCGCGTCAGGCCTTCGGCCAGCAGCTTGGCGATCTGCTGCGTCCTGAGCCGCAGATAGAGGATGTGCGGAGCCGCCGCGAATTTCCGGTCCATCGGGGCATCGAAGGGCGGCAACAGGTTCTTCGCCCCGAGCTTCACGGCGTAGGTGCTTATCCCGTCGAGGAAGGTCACGTCCTCGCCGAATATCGCGTTGACCAGGCGCGATCGCCGCGCGGCCGACCGCACGATCATCTTCATCAGGAACGCCGGGATCCAGCGGCGATCCCGCTCGCTGCGCATGAAGGTCTTGTGCAGCCTGGCGAGGCCGGCCTCGTCGTCGGCCATCGCGAAGCGCGGATGGGTCACGTCGAGGACCGGAAGCAGATAGCCCTCGCTCGTCCGGGCGAGCGCGACACCCTCGTTGCGCAAGGCTATCTCGGTGGATTGCATGACACCCCTCGCTCAATGGACCGGCACCGTGACTGCACGATCTGCAAGCCGCTCCGGCGCGCCCCCGCCGCTTTCCGTCTCCGCCAGCCGATCGTGCAGGAAACCGACGAAATCGTCGAAGCGCCCGTCGCCGGCCAGGACATTCGGCATGCCGAGCACGAGTTCGACGCGGTCGTCCATGCCGACGAGCAGGGAATAGACCTGGCTGTTGAACGGCGGCACGATGAACAGCCGGCTCGGACGGAACCCTCCGCACGAGAATTCGCTCGAATCGAGCCGGCCGAGATTGGAGATCATCGCCGTGTCGACGGCGCCCCGGCCGCGATAGTCGCCCTGGCGCCCCGACACGAGGCGGTCAAGCAGACGCAGCGGGAACACCTTCAGCAGGCCGAGCATGCGCGGGCAATAGAGGTCCATCCGGTTGTCGATCATGGCCTGGAGCCTGCGCCGGAAGATGTCCGCGCCCTCGCCCTTGTCGAGCCGCACCAGCAGCGCGTTGCAGAAGTTGGTGGTGGCGAAAAGACCGGGCATCCGCGCGCGAACGTCCACCGGCACGGAAATGAGCGCCGGCAGGTCGCTGTGACGATGAAAGTATGCCGCCTTGATCGCCGCCACCCGCGCCAGGATGTTGCGGCCGTCCGTATCGAGAAAGACGCGCCGCCACTGGTAGCCCGGCACCTTGCCCCGGGGCCGGCCCGTCAGCCGTCTGGTGAAGACGAGCTCCGATTTCGCCTTGCCGGGCCCGAGCCGGCGCATCATGTCAGCGTCGCTGAAGCCGGCATTGCTGCCGGCGGGCGGATCGCCGCGCAGGGCGCGAAAGAGATCGGCGAGGAAATGCAGGGCGCCGCGCCCGTCCATCACCGCGTGGAGGAAGCGGAAAACGATCAGCCTGCCGCGCGGCGACCGGTTTATCAGAATGAGCTCCGCCGTGCGGCCGGCCTGCAGCGACAGCGGCTCGGCGTCGATGAACTCCGCCCCGGCCTGAGACAGTCCATCCCAGTCGCAGCGCTCCATGAACCGGAGATCAGGCGGCCGGCCGTCGTTCGTCCAGCGAGCCCTCCACCAGCCGCCGACCAGACGGAGGCGCGATCCGGGGTTCGCCGCGCTGGCGACGGCGAGCGCCTCGCGCCAGCGGTCGGGCTCGAAATCCGCGCCTTCGCCCTCGATCACCAGGGTGACGGCGCGCGGCGCCGCGCGCACGCGGTCGATGCCGACGCTGGCGTGATAGTATTCGAACGCCGAAAGCGGCCGCTCGATCGGCGCGCGCGGCTGAAGCGGCAGGTCCGCCGCGGGGTCAGTTGCGGAGCGCATCGACGATCTGCAGGCGCGAGGCGCGGTTGGCGGGAAGCAGGCCGCCCAGCGCGCCCATGAACACGGAGAACAGCAACACCTGCACGGCGATGGCAGGGGTCAGCGTCAGCCGGAAGACGACCTCCGACAGGGTCTGGATGTTCGTGGTCGAGATTTCCATGCGCTGCAGGCTGGCGGCGGCGGCGAGACCCACCACGCCGGCGACGAAGCCGAGGAGCAGCGCCTCCTGCAGGAAGCTGGCGAGGATGCTGCTGCGGCGGAAGCCCAGCGCGCGCAGCGTTCCGATCTCGCGCGTGCGGCTGGCGACGCTGGCATACATGGTGATCGTCGCGCCGATGATCGCGCCGATGGAGAAGATCACGCTGATCGTCTGGCCCAGCACGGAGATGAAGCGCGCCATGCCCTCCGACTGATCGGCGTAGAATTTGGTTTCCGGTTTCGCCTCCAGGCCCAGCCGGTTTCTCTGGGCCAGGGCCCTGGAGAAGAGCCCGTAGGTATCGCTGTCGCGCAGCCCGACGACCAGCGACGAGAACGCCTGCCGCCGGAAGGCCTGCATCATCTGGTTGGAATCGCCCCATATTTCGGAATCGAAACCGCTGTTGCCGGCGCCGAAGACGCCCACCACGGTCCAGTGGCGCAGGCCGAACTCGATCCTGTCGCCGATCCTCAGGCCGATATTGCCGCGCGCGAGGGCCGAGCCGATCATGACCTCCGACGACCCCGGCTGAAAGGCGCGGCCGTCGACCAGCTTCGCCTGCGGGCGCAAGGCCAGGCCGTTGGCGGTGGTGCCGCGCACGACGATGTTGGCGACGCCGTCGCGGCCCCGGCGCGGCATGTTGACCAGAACCAGAACCTCGCGCGAAACCATCGGCTGGCCCTGCTCGCCCGTCGCCAGCCCCGGCATGGATTCGATGTTGCCGGCCTGGTCGCGGGTGATCGTGCTCTGCACCTCGGTCGGGGAGCCCTGGCGGATGACCACGACGTTGCTCGGCGAGCCCGTGCTGCCCAGCGTCTCGCGCAGGCCGGCCGACATCATGAGAACGATGCCGAACACGAAGGCGACCAGCGCCATGCCGGCGATCGTCAGCGCCGATGTCAGCCGCCGCGCTATCAGGTTGCGGGCGGCGAAGCGGATCGACAGGCCGGATCTCATGTCGCCCGCCTCATGTCACGGCCCTCAATCCGTCGACGATGCGCACGCGCGCGCTGCTGAGCGCCGGGACGATGGCCGCCAGCACCGCGATCACGACCGAAGCCACGGCCTGGATGATCACGGTGCGCGGCTCGACCACGAACAGCCGGAACATGTCCCGCAGGGCGTTGAAGAAGGCGTCGGCGACGGGGAAGGTCAGCGCGATGCCGAGCGCGCCGCCGGTGATCGACAGGGTGAGCGATTCCGCCATGATCAGCATGACGACGAAGCGGTCGCCGAAGCCCAGCACCTTCAGCGTCGCGTATTCCCGCGAGCGTTCGCGCGCCGCCATCGCCATGGTGTTGGCCATGACGGCCAGGATGATGAGGATCACCACGTAGGCGACCGCCTGCATCGCCGTCAGCACCGTGTCAATCATGGCGATGAAGCCGAGCTGGAAGGCTTTTTCCGACTCGGTGCGGGTCTCGTCCAGCGAGTTGCGGAAGGATTCGTCGACCGCCGCCGACACGGCGGCCGCGTCGCCGGGGCTGCGGGCGTTCACGGAAAACAGGCCGACCCGGTCCGCCATGGACGGCACCTGGGCCTTGACGCGCTCGTTGATCAGATCCCAGTGCACGATGAACTGGGTCTGGTCGACCTTCTCGTCGGCGCCCTCATAGATGCCCTTGATCACGAAGCTCCAGTTGCCGGGATAGATCGTGCCGCGAAGCGGTATCTGGTCGCCGACCTTCCAGCCGTACTTGGCGGCCACGACCTTGCCGACGATGGCGCCGCGCCTGTCCCTCTGGAACGCGGCGAGCTGCGCGGGGTCCACCTTCATCTCCGGATAGACCGAGAAGAAGGTGTCGGCGTCGACCCCGAACTGCGGGAAGAAATTCCGCTCGTCGACATAGATGCCGCCGAACCACACCAGCCAGGTCAGCGCCTCGACGCCGTGCACATGGCGGATCCGCTCGCCCATGGCGACCGGCAGCGTGAAGCCGACCGAAGCCTTGTTGCGGACGATCAGGCGCGCGGCCGAACCGGTTTCCGCGCCGGCCACCCACGAATCGACGACGGTGCGCAGGAGGCCGAAGGAGATCATGGCGACGGCGATGCCGGCGATGGTCAGCGACGAGCGCAGACGATGCCGCATCATATTGCGAGCCGCCAGCTTGACCACGTAGAGGAAATACATCGTCAGACGGGCTTTCCTGCATCGTCGTTCAGCAGCACGCCCTTTTCGAGGTGCACCAGACGGCGCGCCCGGGCGGCGCATTTGGGATCGTGGGTGACCATCACGATGGTCTTGCCGAGCTGCCCGTTGAGCCGGTCGAGCAGCATCAGCACGTCGTCGGCGGACTTGCGGTCGAGGTCGCCCGTCGGCTCGTCGGCGACGATCAGGGGCGGGTCCGCGATGAGGGCGCGCGCGATGGCGACGCGCTGCTGCTCGCCGCCGGACAATTCGTTGGGATAGTGGTCGAGACGATGCCCGAGGCCGACAAGGCCGAGCGCATATTCGACGCGGTCGCGCCGGTCCCACTTCGACAGATTGGTCAGCAGCAGCGGCAGCTCGACGTTCTCGAAGGCGGTCAGCACCGGCATGAGGTTGTAGAACTGGAAGATGAAGCCGACATTGGCGGCGCGCCAGTTGGCGAGCTGGCTTTCCGGCAGCCTGGCGGTGTCGATGTCGCCGACGAGGAGGGTGCCGCCCGTCGGCTTGTCGATGCCGGCGATCAGGTTCAGCAGCGTGCTCTTGCCGGAGCCGGAGGGGCCCATGAGCGAGACGTAGTCGCCGACCTCGATCTCCAGGTCGATGCCCAGCAGCACCGGCACCGGCTGCTTGCCGCGGTGGTAGGTCTTGCTGAGCTGCCGCATGCTGATGAGCGGCGCCATCAAGAGCGCTCGGGCAGTTTGACGCTGTCGCCGTCCTTCAGGGCGCCGGGCTTGAGGATCAGGGTGTCGCCGACCTTGACGGGACCTTCGACCCTGCGCAGCGTGCCGACCCTGTCGCCCACGGTGACGTTGATGGCGCGCGCCTTGCCGAAGGGCGTGATGGTGAACACCATGCTTGCCTCTTTGCGCGTGACGATCGCGTCCGGGTTGACGGCCATGACCGGGCTCGCCTCGCCCGGATCGATCTGCTGCGACAGGAATCCGACGCGCGTGCTCATGTCGGGCATGATGGTGCCGTCGGGATCGAGAAATTTTACCTTGGTGGTGACGGTGGCGCTCGCCCGGTTGACGGACGGCACGACCACGCTGACCTCGCCGCGAAAGCGCCTGGCCGGATAGGCGTCGAGCGTGATTTCGGCCGGCTGGCCCACCTTGACCAGCGACAGCGAGGATTCCGACACGTCGGCGTCGACCTCCAGCGTGCTCATGTCGGCCATGGTCAGCACCGCGCCCTTGACGTCGGCGGCCGACGACATCGGCGTGACGATGTCGCCGACATTCACCGAGCGCGCGATGACGACGCCGTCGAAGGGCGCGCGGATTTCCGTGTAGTCGACGGCGCTGCGGGCATATTCCTCGTTCGCCCTGGTGGCCTGGAGCGCGGCCTGCGCGCTCTCCACCGAGGCCTTGGCGCGCTCGACCCGCGAGGTCGCGTCCAGGAGGCTGGTTTCGGGCACGAGCCCCTTCCTGAACAGCGCCTCGACGCGGGCGAAGTCGCGCGAGGCGTCGGCAAGCTCGGTGTTGGCGGTGGTGAGCGCCGCGGCCGACACCGCGACGTTGGCGACGGCGGCGCGGTGCGACGCCCGCACGTCGCTGCTTTCGAGGCGGGCCACCACCGTGCCCTCCTTGACGTGATCGCCCTCGTCGACGCCCAGCCATTCGACCCTGCCGGAGGCCTTCGACGCCACCGCCGCCTTGCGTCGCGGCACGACGTAGCCGGTGGAGTTGAGCACGAGGAACTGCTCGGACGGCCAGGCGCTGACGACCTGGGTGGTCTGGACGGCCGGCTTGAACGGCGAGGCGATCCAGTCGCCGGCCCATTGCGCGTTCTGCACCGCCTGCGCGGGATAGTAATGGTAGTAGGCGCCGCCGGCGGCGGCCAGGACGGCCAGCAGCAGCGGCATGCGCCAGCGCCGGCGGCGTTTGCGCGGCGCGGCATAGACCGGGGTCACCCGGTCCATCTTCAGCTTGTGGACATCGATCTCGTTCACGCGATTTGCCCTTCCCGGGAAAAATGGCGCTGATAGGCGGCCACCATCTCGTCGAATTGTCCGCGGTGATTGTACCGCGCCGGCGCCGAGAGGCACACGACGACGCTGTCGCGGTGGTTCATGAATATGACGTTGAGCTTGCCGATGGCGGGCGGAACACCCATCACCGATTCCGCCTTGAAGCCTGGGCAGGAATAGGCGTCGGGCTGCGACATGCCCATGGAGACGAGCCCGCCGGTCTGGAACACCTTGTTGGGCGCGTAGTGGAGGAAATCGTATTTCGGCCGGACGCGCCGCCGCAGGCTGCCGATTGGAATCCAGCTCACGAACCGTCCTCCCGGCATGGAGCGGCAGTCGGCGAAGGAAGCGATCTGGGCGCGCAGATCCTTCATCAGCGACCAGGCGGTCGCGCCTTCCGGCACCATGACGCGCAGATGGCCGGTCAGGTTGCTGATGCCGGTCTCCTGCGTCCGCAGGCCGCGATAGTCGACCGGGATGATGAACCCCACCTCGCCGGGCTCGCGCCTGCGCGCGTATTCGGCCAGGAACACGGCCGTCTTCGGCAGGATCTGGCCGATGTTGCGGTTGATGATGATGCGCCGCCAGATGAAATGCAGCGGCTTGCCGTCGGGCTCGCCGGCGTCCACCGCCGCGATCGCCCTGACCGGCGGCGACGTGTCGGGCGTCGCCCTGTCGGCATACTGCGCCTGCAACTGGAAGTCGGTGAGCGTGCAGGGCGTGCCCGTCGGCGCCTCGCCGCGCAGCACGCGAAACACCTCCATGACCCAGTGCATGGCGCTGCGGCCGTCGATGGCGGCGTGCAGGCCCCGGAACACGTAGCGGGTGCGCCCGTCCGTGCACGGCACGACCAGAAGCTCGGCGACCGGCCCGCCGCGCAGCGCGTCGAGCGGCTCCCGCATGAACGCGGCGCCGGCCTCGCTGTTGCCGTCCCAATCCGCCTCGGGCAGGACGCGCACCCGCGGCGCGACCCCGGAATCGACCCAGCGCGCCCATCCCAGCCGGCCGTGCAGCCGCACCCTGAGCCCCGGATTGGCCTCGGCGACGCGCTCCACGGCGGCTTCGAGCCGGCCCGGCTCGATGAAGCCGATCCCCTCGACGATGCCGTCCGCGTTGTAGTGATAGAACTCGTTCGCGACCAGCGAGAGGCGCTCGAGAGGAGAGAGGCGGCGGGAATACCTCTGCGACATCAGACGGCCTCGGCAAGAAACGGTATGACGAGCCGGCGCAACTCCGCCGGCGCTTCTTCGACCACGTAGTGGCCGCAATCCAGCAGCTCCAGCCGGGCCTCCGGCAGCAGCCTTCCGAGACGGCGGCCCGTCTCCACGCATTCCGAGCCGCGTCCGTAGACGAGCAGCGTGGCGGGAATCAGCCGCGACATCGCCTCATCGGAGATTTCCGGCTCCGCCGCCAGGTCGGCGACGAGGGTGGACTGGAAGAACAGCCCCTCCAGCCGGCGGTGGATGCGCCTAAGCCGTCGCTCGGCGGCCTTCTGCTGGCGTTCCCCGATGTAGCCCGCCAGCACGTCCGGCCGGTCGACCGCCAGCAACTCCGGCAGGACGTGGCGGCCGAGCGGCAGCGGTGCGTCGACCAGCACCAGGCGGCGCACGCGCTCGGGGTGGCGCAGTGCGAACTGGAGGGCGATCACCGCACCCATGCTGTGGCCGACGACGTCGACGGGTCCGTCCGCCATGCCGTGGTGCGACAATACGGTCTGGAGGTCTTCGATCTGCGTCCGGAAGTCGTAGCCGGTCGCGGCCACCGGGCTGTCGCCGTGGCCGCGCTGGTCGTAGAGCACGACGTGGTGGGTCTCGGCCAATTGCGCCGCCAGCGAGGTATACCAGGTCGCCATGTTGCCGAACAGCAGGCCGTGGATGAGAACGGCCGACGGCCTGCCCTGCCGGCCGAGGGCCAGCGACGACAGGGTGGCATCGGAGACGGGGATCATCTGCATGGCGCGCCCCGTCCGGCCAGCCCGGAAACGATGCCGGCCGCTCCCCGGATTCCCGGCGCCGCCAGAAGCGCCCGCGACAGGCGGCGGGCATTGGCGGCCAGCTCCGCATCGTCCAGCAGGCGCGTGATTGCCGCCAGCGCGGCGGCCGGCGTGACCTTGCCATAGCGCATGAACACGCCCGCGCCGGCCTCGATGACCTGCCGCGCGATGACCGGCTGGTCGTCGCGGATCGGCGCGACCACCAGCGGCCGCTCGCGCAGCAGCGCCTCGCACACCGTGTTGTGGCCGGCATGGCAGATCACGCCCGCGGCGCGGTTGAGCAGGTCGAGCTGCGGCACGTAGTCCCGGACCAGCACATTGTCCGGCGCCTTCCGCGCGAGAGACGGCGGCGCCACCAGCACGGCCTGCACTTCGGGCAGTTGCGCGAAGGCCTCCATCATCACCTCGAAGAACCGGTGGTCGCGGTCGCGGCTGACCGTGCCCATCGTCACCAGCACGAGGCGGCGGTCGTCGCGCAGCCACGGCCAGGGGAACGCGACGGCGGGGCGAACCGGGCGCGATGCCGGGCCGACGAAGACATAGGGCGCCTCGATCCGGTCGCGGGCGGTACCCATCAGCGCCTCGATGGAGAAGACGATCACGGCGTGCGGCGAGAAATCCGGCCGCTCCACGACGAGATCGGGCGGCAGGCAGTCCTGCTGCAAGGCCAGGTACTGCTCGGCCACCCATGCGTCGAGCACCGGCGACAGCCGGATGATCGAGGCGGAGGTGGTGACCAGCGACACCCAGGGCAGGCCGAGCTTGCGGGCGACCAGCGCCCCGGCCAGCATCTGGTGATCGACCGCCATGACGTCGGGCCGGAAGTCGCGCGCCGCCGCCTCGAGCGGCGCGAGCGCTTGCCGGGTGAGCGGCAGCATGTAGTCCTCGAAGAACAGGCGCACGCTTTCAAGGCCGCGCGCCTGTTCGCCGAGAGCGGGCGGGCGATGCTCCGCATCGAGCGGGTAGACGCGGATGCCGGGCGGCATGCGGCTGCCGAGCGCCTCGCGGTGCACCGCGAACGCCACCTCGTGGCCTTCGGCCGCCAGCTCGCCGGCCAGCGACAGCGCCGGGTTCAGGTGCCCGGTCAGCGGCAGGACGGTGAAGAGGATGCGGGCCACGCTCAGTTGGCCCGCAGATGGCCGGCGATGTGGTCGGCGATGTCGCCGACGTTGAGCTGGATCAGGTCGTGGATGGGCTTGTTCGACAGCCAACCGACGAGGTCGACGCCCTTGCCGAAATGCGCCTGCAACGCGTCGGCCATCTTCACGAACTCGATGCTCTCGATCTCGAGGTCTTCCGAAAAGCGGGTTTGCGGACCGATGTCGAAGTCCTCGATCCAGTCCTCGCCGATCGTCTTGCGAATGGTGTCCACGACGACGGCCATGACGTGCTCGGATGTGTTCGTGCTCATACGATCTGCGCTTCGAGGGAGGGGGAGGGAAGGTTGGGTGCGGCGACGGGATCGACGGCGTCGAGGAGCCAGCCGACGATGTAATCGTCCAGCCGGTGGGTCACGACCCATCGGCCGTTGACGCGCAGGCAGTCGCCGTCGCGGGCATCGATCAGGAAGTCGCCCAGCCTGCCCTGCAGGCCGGTGCCGTTCGCCTTGGCGACCGCTTCCTTGGCGACCCAACCGCGCGTGCTGGCGACATCGGCGTCCTCGCCGGCCAGCACGGCCTGCTCGCGCGGCGAGAAGGCGAGGTCGATGAACCCCTGCGTCCGCGGCTCGATGCGCTCGATGTCGATGCCGACCGGCCGCTCGCCGACGATGGCCACGGCAAGGCGGTCCTTGTGCGACAGGGAGATGTGCAGCGTTTCGGGCACCGTGTCGGTGACGTTGGCGCGCACATGCGGCGCGCCCGACGGGCCGTTCTCGATGCGCAGCTCCTTCGGGAACACCGAGGCGACGCCCCTGTCCCGAAGATAGGAACGCACCGCATCCTTCGCCGCGATGCGGCCGTTGAGCCATTGCCGGCGCTGGCGCGGGGGAAGCCCGGCATAGGCCTCGCGCTCCACCGCCGTCAGGTAGCGCCAGCTGAAATGGTCGCGCACCAGCACCGACGAATGGCGGTCCTCGAAGATCGCCACGTTGGGCGGAACGATCTGCGAGAACCCGCTTGTGTCGATCGCCCGGTTGCGCCGGAAATGGTCCTGATCCATCTGGAAGCGGCGCGTCTTCCAGCCGTCGATGGCGATGCGCGGCCGGCCCGACGAATCGCAGAGGACATGGTCGCTCACGCAGCTCTGCCCATCCAGCAAGGTGATGCGGATTTCGGCCCTGAGCCTCTCGCCGGGCAGCGGATCGGGACCGAAGAAGCGGATGCGGTCGACGCCGATCGGCATGGCGAGGCAGCTTTCCGGCTGTTCCATCACCCAGTAGCCGGCGAGCTGGCCCATATTGTCGAGCAGGGAGCCCATGCCGCGCGGCACCCTCAGCTCGCCGTCGATCCCGTTGTCGCCGATGCCCTCGAAGCGGGCGACGCCCTGATAGGCGGGGCCGTGGAACATCCAGAACTCGGAATAGAGCCGCTCGGCCGACACCATCGTGTCGCGCCGGTTGGCCAGCGGCGGCGGCGGCGCGAGGTCGGCCGCCGGAAACGCTTCCGCGACGATCAGCCTGGCGCTGAAATAGCCGACGATCTCGACGTCGAACGCCAGCTCTCCCGCCGGGCGGATGGCGATGTCGACCGTGACCGGCTCGGCCACGTCCAGCCAGTTGAAGGCCTGCACCTTCGCCGCTTCGACGACCTTCAAATGCCCGAAGCCGCGCTCGGCCAGGGCCGTCTCCAGCGCCTCGCGGACCAGCAGGACCTCCATGGTCATCGGCACGACCGGGCGGCGGTCCGCAAGGATCGGCCAGCCCTCGCGTTCGGGATGGAACGAATGGTCGTCGACCCACGGGATCGTCCTGTCGACATCGAGAAGCTTGCGCACCGTGGTGGTGAAGTCCGGCGACCCGCCGCTCCCCGTCGGGCGCATGCCGTGCGGCGTCCCGCCGCGGTGCCGCCGCCAGACGTCGAGCACCTCGCGCCCGGCGCGCTCGATGTCGGCCAGCGTGTCCCGGAGCAGCCGGCCGACCGCATCGTCGGCGGCGGCCGGCAACATGTCGCCGGGCGCCGAAGCGCGCATCGAGACCGGCAGCAGGGCGCTTTCCAGCGGCTCGCCGACGCGCAGCAGC
Organism: Mesorhizobium sp.; assembly: GCA_027492275.1. Taxonomy (GTDB): domain Bacteria; phylum Pseudomonadota; class Alphaproteobacteria; order Rhizobiales; family Rhizobiaceae; genus JAPUFC01. The sequence goes on along the minus strand of JAPUFC010000068.1, from coordinate 14,628 downwards.
GGCACGCCCAGCGACAGGCGCCGGCCGGACGCACTTTCGCGTTTCACGATCGGCTCGGCAAAAGGCCCGTCGGCAAGGAGGGCGGTGTCGAACGCGGCGCCCTCCACCCAGAGGGCGGCGCTGAGGTGCTGCAACTGCTCCATGCCGCCGCGCTTCTCGCTGTGGCTTTCGATGGCGTGATGCGGCTTGCCGCTCAGGCTGTCGGCGACGAAATTGGCCAGCGACCCGGTGCCGATCTGTACGAAGACGCGGAAGCCGTCCGCGTGCATCGCCTCGGTCAGCGGGCGGAACAGCACAGGCTCCAGCAACTGGCGGAACATGCTGTCGCGCCGCGCCGCCTCGCTTGCGGGAAAAGGCGCGGCGGAGGCCACCGACCACAATGGCACGGCAGGGTCCCGCAGCCCGAGCTTAGAGACCATGTCCCTGAACGGGCCGGATTTCTCGTCGAACCAAGGCGAGTGGAAGCCGGACACCATCGGCAGGATCTGCGACAGGACACGGGCGTCGCGCAGACGCTCCAGCGCTTCCTCGACGGCGGCCCGGCTGCCGCAGGCGATGGACTGGTGCGGGCAATTGTCGTGCGAGATCACGAGAGGCTGGATGCCCGAAAGGATTTCGGCCAGGCGCTCCGCGCCGCAGGAGGCTGCGACATAGGGCAGGTCGGGGAAGCTGACGTTCTCCCAGTCGATGCCGGTGAATGCCGCCTCGCCTTCCTCCCGGTCGACCAGCCCGCTCGCGGCGGAGGCGGTCCACTCGCCGATGCTGTGTCCGGCGATGGCGTCGGCGCGGATGCCAAGCCGGCTCACCGCGTCGAACATCACGAGGTTGAAGGACAGGACGCCGCGCACGACCAGCGACAGCTCCTTCGCCGGGTCCAGGGGCCGGCAATGTGGCGGCAGGGTCAGGCCGAAATGATCCGCCAGTCCGGCCGCCTGCGGGGCGAAGCTGCTGTCGACGCCGGGAAACAGGAAGGCCAGCTTGCCGCCGGCGCCGATCAGGCCGCGCGGCGAATACCAGATCTGCTGGCGTCCCTGCCACGGCTTGCCCGAGGCGATCGCCTTGCGCGCCATCGCCAGCTTGCGCTCGTTCGGCTCGATGATCGCCAGGCGGCAGGGCGAAGCGCCGGGCTCCCGGTCCGACGGACGGTCGCGCTCGCCCCGGTCCAGCCGGGCGAGCAACGCGTCCGGCGTCTCGGCCGACAGGAGAAGCACCGGCGGCAGGCCGGCCGGCAAAGGGCCGGACCGGACCGGCCGGGCTGCCTCCGGCAGGCCGCGCAGCACGACATGGCCGTTGATGCCGCCGAAGCCGAAGGCGTTCATCGCCGCGACGCGCTCTTCGCGCGCCTGCGTCCAGGCCTCGGCCCGGCCGATGACGCGGAAACGCGTCCTGTCGACCGCCGGATGGGGGTTTTCGCAATGGAGCGTCGGCGGCAGCACGCCGTGATGGATCGACAATGCGGTCTTGATCAGGCTCGCCATGCCCGAGGCCGGCATGGCGTGGCCGATCATCGACTTGACGGAACCCGCGACCGGCCGCGCGCCGTCGCCCGCGTGGCCGCCGAAAAAGCGCGCCAGCGTTTCGAGCTCGACCTGGTCGCCGGTGGGCGTCGCGGTGCCGTGCGTCTCGACCAGGCCGATCGCCTCGCGGCCGAAGTCGAGGCCCGACCATGCCTTTTCCAGCGCGATCAACTGGCCGCTGGTGGCCGGCGCGACGAGGCTGGAGGCGCGCCCGTCGCTGGACGTTCCGATGCCCTCGATCACGGCATAGATGCGGTCGCCGTCGGCCAGCGCATCGTCCAGCCGCTTGACCACGGCCATGCCGATGCCTTCGCCGGCGAGGATGCCGTCCGCGTCGGCCGAAAGCGGGCTCGAGACGCCGCGGCGCGACAGCGCGCCGAGCTGGCAGAAGGTCGCCCAGAAGGTGAGATCGTGCGTCAGGTGCGCGCCGCCGACCAGCATCAGGTCGGTTTCGCGCCGGGCCAGCGAGGCGCAGGCCTGTTCCAGCGCCACGACGGCGCTGGCGCAGGCGGCATCGACGGTGAAGGCCGGGCCGTGCAGGTCGAGCCGGTTGGCGAGGCGCGAGGCGATCAGGTTGGGGATCAGCCCTGCGGCGACGTCGGGCCCGTAATGCGTCAACTGCCGGCGCAGCCTGTCGCGAGTCGCCTCCAGCGCGGCGCGCGGCAGCTCGGGAAACAGGTCCTGAAGCGTCCGCAGGATCTGCGGCAGCAGGCGCACATGCTGCTCGAGCCGCAGCACGCCGGCGCTGACATAGTTGCCGCGGCCGATGATGACGCCGGTGCGTTCGCGAGGAAACGGCTTGCGGTCGAGACCCGCGTCCTGCATCGCCTCGAAGCCGACCTTGAGCGTCAGAAGCTGGTCCGGCTCGATGGAATCGACGGTGTTGGGGGCGATGCCGAAGCGAAGAGGGTCGAAGTCGGCGTCGCGGTCGACGAAGCCGCCGCGCCTGCAATAGAAGCGGTCGACGGCGCTGGAGGCGGGGTCGTAGTAGCTCTCGTCCCAGCGGCCGGCCGGCACGTCGCCGATGGCGTCGACGCCGGAGACGATGTTGCTCCAGAAGGATGCGAGGTCCGGCGCGCCCGGAAACAGGCAAGCCAGTCCGACGATGGCCGCACGCGTCATGGTCAGGCCGCGCGGACTGCCGGCACCGGCCGGGCCATGAAGCTGTCCGGGTCGCCGCACATCAGAACGATCTGCGGCTCGCCCTTTGGCGCCGACAGTTCGCGAAGCAGCGCGTCGATGCCGTCGCGCTGCGGGATGAGGCCGATGCCGCGACGCTCATAGTCGTTGCGCAGCGATTCCGACACCATGCCGGTGTCGGCCCAGGGGCCCCAGTTCACCGACACGACGCGCCCCTGCATGCGCGATTGCCAGCCGGCGGCGAGCTTGTCGAGCACGTCGTTGGCGGAGGCGTAGTCGACCTGCCCGCGATTGCCGAAGGCCGAGGCGACGCTGGAGAAGAAGACGACGAACCTCACATCGTCGCGCAACGCCTCGCGCAGCATCATTGCCGGGGCGACCTTGGTGTCGAAGACGCGGGCGAAGCTTTCCGGCGTCTTGTCGCGGACCAGCCTGTCCTCGACCACGCCGGCGCCATGGATGACGCCGTCGATGCGGCCGTGCCGCCGATAGACGTCGGCGACGAGGTCGGCGAAGCCCTTCTCGTCCCGCACGTCGACCTGCGTGTAGTGCACCTCGCTGCCGGCGCGGCGCACCTGCTCGAGGGTCTGGGTGATCTCGCGCTCCGCCAGGATGCGGCGCAGGCGCGCCTCGACATCGGCCGGCCGCAGGCCGGGTTCGGCCGCCAGCAGGGCCTGCCGCAGCCGTTTGGGATCGGCGATGTCGCGCGTGACGGCGCTCTCCTGTGCCGCGGGCAGCGCGGAGCGCCCGGCCAGTTCGAGACGGCAGCCGTAGCGGCCGGCCATGGCCATTGCGAGACGCGCCGTTATGCCCCGCGCGCCCCCGGTCAGCAGCACGACGCTGTCGCGGTCGAGAAGCGTGCCGTCGAGCCGGCCGGCATCGAGTTCCAGCGGCACGAGGTCGTGCATCATTCGCCGCCCCGCCACGTAGCGCACCTCGGTCAGCGGCTCGTCGGCGAGCAGTTCCAGCTCGACGCGGCCGGCCAGCGCATCGGCCCGCTCCGAGGTGTCGAGGTCGAGCCAATGCGCCCGAAGCGTCGGGAACTCCTTCGACAGCGTCTTCACCATGCCGGCAAAGCCGCCGCCGCCCGGTTTTCCGGCCGTTTCGGCCACCAGCAGATGCGTGACGCCGCCGAGAAGCGGATCGCGGGCGAGGGCGAAGAACTGCTTCACATCGTTGACATGGCTGGCGGGGTTGAGGCTCCACAGATGGATGAGCCCGTCCGGCCGTCCGACCGCGCCGGGCGCGGCTTCCAGCTTGCGGAAATCCACGATCCTGGGCAGAGCGCCGCGCGCCTCGAGCGACGCCGCGACCAAGGGCGCGACGCCCAATCCGTCGTCGGTGATCAGAAAGCGCAATCCGGACAGCTTGACGGCGCCCGGCACGGCCGGACCGGCGTCGCGCTGGCGCAGCACGTAGCGGCGCAGCGGCCATGCCGGTTCGTCGGCCTGGGCCTGGGCGACGGGCGTCGGTGCGGGCTGAGCCGCCTGGCCGCCGACCTGCGCGTCCATCCAGTCGATCATGGCGCGCAGCGTCTTCAGCGCCGAGAGCTGCTCCAGCATCGCATCGCGGTTTCCGCTTTCCTCGACGCCCAGCCTGCTCATCAACTGCCCGATGATCTCGATGCGCTTGATCGAGTCGATCGACAAATCAGCCTCGAGATCGAGGTCGAGGTCGAGCGCTTCCAGCGGGTAGCCGGTGCTCTGGCTGACGATTTCGGGCAGCAGCGTGGCGACGCCGGGAGCGGGTGCCGCTGTTGCGGCGGCACCGCCTTCCGTCGCCGGAAGGTGCTCGGTCAGCACGCCGAGCATCGCGCGTAGCGTCTTCAGCGCCGCCAGCTTCTCCAGCATGGAATCGGACTGCCCGCCGAGGCGCTCGCGCAGGTTCAGCCGCTCGGCCAGGTCGCCGATGATCTCCAGCCGCTTGATCGAATCGATCGACAGGTCGGCCTCGAGGTCGAGATCGGCGTCCAGCTTGTCGGCCGGGTAGCCGGTCCGCTCGCCGATGATGTGCAGCAACAGCGCCTCGTGGTCGACGATCGCCGGTGTCGCGGAGACGAGTCTGGGCGTCGCGGGCTCGGCGGCCAGCTCGATCGCCTTGGCCGGCGCGAGCGCCACGGGCCGCATGCGTTCGGCCGGCGCGCCGAAATAGCCGAGCAGCACGTCACGCTGCGCGCTCACCATCTCGCGCATGTTGGACAGATACGTCACCAGCGCCTCGTCGCCCGTGCCGGCGGCGGCGGGCGCGGCGGCGGATACCGGAACCGGCGTCCGGCGGGGCCTGGCCGGCGCCTCGCTCAGCCGGCGCGCGGCCGCGCCGTTGATGAGCCATGTCGTCGCCGAAAGCTTTTTCGGCCGGTCGAGGTCGAGCGTCTCCGCACGGCCCTCGAAAAGCGGCGCAGCGTCGAAATCCGGCAGCAGCACGGCGAGTTGCGCGGCGGCGTCCAGCAGGCCCGGGAGGCCCTTGTCGCCGCGGTCGACGGCGATGATGGCATGCGGACGGCCGTTCAGGATTTTGGCCACCAGGCCGGCGAGCACCTGCCGCGGACCGAACTCGATGAAGAGCCGCGCGCCATCGGCATACATGCGCTCCACCTCCTCGGTGAAGCGGACGGGGCTGACCAGATGTTCGGCCAGCGCGGCCCGGATCTCGTCCGGCGCGCCGTGCAGGCCGGCGCTGACGTTGGAATAGACCGGCCATCGCGGCGCCGCGATGGGTTGCGTGGCCAGCGCGTCGGCGAAGCGCCGGCGGGACTTTGCCATCAGAGGCGAATGGAAGGCGCGATCGGTCTCCAGTACCTTCGCCCCGACCGACCTCGCGGCGAGGAACGCGCAGGCGGCCCGCACGGCCGCGCTCGGGCCGGCGATGACCGTCTGGATCGGGCTGTTGCAGTTGGCGATCACCACGTCCGCGAAATCGGCCAGCAGGGGCCGCAGCGCCTGCTCGTCGAGACGGACCGCCGCCATCAGGCCGGCGTCGCCGGTCATGGACGTGGTCATCGCCTCGGCGCGGGCATGCGACAGGCGCATCAGCGCGTCGAAATCGAATGCGCCCGCCGTCGCCAGCGCGGCCAGCTCGCCATAGCTGTGGCCGGCGGCCATGTCGGGCCGCAGGCCCAGCCGCTCGAACCAGCGGAATGCGGCCACCTCGACCAGGCCGAGCGCCGGCTGCGCGTTCCGCGTGTCGGCCAGCGTCTTTTCCTGCCGCGTCCGGGTGGCGTCGTCATAGGCGGTCGGCGGATAGAGCGCCGGCAGCACGGCTTGGCCGGCGGTGAGCAGCGGCTGCAGCCAGCCGGCGAAATAGACGAAGAGCTCCGACAGCATCTGCGGGTACTGGCTGCCCTGTCCGCTGAACAGCGCCGCGACCTTCGGACGGCCTTCCCCGGCCGCGCGGTGATGGATGCCGGTGCCGCCGCCAGACAGCGCCACGGCGACGCGGTCGAGCATTTCGGCGCGATCCCCGGCGATGAAGGCGATCTGCACGGGACCGGCCTGCGCCGTCCAGGCGCTCAGCGCGAGGTCCCGCATCGATACCGGCGCGTCCGAGTCGACGACGTAGCGTTGCAGGCGCCGCAGCGTCGCTTCCGCCGCGGCGCGCGTCTCGCCGCGGATCGCGAACAGTTCGGCCGGGAAGGCGACGGCGCCGTTGGCGCCCTGGTCCGTCCCGTGCGCGGACAGCACGGCATGGAAGTTGGTTCCGCCGAAGCCGAAGGCGCTGACGGCGGCGCGCAGCCTGGCCTGGCCGGCCGCCATCCACGGCGATGCCTTGCTGCTCAGACGGAACGGGCCGCCGGCGCGGAACGCCGCGTTCGGCGTGGTGATCTGCTGGGTAGCGGGCAGCACGCGATGGTGCAGGGCCTTGGCCACCTTGATGATTCCGGCGATGCCGGCGGCGCATTTGGTGTGGCCGATCTGGCCTTTCACGGAACCGAGCTGCGTCTGGCCGGGCACGCCGCCGCCGGCGTCGAACACGTCGGTGAGCGTTTCCAGCTCGGTGCGGTCGCCGACCACGGTGCCGGTGCCGTGCGCCTCCACGAGACCGATGTCTGAGGGCAGCAGGCCGGCCTGCCAGTAGGCGCGGTCGAGCGCGCGGCGCTGGCCTTCGCGGCGCGGCGCGGTGAGGCCGAGTGCCTTGCCGTCGCTGGAGCCGGCCACCGCGTCGATCACCGCATAGATCCTGTCGCCGTCCCGCTCGGCGTCCCGCAGCCGCTTCATCACCAGCACGCCGACGCCTTCGCCCAGCGCGATGCCGTCGGCATGGTCGTCGAAGGGCCGGCTGCGGCCGGTAGGCGACAGCGCGCCGACGGACGCGAACATCAGGAAATCGGCGATGCCGTTGTGAAAGTCGGCGCCGCCGGCAAGCACCATGTCGCTCGACCCGCCGCGCAGCTCCTTGACGCCGAGCTCGATGGCGGTGAGCGAACTGGCGCAGGCCGAATCCACCGCATAGTTCACGCCGCCGAGACCGAGCCGGTTGGCGATGCGGCCCGAAATGACGTTGCCCAGCACGCCGGCGAACGAATCCTCCGTCAGCGGCTGCAGCGACTTCGCCAGCTCGTCGGGAAGGTCGGAACCCATGAAGTGCGGATAGAGATTGCCGAACGTGTATTGCTGCGACAGGTCCATGCCGCCTTCGGCGCCGAAGATGACGGCCGTCTTCTCGCGGTCGAACCAGCGGTCGCCGTAGCCCGCATCCGCGAGCGCCCGGCGCGCCGTCTCCAGCGACAGCAACTGCGCCGGCTCGATGGCGGGGATCGACTGCGGCGGGATGCCGAACTCGACGGGGTCGAACGCGACCTCGTCGACGAAGCCGCCCCATTTGCTCGGCGTCTTTCCGGGCGTCATCAGGCCCGGCCGCCAGTAGGTGGCGGCGCTCCACCGTTCCTCGGGAACCTCGCGGACGAAGTCGCCGCCCTCGACGATGTTGGTCCAGAACGTCTCCAGGTCGGGGGAGCCGGGGTAGATGCAGGCCATGCCGACGATGGCGACGGGCTCGGCCTGCGCGGCGCGCTTCAGCGCCGGGATGTCGATGCAGTCGAGACGGGCGACCGCGCCGCGGCTGACCTGCCGGTGCAGCTCGGCCACCGTCGTAACCGTGTCCTTGAGGGCGATGGCCTGCCCGATCATGTACATGCCCTCGGCGTCCTGCCGCTCGGCCGTCACCGGCCCGAGCACGCCGCCGATGCGATCGACACCCTTGGAGGCCACGCGCAGCCGGCCGACGGTCAGGCTCTCCAGCTCCAGCCAGGCCTGCCGCTGCTCGACGCCTTCGCGGCGCAGCCGGTCCTTCTCCCGCTCGAACACGTCCACGAAGCCCGACCGCAGGCATCGCACCGCGTGGCCGGGCGCCGTCTCCACCAGCGTCGTGCCGTCGCCGGACAGCGCCTTTTCCTGAAAGCGCGGCAGCACCGCGCCCGAGGAAACGGCTTCCTCGGTGGCGATATAGGCGGTGCCCATCAGCACGCCGATCCTGGCGCCGCGGGCGGCCAGCGGCGCGGCGATGGCCGCGACCATGGCGCTGGACCGCGCGTCGTGGATGCCGCCGGCGAACAGGATGTTCAGCGTCTCCGGCTGCCTGTGGCGCACCAGCCGCGCCATCGCCTGTTCCCACAGCACGAAGCTGTAGCGCGGGCCGACATGGCCGCCGCACTCGCGTCCCTCGAAGACGAAATGGGTGGCGCCGTCCTTGAGGAACAGGTCGAGCAGGCCCGGCGAGGGGACATGCAGATAGGTCGGGATGCCCATCTCCACGAAGGGCCGCGCCTGCGAGGGCCGACCGCCGGCCAGCAGCAGCGCCGACGGACGAAATTCGCGCACGAGCTGCAGTTGCGGCTCGAGGATGTCGGCCGGGGCGAAGCCGAGGACGCCGACGCCCCAGGGCCGGCCGGCCGCCCTGTCGCGCGTCTCTTCCATCAGTTTGCGGGACGCGTCGGCGTTCATCAGCGACAGCGCCAGGAACGGCAGGCCGCCGGCGTCGGCGACGGCCTCGGCGAAGGCGGCCGTGTCGCTGACCCGCGTCATCGGTCCCTGCGCCACCGGGTAGCGCGTGCCGTGGGCCGCCGCCCATGCGTTGTTCTCGTCCAAAACCCTGAGCTTGCGCGCCTGCCGCAACTGGGCGCTGACGCGCTGCCGCAAGGTGTTCACAAGGGCTTCGACATTGGCGCACTCGGCCAGCGCGGCCTGCGACAGCGCGGCGTCCTGGCCGATCGGATACAGAGCGGGTCCCGATGTCGTTTCGCCCTCGGCCAGCCGGGCCGCGACGCCCGCTTCGTCCAGCGCGTCGAGAGCGGCGGCATCGCGCGCTGGCGTGTAGACGTTATGACCGGCGAGCGTGCGGATCTCGCTGCCGTCCAGGGCGAGGATCTGCGCCTTCAGCTCCTGCGGCAGGCCGCATTCCGGATAGCCGGCCAGGACCGAGTCCAGCACCACGCCGAACGCGCCGCCGGCGATCGCCGCCGCCGCCGTGAAGATACCCATTCCGCCCTGACACCAGACGGGCACCGTCACGGGCAAGGTCTCCGTCATCGCCACGATGCGCTGCAGCAGCATGAAGCTGCTTTCGCCGCCGGCCCGGCCGCCGCTTTCCTGTCCCTTGGCCATGAGGCCGCCGGCTCCTTCGGCCAGCGCCGTTTCGGCCTCGGCGAGCGAGCAGACCTGCGCGATGACGGGCAAAGCGCGCCATGCCGGCGGCAGGTCGCGGATCGCGCCCGCAACGATCAGGAAGCGGGCGCATGCCGGCGGCTCGGCGGCCAGCCCGGCGATGGTTTCGGGCAGCCGCAGCCCCAGCCCCGCCGGCTCGCGGCCGAGGCTTTCGAACAGCGCCGGCCACGCGGCATGATTGCGTCCGATGTCGATCGCCGTTGCAACCTGCTGGCGGTGCAGCACGGTTGCCAGGCGCAGGTCCGGCCGCTCGACAGGCGTCACCGCGAGGAAGCGAAACATGTCCGGCTGCTGCACGAAAAAGGCGTGCGGATCGGGATGGACGCCAGCGGCCCGGGCTTCGCTGCCGCCGGCCTCGCCAAAGCCTCTCGACATGGTGGTCCCCATCGCAGTCCCCGCCGCTTTTCGCGCTAAGCCGGCAAAATGCCCGGCGTACAGCTTATATTGCACTGCACATATGGCGTCGCACAATGCGCGATTTTGTGAGTTCGACGCAACGTCTTTTCCCAGCGTCAGGTCGAAAAGGTCAGGCTGTGGGCATTCGGCCACATCTGCTTAAAAAACAGGCATTACGTGCCAGGCTTGTGATGATTTTTCAGGCAGGACTCGCGTAATGCGCGAGTAAACTCGCCTGTTTCGTCCTGTCTGCGTGCAACTATTGATTGTATCAGCAAAAGCTGCGGCCAGGTCGATCTGGTGGAGACGCCGTGCCCTTGCCCCCGGTGGTCGCCGACAGATCATCCTTGACTATGCTCGGCCATTGTCACAGGTGCGCACGCGAAACCGCAGACAAGAGAAGGCCGCGTCAGGCGGCCGGAATGGGGAACGGGCATGGCGAACGGGTTTTCACGCATTGGCGTCATCGGCGCGGGGACGATGGGCAACGGCATCGCCCAGCTTTTCGCCACGTCCGGCCGCACGGTCGTGCTGCGCGACCTCAAGCAGGAGTATCTCGACCGGGGCATGGCGGCGATCGCCGGCAGCCTCGACCGCCTGGTCGCGAAAGGCAAGCTCGCCGCCGACGAGCGCGCCGCGACGCTGTCGCGCATCCGGCCGACGCTGGACTCCGCCGACCTTGCCGGCTGCCAGATGGTGGTCGAGGCCGCGTTGGAGGCCTACGAGGTGAAGGCCGCGATTCTGCGCGAGCTCGGCGGCATCTGCGGCGAGGAGACGATCCTTGCCACCAACACCTCGTCGATCTCCATCACGCAGCTCGCCGCCGCGGCGAAGCGGCCGGACCGGGTCATCGGCATGCACTTCTTCAATCCCGTGCCGCTGATGCAACTGGTGGAGATCATCCGCGGGCTGCAGACCAGCGACGAGACCTGCGACGCCGTGGTCGAGCTGACGCGCGCCATCGGCAAGACCGGCCATGTCGCCAAGGACAGCTACGGCTTCGTGGTCAACCGGGTGCTGGTGCCGATGATCAACGAGGCGATCAACTGCGTGCATGAGGGCGTCGCGTCGGCGAAGGACGTGGACGAGATGATGAAGCTCGGCGCCAACCACCCCATCGGGCCGCTGTCGCTCGCCGACCTGATCGGCCTCGACGTCGTCCGCAACGTCATGGAGACGCTGCAGGACGGGTTCGACGATCAAAAATTCCGCCCGAGCCCGCTGCTCAAGCAGATGTGCGACGCCGGCTATCTCGGCCGCAAGACGGGGCGCGGCTTCTTCACCTACTGAGCCGCCGGGCGCTCAGCCCCGCAGGCCGGGCGCCTCCTGGCCGGTGCGCTCGACATACTCCGTGTAGCCGCCGCCATAGGCGTGCAGCCCGTCCGGCGTCAGTTCCAGCACCCTGTTCGACAGGGCGGCGAGGAAGTGCCGGTCGTGGCTGACGAACAGCATCGCCCCCTCGTAGCGCGACAGCGCCTCGATCAGCATCTGCTTGGTGGCGATGTCCAGGTGGTTGGTCGGCTCGTCGAGGACGAGGAAATTCGGCGGGTCGAACAGCATCTTCGCCATCACCAGCCGCGCCTTCTCGCCGCCCGACAGGACGCGGCATTTCTTCTCGACCTCGTCGCCGGGAAAGCCGAAGCAGCCGGCAAGGGCGCGCAGCGGCGCCTGACCCGCCTGCGGGAATGAATCCTCGAGCGATTCCAGCACCGTGCGCTCGCCGTCGAGCAATTCCATCGCGTGCTGGGCGAAATAGCCCATCTTGACGCTGGGGCCGCGCGCCACCGTGCCGTCGTCGGGCTCGGATGCGCCGGCGACGAGCTTGAGCAGCGTCGACTTGCCGGCGCCGTTGACGCCCATGACGCACCAGCGCTCGCGGCGGCGGATCTGGAAGTCGAGACCGTCATAGATGCGGCGTGCGCCATAGCTCTTGCGGACGTTCTTCAGCGTCGCGACGTCCTCGCCGGAGCGCGGCGCCGGCTGGAATTCGAAGCGCACGGCCTGCTGGCGCTTGGGCGGCTCGACCTTGTCGATCTTGTCCAGCTTCTTCACCCGGCTCTGCACCTGCGCGGCATGGCTGGCGCGCGCCTTGAAGCGCTCGATGAAGGCGATCTCCTTGGCGAGCATCGCCTGCTGGCGCTCGAACTGCGCCTGCTGCTGGACCTCGGCGACGGCGCGCTGCTGGCGGTAGAAATCGTAGTCGCCCGAATAGGAGGTCAGCGACCCGCCGTCGATCTCGATGATCTTGCCGACGATGCGGTTCATGAAGGCGCGGTCGTGCGAGGTCATCAGGACGGCGCCGTCGAAGCCCTTGAGGAAATTCTCCAGCCAGATCAGGCTCTCGATGTCGAGGTGGTTGCTGGGCTCGTCGAGCAGCATGGCGTCTGGGCGCATCAGCAGGATCCTGGCCAGCGCGACGCGCATCTTCCAGCCGCCGGAGAGCTTGGCGACGTCGCCGTCCATCATCTCCTGGCTGAAGCCCAGCCCGTCCAGCACCTCGCGAGCGCGGCCGTCCAGCGCGTAGCCGTCGAGCTCGTCGAAGCGGCCCTGCACCTCGCCGTAGCGGGCGATGACGTCGTCCATGTCGGCGCGGTCGGGATCGGCCATGGCCAGTTCCAGCTCGGCCATCTCGGCGGCCAGCGCACTGACCGGGCCGACGCCGTCCATGACCTCGGCGACCGCGCTGCGGCCGGACATGTCGCCGACATCCTGGCTGAAATAGCCGATCCGCACGCCGCGATCGATCGCCACCTGGCCCTCGTCGGGCTGCTCCTCGCCGGTGATCATGCGGAACAGGGTCGTCTTGCCGGCGCCGTTGGGGCCCACCAGCCCCACTTTCTCACCGCGCTGGATGGTCGCGGACGCCTCGATGAAGACGATCTGCTTGCCGTTCTGCTTGCCGATGCTTTCCAGTCGGATCATGTCTTGACTTCGCGGGGCCGGGCCGGTTTCAGGGCGAAGGCCTCTAGATCATCCCGCCACGCCCGATGCAAGCGCCACCGATGTCACATCGACGGCACGTGGGCGCCGGAGCCCGCTGACAACCACATACAACCACAAATTGATCCCGGTCCGCCCGAGAATTAAAGCGAAACCCTCTAGCTGTTGAAGCGGGAAGGCTGGCCATCATAGCCCGGCCGAAGCGTCTCCGGCGGCGAATGACTCTGCCTCGACGGAGACAAGGCACATGGTGCCTGACGCGAGAGGGGCTCAATGTTCAGTCTGTTCAATCCGTTCCGCGCGGACGGCTCGAAAGCCGTGCTCGATGCGCTCGGCGCATCCATCGCCCTGATCGAGTTCGATCCGGGCGGAACGGTGCTTGCCGCCAACGCCAATTTCCTGCGAGCGACGGGCTACGACCTGTCCGAGATCAAGGGGCAGCACCACGGCATGTTCTGCGACCCGGCGCAGGTCGCCTCGCCGGACTACCGCGCCTTCTGGGCGAAGCTGGCGCGCGGCGAGTTCCAGGCCGGCGAGTTCAGGCGGATCGCCAAGGGCGGACGCGACATCTGGATCCAGGCGTCCTACAATCCCGTTCGAAACCGGCGCGGACAGGTCGTCAAGGTCGTCAAGCAGGCGACGGACATCACCGCCGCCAAATCGCGCGCCGCCGAGGCCGACGCCAAGCTCGCTGCCATCTCGCGCAGCCAGGCGATCATCGAGTTCCTGCCGTCGGGCGAGATCGTGTCCGCCAATGAGAACTTCCTGGCCACGCTCGGCTATGCGCTGGACGAGATCAGGGGCCAGCATCACCGCCTGTTCGTGGAGCCGGCCTTCGCGGCGTCGCCCGACTACGCCGCGTTCTGGCAGCGGCTCAACAACGGCGAATACGTCGCCGCCGAGTTCAAGCGCATCGGCAAGGGGGGACGCGAGGTCTGGATCCAGGCCTCTTACAACCCGATCTTCGATCCGAACGGCAAGGTCGCGAAAGTGGTGAAGTTCGCCTCGGACGTGACCGAGCGGGTGCTCGCCTCGCGCCGGCTGGCCGAGGCGATGGCCGTGGTGACGGAAAGCAGCCGCGCCATCCAGAGCGGCACGCAGGAGATTTCGGTCGCCGTGGACGACCTGGCCCGCCGCACCGAGACGCAGGCCGCCAGCCTGGAGGAGACGGCTGCGGCGCTGAGCGAGATCACGGCGACGGTAAAGAAGACCGCCGAAAACGCCGGCAACGCGCGCACCGTGGTGTCCAGCGCCCGCACCGACGCCGAGCATTCCGGCGAGGTGGTGGAGAAGGCTGTCGCTGCGATGAGCAATATCGAGGCGTCGTCGCGGCAGGTCGGACAGATCATCGGCGTCATCGACGAGATCGCCTTCCAGACCAACCTGCTGGCGCTCAACGCCGGCGTCGAGGCGGCGCGGGCGGGAGAGGCCGGGCGCGGCTTCGCCGTGGTGGCTTCGGAGGTGCGCAGCCTGGCGCAGCGCTCGGCCGAGGCCGCCAAGGAGATCAAGGGCCTGATCTCGGCCTCCGGCCGGCAAGTGGACGAGGGCGTGCAACTGGTCAAGGAGACCGGCGGGGCGCTTCAGCGCATCGTGCGCCATGTCAACGAGATCAGCGACATCGTTGCGACCATGGCGACCTCGGCGCATGAGCAGGCGACGGCGCTCAGCGAGGTGAACGTCGCGGTCGGCCAGATGGACCAGGTGACGCAGCAGAACGCCGCCATGGTCGAGGAGACCGCCGCCGCGAGCCGCAGCCTGGCGCAGGAGACCGACAACCTCAACCGGCTGGTCAATGCGGACGGCGATGCCGCGACGCCGGCGCAGCCGGGCTCCGCGCGCCCGGTGCAGGCGAGGTCCGTCCACAATGCGGCGCCCCGGCGAGTGATGCTGAAGACCGTCGGGCGCGGCGGGGCGCAGCGCAAGCCCGACGCGCAGGGCGACGGTTGGGAGGAGTTCTGATGCCGGCGCGCCGGCGC
>JAPUFC010000067.1 GCA_027492275.1 Mesorhizobium sp. | reverse complement strand
GCCGTGCTGCTGGAACTGTTCACCGAACACGGAGCCGGCACGCTGATCGTGCCCTGACGGCGGAATCAGCGCTGCATCAGCAGCACGACGATCCCCGCCACGATCAGCAGGCAGCCTGCGACCTCCAGGCGGTTGATCTTCTCCTTGAAGATGAACATCGTCGTGGCGAAGGTGAACAGCATCTCGATCTGCGCCAGCGAGCGCACCAGCGCCGCCTGCTGGATGGTCATCGCCATGAACCAGCCGAACGAGGCGGTTCCGCCCGCCACGCCCGCCACCAGAGACCATTTCCAGGCCCTGGCGACCCGGACCAGCTCCGCCCGGTCGCGCCAGAGCATCCAGCCCAGCATCAGGATCGTCTGGAACAGCGTGGTCCAGGCGAGCGTGTAGGCGGCCTGCATCATGAAATTAGGGCCCGCCAGGGCAAGGGAGGCCGCCCGGTAGGAGACCGCCGACGCCGCGAACAGCGCGCCCGAAGATACGCCGATCAGCGCCGCGCGGCCGAACAGCGATGCCAGAACGCTGCGCGCGGTCAGTTCCACCCGCGCCACGGAAATCAGCACCACGCCCAGTATGCCGATGGCGATGGCCGCCAGCACGCCCCGCGTCACCGTCTCGCCGAGAAAGACGAGGCCGAAAAGCGCCGCCTGCGCCGGCTCGGTGCGCGAATAGGCGGTGCCGACCGCGAAGTTGCGGAACGAGAACAGATGCACGAGCAGGAACGTGGCGGCGATCTGGGTGACGCCGCCCGCCGCCATCCAGAACAGGAAGGGCGGCCCGACGGGCGGCAGCGCGTCGCCGCGCCCGAAATGCAGCGCCAGCACGATCGCGGTGGCGACCGGACAGCCGAAGCCGAAGCGCGCGAAGGTCGCCCCGGTCGTTCCCATCACGCCCTTGAGATGCTTTTGGGCGGCCGACCGCAGGTTCTGCAGGAAGGCGGCGGCGATCGTGATCGGGATCCAGATTTCCATGGGAGACGGCGCGAGAGGAAATACGGCCCGCTCTACGCCTCGCGGACGGCCTTGACAACGCGCCAATTCCGCCACCTTCGGCTGCTTGATGGGCCAATGGCCCCGGCCAGCCCTTCATGCCATAAGCAGATCATGACAGACGCGCCCGATCCCACCCGCTTCGCCCACGTCTCCGACTGGGTCTTCGACCTCGACAACACGCTCTATCCGCGCCGCACCGACCTGTTCTCGCAGATCGACCAGCGCATGACCTCCTATGTCGCGACCCTTCTCGGCCTGTCGGCGCCTGAGGCGCGGCTGGTTCAGAAGGAGCTCTACCGCGAGCACGGCACCACGCTGGCGGGCCTGATGGCCCGCCACAACATCGATCCGGACGATTTCCTGGAGAAGGTGCACGACATCGACTACACGTGGCTGGTGCCCGACCCGGCGCTGGGCGCGGCGATCCACCAGCTTCCCGGCAGAAAGTTCATCTTCACCAATGGCGACCGCCGGCATGCCGAGCGCACGGCGCGCCAGCTCGGCATCCTCGACCATTTCGACGACATCTTCGACATCGTCGCCGCCGGCCTGACGCCGAAGCCGGCGCGCTCGACCTACGAGAAGTTCGCCGCCCTGCACCGTCTCGACGCGCCCAACGCGGTGATGTTCGAGGATCTGGCGCGCAACCTCGTCGTGCCCAAGGCGCTCGGCATGACGACCGTGCTGATCGTGCCGAACAATCTCGAGGACACCTATTCCGAGATCTGGGAGAGGGACGAGAACTTCGACGACGAGGTGGACTACGTCACCGACGATCTCGCATCCTTCCTGACGGCCGTGGCGACCGCGCGAACGTGACACGCTTCACCTCGCTCGAGGCGCGGATCGACGCGGCCGCCCGCGCGGTGCTCGCCCGCCTGCCGGCGCATGGGGTTTCGGGCGCGCTGGTCGAGTTCGTCGTGTTCGGCCTGAAGCAGGCCTGGGCCTGCCTATTCGGCGGCGCGATGCTGGCGCTTCTCGTCGCCACCCGCTACCTGCCGCCCGACGCGCTGGGCCTCGCCCGCTACGATGTCCTGTTCCTGGCGGCGATCGCCATCCAGCTCGCCATGCTGGCGCTGAAGCTGGAGTTCACGTCGGAGGCCAGGGTCATCCTTGCCTTCCACGTGGTCGGCACGGTGATGGAGATTTTCAAGACCTCGGCCGGCTCGTGGACCTATCCTGAGGACAATTTCTTCCGTATCGGCGGCGTGCCGCTGTTCTCGGGCTTCATGTACGCGGCGGTCGGCTCCTATCTGGCGCGCATCAGCCGCATCTTCGACATGCGCTATACGGGCTACCCGCCGCTATGGGCGACGGTCGGTCTGGCGGTGGGCATCTATGTCAACTTCTTCGCGCACCATTTCGTGATAGACATGCGCTACGCGCTGTTCGCCGTCACCGGCCTGCTGTTCTGGCGCACGACGGTGCATTACCGCGTCTTCCGGTTCCGCCACCGGATGCCGCTTCTGGTCGGCTTCCTGCTGGTGGCGCTGTTCATCTGGCTGGCCGAGAACGTCGGCACCTGGTCGCGCGCCTGGCTCTATCCCGGACAGGGCGACGTCTGGACGCCGGTCTCGATCCAGAAGCTGGGCGCCTGGTATCTGCTGATGATCATCTCGTTCGTGCTGGTGTCTCTGGTGCATCGGCCGAGGGGGATGGAGGACACGCGGAACGAGCGCGCCCCGTTGGCCCCCCTCGACCGCTGCGCAGGGGAGGAGATGCCGGCCGCGACCTGCGATCCTCCCCCGTTCACGGAGGAGGTGGCCCGAAGGGCCGGAGGCCGCGCGCCGCCTCAGAGCTTGTAGAATTTGCGGATGATCTCCCACGCCTCGTCGGCCGAATCGACATAGTCGATGATGTCCTGGTCGCCCGGCGAGATCGTGCCCTGCTCGGCGAGGAAGTCGAGGTTCAGCGCCCCCTGCCAGAAGCGTTTGCCGAACAGGATGATCGGCACGCGCTCCATGCGGCCGGTCTGGATCAGCGTCAGCGTCTCGAACAGCTCGTCCAGCGTGCCGAAGCCGCCCGGAAACACCGCCACGGCCTTCGCCCGCATGACGAAATGCATCTTGCGGATCGCGAAATAATGGAAGTTGAAGCACAGCTCGGGCGTCACGTAGACATTGGGCGCCTGCTCGTGCGGCAACACGATGTTGAGCCCGATGGAGGGCGCGCCGACATCGTCCGCGCCGCGGTTCCCCGCCTCCATCACCCCCGGCCCGCCGCCCGTCACCACCACGAATTCGCGGTGGTAGGAGGCCGCCGAATGCTCCGAGCACAGCCGGGCGAATCGCCGCGCCTCCTCGTAGTAGCGGCTGTTCTCCTCCAGATTGCGCTTCTGCTCCTCATTCTTCGCCGCCCAGGCATGCCCGCCCGGCTCCGGGATGCGCGCCCCGCCGAACAGGATGACGGTCGAGCGGATGCCGCGTTCGGCGAGGATCATGTCCGGCTTCAGCAGTTCGAGCTGCAGCCGCACCGGGCGCAGCTCGCGCCGCGTCATGAAGTCCATGTCGCTCCAGGCGAGCCGGTAGGTCGGGGCCATGGTCTGCGGGGTTTCCGGCACGCTCCTGGCGCGTTCGAGGTCTTCGTCCGAATGGGGAAGCGGCGTCCATCCGGACGGTTCGTTCGGCTTCATGCCCGTGCGCGTTCCTTCTGCTGCCTGCTCTCGCGCCGAAGACGGTTCGGCGATGAATGCCCCGGCCATGATTGACCCTCGACAGGGGTTGAAATAGGGTCCGCGCGATTTTTTTGGAAGCTTTTTCAGACGTTTTTGGGAGATGTGAATGTCCAAGCCGAACCTCAGCGGGCTCGAGGCCACGATCGAAAAGGCGTTCGACGCGCGCGACGGCATCGACGCCTCGACGCGCGGCGAGGCGCGCGACGCGGTGTCGACGGCGCTGGACCTTCTCGACAAGGGCGAGGTCCGCGTCGCGGAGCGCGGCGAGGGCGGCGCCTGGCGCGTCAACCAGTGGCTGAAGAAAGCCGTACTGCTCTCCTTCCGGCTCAACGCCATGGAGGTCGTCAAGGGCGGTCCGGGCAATTCCGTGTGGTGGGACAAGGTGCCGTCGAAGTTCGACGGCTGGAGCGCGGTCGATTTCGAGCGTGCGGCGTTTCGCGCCGTGCCGAACGCGGTGGTCCGCAAGTCCGCCTATATCGCCCCCAACGTGGTCCTGATGCCGTCCTTCGTCAATCTCGGCGCGCATGTCGGCTCGGGCACCATGGTCGACACCTGGGCGACGGTAGGCTCCTGCGCGCAGATCGGCAGCAACGTGCACCTGTCGGGCGGCGTCGGCATCGGCGGCGTGCTGGAGCCGCTCCAGGCCGGACCGACCATCATCGAGGACAATTGCTTCATCGGCGCGCGCTCCGAGGTGGTCGAGGGCTGCATCGTGCGCGAGGGCTCGGTGCTCGGCATGGGCGTCTTCATCGGCCAGTCGACCAAGATCGTCGACCGCGCGACCGGCGAGATCTTCTACGGCGAGGTGCCGGCCGGTTCGGTGGTCGTGGCCGGCTCGCTGCCGGGCAGGCCGCTGCCTGACGGGCAGCCCGGCCCGAGCCTCTACTGCGCGGTGATCGTCAAGCGCGTCGACGAGAAGACGCGCTCCAAGACCTCGATCAACGAATTGCTGAGGGACTGAAGCGGGCGATGACCTGGGCGCAGTTCCGCTGGCTGTTCTTCGGCTTTTCAGGACGGCTGGACCGCAAGGCCTACGCGCTGGCCGGCACGCTGACCTATCTGATCCGGCTGTTCACCTTTTACAAGCTGGCGACGACGGCCGACCTGGAGAGCCAGGCCGGCAGCAACTGGGCCTTCATCTTCCTGGCGGCTACGCTGCTCACCCTGTTTTCCGGTGTGGCGCTGAGCGCCAAGCGCCTGCAGGACTGCGACAAGCCGGCCGGACCGGCCTGGCTGTTCATCATCCTCGACATCTTCATGTTCATCGCGCTGTGCTTCTTTCCCGGCACGCCCGGTCCGAACCGCCACGGCGCGGCGAGCAACGCGCCGCCTTCCGGCCGGCAGTGATGGAAACGGCGGGCGGTGCGGGATATCGCAGGCTCGACCCGCGCCGCATCATCGAGACCGCCGAGAAGATCGAGCAGCGCGTCGGCGACCGCTTTCCGCAGGCCGGCCTTCACGGCGTGGCGCGGGAACTCGTCGCCCTGTCGCATGATCTGAGCGCCGCCGCCAGGGCGCTGGAAAGGCCCATCTGGTGGCTGCGGCTGACCGTGGCGGCGGCCGTCGCGGCCGGCGCGGCGATCTTTCTCTTCGTCGGCACCATCCTGTCCTTCGACCGCATTTCGGCCGAGGCGATCGACCTCGTGCAGGGGCTCGAGGCGTCGTTGAACACGATCGTCCTGGGCGGCCTCGGCCTGATCGCGCTGGCGCGGGCGGAGGAGCGGATCAAGCGCGGGCGCGTCTTCGCCCAGCTTCACAAGCTGCGCTCGCTGATCCATGTCATCGACATGCACCAGCTAACCAAGGACCCGGCGGCCCTGTCGGGCGATTTCAGGCCGACGGCGCATTCGCCGGCGCGCATCACCGACGCGCAGGACCTGGCGCGCTACCTCGACTATTGTTCGGAGATGCTGTCCATCACCGGCAAGCTCGCCGCCCTCTTCGCCCAGTCCGTCAACGACGGGGTCGTGGTCGACGCGGTCAACGACATCGAGAATCTCGGCACCAACCTGTCGCGCAAGGTGTGGCAGAAGATCACGCTGATCGAGCAGGGCGCCGGGCGTGCGGCCGACCGGACTTGACACGAGCACGCTCCCGGCCTTAGACCCGCTTCATTCCGAGGGGGGCGTCGAACGGCGCTGAGACGGCGGTGAGCCGGACCCTTGAACCTGATCCGGGTCATGCCGGCGTAGGAACGGAACAAGGGGCCGCCCGCGGCAATCCTGTCTTTCTCTCCGCTCAGCCTGGATCTCCATGATGTCAAGTCGGGAGATCGCCATGCCGTCAGAACCGTCCGTCCCGCCGCCGCTCCCGGCCGGCTGAGGCGCCCGCCATGCCGGCCCGGACCGGAATGGCCGTCAGCTTTGCCACGCTGCTGGCGGCGTGGCAGGTGCTCGTGCTCGTTCTGTCGCCCCCACGCTACATCCTGCCGGCGCCGGCCGACATGCTCGCCGCCGCCGCCGGCCATGCCGGCTACCTCCTGTCCAACACGCTGGTGACGCTGGGCGAGATCGCCGCCGGCTTCGCGGCCGGCGCGTCCCTCGGCATCGCCACCGCGCTGGGGCTGGCCGCGCTGCCGCGCCTCGGCCGGCTGGTCTGGCCGCTGGTGCTGGTGCTGCAGGCCTTCCCCGTCTTCGTCATCGCGCCCCTGCTGGTGCTGTGGTTCGGCTTCGGCATGGCCTCCAAGGTGGTGATGACGACGCTGATCATCTTCTTCCCCGTCGCCTCCGCCTTCTCCGACGGCCTGCGGCGCACCGATCCCGACCTGCTCGACGCCACCGCCCTGACCGCCGCCACGCATCGGCAAACGCTCATGCACGTGCGCCTGCCGCTGGCGCTGCCGTCGCTGGTTTCCGGCCTGCGGGTCGCCGCGCCGCTGGCGCCGCTGGGCGCGGTCATCGGCGAGTGGGTCGGCGCGTCGGCCGGCCTCGGCTTCGTCATGGTGCAGGCGAATGCGCGCATGCAGACCGACATCGTCTTCGCCGCCATGACGATCCTCGCCGTGCTGACGCTGGCGCTGCGCCGCGCCGTCGACGGCCTCGCCCCGCGCCTCACCCCCTGGATGCACGAAGGATAAAGCCATGATCCGCACAATCCTGATCGCATTGCTCGTCGGCCTGTCCGCCGCTTTTCCCGCCCGCGCGGCGGACAAGGTGACCGTCCTTTTGGAATGGTTCGTCAACCCTGATCACGCGCCGCTGGTGGTGGCGAAGGAGCTCGGCCTGTTCGAGAAGGCCGGGCTCGACGTCACGCTGCTGCCGCCGGCCGACCCGTCCATCGTGCCGCGCGCGGTGGCTTCCGGGCAGGCGGAGATCGGCATCCACTACCAGCCCAATCTCTATCTCGACCACGCGGCCGGCGTGCCGCTGGTGCGCTTCGGCACGCTGGTCGAGACGCCGCTCAACACGCTGACCGTGCTGGCCGACGGGCCGGTGAAGTCGCTCGCCGACCTGAAAGGCCGAAAGATCGGCTTTTCCGTCTCCGGCTTCGAGGAGGCGCTGCTGGGCCGCATGCTGGAAAAAGCCGGCGTCGACAGGAAGAGCGTCGAGCTGGTGAATGTCAACTTCGCGCTGTCGCCCGCCTTGCTGGCCGGCAGGGTGGACGCCACCATCGGCGGCTTCCGCAATTTCGAGCTGACGCAGATGCGGCTGGAAGGCCATGAGGGGCGCGCCTTCTATCCCGAAGAACACGGCGTTCCGGTCTATGACGAGCTGGTCTTCGTCACCCGGCCCGACCTTCTCGAGGACGACCGCCTGAAGCGCTTCCTGTCGGCGGTCGAGGAAGGCGCGATCCACCTCACCAACCATCCCGAGGAGAGCTGGAAGCTCTTCGTGCGCGCCTATCCCGATCTGGACAACGCGTTGAACCGGCAGGCCTGGACCGACACGCTGCCGCGTTTCGCCAAGCGCCCGGCAGCGCTGGACCGCGCGCGCTATGCCCGCTTCGGGGCGTTCCTCGCCGAGAGCGGGCTGATCGGCCGGGCGCCCGCCGTGGACGACATCGCGGTGGAGCTGAAATGATGGCCGCAAACCTTCCCGACCGCGCCGCCGCCGCGCTGGAGCGCCTGCGCGAAAACCGGTCGCGCGTCCACTGCCTGATGAACACGGTGGCGCAGAAGCTCGTCGCCGACGGGCTCTCGGCTGTGGGGGCGATCCCCTCCATGACCTCGTCCGCCGAGGAGGTGCCGCACTTTGTGCGGCATGCCGACGCGCTGCTGGTCAATCTCGGCACGCTGGATGCCGGCCGGCGCGAGGCGATCGGCCTGGCGCTCGACGCGGCGGGCGAGGCGGGCCGGCGCTGGACGCTCGATCCCGCGCATTGCGACTATTCCCCGCCGCGCGCGGCCTATGCGACGGCATTGCTGGCGCGGGCCCCGGCGGTGCTGCGCGCCAACGCCGCCGAGCACGACATGCTCGCCGTGCCGGCCGGCACCGTCTCGGTCCGCACAGGAGAGGCGGATCGCATCGCATGCGGTGAGAAGCGGCTGACGGTGGAGAACGGCCATCCGCTGATGGCGCGGGTGACGGGAACCGGCTGCCTCTCCGGCGCGGTGACCGCCGCGTTTCTCGCCGTCGAGGACGACGCCTTCGTCGCCGCCGCGTCGGCCATGCTGGCGATGGGCGTGGCCGCCGAGATGGCGGCCGAAGCGACGCGCGGGCCGGGCAGCTTCGAGCCGGCGCTGCTCGACGCGCTGGCGGCGCTCGCAAGCATCGACATCGTGCGCAGGGCGAGGATCGGTCATGGCGAAGGTTGACTACAGGCTGAACGCCATCGTCGACGGCGGCCTTCTCGATGTCGGCGAACTCGCCGGGCTGGCGGCGCTCGCCGCCCGCAACGGCGCGACGATTATCCAGTACCGCGACAAGGACGCCTCCACGCGGCTCATGATCGAGCGCGCCGCCGCGATCCGGGCCGCTCTCGCCGGCACGAATGTCCCTCTGGTCGTCAACGACCGCGTCGACGTCGCGCTGGCGGCCGACACCGATGGCGTGCATCTCGGCCGCGACGACATGGATGCCGCCACGGCGCGTCGCCTGCTCGGCCCGGACGCGATCATCGGCCTGACCGTCAAGAACGCCGCCGACGCCGACGCGGCCATCGCCGCGCCGGCCGACTATGCCTGCATCGGCGGCGTGTTCGAGACCCTGTCGAAGGACAATCCCGACGCGCCTGTGGGGCTGGAAGGCTTCGCCGCGCTGCGCCGCCGGATCGCCGCCGCCCGTCCGAACCTGCCCGTCGGAGCCATCGCGGGCATCGATCTTTTGCGCGGCAAAGACGTGGTGGCGGCCGGCGCGGACGGCGTCGCGGTCATCTCGGCGGTCTTCCGCGCGCGCGACATCGCCACCGCCGCGCGGGAGCTGCGCGCGGCGGTGGATGCGGGCCTCAAGGAGCGCGGGCGATGACGGCGATCGCGCTCACAATCGCCGGCTCAGATTCCGGCGGCGGGGCCGGTATTCAGGCGGACTTGAAAACCTTCTCGGCGCTCGGCGTTTATGGAACAAGCGTGCTGACGGCGGTGACGGCGCAGAACACGCAGGGCGTGCGCGCCGTCGAGGACATCTCGCCCGCCATCATCGCCGCGCAGATCGACGCGGTCTGCGCGGACATGGCGGTCGGCGCGGCCAAGATCGGCATGGTGTCGCGCGCCGAGACGATCTTCACGATCGCGGAGCGGTTGCGGCACTGGCGCATCCGCCCGGTGCTCGACCCGGTGATGGTGGCCACCTCCGGCGACCGCCTCCTGCGGGAGGATGCGATCGGCGCGCTGCGCGCCGAACTCCTGCCGCTGGCCGCACTGGTCACGCCGAACCTGCCGGAGGCCGCGCTGCTCACCGGCACGCTCGTGGCGGAGACGGAATCCGGCATGGTCGCGCAGGCGGAAACGATCCTGCGCGCCGGGGCCTCGGCCGTTCTGGTCAAGGGCGGTCACGGCCACGGCCCCGACAGCACGGACATCCTGCTCCACGGCGGCGGCCTCTTGCGCCTCTCCATGCCGCGCGTCGCCACGCCGAACACGCACGGCACCGGCTGCACGCTGTCGGCGGCAATCGCCGCCGGCCTGGCACGGAAGCTGGAGCTGGCGGAAGCCGTGTGCGAGGCGCGCGCCTATCTGCAGGGCGCGCTGGAAGCCGGCGCGGCGCTCCGAATCGGCAAGGGCAGTGGGCCGG
>JAPUFC010000066.1 GCA_027492275.1 Mesorhizobium sp. | reverse complement strand
TCTCCCGGTTGATCGGCTGGTCCTCGACGACGAGTACCCGCGCGTTGCCGTAGTCCGCCGGCAGGGCGTCGTCGGTGGGCGTCGCCGCCAGATCCTCCGCAGCGCCGAGATCGAGCCAGATTCTCACCCGGAAGCTGCTGCCCTGGCCCGGCTGGCTGCTGACCTGGATATCGCCCTCCATCGCTTCGGCCAGGCGCCGGCAAATGGCTAGACCGAGGCCGGTGCCGCCGAACTTGCGCGACATCGTCGCGTCGCCCTGCGAGAAGGGTTCGAAGAGCAGCGGCAGGTCGGCGTCGGCGATGCCGACGCCAGTGTCGTCGACCGTGATTTCGAGGCAGACGCGCTGTGCGTTGCGCTGGTGCACGCCAATGCCGACACCGATGCGCCCAGCGGCGGTGAACTTGACGGCGTTGCTGAGCAGGTTCAGCAGGATCTGCTCGACGCGCAACGGGTCTCCCACCAGAACATCGGGTACGTCGTCGGCGATTCGCGTGCTCAGATTCAGGCCCTTTGCCGCCGCCCGGTGCTGGATCACCGAACTGCTGCGTTCGAGTACGCCGCGCAGACTGAAGGTGCAACGCTCGAACTCGAGGTGGCCAGCGACGATCTTCGACAGGTCGAGCAGGTCGTCGATGAGGCGGGCCAGCGTCGTGCCGGCACCGGCGATCTTGTCGAGATAGTCGCGCTGTCGCGCGTCGGTGCCCAGGCGCCGAGCCAGGCCGGCGAGGCCGATGACGGCGTTGAGCGGGGTACGCAGCTCGTGGCTGACGTTGGCCAGGAAAGCGTCCTTGGCGCGGTCGGCGAGTTCGGCTGCGGCGAGCGCCGCCGTCAGGTCGGCGGTACGTTTGGCGACCAGCACTTCGAGGTGCACCTGCTGGTCGTTCAATTGCTGCTCGAACTGCCGGCGTTCGGTGATGTCGTCACCAGATGAAAGGACGCCCTGGATCTCGCCGCTCGCCCCGGTCAGGACGATGTTCCGCCAGTCGACGACGCGCGTCCCGCCGGCGGCATTGACGATCTCGTTCTCGTAGCAGGCAAAGGCGACCGACTCGCCACTCAGCAGGTGGAGGAAAGCCGCGCGCCCGGCCGCGGCCTGCGGCGCCGGGATGAAACGACTGAACCAGTCGGTGCCGAGCAGTTCGCTCTCCGGGAATCCGAGAAGCTCGCAGCCCTTGGCGTTGATCAGCGCGATCCTCCCCGAGCGGTCGAGGACCATCAGGATGACTCCGGCAACATCGAGGTAACGCTGTGCGGTTTCCTTCTCCTGCTGCAGTTCGCGCGTGCGCGTGTCGACCTCGTGGGCGAGGCTCGTGTGCCAGGCCTCGAAGCGCCCGGCCATGCTATTGAAGGCGATCGCCAGGGCCGATACTTCGTCGCCGGTCCGCTGTCCAGCCAGCGCGACGCGGGCGCCCAGATCGCCGTCGGCGAGCCGCTGCGCAACGCTTGCCAGCCGTCGGATCGGGAGCGTCAGCTGGCGTGCCGCGAAACCGACGACGACCAGGCAGCCGCCGGTGAACAGCAGGCCGACGAGGAGCAGGCGCGCCGCTCGCAGGGTGAGCTCGGCGATGGCTTCGTCGCGGTCGCGGCGCACGACCAGAGTCCATCCTTCACCGGCACCGATCGGCACGAAGCGATAGATGGCGAGGATGGCCCGTCCGTCGCCGCCGGTCTCGACGAAGCTGCCTTCGACACCGTGTTCGGGGGGCGCCGGCTCGCCAGCCTGTCCGTTGGCCGGTGCCAGCAGGCGGAAGGTCGCCAACGGCCCGCGACGATCGAACAGCGACACCGAGCCGGAATCGCCGAGCGAGCGCAGTTCGGCGCGGTCGAAGCTGCCCAGGATCTGGCGGGTCGCCACGGTCGCCACGAGGACCCCGAGCACCTTGCCGGTGGGCGCGCCCAAGGCATCTCGTTCAAGCACCTGGCGTGCAATGAGCAGCTTGCGTTCGCCGGTCGCGATGGAGTCATCGGTTTCGATATGCTCGACCACGCCGGGCACCAGCAGCCGCTCAAGTCGTGTGCTGTCGGCGAAGCGCTGGCCGCTGCCGAGCCCGTTACTCGTCGCCAGCACGCGGCCACTGCCCGTCGTCAGCAGCGACACACTTTCGTAGGTATCGGGGTAGGCCGAGATCATCGCCTGCAAGTGACGAGCGGCGGCCGCCTCGGCGCGCGCCGCGCCGGGCGGCTGGGCGACCAGTTCGCGCTCGATGGCGAGGTTTTCGGCGAGCAGGCGAAGATCGCCGCGGCGTTCACGCAAGGCCATCTCGATCTGCGTGACGCGGCTGTCGGCGCTGATCTCGAGCGCCTGTCTGGCCTCCGCCACGTGGATCTCGCGGGCACCTGGTACCCCGACTGCCGGCAGACCGTAGAGCCAGACGGCGAGCAGGGCCGCGATGGTCACTACCATCAAGGCACCGAAGACACTGGCGACCCGCGTGACGATACCGCGGCCGGGCCGGGGGGCATCGTTGCCGTCGTTTGGCGTCGTCAGATCCATGTCCTAGGGCTCGTAGTCGAAGGCGTATGGACGGTAGCTGCCGGGCGCCGCCATGACCCGCTGCAGGCCAGCGTAGGCAAACGCCGCCGAGACGTGCTCCCAGCGCGCATCGGCAGCCAGTTTGCCGAGCTTCTGCAGAAAGGCGAACTCGCCGAACAGCGGTTTCTGCTCGGCATTCGCCGCCGGCAATGCCGGTGCCGCGGGTATGTCGAGGATTTCGCGACGCGCGATCGCCACCGCCCGCTCCAGCGTCAGGTCGGCGGGCCGGCCACTGAAGGCGGCACCATCGGCCATCGCCCAGCGGGCCGCGCTCTCGATGTTGTTGCGGCTGGCGCGCATCCATTCCAGGGCGCGCGCCAGGGCAGCGACGATTTCCAGGGCAGCCTCGGGACTCTCGTCGATCAGGCGACGGTTCAGCACCAGATAATCGGAACTGAGGCCGCGGAAGACGACACGCGCTTGCGGGCTCTGCGCCAGTGCCACCGACGGTGCCGGTTCCCAGCCAGCGAACGCGTCGACGCGTGCCTGGGCCAGCGCCGCGGGCATCTCGTCGACGGGCAGCGCGACGAGCGTCACGTCGCTCTCGCTCATGCCGACGCTGGCCAGCGCCTGCAGCAGCGTGTAATGCGCGCTCGAATTCGGCACGTAGGCGACGCGCTTGCCGCGCAGGCTCGCCACCAGCCCTTCCTGGCGCGAGACTACTGCCGTCGCGCTGCTCTTGACGAGACCGGCGATCGCCACCCGGGCACGTACGGCGACCATGATCGTCGGCATGTCGCCGAGTAGCCCGGCCTCGAGTCGGCCGTCGGCGAGTAGGTCGACCATGTCGGCGCCGCGTCGGAAGGGGAACGTGGCCAGCGGTCGGCCAAGACGTTCCAGCTTGCCTTTGAGGATCCGGTCGCGGCGCATCACCGCGCCGATCATCGCGTTCGGATAGCCGAGCGGCTGCACGCCGAGGTCCACCGTGCGTGCGTCACTGGCCAGCTTGTAGGCGGTGACATACGGTTCGTCGGCAGCCGCGGCAAGGCTGTGGCAGAACAGGAAGAGGGCGGCGCAGGCGCAGCCAAGCCGCGTGCTCATCGCGGCCTGTCCTGCCTGGCGGCGGCGGTCCGGCCGCGCGCGACGCGCCGCTCCGCAGTTCGCCTTTCGGCGCTCATCGGGCGTCGGCGAGGAGTCGCCTCGCCGCCTCGAAGTCGAAAGCGCGTACCCGCAGCAGTGCCGCTTCCAGCAACGGCGACCAGGGGGTGCCCGGCAGTTCGGCGAGAGCCGCTTCGATGGCCGCGGCGCTGCCGCCGTCGGCGGTCGCCAGCAACTCGAGCAGTACCGCGATTGACGGTGGCCGCGGCCCGCCAGTCCATCGGGCCGCGGCGGTTTCCAGCGTTGGCTCTGCGGGGGCCAGGGTGAGGGCCGTCGTGGCGATCGCTGCCCGAACGCCGGCGCACATGTCCTCGATCGACTTCGCGAGTTGCTCGCGCAGCGCGCCACTCGCCTTGCCGGCCCGGATCGCCTGCTCCAGCCGCGCCGCCTGCTCGTGCAGATCGCGCATTCCCAGCATCCCGACACGACCCTTGAAGGCGTGCGTCGCCTGCCTTGCCGCCTCGCGCGCACCACGCGCCAGCAGGGCGTCGATGGCGGCAACGAAGCCGGCCGATTCGCCGACGAACTCACCCAGCCAATGCCGATAGCGCGCCCTGTTTCCGGCAAAACGTTCGAGTCCGGCCGCGCTGTCGAGGCCCTTGATCGCCGAGAATCCGCTCCTGCCCGGGCTGTTGCCGATCGAGTCGCCGCCGAGCGCCGCCGGCGAGGGTATCGGTTCGAGCGCCGGCACGGCCCGTGGCTTCAACCATCGGGCAAGCAGCGCAAAGAAGCTCGGCAGCGAAAACGGCTTGCCGAGGTGATCGTTCATGCCTTCCGCGAGGTGGCCCTGCTTTTCGTGCACCATCGTGTGCGCCGTCATGGCGACGATCGGCAGCCCGCCAAAGCCCGGCAGTGCGCGGATCCGGCGCACCGCCGTGAGGCCGTCCATGATTGGCATCTGGATGTCCATGAGCACCAGGTCGAATGCTTCTGCGCCTGCCTCGCCGAGGATGTCCACCGCCTGCTGCCCGTTCTCGGCCAGGCGTGGGACGATGCCGACGGTGCCGAGAAGATCGAAGACGACCTCGCGATTGAGCGGCTGGTCGTCGACCACCAGGACGCGCGCGTCGCTGTAGCGTGTCGGCAGATCCTGGATGTCGGCCGGGTCGTCGGCGGGTGGCAGGTCGTCGGCGCTGGCCAGTCCGAGCGACAGGTGAACCAGGAAACGCGTACCCTGGCCGGGCCGACTGTTGACCTCGATCGTTCCGTCCATGCCTTCGGCCAGCTGTTTGCAGATGGCCAGGCCGAGGCCGGTGCCGCCATGCTTGCGCGAAATCGAAGTGTCGGCCTGCACGAAGGGCTTGTAGATCTGGCTGATCTCGTCGTCGCTCATGCCGATTCCCGAATCCTCGACCGCGATCTGCAGGCGCACCCGCTGCCCGCTGAGTTCCGCCAGGGCGACGCGCACGACGATCCGCCCGGACTCGGTGAACTTGATTGCGTTGTTGAGCAGGTTGAGCAGGATCTGCTCGATGCGCAGCGGATCGCCGACGACAACTTCCGGGAGCGTCTCGTCGATTTCGCCGTAGAGCAGCAAGCCTTTGCCGGCGGCGAGGTGTCCGATCACCGAAAGAACCCGCGCGGCCGTTTGCCGAAGGCTGAACGGCGTCGCTTCGAACTGCAGTTCGCCGGCAGCGATCTTGGTCAGGTCGAGCAAATCGTTGATGATCGCCAGCAGCGTCTGCCCGGCGTCGTTGACCTTGTCCAGGTACTCGCGCTGGCGCGCGTCGGTGCTGCTCCGGCGGGCTAGCGCCGAAAGGCCGATGACGGCGTTGAGCGGCGTCCGCAGCTCGTGGCTGACGTTGGCGAGAAAGGCGTCCTTGGCCCGGTCGGCCGCCTGCGCCGCGGCAAGCGCCGCCTGTAGTTCACGATTCTGCCGGTAGAGACGCAGAAAGACGTGTGTCTTGGCGCGCAGGATCTGATCGTTGATCGGCTTCGACAGGTAGTCGGTCGCGCCGCTCAGGTAGCCGTGGATGCGGTCCTCATCGGCCTTGTTGGCGGCGCTGACGAATATCACCGGCGTATCGGCAGTCTGCGGATTGGCGCGCAGGCGTTCGCAGACCTCGAAACCATCCATCTCGGGCATCTGGACGTCAAGCAGGATCAGTGCCAGGTTGTCTTCGAGCGTGATCGCCAGCGCGTCGAAACCGTTGGCGGCTTCGACGAGCGTCGCCTCGATGCTGCTCAGGGCGGTGCGGATGGCCAGGCGATTGGCGGCGATATCGTCGACAACGAGAATCTTCGGCAAGTCGTTCATCCGGGAAACCTCGGTCGATGGCGCGCCGGGCCGCCGTCAGGCCGGCAGCGCGGGCGGCTCGGGGCCGGCCCGCGCGCGGCGAGCATGGCGCGCATCGGCGCCTTGCCGTCGCCGGCAGGGGTGACGACTAGCGGGCTATACATGTCGCCCTCGCCATGCTGCGGCGAAACACCCGCAGTTGCGGCTGCATCGTGGTCCAGGCCGCCCGCCCGTCAAGGATGGCTTCGCAGCTGCCGAGCAGCAGCATCCCGCCGCGTTCGAGGCTGCGCTCGAAGACCCCCAGCGCGCGCGCCTGCAGCGCCTCGCCGAAGTAGATCAGGACGTTGCGGCAGATCACGAACTGCGTTTCGAGAAACGCGTCGTCGGTGACCAGATTGTGCTCGACGAACTCGATCGCGGGCAGCCTCTCGGTGCGAATCGCGACCTCGCCGCGGCTGGCCTCGAAGTAGTCGTCGAAATGCGCGCTGCCGCCGGCGGCCAGGTAGTTGGCGCGCCAGTTGGCGAACTCCTGCGCCGGCCAGCGCCCGCGCCGGGCCATGGCGAGCAGGTCGCCGCTGATGTCGGTGGTGACCAGCCGCAGCTTGCGCGCGAGACCGCACTCGTGCAGCAGGATGGCGATCGACCAGGTTTCCTGACCATGCCCGCAGCCGATCTGCCAGATGTTCAGGCGCGGGAAGCTGTCGAGTTCGGGTAGCACCGATTCACGGACGTACTTCCAGACCGCCGGGTCGCGGAAGAACTCGGAGACGGGTACCGAGACGTAGTTGATGATCGCCTGGGCCATCTTCTCGTCGCGAAGCAGCTCCGGCACCAGGTCGGCGAGGCTGTCGACAGCGAATAACGCGACCAGTTGACGCAACCGGCGGATCAGCGAGGGGCGGGCGTAACCGCTGAAGTCGTAGCCGTAGCCCTCCCGCAGCGCATGCAGCAGCAGGTCTGCCTCGAGTTGCTCGCGTTGGCAGCCGGTGCTTCGTTTCAGAGCCATTTGTCGAGCAGCTCCAGCAGGTGGTCGATGTCGACCGGTTTCGCGAGATAGTCGCTGGCGCCGGCGCTGAGGCACAGCGCGACATCCCCGGGCATCGCCTTGGCGGTGACGGCAATGATCGGCAGCTCGCCGGCCGGCCCGCTGCGCGCGCGGCGAATGAACTCGAAGCCATCCATCTCCGGCATCATGATGTCGGTGAGCAGCGCGTCGAAGCGCTCGCCGGCGAGCAGGTCCAGCGCCTGTGGGCCGCTCGTCGCAACGCGCACGGTGAAACCGTGGGCGCGCAGCACCTTCGACAGCGCCGACTGGCTGCGCACGTCGTCATCGACGATCAACAGGGAGCCGCGCCTGGCCGGAGCCGTCGACGCCAGTGCTGGCAGCGGCGCCGGCGCGGCGAGTGCCAGCAGCACCTCCTCGCGCAAGCGCTGACTGGTTTGGCCATTGAGGCGCCCTTTGGCGATCACCGCGTGGGCATGTGTGCGCAGGCGCAGCAAGCCGGCGTCGTCGAGGTCGCGGGCCGAATAGACGACGACCGGCGGATGCCCCGGGTCGGCTGCGGCAACCCGTTCCAGCCACTCGAAGCCGCTCATGTCGGGCAGCGTCAGATCGAGGATCACGGCGTCGAAGCGGCTAGTCTGGATCGCCTCCAGACCGGCAGCGCCGTCCTTGGCGATGCCGAACTCGATATCGAGATCCTTGAACAGCACGCGCACCGCCCGGGTGCACGCTTCGTTGTCCTCGACCAGCAGGATGCGCGGTTTGTTGGCCGGCGCCGAGACCGTCGGCGTGGCTTCGAGCATGTTGCGGATGGCCCGCAGCACCGCGTCGCGGGTGATCGGCTTGCGGATGTAGCCGGCGGCGCCAAGCGTGCGCGCCTCGCCGCTATCGGCAGCGCCGGACATGATGCAGACCGGTATCTCGGCAGTCGCCGGATCACTCTTCAGGCGCCGCAGCACGTCCATTCCCGAGATGCCGGGCAGGCCAAGGTCGAGCAGCACGCCGGCCGGGCGTTCGGCGCGGATCAACTCGATCGCCCGTTCGCCGCTCTCCGTCGTCCGTACGGCATAGCCCAGCACTTCGATCAGGCGGACGATGATCGGCAACAGGCGCTCGTCGTCCTCGACGACGAGGATCAGCGTCCCGCGCGTGCCGGCCTGTGCCGGGGCCGCTTGCGCCGGCACAGGCAGTGGCGCGCTAGCGGTGGGCGCGACGCTGGCCAGTTCGCTGACGGGCGGGAGAACTACCGAGAAGCGGCTGCCGCATCCCGGTGTGCTGTCGACCTCGAGTCGGCCGCCGAGCAGTTCGACGAGGTGGCGGCTGATCGCCAGGCCGAGTCCCGAACCGCCGTACTTGCGGGCGGTGCCGTCGTCGATCTGCTGGAAGGCGGAAAAGATACGCTCGATCTGGTCGGCGGCAATGCCGATGCCGCTGTCCACCACGTCAAAGCGCAGGCCGCCGTTCTCGGCGCGGACGGCGAGGCGAACGGCGCCCTGGTCGGTGAACTTGATGGCGTTCGACAGCAGGTTGGTCAGCACCTGGGTGAGGTGGCGGCGGTCGCTGCGGATGATTCCCGGGTCGCCGGCGTCGCCGTCGATGGCCAGCTCGATCGACTTCTTCTCGGCGAGCGGTGCGAAGATCCGGCGCAGGTAGGCGAGCATGTCGGCAAGCGGAAAGTCCTCGACGAGCATCTCGATCTTGCCGGCCTCGATCTTCGACAGATCGAGGATGTCGTTGATCAGCGCCAGGAGCTGGCTGCCGCTCTCATGAATGACCCCTGCCGACTCGACCTCGTCGCTGTCGAGGTGGCCGCCGCCGTTCTCGGCGAGATGCCTGGCGAGGATCAGGATGCTGTTGAGCGGCGTGCGCAGTTCGTGCGACATGTTGGCCAGGAACTGCGACTTGTAGCGGTTCGCCTGTGCCAGATCCTGCGCCCGTGTCTCGGCCTCCTGGCGGCTGTCTTCGAGTTGCCGCCTCTGTGCCTCGAGGGCCTGGTTCTGGTGCGCCAACTCCTCCTGTTGGGCGCGCAGTTCCTCCTGGTTGACACGAAATTCTTCGTTCTGCGTCTTGAGTTCGTTCGCCTGGCTGCGCATCTCCTCGCTCAGCGCCTGCATCTCGACGTTCTTCTCGCCGAGTTCGGTCGCCTGGCGGCCCAGCGCGGCGGCCTGCTCGCGGCTTGCCTCGAGCAGTGCGAGATTGCTTTCGGCAGCTTCGATGTTGGCGAGGTGCAGTCCGAGCGGGCCGACCAGCGCGGCCAGGAAAGCGTGCGCGTCGCTCGAGAGCCGGCGGGTCGACGCCAGTTCGACGACGGCCAGCGTTTCGTCATGATGGGTGATCGGGTAGAGCACGACTTCTTCGGGCGGAAACTCGGCCAGCCCGGTGGTGATCGGCACCAGCCCTCCGGGAACCGGCCAAACGATCATCGGCTGTCGGTCGCAGGCGCACTGGCCGACCAGCGTTTCGCCGGGGGCGAAGCCGTTGGCGCTCTGGCTGCGCCTGGCCAGACCCTGGGCGCCGGCCAGCCGGTAATGGCCGCCGCTGTCGCGCAGGAAAAGCGCGGCTACCGGCACGTCGATCTGTTGTCGCAGGAGCCCGAGGATGACCTCGGGAACGCGGCTCAATCGATCTTCCTGGCTGACCGCGGTGGTCAGCGCGGCGACGTGTTCGCGGATCCAGCGGTCGCGCGCGACGACCTCGGACATGGTGCGGAACTTCTCGGCCGCCTGCGCCATGGCGCCGATCTCATCGCCTCGGTCGAGGCCCGGGATCGGTGTCTGCTCGCCATTCGCCAAGCGCGTCAACGCGCGCTGCATGGCCAGCACCGGGTCGAACAGATGACGCGCCGAGACGACGCCGAGAACGCTCGCCGCCGCGGCGATCAGCAAGCCGCTGGCGATCATCAGCCACTGCAGCGAATGCAGGCTGGCCAAGGCTTCATCGCGACTGATCTTGGCAATCACGCCCCAGCGCGGCTGGTCGCCGAGCCCGCCGGCGAAGGGTTGCAGCGGTCGCCAGGCGATGAACGATTCCTGGCCGCGATA